>CAZOBK010000028.1:0-42317 GCA_964578115.1 uncultured Roseicyclus sp.
GCAAGGTCGTCTTCCGCAACCGCCTGCTGGAGCTGATCCAGTATGCGCCTGCGACGAAAAAGGTCCGGCCCGAGCCGATCATGATCGTGCCGGCGTGGATCATGAAATACTACATTCTCGATCTCAGCCCGCACAATTCGCTGGTCAAGTATCTGGTGGAGCAGGGTTTCACCGTCTTCATGGTCTCCTGGCGAAACCCCACCGCCGAGGATCGCGACAAGGGAATGGACGATTATTTCGAGGCCGTGGCCGAAGCGATGGACGCCGTGGGCGCGATCGTGCCGGACCGCAAGATGCACGGTGTCGGCTATTGCCTCGGCGGCACCCTGATGGCGGCCAAGGCCGCGCAAATGGCCCGCGACGGCGACGACCGGCTGGCCTCGCTCACGTTCTTCGCCACCCAGACCGATTTCGAGGAACCGGGCGAGCTGCAGCTCTTCGTCAGCCAAAGCGAGGTCGCCTTCCTCGAGGACATGATGTGGGACCAGGGCTATCTCGACACCAAGCAGATGGCGGGTGCCTTCCAGCTTCTGCGCTCGGCCGACCTGATCTGGTCGCGCTACATCCACGACTACCTGATGGGAGACCGGCAGGGGATGTTCGACCTGATGGCATGGAACGCCGATGCCACCCGCATGCCCTACAAGATGCACAGCGAATACCTGCGCAAGATCTTCCTCGGCAACGAGTTGGCCGAAGGCAAGTACCGGATGGGCGGCAAGCCCGTCTCGGTCGGCGATATCGACGTGCCGATCTTCTGTGTCTCGACCACATCGGACCATGTCGCGCCCTGGCAATCGGTCTACAAGCTGCACCTGCTGGCCGACACGCCCGTCACCTTCGTGCTGACCAATGGCGGGCACAATGCCGGGATCGTCAGCGAACCGGGCCACGAGGGGCGCGCGTTCCACATCCGGACAACCGGGGAGGACGAAAACTTCAGGTCGCCCGAGGCGTGGATGGCGGCGGCCGAACGCCAGGATGGCTCGTGGTGGCCGTCTCTTGTCGACTGGCTCGACGCGCGGTCGGGCGACGCGGTGGCACCGCCGAAGCTGGGGACGGACAAGGCCCCCTACCAGCCTATCGAAGACGCGCCCGGCTCCTACGTGTTCCAGCGCTGACGCCATGGCCCGCGACCTGATCGTCACGCTGAATTCGGGCTCTTCCAGCCTGCGTTGCGCGGTCTTCGCGCGTACCCGTGGCGAGCCCGAGGCAAGGCTGCGGCTCAGCCTTTACGATCTTCCCGCACGGATGACATGGGAGCGCCGGGATGCGGTGACCGGCGAGACCGAGGTGCGCGAACTCGACCCGCCCGACGATCCGGACACAGCCCAGGACGCCGCGAGCGCCGAGATGCTGCGGAGGCTCCTGGAGGAGATCGACGAAGACCAGATCGCCGCCATGTCGCACCGTGTCGTCCATGGCGGCCGGGACTACAGCGGTCCGGTCGTCACGGACGCCGACGTGCTGGCCGATCTGGAGGCGCTGTCGCCGCTTGCGCCCAGCCATCAGCCGCACAACCTCGCCGCCATCCGGGACATGGCCAAGCGGTTCCCGGAGGTGCCGCAGATCGCCTGTTTCGACACCGCCTTTCACCGGACCCTGCCGCACAACGACCGGATCTTCGCCCTGCCCAATGCCCTTACCGAGGAGGGTGTCGAGCGCTACGGCTTTCACGGGCTGTCCTTCGAAAACGTCGCCACGGCGCTGGCCGAGACCGCGCCGGAGCTGGCGCGCGGCCTTGTCGTCGTGGCGCATCTGGGCCATGGCGTCAGCATGTGCGCGCTGAAGGACGGGCAATCGGTCGCCACCACGATGGGGATGACCGCGCTCGACGGTCTGCCGATGGGGCGCAGGCCGGGTGCGCTCGATCCCGGCATCGTGCTCTACCTGATCGAGGAACGCGGCATGGCGCCCGCCGATCTGCGCCAGATGCTCTACGAGCGCTCGGGCTTGCTGGGCCTTTCCGGCATCAGCAGCGAGATGCGCGAGCTTCTGGACAGCGATGAGGAGCATGCCGCCCGCGCGGTCGACTTCTTCGTCTATCGCTGCCAGCGCGAGATCGGCTCGCTCGCGGCGGCCCTGGGCGGGCTCGACGCGCTGGTCCTGACGGGCGGCATGGGCGAACACGTGCCCGAGATCCGCAAACGTATCTGCGAAGGTCTGGATTGGCTTGGCGTGGGTTTCGACGCCGAGGCAAACCGGACCGAGGCGCGCGATCTGTCGTCGGCCGACGCGCGCGTCGCCACGATGGCGATCCCCACCGACGAGGAGATCGTGCTGGCCCGCCATGCCGACGGGCTGCTGCGATCCGGGGACGCGGACACCGGCTGAAAGGGGGTGCGGCGATGACCTTCGTGCAGACCCTTTCGGCGGCCGGTTTCACGGCGACGGTCATCTCTTTCGGGCCGGCGCGCATGGGCTTCGGGCTGTTCGTGCCGGAATTCCGGGAGGCCTTCTCGATGTCCAGCACGGCGGTGGGCATCGTCTCGGGCATCGGGTTCTTCGGCTTTCTCATCGGCCTTCTGCTGGCGCAGCCCCTGCTTGGGAGGCGTGGCCCCGAGGCGCCGGTTATCATCGGGCTGACGGCGGCGACCGTCGGCATGGGGATCGTCGCACTGGCCAGCAACCTTGTCGTGCTTGCCACAGGCGTTTTCGTGGCCGCGTCGAGCGCCGGGTTCACATGGACCCCGTTCAACGACGCCGTGCACCGCAAGGTGTCGGACGACGACCGCCCGGGCGCCCTGTCGTGGATCAGCACAGGCACCAGCCTCGGTATCGCGGCGGCGGCCATCGCGGCCTTCGCCGTGTCGCAGTCGGATTTGTCGTGGCGCGTCTGCTGGGCCATATTCGCCGTGGCGGGCGGGCTGGCCCTGATCGTGAACGACGCCGCGCTGCGGCGGGTCGAGAAGGCCCCCGACCCCGCCCGTCATCTCGATCCGCGGCGCAGGGTGCTGCGGGCCCCGGCGCTGGCGCTGTTGATCGTGGCCTTCGTGCTGGGCACCACGTCGGCGATCTACATCTCCTTCGCCGCGGACCAGATGACGCGGGCCGGCGGCGTGACCGGCATCGCGCAATCAGACACGTCCGCGCTGGTCTTTCTTGTCTACGGGCTCTGCGGGATTGCGGGGCTTTTCACCGGCGCGCTGCGCCGGGCGATGGGCCTTGGGCCGCTGCTGCGGGCCGTGTTGCTGGCCGGAACCGCGTCGGCCGCATTCGTGGCGCTGATGCCCGGCAGCTGGACCGGGCTGATCCTGTCGGCGGGCCTGCAGGGCGTCTATGTCATGATGGCCAGCGCGGTCATGGCCTTCTGGTCGGAGCGGCTTTATCCCGCGCTGCCCTCCTTCGGCTTCACGGTCACGCTGCTCGCCATGGCGGCGGGCAGCGTTATCGGCCCGGTCACGGCGGGCGTGGCGGCCGACGCCTACGGGGCGGCACCGGTATTCCTGTCAAGTGCGGCGCTGGCGCTTGCGACGGCCCTTCTGTTGCGTCGCGGCCATCTGGTCGAACGACCGGCAGAACCGGCGCTCAGCCCTCGGGATCGGACGCGCTGACGGCCTCGAAGCCCGAGACCACATCCAGAAGCTCGCGCGTGATCGTCTCCTGTCGTTTCCGGCGATAGGCGGCGTTCAGGTCCTCGCGGCGTTCCTCGATGTTGCGCTCGGCGCTCTGCATGGCGGCCAGCCGGGTCGCATGTTCGCTGGCCAGCGCCTCGGCCAAAGCCCGGTAGAGCACCACGAACAGCCGCTGGCGCACCAGCCACGACAAGAGCCGGTCGGGATCGGCGCGGTAAAAGGGCAGCCCCGGCCCCGGCCAGCCCTCATGGACGAGGCCCTTGAGATACGCGTCCGGTATCGGCAAGAGCTCGCGCATCACCGGCACCGCGCGGGATCGGCCCTCGCGGCGGTTGTGCACGACCCGGACGTGACCCACGCCGGGCTCGCGGGTCCAGCGTTCGATCTGGACGGTGACGGATTGCACCAGCGGACGCAGCCCCGCGACCGATCCGGGCTGCAGGAACAGGCGGTCCACATCGTGGCCGGAGGCCTCAAGTCGCGCCGCCGCGCGCGCGCCGATGACACACAGCACCGCGGTCCGGTCGCCGAGGTGGCCCTCGGCCTCCCGGGCGACGATCTCGTTGTAGCGCCCGCAAAGCCCGCGGTCGGACCCGATCACGATCAGCGCCTCGCGCGGGCTTTTGCGCCGGACCGTCGCGGGCAGCGGCAGGCCCTGCGCCCGGCGCGTCGTCACCACCGCGGTCAGCCCCAGATCGATCGTCCTGGCGTAACCCGACATGGCGGCCTCGGCCTGCTCGTACTGGCGGATGCTGACGGCCGAGAGGGATTTCATGGTGCGCACGATGGACTGGATGTCGCCCGTCGTCTCCAGCATCTCCGAGAGCGTCTCAAGCGTCTCCATCGCGCGCCCCCTGCCCCAGAGCGTCCCGCATCGCTTCGAGCAGTCGCGCGCGACTGTCGTCGGCAAGCGGCTCGCCCGCCGCGAGATCGGCGGCGAGATCGGGCAGCTCGTCCCGCACCATGCGGCGCAGTTTGTTCTCAGCGTCCGAGACGTCATCCGGGTCCAGATCGTCGAGCAGCCCTTCGGTTGCCGCAAGAAGCACCGCGATCTGTTCGGGGACCGTGAAATGGTCGTGTTCCTTCTGGGTCAGCATGGCCCGGACACGCTGCCCGCGCGTGAGCTTGGCCCGCGTTTCCTCGTCGAGCTGCGTGCCGAAGCGGGCGAAGCTTTCCAGCTCCTCGAACTGCGAATAACTCAGCCGCAGGTTGCCC
Source organism: uncultured Roseicyclus sp. (assembly GCA_964578115.1). Lineage (GTDB taxonomy): Bacteria > Pseudomonadota > Alphaproteobacteria > Rhodobacterales > Rhodobacteraceae > Roseibacterium. Next base: position 4,791 of record CAZOBK010000028.1, read on the forward strand.
GCGACCGCGCGGAAGGCGGGCAGCTGCGCCTTGCCACCGACGCGGCTGACCGAGGTGCCGATGTCGATTGCCGGGAAATGCCCCTTCTCGAAGAGATCCGGCGACAGATAGATCTGCCCGTCGGTGATCGAGATCAGGTTGGTCGGGATGAAGGCCGAGATGTTCTGCGCCTGCGTCTCGATGATCGGAAGCGCCGTCAGGGACCCGCCGCCATGTTCCTCGCGCAGATGCGTGGCGCGTTCCAGAAGCCGCGAATGGATGTAGAAGATGTCGCCCGGATAGGCCTCGCGTCCCGGCGGACGGCGCAGCAGGAGAGAAAGCTCGCGGTAGGCGCGCGCATGCCGCGTGAGATCGTCATAGACGATCAGAACGTCACGGCCCTCAGCCATGAAATGCTCGGCCATCGTCGTCGCGGCATAGGGCGCGAGGAATTGCAGCCCCGGCGCATCGTCGCCGCCGGCGACCACGACGATGGTGCGTTCCAGCGCGCCCGCGCGGCGCAGGTCGTCGATGACGCGGGCCACTGCCGAGGCGCGCTGACCGATGGCGCAATAGACCGAGACGACGCCGGTGTCGTGCTGGTTCAGGATCGCATCCACGGCGATCGCAGTCTTGCCGGTCTGGCGGTCGCCCACGATCAGCTCGCGCTGGCCACGGCCCACCGGGATCGCCGCGTCCACCGCCTTGATGCCGGTCTGCAGCGGCACCTCGACCGGGTCGCGATGCATGATCGGAGGCGCGGTGCGTTCGACCGGCAGGCGGTCGTCCGCGTCGATCCTGTCGCCGCCGTCGATGGGCTGGCCCAACGCGTCGACCACCCGGCCGAGCAGGGCGCCGCCGACGGGCACATCGGCGATCCGCCCGGTGCGCCTGAGACGGTCGCCCGGCCGCAGCCCCTCGGTGCCGCCCAGCACGACCACCCCGACCCTGTCGGGTCTGATGTTCCATGCCAGACCCATGGTGCCATCGGCAAACCGCAGCAACTCGTCGGCATGGAGGTCGGTGAAGCCCGCCACCTGCGCGATGCCGTTGCCCACCGAAAGGATGCGCGCGGTCTCGACCGCGTCGATCTCGGGCGCGATGCGGGTGAGCGCCTCGGAGAGCGGCGCGAAGATGTCCTCGGGGAAACCGTCAGGCGGGGTCATGTCGTTTCGTGATCCTCCCGCCGGGCATTGCGGTCATCCTCCTCCCCGACGTTTTCGTCATCGCTTCCGGCCTCGCCCTCCCCTTGCGCGCCCGCGTGGGTGCCCGCGTCGATGATCTCGCCCAGTTCGGTCTCCAGCCGCTTGAGATAGCGCATCGCGGACCATTCCGCGGTGTAGTCGCCGATGGTCAGCCGCACGCCCATCACCATGTCGGCATCCTCGCGGTAATCGACATCGATCTCGGAAGACAGCGTCTCGTGAATGGCCCGCGTGATACGGCCCTTGGCCGAGCTTTCCAGCGCGGATCCGGTATGCACCACGGCGGTCTGGTTGTCCTCGGCGGCGGCGCTCGTCATCTTCTCTCGCGTCTCGGCATCCAGCGCCTTCAGCCGCTTGGCGAAGGTCGTGACGACGCGTTCGGCGGTGTTGCTGTCGGCATAGTCGGACAGCACGCGTTCGGTGATCTCGAGCACCTGCTTGCCCGCCTGCCGCCGGAGCGACGTGACGAAGGCGTCACGTTCCTCGGCCAGATGGTCGCGCCACGCGGCGCGCTTTTTCTCCATCTCCTCGCGGATATCGGTCTGCAGCCGTTCGCGCAATTCGTCGGCCTCCTCGCGTGCGGATTGCAGGATCTCCTCCTTGCGTTCCTCAAGCTCGGCCTCTTTCTGCCTCAGCGCCTCGGCCTCCTCCTCGGCCTCCGTGCGGGCGGATTTCGCCTCGGACAGACGCGTCTCGATCCGCTCCTCGCGGCGGCGCATGGCATTGGTGATCGGCTTGTAGAGGAACCGCTGCAGCAGCCAGACGAGAACGAGGAAGTTGACGATCTGCGCCGCGACGGTGAGCCAGTCGATCTGCAAGGGTCAGCCCCCCCCGGTCTGGGTCACGAGATCGGTGAAGGGATTGGCGAAGATCAGGATCATCGAGACGACGAAACAGTAGATGGCGGTGGATTCGATCATCGCGAGGCTGACGAAGAGCGTCCGCGTGATCGTGTCCGAGGCGTCGGGCTGCTGGGCCAGCGCCTGAAGCGCCTGTGCCGCGGCGCGCCCTTCGGCCAGCGCCGGCCCGATGGAGCCGATGGCGATCGTCAGACCGGCGGTCACGATCGAGGCGATGGCGATCCATGTGGCTGGATCCATGGTCAGTCTCCTTGTTCCGTTTCGGTGTTCCGGGCCTCGTCGGCGTCCTTGCGCGACTGGCTGGCCGAGGCGATGTAGACCATCGCGAGGATGGCGAAGATGTAGGCCTGCACGAGGCCGGTCAGCAGGCCGAGCAGTTGCAGCAGGACGGGAAAGAAGAACGGCGCCACGCTGATCAGGATGCCCACGATCACGGTCCCGCTCATGACGTTGCCGTATAGCCGGATGGCCAGCGCCAGCGTGCGCGAGGCCTCGCTGATGATGTTGAAGGGCAGCATGAAGGGTGTCGGCCGGATATAGGTCTTCAGATATGCCCACAGGCCCCGCTTGGCGATGGAGAACAGCGGCACCGCGATCAGCACGCAGATCGCCAGCGCCGCCGTGGTCGACAGCGAGCCCGTGGGCGGCTGGTAGCCCGGCACGATGGTCAGAAGGTTCGCCGTCGCGATGAACAGGAAGAGCGTCCCGATGAAGGGCAGGTAGCGTTCCGGGGTCTCGGCGCCGACCTCGTCGATCTGATCGCGGATCCGCGTGACGATCACCTCCAGCATCACCTGCCAGCGCGAGACGGTTTCGCCTTCGGAAATGCGCGCGGTCACGGCCCATGATCCGATGACAAGCAGCGCCATCACCGCCCATGTGAAGACAACGGTCGCCGTCAGCTGCAGGCCGCGCCATTCGAAGATCACCCATGCGTCGGGGCTTATTTCCATGCCTGTCCCCCGTCGGATGACCGGGCCCGGCGCGTCGCGGCCACGCGCACGATGACGAAGCCCGCAAGCCCCGCTACCAGTGCGCCCGCCCCCGCGCCCAGCGCCAGTGCGCCCGCGACCGCGCCGACCACGAGGATCGCGCGCAAAGCCGCAAACGTGGTGAAGGCCAGCGCGGGGCGCGGACCGGCGATGGCGCGCGTCCCGGCCCTGAGGAGCGCGAGGTAAAGCAGGCCGAACGCCAACCCGCCGGCGAAACCCGCCGCCATCATGGAGAGGTCCGCCATCATCCCGCCACCACGGCGAAGCGGACGGCACCCGCGCCGGTCCGGATGATCTCAGTCATCGCCCCGCCCCTCTCTCTGGATCCAGTACCACGCATTCAGGCAACCCAGCACGAACCCCGTGAACAGCAGGGTCAGCGTCCACGAGATTTCCCCCGGCCAGCGGGTGTCGATCCAGACGCCCAGCGCGATCGCCGCCACCACGGGGACCGCGATGGCCCAGCCCACCATGCCGAACATGCCAAGGCCCAACCAGGCGCTGCGCGACCGGCGGCCACGCGCCTCTTGCATCCGGCGTGCCTTGCGCGAGATCTTGTCGGCCTCGTCGGATCCGTCGTCGGTCATTGGCTAAACCCCTCAAGGTCGCGGAACCGGCGGATCATGCTTGCCTCAAGCCGGGCCAGCGCCGCGCGGGCCTCGCGCTCGTCCTCGTCCTGCTGTCGAAACTCGGTCTCGACCTTCTCGCGCAGCCAGTCGAGATCGTCGCCCTCGATGGCGCCCAGAACCGCGGCGCGGACATGGGGTCCGCATTTCACGAGCGTGCCGGAATGGAGCGCGACGAACCGTTCGGCCCCGTCCTCACGCTCGTAGACGAGGATGCCGGGCACGAGGTCGGTGACGAAATCACCATGAGCCGGCAGGATGCCGAAATGCCCCTCGGGCGCCTCTGCCACGATCCTCAGCACCTCGGCGTCGAGGCAGACATCGGCGGGGGTGATCACCTCAAGCCGCATCGGCTGCCCCCTCCGTCTCAAGCTCGTCGACGGTTCCTATCATGTAGAAATCGCCCTCGTCGCGGTCTTCGAACTCACCCGACAGGATACGCTCGCAGCTCGATAGCGTGTCCTCCAGCGGCACGAAGCGCCCCTCGGTCCCGCTCATGGCCTCCACGGAAAAGAACGGCTGCGTCAGGAAGCGTTCGAGCTGGCGGGCCTGCCGCACGGTGGCGCGGTCCTTTTCGGACAGCTCCTCCAGCCCCAGCATGGCGATGATGTCCTTGAGTTCCTCGTATTCGGCCAGCGTGTTGCGGACGTCCCGGGCCATGCGGTAGTGCCGCTCGCTCACCGCGCCGGGGGTCAGGAGCTTGGAGAAGGATTGCAGCGGGTCGATGGCCGGATAAAGCCCCTCGGACGCCTTCTTGCGCGACAGCACGATGGAGGCCGACAGGTGCGAGAACGTGTGTGTCGCCGCCGGATCGGTGAAATCGTCGGCCGGCACGTAGACGGCCTGGATCGAGGTCATCGCACCCCGGTCGGTGGAGCAGATGCGTTCCTCCAGATCGGCAAGCTCGGTGCCCAGCGTGGGTTGGTAGCCGACCCGGCTGGGGATGCGCCCCAGAAGCCCCGACACCTCGGAGCCCGCCTGCACGAACCGGAAGATGTTGTCGATCAGCACCAGCACGTCGCGCCGCCGCTCGTCGCGGAAATATTCCGCCATGGTAAGCGCCGCATGGCCCACGCGGAAGCGCACGCCGGGGCTTTCGTTCATCTGGCCGAACACCATCACCGTATTGTCGAGAACGCCCGCCTCGCGCATGTCGCGGTAAAGCTCCTCGGCCTCGCGGCAGCGTTCGCCGATGCCGCAAAACAGGCTGACGCCATCGTATTCGGCCACCATGTTGTGGATCATCTCGGTGATCAGGACGGTCTTGCCGACGCCCGCGCCGCCGAAAAGCCCGGCCTTGCCGCCGCGCTCGATGGGGCTGAGAAGGTCGATGGCCTTGATGCCCGTCTCGAAAAGCGCGCTTTCGACCCGGCGCTTCGACAGGGGCACGGGATCGGGCAGGATGGATTGACGCCGCATGTCGCCCAAGGGCTCGCCGCCGTCGATGGTGTCGCCGAAGATGTTGAGCATCCGCCCCAGGAGAGCGTCGCCCACCGGAACGCGGATCGGCGCGCCGGTGTCGCGCACGGCAAGCCCCAGTCGCAACTCCGGATTGGGGTCGAGGACCAGCCCCCGCACGATCCCCTTGCCGGGCAGCGACGCGACCTCGATGGTGATCTCGGGATCGGAGAGCGTCATGAGGCGCGACGCGACGGACGGCAGGGCCGCCTCGTCGAAACGGATGTCGACGACACCACCCTCGATCGCGACGACATGTCCGACATTGCCCCGGTCCATTGGAAGGCCTTTCTCCGAATTCCCGGCGCTGCAGCGGGACCCGCCCGGCAGCGACGCACAACGCTCGTCTCGGCTTCTCGCCTTCGACTAGAGCATGGGTCCCCTCCTTTGAATAGAGCGAGGGCCTGCGGACATTAACCCAGGTAAATGCGCCTCTCCACCGTCCCGGAAAGCTTGTGCGCGTCGGGTCCTGACGCGGCGCGTGGAAGTCACAGCGGAGAACAGACGATGTCGGACGCATCCAGAGAGAGTTCCACGGGCAACGACGACACGGGCGGATCGGAACAGGATCCCGATCTGCAGTCCCGCTTTCCTACCGCCTACACGATCCTGTTCCTGCTGATCATCTTCGTGGCCGCGCTGACATGGATCGTGCCTGCCGGCGAATACGAGCGGCAGATGAACGAGGAGGTCGGCCGCGAGGTCGCCGTGCCTGGCACCTACGCGACGGTCGAGGCAAATCCGCAAGGTCCGATCGACGTGCTCATGGCGCCCATCGGCGGCTTCTACGATCCCGACAGCTATGCCGCCAACGCCATCGACGTGGCGCTTTTCGTGCTGCTTCTGGGCGGGTTTCTGGGCGTGGTGAACGCGACAGGCTCCATCGACACGGGCATGCGATCGGCCATGCGGTCGATGGAGGGGCGCGAGATCTGGATGATCCCGATCCTGATGACGCTCTTTGCCGTGGGCGGCACCACCTACGGCATGGCGGAAGAGACGCTGGCCTTCTACGCGATCCTTCTGCCCGTGGTGCTGCGCGCGGGCTATGACGCGGTGACGGGCGTGGCGATCATCCTGATCGGCGCGGGCATCGGGGTGCTGGGCTCCACCATCAACCCCTTCGCCACGATCATCGCCTCGGACGCCGCGCAGATCCCCTTCACCGAGGGGATCATCCTGCGCTTCGTCATCCTGATCGGCGGGCTCGCGATCTGCGTGGCCTACGTCATGCGCTACGCCGCCCGCGTGAAGGCCGAGCCGGACCGCTCCGTCGTCCGGCGCCAGTGGAAGGCCCATGAGCGCCATTTCCTGAAAGGCGACGGCGGCAAGGCGGCAGACGACACGCTCAGCGGCACGCAGAAGGTGATCCTCGTGCTCTTCGCCGCGACCTTCGTGGCGATGATCTGGGGCGTTTCCAGCCAGGGGTGGTGGATGGCGCGGATGGGCGCGCTGTTCCTGGGTGCGGCCATCGTGATCGGCCTGATCGGGCGGCTGGGCGAGAAACGCCTGACGGGCGCCTTCCTCGACGGGGCGCGCGATCTTCTGGGGGTGGCGCTGGTGATCGGACTGGCGCGCGGCATCGTCGTGGTAATGGAGAACGGGCGGATCGCCGACACGATCCTGAACGCCTCGGCCGAGACCCTGGGCGAATTGTCGAACGTGGCCTTCATCTCCTCGATGTTCGGGATCGAGGTGGGGATGAGCTTCTTCGTGCCCTCCTCCTCGGGTCTCGCGGTTCTGTCGATGCCGATCCTCGCACCGCTGGCCGACTTCGCAGGCGTCGGACGGGACCTCGTCGTCACGGCCTATCAATCGGCCAACGGGCTGGTGAACCTGATCAACCCCACCTTCGCGGTGGTGATCGGCGGGCTTGCCATCGGGCGGGTGCCCTATGACCGCTGGATCGTGTTCATCTGGCCGCTTCTCTTGATCCTGACGGTCTTCATCATGGGGTCGCTGGCCGCCAGCGCATGGCTGACGGGGGGCGCGGCATGAACGGGCATGACCTTGGCGTCCATTCCGAAACCGGGCAGCTCCGGCAGGTCATCGTCTGCCGCCCCGGCCGCGCGCATCGCAGGCTGACGCCGGCCAATTGCGAGGATCTCCTCTTCGATGACGTGTTCTGGGTCAAACAGGCGCAGAAGGACCATGATGCCTTTGCCCGGCTGATGCGCGACGAAGGCGTGGAGGTGCTCGATACCGGCGTCTTGCTGGGCGAGACGCTCGACATCCCCGAGGCACGCGGCTGGCTGCTCGATCACCGGATCACCCCGCAGGAGACCGGCGTGGGCATGCTGACCGAGCTGCGCGCGTGGATGGACGAGCTGCCGGGGACGGAGCTTGCGGATTTCCTGATCGGCGGGCTGACCGTGGACGACCTGCCCTTCGAGCCTTCCGGCATGTTCGGCAGCTATCTCGGGCGGCTCGGCTTCGTCCTGCCGCCCCTGCCCAACACGCTCTTCACCCGCGACAACAGCTCATGGGTCTATTCCGGCGTCACGCTGAACCCGATGTTCTGGCAGGCGCGGCGCCCCGAGACGCTGCTGACGACGGCGATCTACCGCCACCACCCGAAATTCGCGGGCAAGGTCGATGAGCTCTGGGGCGATCCTGTGCACGATTACGGCCTTGCCACGCTGGAAGGCGGCGACGTGATGCCGGTGGGCGACGGGCTGGTCCTCGTGGGCATGGGGGAACGCACCTCGCCGCAGGGCGTGGGGCTTCTGGCCGAGGCGCTGTTCGATCAGGGCCGCGCGACACGGGTGCTGGCCTGCCAGATGCCCAAGGACCGCGCGGCGATGCATCTCGACACCGTCTTCACCTTCTGCGGCGGCGAGGTGGTGACCAGCTTCACCGATGTCGCCGCGGATATGGCCGTTTACGACCTGCACCCCGGCGAGGGGCGCGCGCCGCTCGACATACGCCGCATCGAACGGCCGCTCTTCGACGTGCTGGCCAAGGCGATGGGTTTCAAGACGCTGACGGTGGTGCCCACCGGCGGCGAGGACGCGTTCGAGGAGGCGCGCGAGCAGTGGAACGACGGCAACAACATGCTGGCGATCCGGCCCGGCCTGGTCATCGGCTACGACCGCAACGACGACACCAACGCCGCGCTGCGTGCCGAAGGCATCGAGGTGCTGGAGGCGCCGGGCGCAGAGCTTGGGCGCGGGCGCGGCGGCGGACGCTGCATGAGCTGCCCCACCATCCGCGACCCGGCATAAGGAGCGACACATGTCGTACAACCTGAAGAACCGCCATTTCCTGAGCCTGCGGGATTTCTCGCCCGCCGAGATCGGTTTCCTGCTGAAGCTCTCGGCCGACCTGAAGTCCGCGAAATACGCGGGCACCGAAACCGAACTGCTGAAGGGCAAGGAAATCGCGCTGATCTTCGAGAAGGACAGCACCCGCACGCGCGCGGGCTTCGAGGTGGCCGCCCATGACCAGGGTGCGAATGTCACCTATCTGGGGCCCTCGGGATCACATCTGGGCCGCAAGGAAACCGTCAAGGACACGGCCCGCGTTCTGGGCCGCATGTTCGACGGGATCGAGTATCGCGGCTTCGGCCAGACCGTGGTCGAGGAGCTTGCCGCCCATGCCGGTGTGCCGGTCTGGAACGGGCTGACGGACGAGTTTCACCCCACGCAGGTGCTGGCCGATTTCCTGACCATGCAGGAGCACGCGGAAAAGCCATGGCGCGACATCGCCTTCTGTTTTCTGGGCGATGTCGGCAACAACATGGGCGACAGCCTGCTGATCGGCGGGGCCAAGATGGGGATGGACGTGCGCCTGTGCGGGCCGCGGTCCTGCTGGCCCGAGACAATGGTCGAGGCCGAGGCGCGCACCATCGCCGAAGAGACCGGTGCGCGTATCCTGATCACCGAGGATATCCCCGAGGCGACGCTGGGTGCCGATTTCCTTTACACCGATGTCTGGGTGTCGATGGGCGAGCCCAAGGAGGCCTGGAAGGAGCGGATCGAGCTTCTGAAACCCTACCAGGTCACCGCCGGGATGATGCTGAACACCGAAAACCCGCGGACCCGGTTTCTCCATTGCCTGCCCGCCTTCCACAATGCCGAGACCGAGATCGGCGCACAGATGGAGCAGGAATTCGGCCTCTCCGAGATGGAGGTGACCGACGAGGTGTTCGAAAGCGCGGCCTCCATCGTCTTCGACCAGGCGGAGAACCGGCTGCACACGATCAAGGCCGTGCTCGTCGCGACGATGGGGCCCTGAGCCATGCTGATCGTCGTGGCCCTCGGGGGAAACGCGCTGCTCAGGCGGGGTCAGGCGCTGACCGCCGAAAACCAGCGCGAGAACGCCCGCACTGCCGCCGCAGCACTGGCCCGCATCCTGCGCGACGGGCATGATCTGGTGATCACCCATGGCAACGGGCCGCAGGTGGGGCTTTTGGCGCTGCAGGGGCTCGCGCACAAGCCGGACGAGGCCTATCCGCTCGACATTCTCGGCGCGGAGACCGAGGGCATGATCGGCTACCTGATCGAACAGGAACTGGAAAACGCGCTGGACCACGACCGCACGGTGGCGACGCTTCTGACTCAGGTGCGGGTGGACCCCGACGATCCGGCCTTCGCCGCGCCCACGAAATTCGTGGGGCCGGTCTATGACAGGGCGGAGGCCGAGCAGATGGCCGAGCGCAACGGCTGGAGCATCGCGCCGGACGGCGATCGCTGGCGCCGCGTCGTGGCCTCGCCCGCGCCGGTGGAGATCCCCGATCTCAAGGTGATCCGGCAGCTTCTGGGCCACGGCACCGTGGTGATCTGCGCGGGCGGCGGCGGCATTCCGGTCGTGGCGCGGCCCGATGGCGGCCTGACCGGTGTCGAGGCGGTGATAGACAAGGATGCCGCAAGCGCGCTGCTGGCCGAGGCGCTGGGCGCCGACGGGCTGCTGATGCTCACCGATGTGGAGGGTATCCTGCGCGATTTCGGCACCGAGGACGCGGAGCGGATCGACCATCTGACACCGCAGGAGGTCCACGCGCTCGACCTGCCCGACGGGTCGATGGGGCCCAAGGCCGCCGCCGCCGCCCGCTTCGCGACAAGCGGGCCGGGTCGATGGGCCGCCATAGGCAAGCTTGACGACGCGGCCGGTCTAGTTGCCGGAGAGACGGGAACGCGGGTTTCGGCGGTGCTGTCCGACTGACCGGCTCAGGGGTTCGGGGGGATGTTCCAAAGCTCCCGAAGCTCGGTCACGAGGTCCTCGGAAAGTCGATGGTAACGCGCTATCTCGCCATCATGCAGGCCGTAATCGACCAGGGCGGACAGCGCGTCCCGTGGCATGATGCCAAGCGTCTCCTCGACCCTGCGACGCTGATCCCTGTCCAGCGAAGACCGTTCAAGATCGCGATCCAGACTGCTGCGCATCATGACACCCCCCAAGCATCCGTCCCGGTCGCCCTCGACGTCGCAGAAAACGGTACCCCGCAACGCCCTCGGGCGTCTTTACCGAGGTTATCGCACCGTTGACCGATCGCGCGAAAACTCCACCGGAGATTCCCAATGTGGCTCACCGACGGATAAGGGGGCCATGGACGCGGCCTTCGACCGCCCCTGCCCCCCAAATCCAGCCCAAAAGAAGCCACCGAACATGGGTCTCGAGGCAAAACAGGAGCTTGTCAGGTGAAAGTCAGAAGCGCCATGTCGTGGAAAAAGCGCGCACTCACCCCATGGAGCACGGTTCGCGAGGCAGCGGCGATCATGCGACAGGACGATGTCGCGGCTTTGCCGGTCCTCGTCGACGACCGCCCCGTGGGGATCGTGACCGACCGCGACATAATACGCTTGCTGCCCGAAAACTGCGACGCGGCGACCCGGACGATAAGCGACGCAATGACCAGAAACCCCGCCTCGTGTTTCGTCGATCAGGATGTCAAGGACGCCGCGACGATCATGGGCGACCGACAGGTCAGACACCTTTTGGTGCTGGACCGGTCTGGGGGCCTTCTGGGCGTCTTCTCGGTCGATGATATCGCCGAAAACGCGTCCGAGGAACTGGCCGGGCAGGCCCTGGGCGAGATCGTTGAGAAACGCGCGCGGCCCCCGCGCCATCGCGAGTTCAGGCCGCCGGAATGATTTCCGCACGGAGCGTCTCCGGATCGATCTCGGCAATCTCGGTCAGCGCCTCGAGATCATCGACGAAAACGTCCATGTGATCGGTGACGGTGAGAATGCCGTTACGGTCGAGCCGCCGCAGGGTTCGGCACACATGCACGGCCGAAAGGCCGCACAGATCGCCAAGCTGCTGCTGGGTCATCGGTATGTGAAACGACTTGCCAGCGACAAGCCCGTGAGTCGTCGATCTCAGACACAGTTCGCACAGCGTGAAGGCGATGATGCTTTCCGCGCTCCCCTTGCCCAGACGCAGCATGCGCTCGGACATGCGCCAGAGCGCGGCTTTCCCGGCGCGATTGACGGCCCGGCCGATCTCGGGATGTCGCACCAGCAATCGCGTCCAGTCATGCCCCTCGATGACCGCCAGCGTCGTGTCGGTCAGCGCCTGAATCTCGATGGCGCTCATGGCGCTGCCGGCCGCGCCGGGGTCGAGCGCATCGCCCGGAAGCATGACATCGATGATCTGACGATGGCCGTCGAGCGTGGATTTCGAAGTGGTCAGCCAGCCCGACAGAACGAAGTAGACGGTGCCATCGCCATTGACCGTGCCATCGTCCTCGCCCTCGAGCCTGATGGTCGCGCCTGCCCGCCGCTCGATGCGGTGCCCGTCGATCAGGGCGCAAAACGCGGCATGGGCATCACTGCCAATCGAAAGGCCGATGGGTCGTTCCCGATCCGACAAACCCGCGCAGTCCGACGTCCGATGCATAGCTCCCTCCTTTCGTGCCACTCCACGCCATGACGGAAACGGCATCCAACACGTCCAGGTTCCGTTATTTGCCGGGAAAGGCACCCACCCGACCCAACCACCGTGTCGGAAGGCGCGACCAAATTGGCAGGAGAATGCCCATGCGATCATCCTTGCCAGCGCGCCATGACACACCCCTTTTAGCCTAGCTGAAAAACTTTCTTGTGACAATTATCATAATTGGCGCGAGCGACCGTCATGGCCATGCCCTCCAGGGTGCGACGACGCCCGTCACGACGCCTGTCACGCTGTGCCCGACCGCCTTCAAGACCGTTTCCCAATTGGAAACAACGCTCTGGCGTGGCCGGGCCTTTACCCGGGAAACTGCCCACGTCACATGCTTTACCGAGGTTAATGCGGCAGCACCTCCCGGCTGGCCCAAATGCCCGCGAGCCTGAACAACCCCGGGAGGGACGACATGGCAAACGAATCGAAGGCCGCAAAAAGCCTGATGAACGGCGACCTCATGGAACGCGCCCGCGGCATGCTGGCGGTAGCGCCCCTGAGCGAGCCGCAGATGGAACAGTTCTGGAAGGCGCAGGACGCCATTCTCGAAGAGACGGAGGCGTTTTCGAAATCCTGGTTCGAACGACGCCACGAAGCGGCGCAGCAGGCGATGGAGGCGGTGAGCAAGCTCGACGGCGGGGGCGGCAACGGCGCAGACCCCACGGCGGCCATGCGCGTCATGGCCGAGTGGCAGCAAGGGTCGCTCCAGCGGATGGCCCAGGACATGCAGGAATGGGTCGATCTGTGTTCGCGCTGCGCCGCCCGCGTGACCGATGCCGAGGTCGAAGCCGGCAAGGACGGTGCCGAGAAGCTGGCCAAGGGTGCGAAATCGGGCGCGAAATCCAAACACTCGACGCCGGTCTGACCATGGCCATTCCCAGAGGCAAGACCGTGATCGCGACCGATAACGAAGCAGGAGACACTGCAATGGACGACAAGAGCGCATATCGCCAGAAACTCGAGGCGCGCCTGGACGAATGGCGGGCCGAGATCGACAAGCTTCAGGCCAAGGCGTCCGAAGCCAGCGCCGACGCCCGGCTCGAATATGAAAATCAGATCGAGGATCTGCGCGAACAGCAAAAAGAGGCGGAAGCCAAGCTGGAGGAACTCAACGAAGCCAGCGGCGAGGCGTGGCAGGACTTCAAGGCCGGCGTCGAGAAAGCCTGGGACGACCTGGGCAACGCGGTGAAGAAAGCCACCGAGAGGTTCGGCTGATGACGGGAAGACCTGGTAGATCGCGCATCCCGCCTGCCCTTGTCGCCGGATGCCTCGCCGTCACCCTTGTCTCGGTCCCGCAGGCCGTGTGGCCTCAGGAAACCGACACCGGGACGACCGGCGCGGAGACGACCGTCGACGACGTGCAGGCGGAGTTCTCGGACGCGTTCGAAGCGATCGGCGACTATTCCGCCGAGCAGCGCGACGAGGCGCTGGCGCAGATGGAAGAGACGCTGGCGCGGCTGGACGAGCGGATCGAGGACACCGAGGCGCGCGTGCGCGAGGAATGGGCCGACATGTCGGACGCGACGCGGGAACAGACCTCCGACGCGCTCAGTACGCTGCGCGAACAGCGCAACCGCCTCAGCCAGGCCTACGGCGCCCTGTCGCAAGGCGCGGGGACGGCGTGGGGCGACCTGATGGACGGCGTCCAGAACGGCTGGGCCGACCTCGCCAGCGCCTGGGACAATGCGACCGAGGCGATGAGTTCCGACAACGAGACAGGAGAGTGACATGAGCAACCAGACCCGCAGCATCGAAAACCTTCAGAAGGCACTGGCCATGGAGATGACGGCGATCCACCAGTATCTGCTGCACGCCCATGTCATCGAGGACTGGGGCCTCGACGCGCTGGCCGCGAAAATGCGCGAGGAGATGACCGAAGAGCTTGGCCATGCCGGCCGCTTCATCGACCGCATCCTGTATCTCGAGGGCGATCCGGTGATCGAAGCCGCCAAGCCCCCCAAGCGGGCCGAAGCGCTGGGCGAACTCTTCGCCGCCGACCTCGAGGAGGAAAAGGGCGCCATTGACTTCTACGCCGAAGCCGCCAAGGCCGCCGACGAGGATCGCGATATCGGAACCCGGGTGCTCTTCGAGGAAATCCTGATGGACGAGGAAGGCCACAAGGACTGGCTGGCCCAGCAGTTGTCGCTGCTCAAGCGCATGGGCGAGCCGACCTTCATGCTCCAGAACATGAGTGACGCCGTCCGCGGCGCGTGAACGCGCCCGCCAAGCCCATCCGCGCCGCTGTTCCATGACCAGCGGCGCGGATCACGAAAGAGGACGCCATGAGCCGCCAGGACATGCCCGATACATCCCCGCAGGAGATACGCAGACTGAAGCTCTGGCTTTGGATCGCGGGGCTTGCGAGCATCGTGCTGGGCGCCATCGGGGTCGCCTCGCCCTTCGTGCTGACGCTGACGGCGGAACTTCTGTTCGGGGCGATGCTCGCCGTGCTCGGCGCAGTACAGATCTTCCGGGGTCTCTTCGGGGGCGATGTCGGGCCGCGCTGGTGGACGGTGCTTTTCGGCGCCGTGGCGCTGGCGGGCGGTGCGGTGCTGCTGCTTTACCCGTTCGAGGGCGTCCTGTTGCTGACGGCCGTACTGGCGACCTATTTCCTGATCGGCGGGGCGCTCAAGCTCTATGCCGCGTGGCGGATGGGATCGGGCGGAGCCGATGTGCCGGGGCTGTTCGCCATCCGGGGGCGCGGCTGGCTTGCGGTCGCCGGGGCATTGTCGCTGGTGCTGGGGCTGCTGCTGGCGCTGGGCCTGCCACAGACGGCGGCATGGGCGCTCGGGCTGCTGCTGGGTATCGACCTGCTGTTCCTGGGCGCCTCGGAAATTGCGTTGGCGCTGGGCCTGAACGGACACCAACAGATGCGGGGGCAACCATGATCACCATAGAACACGACAGAACCCGCGACCGGATCGTGATCCGGGCCTCGGGCGTACTTTCGGCCCGGGATTACGACCATGCCATCCCCGAGATAGAACATGCGATCGAACTGGCGGAGGGACCGCTTCGGGTGATGCTCCGGCTGGAGGATTTCGGCGGATGGGAGATCGGCGCGCTCTGGCGCGAACTGGAATTCGACCTCAGGCATCGTGGCGATTTCGGGCGTATCGCCGTCATCGGCGAGACCAACGTGGAGGACTGGGGCACGACGCTGTCGGCCCCGTTTGCCAAGGCCGAGATGCGGTTTTTCCCGACCACCCGGGAGGCCGAGGCCGAGGACTGGCTGTCCGGGAACGGGCTGTCCGAAAACGGGCTGCCCCACAGCGAGACCGAGAGCGGCGGGGCCGCCTGATGGCCCACCCCCGCGCGCGCCTGCAGGGCCTTCGCGGGCTTGCGCACCACGGCCAAAATCCGTTTCCTGAAAGACACCGCGAAGGCCCCCGCCCCCTGACACCAGCGCGTTCCGGCCATCCGGCGAAGAGGTAGTCGCGCGTGACGAAACACGATGTCCAACATCCCTTCGCGCTGTCCGTAGAGGATGTGGTCGGGCGCCTCGACGCGGATGCCGACAGCGGCCTCTCGGACAAGGAAGCCCGGTCGCGGCGCGAGTCGCACGGCCCCAACACCCTGCAGCGGCAGAAGCGCCGGAGCCTGCTGACCATTCTGGGCAACCAGTTCCAGAGCGTGATCGTCTGGCTGCTGGCCTTCGCGGCCGGCCTGTCCTTTGCCTTCGGAGAACTGGCCGAGGGCATCGCCATCGTGGCGCTTCTGTTCATCAACGCCGCCATTGGCTTCTTCACCGAACTGCGTGCCGCGCGGTCGATGGAGGCGCTGATGAAGATCGCCGACGTGCGCACCCGCGTGCGCCGCGGCGGCGACGACAAGATGATCGACGCGCGGGATGTCGTGCCGGGCGATCTAGTGGTGCTGGAGGCCGGCGACATTGTAACGGCGGACCTCAGGCTGGTCGAGACGGCCAATCTTCAGGTGGACGAGTCGGTGCTGACCGGGGAATCCACCTCCGTCGAGAAATCCACCGACGCCATCGCCGAGGACACGGAGGTCGGTGACCGCGCCAACATGGCGTTCAAGGGCACGGCGATCACGCAAGGCTCTGGTGCAGGCATCGTCGCGGCGACCGCGATGGACACCGAGATCGGGCGCATCAGCGATCTGGCCCAGAGCGCCGAGGCCGATGTGACGCCGCTGGAGCAACGGCTCGACCATCTGGGGCATCGCCTCGTCTGGCTTTCGCTGGTGCTGGCCACCATCGCGATCGGCGCGGGCATCCTGCGCGGCTCGGAGCTTACGGCGATGATCCAGACCGGTGTCGCGCTGGCCGTGGCCTCGGTGCCCGAAGGGCTGCCCATCGTCGCCACGCTCAGCCTCGCGCGGGGGATGTGGCGGATGAGTGCGCGCAACGCGCTGATCACGCAGCTTTCTTCCGTCGAAACACTGGGCGCGACCACGGTGATCCTGACCGACAAGACCGGCACGCTGACGGAAAACCGGATGACGGTCGTGCGCTACCTGCTCGACGATGCCGAGGTCGAGGTCGACACGGACGCGGACGATCCGTTCCGGCACGGGGAAGACGAGCCGCTGGCGCCCGAGGACGATGACCGCCTCGCCTGGGCGCTGAAGGTGGGCGCGCTCTGCACCAATGCCGATACCGTCGGCAGGGACGAGAACGGGGGCGAGACCGATCACGCGGGCGACCCGATGGAGGTGGCGCTTCTGTCCGTCGCGCAGAAGGCCGAACTCGGACGCGACGACCTGGCTCGGGACCTGCCCGAAGCGCGGGAACACGCCTTCGATCCCGACCTCAAGATGATGGCCACCGTGCACGAGGACGCCGATGGCTACCTCGTGGCGGTCAAGGGCGCGCCCGAGGCGGTGCTCGACGTCTGCTCAAGGGTCATGACGGGCGGCGGCGACACCGCGGCGCTCGATGACGACGCAAGGCAACGCTGGCTCGACCGCAACACCGAGGCCGCGCGCGACGGTCTGCGCCTGCTGGCGCTGGCGATGAAACACGTCTCCGACGATGGGGCGGAGCCCTATGGCGACCTGCACCTGATCGGCCTTGTCTGCCTTCTCGACCCGGTCCGGGAGGACGTTCCCGACGCGATCCGGTCCTGCCAGACCGCCGGGGTCCGGGTGGTCATGCTGACCGGCGATCACGCCGACACGGCCGAAACCATCGCCCGCCACGCGGGCCTTGGCGACGGCGAACTCACCGTCATGGAGGGCACCGAGCTTTCCGGTCTCGACGTCGAGGAGATGGACGAGGACCGGCTGGAGCAGGTCATGCGCACCGATGTCTTCGCCCGTGTGTCGCCCGAAACCAAGCTGACGCTTGTCACTCTGTTTCAGAAGGCCGGGCACGTGGTGGCGATGACCGGCGACGGCGTCAACGACGCGCCGGCGCTGAAAAAGGCTGATATCGGCATCGCCATGGGTCAGCGCGGCACCGAGGTCGCCAAGGAGGCTGCCCGCATGGTGCTGCGCGACGACCGCTTTCCCACGATCCTCGAGGCGATGCGCGAAGGCCGGGTGATCTTTGGCAATATCCGAAACTTCGCTGTCTACCTGATGTCGTGCAATGTCAGCCAGCTGCTGGTCGTGGGCCTTGCCGTGGGCGCGGGCCTTCCGACACCGCTTCTGCCCTTGCAGATCCTCTATCTCAACGTTGTCACGGGGGTCTTTCCCGCGCTGGCCCTCGGTCTCGGGCCCGGCAGCGAGACAGTCCTCGAAGACCCGCCGCGCGACCCCGACGAGCCTATCGTGAACCGCCAGAACTGGGTGGATACGGCCATGCTGGGCGCGTTCCTGACCGTGGCCATCCTCGGCGCGTTCCTTGTCGCGCTCTTCTGGCTGGAACTGGAGACCGGCGGCGCCGTCACAGTGGCCTTCCTGACGCTGTCGCTTGGGCACCTTTGGAACGTCTTCAACCTGCGCGACCCGAGAACCGGCCCGATCCTGAACGACGTGTCGCGCAACCGCTATGTCTGGGGCGCCGTGGCGATCTGCCTCGCGCTGATCGCCACCGCGGTCTGGCTGCCGGGCTTCTCCGGCCTGCTCAAGCTGGAACCGCCGGGACACGCCGCGCTGGCGCTTGCCGGGGGTGCGAGCCTCGTGCCGGTCCTCCTCGGGCAGATGTGGATCGCGCTCATGCGTGGCGACCGGACCGGATAGCCCGGACGGATCGCCCAGAAAGCCTTTACCGAGGTCAATGCGGGCATATGACCGCTCCGTCAGCGTGAAGGAGGCTGCGACGGGACTCCCCCCGCCAGCAGAACGCGAACGAAGGAGACCAATCATGTCGATGCTCAAGGTTATCGAAGTTCTCGCGGAATCCCCGGACAGCTTCGACGCCGCCGCGGCAGTGGCCGTCACGAAAGCCTCCGAGACCGTGCGGAACATCAAGTCGGTCTACATCAAGGAAATGAACGCCGCCGTCAGCGACGGAAAGATCACGAGCTACCGGGTGAACGCCAAGATCACCTTCATGCTCGACGATCAGGCGGCGACCTAGACACGAAAGGCGGTGAAACATGAAAACCATGCGGAAAACACTGTTGTGCGTCGTCGCCCTATCCGCCACGGCGGTGGGTCCGGCCATGTCGCAGGAGGTCGCCACGACCTATGAGGACGAGTGGATCTCGCTCGCCGGCACGGTCGAGACGGTTCTCGCCACCAGCTTCGTGCTCGATTACGGCGAGGACGACATCACCGTCGAACTGGACAAGTTCGACTGGGCGGTGGACCGGTCCGATCTGTTCGATCGTCAGGTGAACGTCATCGGGCGCATGGACCGGAACCTGTACGACAACAGGTCCATCGAGGCCGCGGTCGTCTATGTGCCCTCGCTCGGCGAATACCTCTACGCCGATCCCGAAGACGAGGAAGGCGACCCCTCCGTCACCCGCAGCTTCGCGCCGGGGATGTTCTCCGGGACGCAGGTTGGCGACTGGGTGGCGTTCTCGGGCCGGGTCACCGGCGTCGAGGACAACCAGATCATGGTCGAAAGCGCGATGTCCACGCTGACCGTCGACACCAGCCTGACGCCGGACGTCCTTGTGGCACCCTCCGTGGAGGTCGGCGATCGTGTGCTGGTGACAGGCGAGATGGAGGGCACCAACTTCTTCGAAGAGCGCGAGGTCGAGGCAAATTCCGTCGCGAGGCTGATCGACCTTGGCCGCTGAACCGGACGGGCGGACCGTGGACGGTCCGCCCGCATACCCAGAAGGAAGCGACATGAGCTACCTGAGATTCGCGGCGATGATCGCGACCTCGACCATCGCGATGTACGTGATGATGTATCTCAACACCTACATCCTGGACCACGTCTACTGGAGCCAGACACGCGCATGGATGGCGCTCTACATGGGCGGGGGCATGGCGATCATCATGCTGGCCTACATGCTGTCGATGTATTCTAGCCGGACGGTGAACATCGCGATCTTCATCGGGGCCGCGGTGATCTTTGCAGGCTCCGTCTACATGCTGCGCAGCCAGCGGACGGTGGACGACGTGGCGTGGATGCAGGCCATGATCCCGCACCATTCCATCGCCATCCTGACCAGCGAACGCGCGCAGATTTCCGATCCGCGGGTCCGTGAGCTGGCCGACGAGATCATCGAAACCCAGCGACGCGAGATCGCGCTCATGCAGGACCTGATCGCCGATCTGGAAGGACGGCCCGAGGCTCAGGACGCGCCGTAGGCCTTGATCGAGGCCTCGATCCTGTCCAGAGGCAGGTTCGTCAGGTCCTTGTCGATCTCGGCCACGATCCGTGCCTTCAGGCGATCGTCGTAAGCGGTGCGGAATTCTCCCAGCGAGCGGGGATCCGCGATCACGACGATTTTGTCGAACCGTCCCGATGCGGCCATCTCTCCGAGCGTCTCGGCGACATGCCTGGCAAAGCGCGCTTCCTCGACACGATGCCAGTCGGTCTCTTCCATCGCGCTGGTGCCCCAGGCCGCGATATTGCCATCGAGTTCGCGCTTGGCGTCATGCTGGCGGCCGGCCCGGTCGGTCGAAAGCTCCCGCGCGGGGGCGTTGGGGCTGGTGTCGTGGCCGACGACCTCGAGATGCAGGAACTCCTCGTCGCCCTTGTTGCGCAGAAGCAGGTATTTCTCGCCGTCGGCTATGACGACCCAGGTGCCATGATCGAGTTTCACGGGCGATTTCCCCTTTCCGGTTCCGGACATGCCCCGGCCGCGTTCCGCGACGCCGGGAGCGGTCAGTCGCAGCGCGGCCTGCCACCCTTGCACGCTTGCCGCGCGGTGGCCGCCGCGCTTTCCGGAGCGATACCGCCCGAAAAGCCCCCGCGCCTTAACACGTGCTAAGGCGCAAAGGGCACCGCAACGGGCATGGTGGTCGTTCGGAGGGGCCGCAGGTCCCTGCGCCGGCGATCCACAGCGAGAGGCGAGAAGAGACATCAGATGCAGACCCCGATTGAAATCGCGTTCCGTCATGTCGAACCCAGCGAGGAGATCAAGGACCTGGTGCACGAAAAGGCCGCGCAGCTGGACACCTTCTACGATGGGATCACCAGTTGCCACGTCTATATCCGCGCGCCGCACCAGAGCCAGCGCAAGGGCAATCTCTACGAGGTAACGATCGAGGTGCGCGTACCCGGGGACGAGCTTGTCGTGCGCCACGATCAGAACGACGTGGCCGAGCACGAGCATCTGCGCGTCGCCGTCCGCAATGCCTTCGCCGCCATGGCGACCGAGCTGAAACGCTGGAAGGACCAGATCAAGGGCGAGGTCAAGACCCATGACGGGCCGCTTCAGGGCAAGATCGTCGAGATCCGCCACGACGAGGATTTCGGCCAGATCATCGCGACGGACAATCGCCTGATCTACTTCCACCGCAACAGCGTCACCGACGGCAGCTTCGACGATCTGCAGCCGCGCGACCCCGTCGAACTGGTGGTGCAGACCGGCGAAAGCGAGATCGGTCCGCAGGCCAGCACCGTGCGCCGGATCGGCGCAATGGAATTCGACCCCGCGACGAAACCGAGCCGGCGATGAGCGCGGACGCGCCCGCCGCAACGACACCCCCCGTCACGGAAATCGACGTCGCGATCATCGGGGCGGGCACCGCCGGTCTTTCGGCACGCTCCGAGGTCGCGAAGGTGACCGACAGCTACCGGGTGTTCGACCCCGGCCCATATGGCACCAGTTGCGCGCGGGTGGCCTGCATGCCGTCCAAGGCGCTATTGCAATCGGCCCATGACTTTCACCGCAGGCACGACTTCGAGGCGCTGGGAATCGTGGGCGGCGCGGGACTGCGGATCGACTCGGGCCGCGTTCTGGAGGAGACACGCAGATTGCGCGACGGCCTTGTCGATGGCGTCCTCGACGGCATGTCGGACTGGCGCGACAGCCATCTCGTGGCGCATGCTCCGGTGTTCGAGACCGGTGGCATTCTGCAGGCCGGTGAGACGCGGTTCCGCCCCCGCGCCACGGTGGTCGCGACCGGCTCGCGCCCGGTGGTTCCCCCGGAATGGCGCGAACGGTTCGGGTCCCGGATCCTGACCTCCGACGATATTTTCGAGTTGCGCCACCTGCCACGCCGCATGGCCGTTATCGGGCTAGGACCCGTCGGGCTGGAACTCGGGCAGGCACTGGCACGACTTGGCGTGGAGGTCACCGGCTTCGACCCCGTGGCCACGATCGGCGGGTTGACGGACCCCGACCTTTTGCCGCGGCTGCGAGAGTCGATGGCGCGAGAAATGACCATCGTCACCGCCGAGGCGGAGCCCGTCGAAACGGGCGGACATGTGATCACGATGCAATGGGCCAACGACGACGCGGAGGGCGAAACGGAGGTCGATCTGGTTCTCGTCGCCATGGGCCGACGGCCCAATCTCGACGATCTGGGGCTCGACGCGCTGGGTGTTACCCTGAGGGAGGACGGGCGGCCTGACCTGCCGGAGGGTCGGCTGAACCCGCCGGGAACGCGGATTTACTTCACGGGGGATGCCGGGCGAGGTCCCGGCCTGCTGCATGAGGCCTCGGACGAGGGCCGTGTCGCGGGGTATTTCGCGGCGCGCGGCGAGGACGCCGTCTTCGAACGCCGCGCACCCCTCAGGATGGTGTTCTGCGAGCCGCAGATCGCGCTGGCCGGCGCGACATGGGAGGCTCTGAAGGATCGCGCGGACGAGATCGCCACGGGCCACGCCTCCTTCGACGCGTCCGGGCGCACCCAGCTGCAACGCGGGGCGGGCGGTGCGCTACGCATCTACGCCGAGAAGGCCACCGCCCGCATCCTGGGCGCGGCGATCGCGGCGCCGGCGGCCGAGCATCTGGCACATCTGCTGGTCCATGCCATCGGACAGGGGGACGATCTGCGCGCGCTGTTGCGCATGCCCGCCTACCACCCGACCCATGAAGAGGTGCTGCGCCGCGCATTGCGCATGGCGCTGGCGGAGTGCGACGTCGATGCAAGCACGCTCGACACGGTCCGCTGCGAGGACGCGCCCGTAGACTGCGACACTGTCGCGGACTGATCCGGCGCGCCCACCCGGCCGCCTCGGGTCGACTCAGGTCGCGGCCTTGACCTCGATCTTGCGGGCGGGGTTCTGCGCCTCGGGCGTCTTGGGCAGGCGCACCGTGAGCACGCCGTTGCGGAACGTGGCGTCGATCTTGTCCTGATCGATGCCTTCGGGCAACGAGATGCGACGCGTGAAACTGCCGAACCGGCGTTCGGAGACGTATCGCTCGCCCTCTTCGTCGCCCTCCTCGACCTCTTCCTTCTTCTCGCCGCTGATGGTCAGCGTGCTGTCGGTCACCTGAACGTCGATGTCGTTCTCGCTGAGCCCGGGCAGATCGGCGATGAGCTTGACCTCGTTTTCCTTGTCGATCACGTCAAGGGACGGCACGGCAAGCGACGGGGCGACGGCCGGGCCGCGCGGGGTGACGCCATGTGCGCGGCGGCGCTGCATGGGCCAGCCGCTCCAACCGGTCCGAAAAAAATCGTCGAAGAGATCGTCGACCTCGTTGCGGAGCATCCAGAACGGCGTCAGGGCTCTGTCGTCGGCGGTGGGCACCGTGCTGCCCTGGCCGGTGCGTGCCGGTGCCTTCGCTTGGGTCTCTGTCATCTTTTCCTCCAGTCTGCCGTTTTGTGCGATGTGTGTGGTGTGCGGCAGGCCGGGGGGACCGGAACCTGCCGCGCCGCTGCCGACGGCGGGGACAGGCCTGTACCGCAGCGACTAGACCCATATTCCCAGCCCGGCGCCGCACGGCATTAGCGCCGGTTAATGCCACTCATCTCCATCCGCCCGACGCTTGATGCGCATCATCAGATGCACACTGACGGGAGGGGGGAATGACGGGAGGGGGGAATTCCGAACTGCACGGATTGCGCCACTGATAGAGGCCTTGCCGCCAAGACACTGCGGAGGCGCGAAGCGAGTGGTGGCGAGCCTTGCCGCGGCGCTCAGTGCCAGGGGCCACGGGATCACGGTCTTCACCAATGGCGAAAGCCGGGTGAACGCGGATATGGCCGTCTGCCGGGACCGGTCGCTTCTGACCGACGAACGGCTGACCGAAGGCATCGCCGATACCATCGTGATGCTCGACCGTGTCCGCCACATGGCCGATCGGTTCGACATTCTCCATTTCCACACGAAATTCCTGCATGTCCCGATCTTCTAGGATATCGCCGACAAGACCGTGACCACCTGTCATTCGCGGCTGGATCAAGTCGGACTGCAGCGATTTTTCCGCGCGTACAGGCAATTCCCGATGGTCGCGGTCTCACAGGCCCAGAGGCGGCCGCTGCCGGTCGCGCCTGTCGCTGTCGATCAACGGCACCGGGTTGATCGAACTCGGCCACGATGGGCGCGGCGCTGAAATGGCCAGGCGCCATGCCTGCCGGACCTATCTTTTCAGCAGGTCAGACAGGTCGCCCCAGCCCAGCGAATTGACCACGTCCGCCGCCGAAAGCCAACCGCGCCGCGCCTGATCCACGCCATAACGGATATTGCCCAGCCCCCCGGTGGAATGGGCGTCCGTCGAGATGGCGATCTTCACGCCGGACTCGATCGCCATGCGGCAATGCACGTCCTTGAGGTCCAGCCGGATCGGGTTGGCGTTCAGCTCCAGCACGCAGCCCGTGTCTTTCGCCGCGTCCACCAGGCGTTCCATATCGACATCGAAGGCTCGGCGCTGGCCGATCTGGCGCCCCGTGGGATGGCCGATGATGTGGACACAGGGGTTTTCCATGGCGCGAATGATGCGCTTGGTCTGCGCCTCCGCGTCGAGATTGAATTTCGAATGGATCGACGCGACCACGAGATCGAGTTTTTCCAGCAGCTCGTCGGGAAAATCGAGACGTCCGTCGTCGAGAATGTCCACCTCGCAGCCCGCCAGCAGGCGAAAACCGTCGAAATCCTTGTTGAGATCGGCGATCTTGTCGATCTGCGCCTCAAGCTCTTCCTCGCTCAGCCCGCCGGCCTGGGTCTGGCTCTTGGAGTGATCGGTGATCGCCAGGTACTCGTAGCCAAGGTCCTGCGCGGCATCCGCCATTTCACGAAGCGTGTTTTTCCCGTCCGATGCGTCGGTATGGGTGTGCAGATCGCCCTTCAGGTCGTCGCGGGTGATCAGGTCGGGCAACTCACCTTTCTCCGCCGCCTCGATCTCGCCGCGGTTCTCGCGCAGCACGGGCGGAATCCACGGCAGGCCTATTGCCTCGTAGACCTCTTCCTCGGTCGCGCCCGCGACGCGCTTCTCGCCGTCGAAAAGCCCGTATTCGTTGAGCTTCAGGTCCCTGTCCTGCGCCCGCCTGCGCCCTTCGATGTTATGGGCCTTCGAGCCGGTGAAGTAATGCATGGCAGCACCCCAGCTGGCATCGGGGATGACGCGCAGATCGACGTTCAGCCCAGAACGCAGGCGCACGGTCGAGCGCGTCTTGCCTTGTGAGACGACCTCCTCGACCTCGTCGTATTCGGTGAAACGGTCGATGATCGCGCCGCCATCCTCGCCGGCGGCGAGGATATCCAGATCGCCCACCGTCTCCTTGCGGCGGCGGTAGCTGCCGGCGATCTCGGCCCGTTCCACGCCATCGATCTCGCGGATCCATGCCACCAGCGGCTCGGCGAAATCCTCGGCCACATCCAGCCGGAAACGCCGCTCGGTGATGTCGCCCTTTTCCAGTTCTTCGCGTATCCTCGCTTCGGTCTTTTCCCCGAAGCCCTCGATATCGGCGATCCGGCCCTCCTTCGCCGCGGTCTTCAGATCGTCGAGCGAGCCCAGATCGAGTTCCTCGAAAAGCGCCCGCGCGCGTTTCGGCCCGATGCCGGGAATGCGCGTGGCCTCGACGATGGCCTCGGGCACGTCCTCGGACAGCTCGCCCAGGAGCGGCAGGTTGCCGGTGCGGACGATCTCGCCGATCTTGCCCGCCAGATCCTCCCCGATATCGGGCAACTCGGACAGATCCTCCCCTTCCTCCACCATGCTCGCGACCGAGCGGCTCTGGTCGCGGATGGTGTCGGCGGCGTTGCGATAGGCGCGGACGCGGAACTCGTTGGCGTCCTGCACCTCCAGAAGGTCGGCGACATGGTCGAACATGGCCGCGATTTCGCTGTTATGGACTGGCATTTCCGCCCCTTTCCGTCAGTTCAGCATCTTGGCGAAGGCGTCCTCGTCCAGCACCTCGACCCCTTCCTGCCGCGCATCGTCGAGCTTCGAGCCGGGATCGGACCCGGCCACCACGTAGTCGGTCTGTCCGCTTACGCTGGATGTCACGCGGCCGCCGCGGCGCTCGATCTCGTCGGTCGCTTCCTCCCGGGTCCAGTTTTCCAACGCGCCTGTCAGCACGAAGGTCCGGCCCTCGAGCGCGTCGCCTGTCCGCTCCGGGGGCTCGGGCGACACTCCAGCGTTCAGCAGACGGTCGATCACGTCGATGTTATTCTCCTCGGCGAAGAATGCCGCGACGCTTTCGGCGGCCTCGGCGCCGATCCCGTCGATATCGGCGATCTCCGCCTCGGAGGCTGCCCTCAGCGCATCGAGCGTCCGAAAGGCCAACGCGAGCCGTCGCGCCGCGTCGCGCCCGATGTGCCGTATTCCGAGCGCCACGAGAAACCGGTCGAGCGGCACATCCTGCCGGTCATGGATGGCGTCGTGCAGGGTCTTGGCGGATTTCTCGGCGAACCCGTCGAGTTCCGCGAAATCCGCCGCCGAAAGGTCATAGAGATCCGCGATATCCGCGACGAGGTCGCGCTCGACCAGTTGCCTTGCGGTCCGCTCTCCCAGACCCTCGATATCCATCGCCTCGCGCGAGGCGTAATGCACCAGCCGCCCCTTGAGCTGCGCCGGGCACGCGATGCCTGCGGGGCAATAGGTCAGTGGCCCGCGTCGTTCCGCCTTCGCCCCGCAGGAAGGGCAGTGGTCCGGCATCTCGAAGGGATCGGAGCGTTCCACCCCCGGCTGCGGCACACGTTCGGCCACCTCGGGGATCACGTCGCCCGCCCGCTCGATCCGCACGGTATCGCCCACGCGAAGGTCCTTGCGATGAACCTCCTCGATATTGTGCAACGTGGCACGCGCCACCGTCACGCCGCCCACGTCCACCGGGTCGAGCAGCGCCACCGGCGTCATCGCGCCGGTGCGGCCGACCCCGACGACGATATCGGCGATCCGGGTTTCTTCGGTCCTCGGCGGAAATTTCCAGGCGATCGCCCATCGCGGCGAGCGGCTGCGTACGCCCAGCGCCTCGCGGTCGCTACGCGCGTCGAGCTTGAGCACGATGCCGTCGATCTCGAAATCGAGATCGTCGCGCGCCGCCTCCTGCGCCTCGTGAAAGGACGCGGCATCGTCGAGGGAGCCGCATCGCTTGCGCTCCCCGATCACCGGCAGGCCCAGATCGCGCAGACGGTCGAGCAGATCCGACTGGGTCGGCGCCGCATCGGCGTCGATGCCGGTCGCATCGTAGAAGGTGACGGCAAGGCGCGAGCGCTCGGCCTCGGCCGGGTCCTGACGGCGCAGAACGCCGGCGGCGGCGTTGCGCGGGTTGGCGAACGGGTCCTCGCCGCGCTCGACCCGGGCCTTGTTGAGCGCATGGAAGCTGGATTTCGGCAAGATCGCCTCGCCGCGCACGGCCAGTTGGCCCGGCGGGTCATCGGCGCCCTCGAGCCGCAGCGGCAGCGCCCGAATGGTGCGCAGCGTGTGGCTGATGTCCTCGCCCGTCTCGCCGTCGCCCCGGGTCGAGCCGCGCTGGAAGCGGCCATCCTCGTAGACGACCTCCACCGACAGCCCGTCGAATTTCGGCTCGGCCATGACGTCGATGTCCTTTTGGCCGGTTTCCTTGCGAAGACGGTCGAGAAACGCCGCGATCTCGTCTCTCTCGCGCACCGCGTGCAGACTGAGCATCGGCGCCACGTGCCCGACCTCGGCAAGCTCCGATACGGGCTCCACGCCCACGCGTTGCGTGGGTGAGGCGTCGGTCACGAGGTCGGGATGCTCTTCTTCCAGCTCTTCGAGTTCGGCGAACAACCTGTCGTATTCCGCGTCCGAGATCTCGGGCGCGTTTTCGACGTAATAGAGCCGGTCATGTCGGTCGATCGCTTCGCGAAGCTCCTCGATCCGCTGCTTTGCGTCCTCACGGTCCTGCAAGTCCCTGCTCCCTTCAGCGTCGGATTTGGGCGCGGCAAAGGCTCCGATCATCGCCCCGAATGCCTTGAATCTCCCACGTTTCACGCGCCGGAGGTTTAACACGGAGCAATGCAGCCCGCCCGCCGGGACCCTATCGTCAATGCGCTGCGGCAGGCCCGACGGCTTTCACACGCGACCGAGACGCCAGCACAGGAGACCGCCATCATGAGCACCTATCGCGACCGGATCGAGGCGGGAAAGGCGCTGGCGCGGGCGCTCGGGCAACAGGGCTACGCGGACCCGGTCGTGCTGGCGCTGCCGCGTGGCGGGGTGCCCATCGGCGCGGAGGTTGCGCGCGCGCTCAAAGCCCCGCTCGACCTCATCATGGTGCGCAAGATCGGTCTTCCCAGCCAACCGGAGCTTGCCGTCGCCGCAGTCGTCGATGGCGACCGTCCCGAAATCGTGCGCAACGAGGACGTCATCCGGCGCTCGGGGATCCAAGCCAATGAGATCGACCGGCTCGCCGGGGCGCAACTCGAGGAAATCGCGCGGCGCAAGGTGCTTTATGTCGGGGACCGGTCTTCGGTCGAGATCACCGGCAGAACCGCGATCGTCGTGGATGACGGTATCGCCACCGGGGCCACGATGCGTGCTGCCCTCAAGGCGATCGGGCGCAAGTCGCCGCTGCGGCTGATCCTTGCCGTGCCCGTGGCACCGGCCGATACGCTGGCATTGCTTTCGAAGGAAGTTGATGATGTGATCTGCCTTGCGACGCCCGCGCCGTTCTACGCGGTCGGCGCGCATTACGCGGATTTCCCCCAGGTCTCGGATGAAGAAGTCGTGCGGATCATGGATGACCACGCGCAGACGGCCGGGCCCTGAACCGGGCAGCCTGCACACGAGTGTTGAACGGCGCGATGGGATAGCATGCCCGCCGAAAACTTGCCGTGGCCGCTGTCCGAGGCGATGGCCCCATGAAGTGTGACCCGCAGGCCGAGGTCATCTCCTTCCTCGGGACCCTTGACACGCACGGTTCGGCGGATCCCGTCGAGGTCATCGAGACCCACGCGGCCCATGTATTTCTCACCGGCAGCGATGCTTTCAAGATCAAGCGCGCGGTGCGCTACGACTACCTCGACTATTCGACCCTCGAAAAACGGCATGCGGCGCTCAAGCGCGAGCTGGAGCTCAACACGCCCGCCGCGCCCGGCATCTACCGCGACGTCGTGGCCATCACGCGCGAGCCGGACGGGGCGCTGACGTTTGCGGGCCAAGGCACGCCCGTGGAATGGGTGTTGCGGATGGCCCGTTTTCCCACCGAGGACGAGCTTGCCCATGTCGCGGCGCAAGGGGCGCTGGACCTGCCGCTGGCCGAAGCGTTGGGCCGGTCGGTCGCGCAGTATCACGGGATGGCCGAAATTCGCGGGGACAAGCCGAACTCGATCCTGATCGGCCAGATCATCGATGAGCTGGCGCGCGTGTTCGCGGGGTTGGACGAGCTCCCCGATGCTGACATGCGCACGTTTCTGACCGGCGCGCGGCGGATCGTGCAGCGCGAGAGCGCGACACTGGACGCGCGCACGACGGCCGGCCGCGTCCGTCGCTGCCATGGCGATCTGCACCTGCGCAACATCGTGCTTCTGGACGGCATCCCCACGCCCTTCGACGCGCTGGAATTCGACGAGGAGCTCGGCACCTGCGACGTGCTCTATGACCTTGCGTTCCTGTTGATGGACCTGCGCCATCGCGGGCTGGACGCGGCCGCGAACGCGGTCATGAACGCGTGGCTGCGCGCATCCCGGACCGAGACGGACCTTGCGGGTCTGCGCGTTCTGCCGCTGTTCATCGGTGTCCGCGCGGCGATCAGCGCCATGGTGGCGGTGCAGACCGCGCGCGCCCGTGGCGGCGATGCGGCGGTGCTGGACGACGCCCGCCGCTACCTCGCGGATGCCTGCGAAGCGCTCGAGCCTGTCGCGCCATGCCTGATCGCCGTCGGGGGCCTGTCGGGGACGGGCAAGACCACGCTGGCGCGCGCGCTCGCCCCCGGCATCGGGCCAACCCCCGGCGCGGTCCATCTGCGCAGCGACACCGAGCGCAAGGCGATGCTGGGCGTCGGCGACGACACGCCCCTGCCCGACACGGCCTACACGGCGGAGGTCAACGCACAGGTCTACGACCGCATCGCGCGGCGCGCGGGTATGGCGCTCGGCGCGGGCCATGCCGTGATCGTCGATGCGGTCTACCTGAATGCAGGGGAACGCCACGCCATCGAGAAGGTCGCCCGGCAGTGCGGCGTGCCGTTCAAGGGCCTCTGGCTCGAGGCCGGGGCGGAAACGCTGGTGTCCCGCGTCGAGGCGCGGCGGGACGATGCGTCGGATGCGGATGCGGCAGTCGTGCGGATGCAGCTGGACCGCCTGCGCTACCGCGTCGGCTGGGGCCATGTCGATGCCTCCGGAACGCCGGATGACACG
The DNA here is from genome assembly GCA_964578115.1 of uncultured Roseicyclus sp. Lineage (GTDB taxonomy): Bacteria > Pseudomonadota > Alphaproteobacteria > Rhodobacterales > Rhodobacteraceae > Roseibacterium. The sequence goes on from CAZOBK010000028.1 coordinate 34,824, forward strand.
AAAGACCGTGCCTTGGCGGCGCTCGATCCGGGGTAACGCGGCCTCAGGCCCGCCCCGGTGCAAAGAGATCCGAATACCGTTCCCGCAGCGCGTTTTTCTGGACCTTTCCCATGGTGTTGCGCGGCAGTTCATCGATGAGCACAAGCTGGCGCGGATGCTTGAATCGCGCCAGCGACCGGGCGGCGGCCTCCGCGATGGCGTCGAGGTCGGGCAAGGCCCCCGGCTCCGCCACGATCAGGCCCAGCACGGTCTCGCCGAAATCGGGATGCGGCACGCCGATCACGGCACTTTCCAGCACGCCGGGCTGCTCGTCGAGGATCAGCTCGATCTCCTTGGGATAGATGTTGAAGCCGCCTGAGATGATCAGGTCCTTGTTGCGACCGACGATATGGACGTAGCCGTCCGCATCGACGCGGCCCAGATCGCCGGTGATGAAGAAGCCGTCGGCGCGAAGCTCTGCGGCGGTCTTGTCCGGCATCTGCCAGTAGCCCTTGAAGACGTTCGGGCCCCGCACCTCGATCTGGCCGATCTCGCCTTGCGGCAGGCTATCGCCGGTCACAGGCTCGGTGATCTTCAATTCCACCCCCGGCAGTGGAAAGCCCACGGTGCCGGCGCGGCGTTCGCCATCGTAGGGGTTCGAGGTGTTCATGTTGGTCTCGGTCATCCCGTAGCGTTCGAGGATACGGTGTCCGGTGCGCGCCTCGAACCGTTCATGGGTCTCGGCCAGAAGCGGCGCGCTGCCCGAAATGAAGAGCCGCATGTGCCCCGCCAGACCGCGGGTCAGGCGCGGATCGTCCAGCAGCCGCGTGTAGAAGGTCGGAACGCCCATCATCACTGTCGCCCCGGGCATCCGCGCGATCATCGCGTCGAGGTCGAATTTCGGCAGGAAGATCATCGCCCCACCCGCCAGAAGCGTGACATTCGTGGCCACGAATAGCCCGTGCGTGTGATAGATCGGCAGCGCGTGCAACAGCACGTCGTCGGAAGTGAAGCGCCAGTAGTCCGTCAGGGTCCGCGCGTTCGACAGAAGGTTGCCCTGCGTCAGCATCGCCCCCTTGGACCGCCCCGTGGTGCCGGAGGTGTAGAGGAAGGCGGCGAGATCGTCGATGTCGCGCGCCACGGTCGGGAAACTGTCCTCCATGGCCCCCGCCGCCTCCGTCAGGCTGCCCGAGCCATCCGCGTTCAGCGTCTCGACCATGGCCGCAAGCCGCGCGGCCACCGGGCTGAGCGTCTCGCGCGCGGCACCGTCGCAGACCACCATCCGCGCGCCGCTGTTCTCGATGAAATAGGTCAGTTCATCGACCGTGTAGGCGGTGTTGAGCGGCAGGAAGACGACGCCCGCCTGCACGCAAGCCGCATAGAGCGCCAGCGCCTCGGGCGATTTGTGGACCTGGGCGGCCAGCCGGTCGCCGGGCCTCAGCCCGCCCGCGGTCAGCATATGGGCGAGGCGCGCGGCCGTGCCGAGGAACGCCGCGTAGGTTTGGACCGAACCGTCGGGGAGCATCAGAAAGGGCGCGTTGCTGTCCGCATGAACCCCGAAAAGCGTATCGTAGAGCGGGTTTGCCAAGGAAACCTCCGTCAGACCGTCTGCGGCGCGGTTCCCGGATTCCGGCCCAGCCGTTTGAGATCCCGCGACGCGCCCCCGGTTTTGCGCCACGCATGACGGCGCGTAAAGGTGGTATGCTCAGGGCGGCCGGCCATCGGACATGGGCCAATCCACGCTTGGCCATCGCCTTGGCCGTCTGGCGCGGTATAGTGAGGCGCAGGGATACCGTCCGGACGGGGAGGTGACGGGCATGGCACGACGGCAGATGCATCCACGGAATACCCGCGCGATCGCGGCATGAACGGGCTTTTGAACGGGCGGATGAAAACGCAGGTCGCGATCATCGGCGGCGGCCCCTCGGGGCTTCTCCTGGGCCAGCTTTTGTCGCGCCATGGCATCGACAACGTGATTGTCGAACAGCGCACCCGCGCGCATGTGCTCTCACGTATCCGCGCGGGCGTGCTGGAGCGCGGGTTGGTGGAGCTTCTGCGCGAGGCGGGCGTCGCCGACCGGCTGGAGCGCGAAGGCATCCGCCATGACGGCACGCTGATCTCCTTCGACGACGAGATGTTCCGCGTCGATTTCACCGGCACCACGGGCCATGCGGTCACGGTCTACGGCCAGACCGAGGTGACCCACGACCTTTACGCCGCGCGGGACGCGACCGGCGCGCCGGTGCATTTCGAGGCCGAGGATGTCGCGATCCACGGGGCCGACAGCGACGCCCCCCATGTCACCTTCCGCAGCGATGGCGTGCCAATGCGGATCGACTGCGATTTCGTGGCCGGTTGCGACGGGTTTCACGGCGTCAGCCGCGCCAGCATGCCCCCCGAGATCCGCCGCGATTTCGAAAAGATCTACCCGTTCGGCTGGCTCGGTGTTCTCAGCGAGACGCCGCCCGTGAACGAGGAACTGATCTACGCCAGTTCCGAGCGCGGCTTTGCGCTGTGTTCCATGCGCAACCCGCGGCTCAGCCGGTATTACATCCAGTGCAGCCTCGAGGAACGTGTCGAGGATTGGACCGACGACCAGTTCTGGGACGAGCTGAAACGCCGCATCCCCTCCTATCAGGCCGAGCGGCTGGTGACAGGGCCCTCGATCGAGACCTCGATCGCCCCGCTCAGGTCCTTCGTGACCGAGCCGATGCGCTGGGGGCGGCTGTTCCTGTGCGGGGACGCGGCCCATATCGTGCCGCCCACGGGGGCGAAGGGGCTGAACCTCGCCGCCTCCGACGTGCATTACCTCTTCGAGGGGTTGCGGGAGTTCTACGCGACCGGCGCCACGCACGGCATCGACGCCTATTCGGACCGCGCGCTCAGGCGCGTGTGGAAGGCCGAGCGGTTCTCTTGGTGGTTCACCTCGCTCATGCACCGCTTTCCCGATCAGACCGGCTTCGACCGGCGCATGCAGCGCGCCGAGATCGATTTCCTCAGGACGAACGCGGCCGCGCAGACCGCCATGGCGGAGAATTACGTGGGGCTTCCCTACTGAAAGGCATCCGATGGACAGATACGATCAAGGCATGACGACACGCCGCGCGGTGCTGGGCGACGCGCATGTGGACCGGGCAGAGGCCGGGACGACCGAGTTCGACGCGCCCTTCCAGTCGATGATCGCCGAAGGCGCCTGGGGCACGCTCTGGTCCGATGACACGATCAGCCGGCGGGAGCGCTCGATGCTGACGCTGGCGATCTTGGCCGCGACCGGGAATTTCGAGGAAATTCCGATGCATGTCCGCGCCACGGCCCGCACGGGCGCCACGAAGGAGGACGTGATGCAGGCCTTCCTGCACGTGGCCGTCTATGCCGGCGTGCCGCGCGCCAATCACGCGATCAAGCTGGCCAAGGCGACCTTTGCCGAGATGGAGGCGACGGATGAATGACCCTCTCATGCCCCGGCGGCGGGAGTTGCACCCGGTGTCCCGCGACGAGGATTACAAGACATCCGTCGCGCGCGCGCCCAGCCTGCCGCTTCTGTCGATGGAATGCACGCCCGCCGAGGAAACCGGCCCGCGCTTCGGCCATTCGCTGATCGGGCCCTTGGATAACAACCTGATCCTCAACTTCACCGGTGAGGCGGCCATCGGGGAGCGTATCCGCCTCCATGGCCGGGTGCTGGACGAGACCGGACGGCCCGTGCCCCAGACGCTGGTCGAGATCTGGCAGGCCAATGCCGGCGGGCGCTATCGCCATGTGAAGGACACGTATTCCGCCCCGCTCGACCCGAATTTCGGCGGCTGCGGCCGGACCCTGACCGATGCCGAGGGACGCTACGAGTTCATGACGATCCGCCCCGGCGCCTATCCGTGGCCCAACCGCGCCAATGACTGGCGACCGATGCATGTCCATTTCTCGGTCTTCGGCCATGCCTTCGGCCAGCGGCTGATCACCCAGATGTATTTCGAGGGCGACCCCCTGGTCGACCGCTGCCCCATCGTGCACACCATCAGGAACCGGGGCCAGATCGACCGGCTGGTGGCACCCCTCGACATGCAGAATTCGCGGGGGATGGATTACCTCGCCTACCGCTTCGACATCGTCCTGCGCGGGCGGCGGCAGAGCATGTTCGAGAACCGACCGGAGGGGATGTGATGGTGCAGCGCCTGTATCTTCTAGAAGAAACGGCCAGCCAGACCGCGGGACCTTACGTCCATATCGGCTGCATCCCTTCATTCGCGGGCATCGAGGGCATCTATCCGGAGGATCTGGGCTTTTCGCCGATCCGCGAGGGCGCAAGGGGCGAGGCGATCACGATCACGGGCTCGGTTGCGGACGGCACCGGCTGGACCTTGCGCGATGCGATGCTGGAAAGCTGGCAGGCGGATGCAGGCGGTCTTTATGCCGGACAGGAGGGCGCCGATCCCGCGGTTACCGGCTTCTGCCGCTTCGCCGCCGACGCGGACAGCGGGGAATTCACGCTGCACACCGTCAAACCGGGGCGTGTCGCGCTGCGCGACGGGCGGTTGCAGGCGCCGCATATCTCCCTCTGGATTGTCGGGCGGGGGATCAATACCGGGCTGCAGACGCGGATCTATTTCGAGGACGAGGACAACAGCGCCGATCCGCTTCTGTCCCGGATCGAGCAACGCCCGCGCGCCGCGACGCTGATCGCGCGGCGCACCGCGCCCGGACAGTACCGCTTCGACATCCGCCTGCAGGGCAAAGGCGAGACCGTGTTCCTGGATCTTTGACAAGAATGCGCCGGGCGGAGAACACCTCCGCCCGACGCACGGAGATCACCCGTCGATGATCGCGTTGAAGGTCTCGGACGGCCGCATGATCGCCGCGATCCTGGCCGGATCGGTAAGGTAGTAGCCGCCGAGGTCCACCGGCTTGCCGCGATCCGCCATCAACTCGGCCATGATCGCGTCTTCCTTCTCGGCCAGCGCCTTGGCGACGGACGCGAAATGGGCGGCAAGCCCGGCATCCTCGCCCTGTGCGGCCAGCGCATCGGCCCAGTACCGCGCGAACCAGTAATGGCTGTTGCGGTTGTCGGGCTGGCCCGGTTTGCGCTGGGGCGAATTGTCGTTGTCGAGATAGCCCTGCGTGGCCGCCTCGACCCCTTCACCCAGAAGCCGCGCCTTGTCGTTGTCGGTCTTGTCGGCAAGGAACTTGAAGCTTTCGCCAAGCGCGCAGAACTCGCCAAGGCTGTCCCAGCGCAGGTGATTCTCGGCCTGCAGCGCCTGCACATGCTTGGGCGCGGAGCCGCCTGCCCCGGTCTCGAACAAGCCACCCCCATTCATCAGCTTCACGATCGACAGCATCTTGGCCGAGGTGGCAAGCTCGAGGATCGGGAAGAGGTCGGTCAGGTAATCGCGCAGAACGTTGCCGGTGATCGCGATGGAATTGCCGCCCGACGTGATCGTCTCGAGCGTGGCGATGGTCGCCTCGCGCGGGGCCATGATCCGGAACCTGTCGGCCACGCCGCGCGCCTCGAGGATCGGTTTGACATAGGCGATCAGCTCCGCGTCATGGGCTCGGGTCTCGTCGAGCCAGAAGATCGCCTCGCAGCCTTCGGCCTTCTGGCGTTCGATGGCCAGATCGACCCAGTCCTCGATCGGCGCCTTGCGCGTGCTGGCTGACCGCCAGATGTCGCCCGCCGCCACCGTGTGCGCATGCAGGACCGTGCCGTCATCGAGGATCATGCGCACCGTTCCGGCCTCGGGCATCTCGAAGGTCGTCGGGTGGGAGCCGTATTCCTCCGCCTTCTGCGCCATCAGGCCGATATTCTGGACCGTGCCGGCGGTGGCCGGATCGAGCTTGCCCTTCTTCTTGAAGAACTCGATGGAGGCGCCATAGACCGGCGCGTAGGAGTTGTCGGGGATGACGCAGACCGCGTCATGTTCCTTGCCATCCGGGCCCCAGCCCTTGCCGCCGCCGCGGATCAGCGCGGGCATGGAGGCGTCGATGATGACGTCCGAGGGGACGTGCAGGTTGGTGATGCCCCGGTCGCTGTCGACCATGTACATCGGCGGGCGTTCATCCCGCACGGCCTCGATCGCGGCCATGATCTCGGGCTCGTCCTTGACCTTCTCCAGAAGCGCGCCGAGACCCTGGTTCGGGTTCACGCCAAGCTCTTCCATCCGGTCACCGTACTGTTCGAAGACCGGCGCCAGCCACGCGCGGACGGCATGGCCGAAGACGATCGGGTCGGAGACCTTCATCATCGTGGCCTTCAGGTGCAGCGAGAAGAGAACGCCCTCGGACTTGGTCTTCTCGATCTCCTCGGTCAGGAACGCGTCCAGCGCCTCGGCGCTCATGTAGGTGGCATCGACCACGGTGCCTTCGGGATAGCTCAGGCCTTCCTTCAGGACGATATCCTCGCCCGCATCGGTGGTCAGCACGATCTTCGCCGTCGCCGCCCGGTCGAGCGTCGCGGAGATCTCGTTCGAGCGGAAATCGCCGGCGGACATGGAGGCCACGCGCGTCTTGCTGTCGGGGGCCCAGTCGCCCATCCGGTGCGGGTTGGCCTGCGCAAAGGCCTTCACCGCCTTCGCCGCACGGCGGTCGGAATTGCCCTCGCGCAGGACCGGGTTCACCGCCGAGCCCTTGATCGCGTCGAAGCGCGCGCGGATGTCCTTTTCCTGATCGGTCTGCGGATCCTCGGGATAGTCGGGGATGGCGTATCCGTGCCCCTGCAGCTCCTTCACGGCCGCCACGAGCTGCGGCACCGAGGCCGAGACGTTCGGCAGCTTGATGACATTCGCCTCGGGCGTCTTCACCAGTTCGCCCAGGATCGACAGGTCATCGGGGATGCGCTGCTCTTCGGTCAGGAATTCGGGGAAGACGGCAATGATCCGTCCGGCAAGCGAAATGTCCTTCGTGCCGACCGAGACGCCCGCGGCGCTGGCGAAGCTCTGGATGATCGGCAGAAGCGAGGCGGACGCAAGCTCGGGCGCTTCGTCCACCTTGGTGTAGATGATGTCGGGAGTGTCATTCGTGGTCATCGGTCGGCCCTCGGTTGAGTTTGGTATGCCATAGTACACAAACTTCGGCGCGTCCACCGAACAACGTGCCACACGGTGTGGATCGGGGTCGGACGTTTTGACGCGATCCCCCGGGTCACGTCCCGGACCGCGTCACGCTCAGGGAATGATCTCGAACCGCGTGACATCCACCATGCCCCGGTCGGTGATCTTGAGCGCCGGGATGACCGGCAGCGCAAGGAAGGCCAGTTGCAGGAAAGGCTCGTGCAGGGTCACGCCCAGCGATTTGGCCGCTGCCCTGAGTGTCACAAGACGGTCATGCACCTCTTCGAAACTGGCGAGGCTCATCAGTCCCGCCACCGGCAGCGCCAGTTCCGCCAGCACCTCGCCCCCCTTCGCCACGACGAAGCCGCCCTCGATCTCCGACAGCCGGTTCGCCGCCAGCGCCATGTCGGCGTAATCGACGCCCACGCAGGCGATGTTGTGGTGGTCGTGGCAGACGGTCGAGGCGATGGCCCCGGAC
>CAZOBK010000029.1:0-37949 GCA_964578115.1 uncultured Roseicyclus sp.
GGCCCCGTGGCTCAACTGGATAGAGCAATCCCCTCCTAAGGGATAGGTTGCAGGTTCGAGTCCTGCCGGGGTCACCAGCCTTCCTGCTTTCGTTGAAGAAACGGCTGCACGCGCAAGGTGCGTGAAAAGCTGTGTGGAACGTCGTGAGGCTGACTGTCTGCCTGGACAGAAAGCCCGGCGTTCCCGTGTCGCAAGAAACTCGTCAACCATGTTGGTTGGTTAGGCGTGAGGCTCGCCTATCCTTAACGCCGCTGGATGGTGTTGCAGTGAGCCCCCCATTGCAGGTGTTCAACGGCAACCGCCGATGGGACGCCCGATCCCCGCCGCCACTACCGAGCGAAGTCGGGAGACTCGCCGCGGGACTTCAGGTTCGGGTTTCTCGTCATCGCCGCAAATCTGACGTTTGGCGTGCTTTGACCCAGCATCGTCTCGGTCTCCGTCTCCGTCGCCGACCACTTCGACAAGCTGAAGGTTCTGGTGGGGTTCGAGACCTCCTGCCGCGATCGGGACGGTCCGCTGCTCCGCCGAGGCTCCGAACATCGAGAAATATCCGCCCGGCTAACCTGGATCAGCGCGAATCGAATCCCCGGCCAGCATGTTGACGACATCACCGCCGTACAGGCAGCGCGTCGGGCGCGCTGCCGGACACGTCACGTCGTCTTCCGGGCGCATGGTTGCGTCTTCGCTGCCAGAATGAACCAAAGGAGAAGCCATGTATCGCCGAGTCACGATGCCTTCCCACCCCGCCGAATCCGCCCGAGGCGGCAACCTCGATGCCGCGCCGTCCGCGATTGCGAAACCGGATGCCGATCGGCGAGACGAGATCGAACATCACTTGGCCGCGATGCGTGCCTTCGCCCTCATTCTTGCCCGCAAGCGTTCGATTGCCGATGACCTCGTGACGCGCACCGTTGTCGCCGCATGGGCGAATATGTCCGCGTTCGACCGCCGGTCGACCATGCGCGCATGGCTGTTCCGCATGGTCCGGAACGCCTACTACGCGGACCGAGCCTCGCGCGAACGCGGTCCCAGTGACGATTCCCGCGCCTTCGTCGATCGCCTCAAGCTGCGATCCGACCCAGATGGCGTTCTGGCGGATACCCGTTTCGGGCAGGCGTTCAACGCTCTTGCTGACGAGCAGCGCGAAGCGTTGATCCTGCTCGAGGCCGAGGGGTTCACGGTCCGGGAGGCTGCGTTCGTGTGCGGCTGTGTGCCCGCGACGATCACCAGCCGCGCGAAACTCGGGCGCCGCAAGCTGGCCGCGCTCGTCTCGCTGGAGACGGGAGACGCCACATCGGTGGAAGATCCCGTGACGCTCGAGGCGATCTGTCGCCACGCTCTGGCTGGACCGCTCGGTGTGGGTAAGCGGAAACGCTTGGGGCTTGCAAACCGGAAGCGGTCCGAGGGCGACTTGCACAAGACACGACGACCGCCCGGCCCCGCCACGCCGGGTCAAGCCTGAATTGCGCAACACACCGACCACCCCGACGCTGAAACGATCGAAGAGACGCCCAATGCCATCGAAACACGAGCAGTCCCGCCCGGCTGCCTGGGACGTCAGGGCGGGCACCCATGCCGCGTTTGAACGCGTCATCGACGCCGAGGCCGCGACACGAGAGGCGAAGACAGGCCGTCTGCGCGTCGCAAGGCTCGACCGCGCGGTCTCCGAACCAAGATCGGTGGCATCAAGAAAGCCGGCGAAGGCGGAGATCCTGAGGCCGGTATTGTCCTGACGCGGGTCCGGGACGCCCGCCCAAACCGTTCGCGGGCAGGTTTACCCTTGGTGCGCCGGGCTGCGTCGCCGTTTTCGCGCCACACTGAAAACCGTCGCGCTGACCCATTGCCCAAGAGGCCCCTCACGGTCCTTCTGTCGCTGGCATGGTGGAGCATCGACATCAGCTACGCGTCTGCCACCCTCCGCACCAGCCTGAACGCCACGGTCCTTGTGCGGCTCTGCACGACCCGGCGCGATTGCGAGCCTGTAGCCATCTTCCCGAGGCGGCGCTTCGTCCCCTGCGCGGCTCGGTAACGATGGCGCGGGCGATCAGGGGCCTCTTTTGGCAACTGCCGGTCGGACCACCGGCTACCGACCTTTCGCACGGCGATCGATTTCCATGCTTACCATGCAAGTGGATGGAGATTAGTCTTGCCGCGCCAGATCAAGCCAACGGAAACCGGGAAAGTCACGATCAACCTCGGATATGTCGCTCTCGGCCGCATCGACCTGATGGTGGAGGAAGGGTTCTACAACAGGCGGACCGATTTCATCCGCGCTGCGATCCGGGCGCGGCTTGGCGCCCATGCGGCCGAGGTCGGACGTCTGATCGAGCGCCACACGCTCGACCTCGGCCTGCGCGAGGTGTCCCGCGCCGCGCTGGCGCACCGCATCACGTAACGGCTTTGGCCGGCACCGAAAGGCAGACAGATGGATGACGATTTCGCCACGGCGATGCGCCGATCGCTGGAACAGGCGCGCGCGGGCAGGCCCCTGGAAGCGACGCGCACCATTCAGGCCGCGCTGTCGGGAACCGGTGGCAGACAGGCGCAGGATGCGCCCGCGCCCGAGACGTCACCCGCGGGGCTCGACGCAGGCACCGAACGGAAGGCCCGTGCGCCGTCTGCGCCGGATGGCGCCGTGTTCGAGCGCAGGCACCATGCCGGACCGCATGGCGCGCGGGACTACCACCTCTTTCGTCCCTCCGACCTTGATGCGCCGGTCCGCGGCGTGATCCTCATGCTGCACGGGTGCACCCAGACGCCCGAGGACTTCGCGACCGGCACGCGCATGAACGACCATGCGGAGCGTCACGGCCTGGTCGTCGCCTATCCCGAGCAGGCGCCGACCCACAATGCCACGCGCTGCTGGAACTGGTTCCGTCCCGAAGACCGAACGCGCTCGGGTGGCGAGGCCGCGCTTCTCGCGGATCTTGCCGCCACGGTGGCGGCCGACCACGGCGTGCCGCGCGGCCGCGTCTTCGCGGCCGGCCTGTCGGCGGGCGGCGCGATGGCTGCGATCCTCGCTCAGACCCACCCAGAAATCGTCGCGGCGGCAGGCGTCCATTCAGGCCTCGCGCCCGGATCGGCCAGCGACGTGATCTCGGCCTTCGGCGCGATGCGGGGCGATCCGGTGCCCGACGCCCAACCCCTGAATGCGCCCGCGATCATCTTCCACGGGTCTGCCGACAGCACGGTCGCGCCGGTGAATGCCGGCCGCCTCGCCGGGCCGCTCGCAAGTACCGTGCCCCTGACGGGAGAGGCCGGAGGCCGCCGGTACGACGTGCTGAGGGCGCTCAACGCTGGCGGTCATCCGGTGGAGGTCTGGAGGATCCAGGGCGCGGGCCACGCCTGGTCGGGCGGCGATGCCGGGGGCAGCTATGCCGACACCGAAGGACCGGACGCATCGGCCGAAATGGTGCGCTTTTTTTTCGAACATGCATGAAGGCAACGTTTGAGCATGGGCGGACGCGACCCGGCAGCCTGACCGACCCCACTCCAGTTTCCGGTGATGAGTCCTCTCAGCGCCTTCGTCGTGCCAGAAAGAAGGCCCCGAGGAATGCGGCGACCGGCAGGATCGGCCCGGCCGAGCGGACCAGCGTTTTAGCCAACGCGATGTCCGACGTGACGCGCTCGGTCGCGCGCTCCATTCGTTCCGCACGGCGCCGCGACCGGGCTTGGCCCGCCAGGTAGACGGCCAGCGCCAGCGCGGCGAACACGGCGCCGAGGAGGGTGGCCGCCAATGGAAAACCGATCACACGCGACAGCGCCACGAGGATCGCCGCCAAGAACAGCGCCGCCGAAACGACGGCGAGCGCCGCCGTGACAAGCGTGGCCATCGCCCGATCGCCGACATCCTCGACGGCGGTCCGCGCGGCATCGCGCAGCGGGTCCAACAGAGGCAGGCCCATGCGCGCTCAGCCCTTCCGGGAGATCATGCCCAGAAGGAGGCCCACGCCCAGGGCGATGCCGACGGCGGTCAGGGGATGGTCGTGCACGGCGTTCGTGGCAGTGTCGCGCGCTTCCCGGCCGGTCCGGCCAATCCGGCGACCGGCCTTGTCCACGCCCTCCGACAGGTCGTCGGACAGGGTCGACACCAGTTTTGCCACGTCCGCCCTGAGCGCCTCGACCTGGCGGGTCAGGTCGTCGTCGGAGGCGGAATCGTTACGGTCCTTGGTCGTCGCGGCATTCATGGGGAACTCCTTTGTTTGCTGAGATGCGCCGGAGCGTGCCGGGGCTCACATGCCTTTGGCACGACGGAGCGTGGGTATGGTGCAGCCTGGTTCCGGCGGGGTCTTCGAGCGGGGCGGCGCGCGATCAACGCAAGCCGAAGAACCCGAGGATCACGAGGACGATCACCACCAGTCCGACGATATAGATGATCCGGTTCATGCGTACTCCGTCATACTGCGAGGTGGCGCGAAAGCGCCGCCTGTGACTTGCATCATGCGTGTCCGGAACGGCGATGCCTTAACATGGATCAGGTCCACCGGTCAGGTCGGGCACGATTCCGGGGGACGCGTCCCGGGCGCTCAGTCAGCCCGTAGAAGCGGTGTGATCCGCCGCACCGCGACCCGGCGGTTCGCGCGTTCGGGTTCTTGCGTCGCGATCCTCAGGTCGCTTTCGCCATAGCCCTGGACCACCATGTTCCCGGGCGGAACGTCGAAATACCCGGTGAAGGCGAGCGCCACTGATTCCGCCCGGCGGTCCGACAGCAGGAGGTTGTAACCCGCCGCCCCGACCGCGTCGGTGTAGCCCTCGATCAGGAACATCTCGGTCGGATCGTTGACGATCAGCGCGTTCATCAACGCTCCCATGTCGCGCAAGGCTTCGATCTGCGACGGCTCGATGGCGGCCGAATTGGTCTCGAAGGTGATGCCGCTGAGGGTGATCTCCGGCGCAAGCGCCCGCACCTGCGGTCTGTTGCGCACCTGGCGCAGGCTGAAGCTCCGCCCGAGAACGATGCTGTCGCTCGAAACCAGGGCACGCCGCAGGGCTTCGGTGTCGGTGACGATGCGGTCGTCATACCCTTCCGCGACAGGCTGGGGCAGGTCTTCCGGCATCACCGGCGCGAAAACGCGGGTGTCGTCGAAGAGCAGATACTCCTGCCCGTCGGGATCGATACGCAGCCGGCGCAGCGCACGCCCACCGGAATCGCGAATGGTGACGACACTTGTGCCGTCGTCATATGTCACGACAGAGCGTGTCGATCCGTCCGCAAAGCGTTCGGTGCGCAGCTCGGACCCAGGTTGGCGCAGGATCGCGTTATCATCGCGCAGCACGCCATAAGTACCGTCGCGGTCCATCACGATAATCCGGTCGCCGGTATTCGCTTCGACCCGCTGACCGTTGGCCAGGATCGCGCCCACCACCACGGCGCCCAGCGCGAAAAGTCCGGCGCGCTCGAGGTCGCTCGGGCCGCGATCAGCCTGGGGGGCGGCGGTATTTTCCGTATCTGGTGCGCCGCGCCAGTCCCCGAAGGACTCGGTACTGTCGCGCACGGCGTCTTCGGTGATCGTCTCCAGCGTCACCTCGGCCTCGGCCGCGATGTCCAGAGCGTCGTCGGTCGCCAGGGCTGCGACGGTGTCGGCACTCAGCGTGTCCACGCAAATGCTTTCACCATCCTCATCGACGACTTCGGCAAGGCAGTCCTGGCGCGTGACGTCATCCCCCGCAAGCTCCGCCTCCGCCTCCGCCTCCGCGTCCGCTACTGCCTCCGCCCCCGCGTCCGCCGCTTCGGCTTCCGCTGCCGCTTCGATTTCCGCCGCTGACTCCGTTTCCGCTTGGGGCTCTGCCGCCTCTACGGTTTCTGGCTCCGTAAGCGCTTCGGCCGCCGTAGCCGATTCCGCCGTTGCTGCCTCCTCCGCCTCCGCTTCCATTGTAGTGTCTACCGCTTCCGCTTCGGCTTCGGTTTCCGGTGCCGCCTCCATCTCCGCGGCGGTCTCAGCTTCCGGTGCCGCCTCGGTTGTAGAGTCCGCTTCCGCCGCCGCTTCCGCCTCGGCTTCGAGCTCTGCTTCGGCCTCCACATCGACGGAGTCTTCCGCGGCTGCCGCCGTCTCGCGGTCCCGGATGTATTCGGTACAGGCCGCCGGGTCGGTTATCCCCGCTTCGGCGCAGATTTCCTCGGAGGTGAGATCCGTGGTGTCTGCTGCCGGCGACCCGGCTTCGGTTGTCGCGTCATTCTCGACAGTGTCGGTGGCCGCGTCGGCCTGTGCCCGAAGCGGGGCCGGTTGCAGCAATGCGGCCGTCAACACGATGGCCGTGGTCGATCGCAGGAGCGTGATATTCATGATGATGCCTCTCTGACAGGTTGAGCCGGGGTCAGAACTCCGGTTCCGGGATCGCCAACACGTCGTCTGCCCCGCGTGGCGACCATGTTGCCGGGCGGCTATGGGACCGTTCCACCCGATCATGCCTTGCGAAGATACACCCATCGGCCGCGCGCCGGCCTGATCGAGGTTAAGGGGGGCGTGGTCGCGTCAGGTCAATGCGAAGCGAGGCATGGACGGCGGCGAATTTCCACACGCATCGCATGTACCTGAAACGCGGCATGGCCCGTGCTTGTCGTCGGTACGCCGCACCCTCGAGAGACAGCGATCCGGTGCGGCGGATTTCGGGCGCAGACGGCCGAACCATGAAAAACCGCGTTAAGATCTGCGTTGCATCTGCTGCATTGCGGCATTGCCGCCGGGAACGTTGTGCAGTCGCGGCGAAGGCGCATATGCAGCGTGCAACTTTCAATCGTCAGGAGCAACAAGGATGGCAAACGTCACTCTCGGCACCGCGCGCTTGCACCGACTTGGCGCCCGCGTGCTCTTCCACAGGATCGCTGAAGCACTCCAGGAGCGCGCTCGCTACAGGACTGTCTACAGCAGAACTCTCGCGGAACTGCAGGCCATGAGCGAGCGGGAGCTTTCGGACTTCGGCTTCCATCGCAGTGAATTGCCCCGCATCGCCAGGGACGCGGCCCGCGATCTCTAGGGTGCGGCCGGCCTGTCGCCGGCAAGCATCGGTGGGGACGTGAAATTTTCAACCACTCGCCTGCGGCACCAGCATTTTGCGGGCGTGCGTCCCCGCTGTGTGCATCAGGTCGTCACGGACTGAAGACCGATCCCACCCCGGCCGTAGTCAGGTGCCAACGCCCTCGAGCCTTACGCCCTGTCCCCTTCCCGTCTGGCCAGCGCCGCCCGCGCGGAGTCCAGAAATGCCGCGCCGTGGCCGTCGTTTTGCGGAACCCCGTCCGGGACGACGACCCAAGGGTGTTTCTGCGGCACGAAGATCGAGGTGGTGGGCGGTGGAAAGGCCGGGTCGGCGAAGACGCCAACGGGGATGCCGACCATGTCCGGCATCGCCTCCACGTCCCAGTGCAGGGTCGAGGCACAGACCGGGCAGAAGTGGAACGTGATGTAGCAGCCCGTGTCGCCGGTGCGCCGGTGCGCGCGCGTTTCGCCCTGGATCGCCACGGTCGGGCGCGGGAAATAAGCGTGAACGCTGTAGGTGCTGCCGGTGCGTTTCTGGCATTGCAGGCAATGGCACATGGAAACGACGGCGGGATCGCCTGTGGCCTCCACGGTGACGGCGCCGCAGGCGCAAGAGCCCGAGTGGATCATGTCGTGGTCCCTTTCTGCCGCCGATACTCCTGCAAGCCTTGCACGGTTCGGACCGCTTAGGAACGTTTAAGGATGATTTAGGGCCGGCTTCAGGACGCTTAACCGGGGCTCTGGCAGGTTGGGATCGTTGACACGACACCCAACCCCGGAGCCAAGCCCATGACCACCCTCAACACCAACACCGACCTCAACGCCCGCGGCCGCCAGATGATGAAGGCGCGCCAAGCCGCCGAGACCCAGGTCTGGCGCATGATCGACATGCTGCCCGCGCTCTTCACCCGCACTGCGCCGGATGGGCAGAAGGAACTGGAGAGGGCCGCGCGCCGCGAGGCCGCGCGCCGCTCGGTCGACAACCTGCTGCGCTAATCCGGCAGGCCAGCGCCGCGATAAGCGTCGATCATCAGTTGCCGCTGATCTGGTTGGCGATAGGGAGAGCTTTCAAGGGCGGCGGACAGTGTCACATCCGGAACGATACGGCGCACTTCGCCGGCCATGCGGCGCGCGTCGTCGGTCCGACCCGCCGCCCAATAGGCGAAAAGCAGGAACAGCACGCCGGTGCCATAGGACGGAAGCTCGGCGACCACCTGCTCCATGATATCCACGCCGGTCTCGACCCGCCCTGCCAAGACGTGGCAAAACCCGGCCCCCATCCGGCAATAGATGGCCATGTCGCCCAGAGGGTCGAGCCGGACGCCCGCATCGAAGGATCGGATCGCCTCGTCATAGGCGCCGATATAGCTGAGCGGCCAGCCGGCCGAGAGGTTCACCAGCGCCGAATTGGGGCACAGCCGCTGCGCGCGGCGCACGGCCTCGGCTCCTTCCTGTTGACCCCAGCCGGAAAAGGCGTGGAACTGCCCCGAGAAGACCAGCACCAGGGGATCGTCGCCCGCCTCGGCCAGAAGCGCCTGCGCCAGCGGAGCGACCTCCAGGTTCTCTTCCCACGAGATCATCCGCGCGCCGCGCGCGATCAGGTAGGCGCGCACCTTCCACGCCTTGGCCATCTTGTATCCCGGATCGCGCGCGATGGCCTGATCCAGAAACGCTATGCCCTTGCGGAAATCCTCCAGCGTCTGGACGCGGTAGATATGGGGCAGGGCCCGCAGCACGAGATCATAGGCGCCGAGGTCCTCGGTCGGCTTGCCCTGCGCCAGCCCCGCCTCGGCGAACATCAGCTTGGGTTCCACCGCGCCGGCGACGCGGGCGGCGATCTCGTCCTGCAACTCGAACACGTCGCCCGCTCCGCCGGTGAAACGCTCCGACCAGATGGTGCGCCCGGTCTCCGCCTCGACCAGCTGCACGGTCACGCGCAACGTCTCGCCCGCCTGCTGCACGGAGCCTTCGACGGCATAGCGCACGCCCAGTTGCCGCCCGAGATCGGCCACGTCCACGGGCTGCCCCTTGAAGCGGAAACTCGTCGAGGCGGCGACCACGAACAGCGCCGAGAGGCGTGACAGGCTTGCGATGATGTCGGTGACGAGGCCATCGACGAGATACGCGTTTTCGGCCGTGCCGGAGAGGTTCGCGAAGGGCAGCACGACCAAGGAGGGCTTGTCCGGCAGGGCGGGGCCCGTGGTGGACGCGGGGGCGGTGCCGAGGGCCAGCTTGTAGCCCACCCCCGGCACCGTCGCGATGGCCTTGGCCCCGAGAACCTTGCGCAGCGCGCTGATCTGCACGGTAAGGTTGCCTTCCTCCACGGCCAGGCCGCCCCAGACGGTTTCCAGAAGCTCCGCCTTCGACACCACGCGGTCGCGGTGCGCATCAAGGTGCGCCAGCACGTCGAATGCCCGCGCGCCAAGCATGACGGGCGCGCCGTCGATGCGCACCTCGCGCGCGTCGGGGAGGATTTGCACGTCCTGCACGTCTCAGCCCTCGGGAATGCCGCAGGCGGGCAAAGCCTCGCGGATAAGCTGCAGATGCGGCTCGTGTTTGAACGGCGTCGTCTCCAGCGTGTAGCGCAGGGTCATCTCGGGATTGATCCGCATGAACTCCCGCCCCATTCGCCTGCCATCTTCCATCCGGCCGACACGCCAATAGGAGAGCATGAGCTGAAACACCGTGGAGCCATAGGTGGGCGCCTCGTGATAGGATTGCTCCAGCACGGTGATCGCCTCGTCCACCCGCCCGAGGCCGGTCAGGATCGGGCCAAGCGCGCTGCGGACGAAACCATGGTTGGGGTCCAGCGGGTTGAGGCGCAGAGCCCGGTTGATGTCCTGAAGCGCGGTCTCGAATTGCCCGACATAGGCGTGCAGCCAGCCCGATGAACAAAGGACGGCCACGGAATTGGGATTGAGCGACTTGGCCTTGCGAAGCGCCACGAGACCCACCTCGGCACCCTTGTCGAGATAGGCCGCGGTATGCCCGGCATAGGTCAGCGTGATGGCATCGCCGGTTCCGCTGTCCATCAGGGCATAGGCATCCGGCACGATGTGCCGGGCATCCTGCACGGCGATGAACCGCCCGCCCGCCGCGATCGTATAGGCCCAGCAGCGCAGCGCGCGGGCATAGGCATAGCCGGGATCGAGCGCCACGGCCTCGTCCAGAAGTGCGAAGGCGCGGGAGAATTCCTCGGGCTTGGCGGTGAAACGCATCATGGGCTCCACCTGCAGGCACAGGTCATAGGCCCGCAGGTCCTTCTTCGGCTTCTCGCGGGACCGCATCGCCTCGGCGGCGCGCAGGGTCGGCTCGATGGCGGCGGCAACGCTTTCGGTCAGGCGGTCCTGAAGGTCGAAGATGTCGTCTAGCCCGCCGCCGACGCGCTCCGACCAGATCGATCGTCCGGTTCCGGCCTCGACCAGTTGCACCGTGATCCGGAGCATCGTTCCGGCCTGCTGGACGGAGCCTTCCAGCACGTAACGCACGCCCAGTTCGCGGCCCACATCGGGCAGTTGCACCGCGCGGCCCCGGTAAGCGAAGCTGGACGTCGCCGCGATCACGAACAGACCGGGGATTTTTGTGAGCGCTGCGATCAACTCGGTGCCGATGCCATCCACGAGGTAGCCCTGCGCGGCGTCGCCGGTGAGGTTGGCGAAGGGCAGAACGGCAAGCGACGGGATGTCGGGAAGCTCGGGCCCGGCCTGCGCCCGCGCCGGCTCCCTCCCGGTCGCAAGCTTGTATCCCACCCCCGGCACCGTTGCGATGGCTTTGGCCCCCAACACCTTGCGCAGCGCGCTGATCTGCACGGTCAGGTTGCCCTCTTCCACGGCCAGGCCGCCCCAGACGGTTTCCAGAAGCTCGGCCTTGGACACCACGCGGTCGCAGTTTGTATGAAGGTGCGCCAGCACGTCGAATGCCCGCGCGCCGAGCGTGACGGGCGCGCCGTCGATCAGCATATCGCGCGTGTCGTGGCGCAGGGTGAAGGGCGTGCGCGTCACCTGTCAGCCTTCGGGGACGCCCGCCGTGCGCAACCCGGCGGCCATGCGCATGCGGAAATCCTCGTCCCGGAACGGTGTCGTGCGCAGGTAATAGGCGATCGTATTGCTGGGATAGGTATTCACGTAGCGGGCGATGACGCGCTGCGCCTCGATCGGGCGGCCGGCAAGTTCATAGGCTGCGCCAAGGCACTGTTCCGTCGTGCCGAAACCGGGGTCGTCAGCCAGCGCCTTCTCGAGAAGCGACACGGCGCCCTCGTAATCCTTCAGACCGAACAGGCACAGGCCATGTCCGCTGCGGCAATGACCGAGGTTCGGGTGGAGGGGATTGATCCGGTAAGCATGCTCGAAATCGGCGATACCTTCGGCGTACCGGCCGGCATAGGCGTTGATCCAGCCCGAGGACACGCGCACCAGCACCGAGTTCGGATTGAGCGACTTCGCCGTCTCCAGCGTCTGGATGCCCATCGCGAGTTCACCGCCGAGATACGCCATGATGTGTCCGGCATAGGCGAGAACCAGCGGGTCGCCCTGATGCGCATCCAGAAGCTCCCGGGCAAGCGGGATCGCCGCTGCCCCCTCCGCGTGGCTGATCGCCCGGCTGCCCGCCGCCATGACATGCGCGCGCACCTTGAGCGCCTTGGCGAGCGCGTAGTCGGGATCGAGCGCAAGCGCCCGGTCGAGAATCTCGACGGCCTGCCGGAAATCCGCGAGGCTGGAGACCCGGAGCACCAGCGGCGCGGCCTGAAGGGTCAGGTCGTAGGCCTGAAGGCTCTCCGTCGGCTTGGCGCGGGCGCGGCGGCTTTCCTCGAACAGAAGGCTCGGCTCGATCGCCGCGACGGTCTTCTCCGAGATGATGTCCTGCAGGTCGAAGATGTCCGCCGTCGTCCCGGTGAAACGATCCGACCAGATGGTGCGACTGCTCTCGGCCTCCGACAGTTGCACCGTGATGCGGAGCGTTTCGCCGGCCTGCTGGATCGACCCTTCGAGGATGTAGCGGACACCGAGGCTCGCGCCGACATCCGCCAGAGAGACCACGCGACCCTTGTAGGCGAAGCTCGAGGTGGTGGAGACCACGAAGATGCCCGAGACCCGGTTCAGCGCGCTGGCCAGGTCCGCGACGATGCCGTCGATCAGGTAGTCCTGGTCCGGCCGCCCCGTCAGGTTGGCGAAGGGCAGAACCGCAACAGACGGGATGTCGGGAAGCTCGGGGCCTTTCGTCGCCCGCGACGCCGGCGTTCCGGTCGCAAGCTTGTAGCCCACCCCCGGAACGGTCGCGATCGCGCGCGGTCCGAGGATCTTGCGCAGGGTGCTGATCTGCACGGTGAGGTTGCCCTCTTCCACCGCCAGCCCGCCCCAGACGGTTTCGAGAAGCTCCTGCTTGCTGACGACCCGGTCGGCATGGGTCTGCAGATGGACCAGCACGTCGAAGGCACGCGCCCCGAACGATACAGGCGCGCCGTCTACCCGCACATCGCGGGTGGCCGTGTCGATCTCCAGAGTGGGGATCCGGGGCAAGTGTCGCTCCTTTCTGCGCCGACACGGCAATGACGGCATGGTGTCGGTTCGGGACCGGCAACCGTCAACCACATGCCGCCGCCGCCAGTGTTAGCTTCATCGGCATGACATGGAAGTCATTATCCCGGATCGTTCAAACCAATGATGCGCCCAGCGGTCCAACGTCGGCGTCGAACCGGCGATGCGCGCCGGCTACACCGAAGCTTGTGCTGAGGATGGCGGTTGGGGAAAGCCGCCGCGCCCACGCGGATCGGCGTCCGGAAAAGCCCGCAATTGTAAGTTCCGGCTGTCGTGGCTTAACCATTTCCTCGTGTTTCTGACCCACGGTGCGCACCGGATGTGACAGAGGCGAGGCGCAATGGATCACCTGGCGCGGAAAATCGATCAATTCGATCTCGGGGGGGAGCAGGCCGCGTTGCTCGCGCGGGCGGGCGAGATTCTGATCCCCAGGCTCGATCAGATCTTGCAGGACTTCTACGCGCGCGCCCTCACGGACCCAGTGGCGAAGGTCTTCTTCACGGATGACGGCAGGGTGGATTTCGCCCGCAACGCCCAGAAGAAGCATTGGACCCGCCTGCTGTCCGGCGACTTCGGGGCGGGTTATGCGGCGTCGGTGGATCGCATCGGGCGAACCCACGCGCGCATCAACTTGCCGCTCGATGTCTACATGTCGGCCTACACCCTATCGTCGGGCAAGCTGCTTGGAATGCTCGTCGATGCCTCGCATGGCGGCATGTTCCGCCGCGCCGGTGGCACGTCGAAACTGGTCGAGGTTGTCAGCCGGGCTTTTGCCTTCGACATCGAACAGGTCACGGCGGTGACCTTCGCCGTCTGGGGGGAAGAACAGGAACTCGCGCTGAAATACCTTAACACGGCGATCGACGCCCTGGCGGAGGGCGATCTTTCCCTGCGCGTCCCGTCCCCCGAGGAAAGCGATTATCCGGCGGCCTACGATGCCCAGCGAAGGAAGATGAACGCAGCCGCGGGAAACCTCGGTTCGATCGTGACACAGGTCACGCAGTCCATGAACCGGATGCTGGAAAGCGTCGATCGCGTGAACGGCTCCGCTGACGACCTGTCGCAGCGGACAAACAGCCAGGCGGCGTCGCTGGAGGAAACAGCGGCTGCCATGGAAGAGATCACGGCGAGCATCAAGCAATCCGCGCTGGCCACCCAGAGATCGAACGAGGTCGCGCAATCGGCCCGCAGCGAGATGGCGCGAAGTGCCGATATCGTCGGGCAGACAGCTGCCGCGATGGAGGGCATTCGAAAGTCGTCCGAACAGATCTCCCGCATCACCGGCCTGATTGACGATATCGCGTTCCAGACCAACCTTCTTGCGCTCAATGCCGGCGTCGAAGCCGCGCGCGCGGGGGAGGCCGGTCGCGGCTTCGCAGTGGTTGCGGGTGAGGTCCGGACCCTCGCCGCGAACTCCTCGGAAGCCGCCAAGGAGATCAAGGACCTGATCGCCGAAAGCAGTCGGCAGGTCGTGGATGGCGTCAAGCTGGTCGAGGCGGCCCGCGCCTCGCTGGAAGAGCTCGGCGGCAGCTTCGAACAGGTCGCGAGCCTGTCCGCCGAGGTTTCGACGGCCAGCGACGAGCAATCCCACGGTCTGGGCGAGGTCAACACGAGCGTGGCGACACTGGACGGCATCACCCAGCAGAATGCCACGATGGTGGAACAGACGAATGAACAGATGCGAAAGCTCAGCGATCACGCGAATGCGCTCAAGTCACTGCTGGCGGGCCTCAGGACGGGCGATGCGCCGGGCTCGAATGCAGTGCCAGGCATGAAGATCGAGCCCAAGGTCGTGGAGATCGACGGGTTCTTCGATCAAAAGCACGGCGAACCGGAGGCGAAAGTCGCCTGGAGAGAATTCTGATGTCGCGACGCCAGTGCGCTTGGCAGGGCAAGACGCTACGGTGGGGCACCACGACCCGCTGATTGGTGGCACGGGCATCGGGCCCGACGGGTTCGTCCATTCCTCGAACCCGTAGCTGCAGGCCGGCGCGGACGATCCCGCCACCTGGATCAAGGCCAGGGCCGCTCGTGCTTCTGATGTGACAAACCGGCGGGACGTTTGCATACGCAAGCTGACGCGTGCCGCAAAAAAACGCGAAAACACTGAGAAAGCGCCCGCACCAGCCTACCCAGGACACGGAATCCATCCGGGAGGCGGGCACGGTCAACAAGCAAGAACGCCCCGACGGGAGGAAGCGGGTCAAGCCACCTCTTCGAGCGGCAGCCTGCCGGTTTCCTGCGCTATTTCGGTCTGGGCCGCCGCACTGCCGGCCCCGTCGGAGGTTATCGAGAAAAGGACCGACGAGGTCGAGACGGCTATGGCCGATCTCGTGCCGGTCCGGGTTGTAGACAACAATTCGGCCGCAGAAGAACCGCAAGAGAAAGACGCCCCCCTCCGCCTCCCGTCATGGCCCAATCGCGTCCGCGCGCCGAAACGCGTCAGGCGTCCTCGGCCACGAAAACGGCGGTGCCCCACGACGCGCAGGCGGACTGGAGCGTTTCGGGCAGGGGGCGATCCGAGAACACCGCCTCCACATCCGCCAGCGAGCAGATGCGCGCGGGCGCGGAGCGGTGCAGCTTCGAGTGATCGGCCACCAGAAGCGGCGCACGTGCCTGCGCGATGATGGCCTGGCTGACACCCACCTCCTGGATGTCATAGTCCAGCACGTCGCCGTCCTCATCCAGCGCGGAACAGCCGATGACGGCGTAGTCGAACTTGAAGCTGCGGATCGCCTTCACGGTCATCGTCCCGATCAGGCCGCCATCGCCACGCCGCACGGTGCCGCCGGTGACGACGACCTCACATTCGGAATTGCTGGCGAGCGTGTTGGCGATGTTCATGTTGTTGGTGATCACCAGCAGGTTCCTGTGGTGACGCAACTCGGCCGCCACGGCCTCGGTGCTGGTGCCGATGTTGAGAAACACCGAACAGTCATCGGGAATCTTCGAGGCGCAGATCCGCGCGATCGCCGCCTTCTCCTCGACAAGGTGGCGGCGGCGGTCATCGTAGGCGAGGTTCGAGGTGCCCGAGGCGACGATCGCGCCGCCATGGACCCGGTCGAGACGCCCCGCGCTATCCAGCTCGGTCAGGTCCCGGCGGATGGTCTGCACCGTGACGCCGAACCGCCGGGCGAGGTCCTCCACCTCGACCTTGCCCTCGCGCCGGGCGATGTCGAGGATCTCCACCTGCCGAAAGGAGCTTTTCATGCCGTCCCCGCTGGCCATCATGCAGAACCCGCGCAGGGTGAAGTTGCGCGCCATGCGCGTCAATCGCTTTCGTCTGCCTTCGCGGGCCGGAGCCGGGTGCGCTCCTTCTATTTCGCGGTGGCCATTCCCATCCGTTTCAGGACGCGTCGCTCGACGATGACGACGAACTGGTAGACCGGAACGGACAGCAGAACCGAGACCGCCGCAACCGTCCAGATCATGCCGTGGTCGAGATATCCACGCGATTGGTTCAGCAGGTTGCCAAGGCCTTTCCCGTTCGCCAGCCACTCCGCGATCATGACACCCAGCAATGCGCGCGGCACGGTCAGGCGCGTGGCCCCGACCATGCGCCGGGACAAGAGCGCGAAAAACCCGTAGCTCAGCCCCGCGATCAGCGTCGCGACCAGCCCGATCCGCCATAGCCGATCGGGTTCACCCCGGCCGAGCGAGCCAAGCAGGTAAGCGCCGAGGCCCCAGCGTCCGCCGCCGCCGAATTCCGCGAGGATCGCGCCGGGAACGGCGTTGGGGGCAGCCACGTGCAGGCCCGCCATGATCGACGGCAGTGCACCGCAGAAGAGCACCAGACGCAACGCGTCTCCGTGATCCCCGGCAGTGCCCCGCCGGCGACCAGGTCGAGGCGGCCGACGATCTCCCACAGGGCCAGCAGGATCGCGGCGTTTCGCAGACCGCTGCGGGGCAGCCGCACCTCACCCGCCATGCAGCACTCCGGCGATGCGGTCGCAGGTCCCGTGAAATGCGGGATCGGAAAAAAGCCGGGGCTGGCGCGGCCGTTCGAAGGGGATCTCGACAATTTCGACGATCCGCCCGGACCCCGCATGCATGACGACGACGCGGTCCGCGAGGAACGCGGCCTCGTCGATCCCGTGGGTCACCAGAATTGCGGTGGCGCCGCTTTCGGTCCAGACGCGCTGAAGCTCGAGGTTCATCTGCCGCCGAAGGATCTGGTCGAGCGCGGCGAAGGGCTCGTCCATGAACAGGACCCGCGGACTCGATCAAGAGCTTCGACCGAGGCCTGACGACCTTCCGTGAGATATTTCGGTTTTACGGTCAGGGGTGCCGCGCGTTCACCGGCTTTCGGTCGGCGGTGCTCAAAGGCGAGGAAGGCAAAAAGCGGTGACTTGAGGTACGGCTGACGGGACGAAGTCCGCGGACATCTCTCGAGCCTTATAGTGCCTTGACACTGCGGGCCGATGTCAGCTGCGAGCCTAACGCAGACTTGCCGCGAGGCGCAGCATCCGGACCTCACGATCCGGATCGAAAACGCCGGAGGGATCGCGCGCTGCTCACCTGCGCCGAAAAAAATCTGACACCACATGTTGTGGTCGGCCTGATGGCCTTCTGGCAGGCGGCAACCTATGGGTGACGTCGAGAAATCCCCGGCCTCAGAGCGGTCGCCGAGATCCACTCGGAACGCGACTCGAGGTTTCCCCTTGATCGCGGCCGATTTCATCGCAGATTTCGGTGCAACCGGTAGAAGGCACCGGGCACCGCGCCCGGTTAACTCTTGATTTCATTGGTCGGAGTGAGAGGATTCGAACCTCCGACCCCTGCCTCCCGAAGACAGTGCTCTACCAGGCTGAGCTACACTCCGACCGTGCGGCGCGGGATAGCGCCGACGCGGGGTCAATGCAAGGGTGTCAATCGCCGTCCTGCTGCGCGTGGCCGCCGGGCGCCGCGCGTCGCCGCGTGCCGCGCAGGGCGCTGGACAGGAACGGCGCCACGCGCGGGGCCGAGGGCACGCCCATCCGCGACCGCGTCCGCAGAACCGGCGTGGTGGTTGAGCGCCCGCCCCGTTCCTCGCGGAAGACGATGTAGAGGCCCGAGGCCACGATGACCGCCGTTCCCACAAGCGTCGCCGCCTCCAGCGTTTCGCCGAAGAACAGCGCGCCGTAGGCCGAGGCCCAGATGATTTGCGAATATTGCATGGGCGCGACCGTGGCGGCGGGCGCGGCGCGGTAGGCGAAGATCAGGAAATTGGTGGCGACGATGGCGAGCACCGCGATCACGGCCAGAAGCGCGAGGTCCTGACCGGACATCGGTTCATAGACGAAGGGCATCGCCGCGCCCATCAGCACGAAATTGGCCATCAGCGGGTAGAGGATCAGGACGACCGGCCGCTCATCCCGACCGATCTTTCGCACGATGACCGACGCGAAGGCCCCGGTGACAGCCGCGATCAGGGCCGTGGCATGGCCCAGCGTCAGCGTGGTGGTCGCCGGTTGCAGCACGACGATCACGCCGCCGAGCCCCACAAGGACGGCAAGCCCGCGCCGGATGCCCACCCGTTCGCCGAGAAGCGGGATGGCCAGTACCGTGATCAGGAGTGGCGCGGCGAAAAGGATGGCGTAGACCTGCGCCAGCGGCAGCGAAGTGAAGGCGTAGAACGCGGCACTGGCCGAGATGACCGCTGCGACCGTGCGCAGCGTGGTCCAAAGGGGATGCACAGGGCGCAGATGGCCCGGCGCAGTGTCGCGCATCAGCAGGAATGTGACCACCGGAAACCCGAAGAGCACGCTGAAGAACACGATCTGGAACGGCGAATAGCTACCGCCCAGATACTTGATGATCGCGTCATGCGAGGCGAAGATGCCAAAGGCCGTAAGGGCCAGCAGGACGCCTTTGTAACTCGGGTTCACGGGTCTGGTCCGGTCGGTCGGGGTCTGTTTCCGAGCCCGACCTTAGCGTGGCACTGCCGCGCTGCACATATCGCGGCTACGATTTCTGCGCGGATCCCAGTCGCACGATGCACATGTGCATATCTTCATCGCCCAGCACCGTGGTGGTGTGGCCCGCGCCTACACGCCCGCTCAGCCTTCCGCCAGCTTGGCCACGATCGCGTCGCCCATCTCGGCGGTGGAGACCGGCGTCACCCCTTCTTCGCCCAGCAGGTCCGCGGTGCGCAGTCCGTCGGCCAGCACCGCCTCGACGGCCGCCTCGACCCGGTCGGCCTCATCCCCGAGATCGAAGGAATAGCGCAGCGCCATGGCGAAGCTGAGGATGCAGGCGATGGGGTTCGCCTTGCCCTGCCCGGCGATGTCCGGGGCGGAGCCGTGGACGGGCTCATAGAGCGCCTTGGGCCGACCGTTCTCCATCGGCGCGCCCAGCGAGGCCGAGGGCAACATCCCGAGCGATCCTGTCAGCATCGCGGCAAGGTCGGACAGCAGGTCGCCAAAGAGGTTGTCGGTGACGATCACGTCGAACTGCTTGGGCCAGCGGGTCAGCTGCATGGCGCCCGCGTCGGCGTACATGTGGCTGAGCTCCACGTCCGGATACTCGGCGTCGTGGATCTCCTGCACCACGTCGCGCCACAGGACACCCGACTCCATCACGTTGGCCTTCTCCATCGAGCAGACCTTGTTGTCACGCTTGCGCGCCAGTTCGAAGGCCGACCGCGCCACGCGGGCGATCTCGCTTTCGGTGTAGCGCTGGGTGTTGACGCCGACGCGTTCATTGCCCTCGGTATGGATACCGCGCGGCTCGCCGAAATAGACGCCGGAGGTCAGCTCGCGGATGATCATGATATCAAGGCCCGCGACGATATCCTTCTTCAGCGAAGAGAAATCGGCGAGCGCGTCGAAGCATTGGGCGGGGCGGAGGTTGGCGTAGAGGTCCATTTCCTTGCGCAGGCGCAGAAGGCCGCGCTCGGGCTTCACGCTGAAATCCAGCACGTCGTATTTCGGCCCGCCCACGGCGCCAAGAAGGACGGCATCGACCTCCTGCGCCTTTGCCATCGTCGCGTCGGTCAGGGGTGTTCCATGGGCGTCGTAGGCGGACCCGCCCACGAGGTCCTCGCTGACGTCGAAGGCGAATCCTCTCGTGCCGAACCAATCGATGATCTTGCGCACCTCGGCCATGACCTCGGGGCCGATCCCGTCACCGGGCAGGATAAGCAGTGAACGGTCGGTCATGGTCGCGGTCCCTCGGATTGCGTTGGTGGTTGGCGCATCGCGTAATCGCAGCCCGGGGGAGGGTCAAGTAAGGAGCGGCGCGAGCCCGGTGCAGAGCGCGCGCCAGAGCGCGTCGACCTTGGGCGTGTGGCGGAGGCGTTCGTGCGCGGTGATCCACACCGGAAGGCGCGGAAGATCGGCGTCGGGGAAGAGCTCGATCAGATCGGGGGACTGCTTCGCCACGGCGCGCTGTCCCGCGCCGATGCCCGCGCCGGCGAGAACGAGACGCCAGTAGGTCACCTGGTCGTCGCAGCGGATGGCGAAGCTGTCCCGCGTCATGGGCAGACCCGCCGCGCGGAATCCCTCGATGAGGAGTTCGCTGCGGTCGTATCCGATCAGATCGTGGCCGAGGAGATCGTCGATGCCGTTCGGCCGGCCCCGTAGCGCGAGATAGTCCGCGGTCGCGTAAAGGCCGATCGGCAGGTCGCCGAGGTGGCGTGTCACCATGTCCAGCTGGGTAGGGCGGTACATCCGCAGCGCGATGTCGGCTTCGTGGAACAGGAGGTTCTGGGTGGTGTCGCTGGGCGCGAGTTCGACCTGCAGGCCGGGATGCGTGCGGCGGAACCGCGCGAGGATCGGGGGCAGGAGATGGCACGACACGATGTGCGAGGCGGTGAGCCGGACCGTGCCGGTCGCGGCATTCGCCTGCCCTTCCGCCTGAAGGGCGAGCGCCTCGGCGGCGTCCCGCATGGCCCGCAGATGCGGCAGAAACCCGAGCAGTAGCTCCGTCGGGCTGAGGCCGCGGGCGTGGCGGTCGAACAGGGGGCCGCCCAACGACTCTTCCGCCGCGCGGATCTGGCGGCCGAGCGTTGGCTGGCTCAGCCCGATCCGCCGCGCGGCCGCCGAGAGAGACCCGTGATCGGCGACGGCGAGCACGCCGGGCAGCAGTGCCCAATCGAGGGAAGCATGAGAGTTTGCCATTCGAAGATGAATATCGATGTTTCGATTTGGGTCAATAGAGATGCATATGTGAATGGTTTATTCGGGGCCCATCACAACCGCGTTCATTGGTCCCGGAGGTCCGTCATGTCCCGCAAAGCCCTCATCCTCGGTGCGACCGGCCGCACCGGCCGCCATGCCGCCGCCGCGCTGTCCGCCCGTGGCTGGGCCGTCACACCCTACCGGCGCGGCGGCGTGCCGCTCGCCGAGGCGGCTCAGGGGGCCGAGCTGATCTTCAATGGCTGGAACCCGCCCTATTCGCAGTGGGCGAAGACCGTTCCCGGCCTGACGGCGCAGGTGATCGATGCGGCGCGGCGGAGCGGTGCGGCGGTCATGATCCCCGGCAATGTCTATGTCTTCGGCCGGGACATGCCCGAGGCACTCACGCCCGAGACACCGCACGCGGCCACCCATCCGCTCGGGCGCATTCGTGTGGAGATGGAGGCCGCCTATCGCGATGCCGGCGTGAGGACGGTCGTCCTGCGTGCCGGCGATTTCCTCGACACCGGGGCGAGCGGAAACTGGTTCGACCGGATCATCGCGGCGAAGGTCAGGAGGGGGAGGCTGAGCTATCCGGGGCCGGTGGATCGCGTTCATGGCTGGGCCTATCTGCCCGATCTCGCTTCGGCCTTCGCGGGCCTCGCGGAGCGCCTCGACCAGCTGCCGGACTTCACGGAGTTGACCTTTCCCGGCTACGCGCTGACCGGAGAGGAACTGGCGGCCGCCTGTGAAGCTGCGCTGGGTCGAAGCCTGACACTCCGCAGGATGTCGTGGTCGCCGGTGCAGCTGGCGCGGCCCTTCTGGGCCGAGGCGAAGCACCTGCTGGAAATGCGCTATCTCTGGGAGCGGCCGCACCGGCTCGACGGCACCGCGCTCGACAGGCTGTTGCCCGACCGTCCGCGGACATCCCCGACCGACGCCATGCGCGCCGCCCTGGCGGACCTTGTGGGCTAGAGGTCGAGATCGATCCAGACGAGCCTGTGGTCGGAGGCGGCTGCGGCGATGTCGGGCGTGATGCCGAGCAGATCGCCGCCCTCTGGCCAGAGCACACCCGACCCCGTGACGTCCAGCGATCGCGCCGGCAGGATGTAGTCCACGCGAAGCCGGCCCGGTCCGTCCGCGGGCCAGTCCGCGGTCTCGGCCTCTCCGCCGGGCCGTCGCGGCACGGGATCGACGAGGCGCAGATGCGTGCGGAGCGCCTGCAGCCCCTCGCGCCGTCCCTCGCCGCGCTCGGGGTCGACGTTGAAGGTCCCCATCACCACGAAGCGCTCGGCGGAAAAAACAGGGGCCTCCGGGGCCCATCCGTCGAGATATTGCGCCCAGAACAGAAGCTCGTCGGCATTGCGCAGGCCGTTTCGGTCCTCCGGTCCGTCGAACACCGGCGCCGAGGCATGGCTGGTCAGAAGGTTGAGCGTGCCCGCTGGCGTCAGAATTTCCACGTCCCAGGCCCCGACGGAGTGCAGGCGAAGGGTCGGAAGCGCGGAAGCCGGCGTCACGCCTTGGGCGGCATTCCCCGGCAGGCCCACCCAAGGCAGGGCGGTGAAATCCCGCACCCCGCCAATTGGAAACCGCGACAGGAGCGCCATGCCTCCGTCACCCGTGAAAAGCCCGTAGCCATGTGCGTCCCGCGCCCGCCATGTGCGCCCGTCGCCGTCGAGATCGATGCCGGTCGGACGCCCGCTGTTGGGTGCGGCGGCGAAAAGGTGGGGGTAGTCCGCACCCCTGTCGCGCAATGCCGCGCCCAGCGCCATCAGCGCGGCGCGCCCGGCGTCGTGATCCATGTCGAGGAGCAGGAGGATATCGGCATCCGACGCGGCGATGATATCGAGCGTCGCAAGAACCTGAGTGTCGTCGCCCGCTACGATGTCGCGCAACAGCAGGCCGGGCCCGGCGCGCGACAGGCCGGTATGGAACACTGCGATGCGGAGCGCCTCGGCGCCCGCCGGATCAGGTATCGCGACCAGTGCGGAGGCTAGCGCGACAAGGCCGCCGAGGACGGACCGTCGGAGCCGACCGATGCGGTCAGCCGGGCGCGGCGTTGGCCGATCATGTCCGCGACCCGCGACATCGCCAGTCCGCGCATCAACATGCTGAGCGGAATGAACATCCACAGCGTGATCCCCCAGACCAACGCATGCGGGGAGGACAAAACGTCGATCTCGATATGGTTGGCCGCGACCACCGCCACCACCGGCAGCACGAATGGGGCGAAAACCCCTAAGATCACGTTAACGAGGCTGTCGCGGCGCAACCGTTTGACGACATCGCCGCCCGTCGTGGGGTCGAAGGTCGGCAGATTGATCCAGACGTTGAAGGAACTGCCGCGATTGGGCCACTGGTTCAGCCGGATCAGCAACGCGAAACAGAAGATCGAGAACAGCATCACCAGTGTCGCGATCCCGGTCATGCCCTTGATCTGACTGATCTGGAACGGCTCCAGCCCCGGCGGCAGGTGGGAGCCGATCATCTGCACCGGGCTGAACGGGAAATCCAGCGCCGTTGCGACGAGAAGCCCGAAGGCATTCACGATGAGCGCGAGGCTCGACCCTTCGCCCGGTGTGGCGCTGATCACGAGGCTCAGAAGGAAAAGGGTCACGAAAAGCGTCAGGATGCGCACGCGGTTGAAGGGCGGCGCATCGCGAAACTCGATCAGTCCCGGGTAGGTCGCGGCATATTCCATGCCCACGAACACGCCCAGCGCCAGCGCGACGAGCGTCACGACCTGACTGCCCTCCGGCGTTGTGCCGGGGATCAAAAGCGACGGAGTCGCGATCACCACGATGGCGATCAGCGCTCGGGCCACTGCACCTACGAGCTGGGTCAGCACAAACTCTACCTCAATCTCGAAGTCGGTTGATCCAACTTCGTAGTTATTGAATCAGTCCGGTGCGTGTCCCACTCGGTCCAAAATTGCGTTAATGCTTCTGGATTGCGACACAAACCGCCCGATTTTTGCCACAAATCTGCCCAAGTTCGCCGGGGCGCGCAACAGGCGCCGGCACACACTTATCGACAGCGGTCGAGATTGGCCGCCGGACTGTGCCGCATTTGCATCAGTGAGGTTCCCCAACAGGGGCAGTGGGTTAGACCCAGGGGCGGGCCTGCGTGGCCTCGGTCTCGAAGCTGTCGATCGCGGCGGCCTTTTCCAGCGTCAGGCCGATATCGTCGAGACCGTTGAGCAGGCAGTGCTTGCGGAAGGGGTCGACATCGAACGTGATCGATCCGCCGTCGG
Organism: uncultured Roseicyclus sp.; assembly: GCA_964578115.1. Taxonomy (GTDB): domain Bacteria; phylum Pseudomonadota; class Alphaproteobacteria; order Rhodobacterales; family Rhodobacteraceae; genus Roseibacterium. The sequence goes on from CAZOBK010000029.1 coordinate 23,858, forward strand.
GGCCGGTGATCGTCTGGCTTTCCAGATCGACCGTGATCACGGCATTGGCGCCGCGGCTGGCGTCGTCCATCAGCTTGTCCACGTCTTCCTGCGGCAGGACGATCGGCAGGATGCCGTTCTTGAAGCAGTTGTTGAAGAAGATGTCGGCAAAGGACGGCGCGACCACGCAGCGGATGCCGAAATCCAAGAGCGCCCAGGGCGCATGTTCGCGCGACGATCCGCAGCCGAAATTCTCGCCGGCCACGAGGATCTGCGCCTCGCGGTAGGCGGGCTGGTTCAGCACGAAACCGGGGATCTCGTTGCCGTCGTCGTCAAAGCGCATCTCGTCGAACAGGTTCTTGCCGAGGCCCGAGCGCTTGATCGTTTTCAGGAACTGCTTGGGGATGATCATGTCGGTATCGACATTGATCTGGGGAAGCGGCGCGGCGACGCCGGTCAGCTTGGTGAACTTGTCCATGGCGGCTCTCCTGTCAGACCGGTGTTGCGATACCCCGCCTGCGTCCGTTGGGCAAGCCGGTCAGGGGGTGGTTTCGGGGCGCGGCACCTCGAAGGTCAGGCTGGCCCAGAGCGTGCGCCATTCGGCCGGGTCGGGGCCTTCGGCCTCCTCCACCGGCTCCAGCGTCACGGCGTTGATCAGGTACTCCATGCCGCGACTGACCGAAACCACGACGATGCCGTTGCCGTCGGTCTCGTAGATCGTGAGTTCGGCCTCGCCGCGGCTGCCGTCTTCGTTGATAGCGCGGGCGAAGACCTCCACCTGCGCCATGCGGCGCGGCTCTCCGTCGAGCCAGAGCTGCACCGGCAGCGCCCCGGCAAGGTCGTCGGTATAGGGGTTCGCGAGCGCGACCAGTTCCGTGCGCAGGCCGACGACGGTGTCCTCCCCGCGTCCATGACCGATGGCGACGAGCGACTTGGCGTAGCGGATGTAATCCTCGCGCACGTCGATCCGGTCGAGACCGCGCTCGTCGTGCATGGCGGCCACGTCGCCCAGCCCCTTGTGTTCGGCAAAGGCGGTGAAGCGATCCCACTCGTCCCAGGTCAGTTCCTGTGTCGTGGTCTCGTGCACGATGATGGCGAGACCTTCGGGCAGCTCCTCGGCATTGAGTGCCGGGATGTCGCCGATCCGGCCCTCGACGGGGATCGCACCTTCCGGCGTGATCACCTCGAAGCGGGCGAAGTTGCGCGGCAGGTAGCTCTGGGCGGCGCCGCGAAATTCCTCGCCCACGCGCAGATTGGCGAGCACGCCATCCCCTGCGGTTGCGCGGTAGGCCTCGGGCGAAATCCAGAATTCATGCGCGCCGCCCTTGTCGGCCCCGGCGAAGAGGGCGAGTAATGCGGCCAGCGCCAGACGGAGCATGATGACGTGTCCCTTATCTTCCGAGCCCTGTCCTGTTGCCGATACGTCCTGATGTCAATGGCAATGGCGCTTGCGGCAGGACCGGTATCGGCGCACGAGATCCGCCCCACCATCGCGGATGTGGAGGTCGGGCAGGACGCGGTGACCCTGTCGCTGCGCATCGCGCTCGAGCCGCTGATCGCCGGGATCGACCTTTCGGCGGTGGACGATACCGACAACGCACCCGAGGCCGCGATCTACGACCGGTTGCGTGCGCTGGGTCCCGAGGCGCTGGAAACAGCGTTTCGCGACGCATGGCCGAGGATCTCGCGGGGGCTTCTGATCGTTGTCGAGGGCGAGCGCGTGACGCCCGAGATCACCGACCTGCAGATCCCCGCCGCGGGCGACCTCGACCTGCCGCGGGATTCGATCCTGACCGTTTCTGCGTCCCTGCCACCGGGGGAGGCCGGGGTCGAGATCGGCGTGGCGCCGGGATGGGGCACCTTCATTCCGCGCCAGATCGGTGGCGGGGAGGACGCCTACGAAGGATTTCTGGCAGGTGGCGAGCTGACCCCGCCACTGCCGCGGGCCGAGGTCCTGACCGAAGGCACGGGTGCGGTGTTCCTGCGCTACATCGGGGCGGGCTTCGAGCATATCGTGCCGCTCGGCCTCGATCATATCCTGTTCGTGCTGGGGCTGTTCTTTTTCGCCACCAGACTTGGCCCGCTCCTGTGGCAGGTGACGGCCTTCACCGTCGCGCATACCGTGACCCTGGCGCTGGCGGCCACGGGGGTCGTGTCCGTCCCGGCCAGTATCGTGGAGCCGTTGATCGCCGCCACCATCGTCTATGTCGGGATCGAGAACACCGTCGGGCGCCGGAATGTCCGGGGCCGCACCGCGCTCGTCTTCGCCTTCGGGCTGTTGCACGGGCTGGGATTCGCCTCGGTGCTGGGCGATTACGGGATCGCGGCGGAGCGCTTCGCCGCCGCCCTCATCGGCTTCAACATCGGGGTCGAGATCGGCCAGCTTGCCGTGATCGGCATGGCCTTTGCGCTGGTGGGCTGGTTCATCCATCGCAGCTGGTACCGGAAGGCGGTCGCGATCCCGGCCTCTCTGGTCATCGCCGCCGTGGGGGCATATTGGCTGGTGGAACGCACCCTTCTCTGACGGCTGTCCCATGCTCCGCTTCCTGGCCGAAAACCGGCGCTGGCTCGCCACGGGCCTGCTGCTCGCCTTCGGCTCCTCCTTTGGCCAGACCTGGTTCATCTCGCTCTTTGCAGGCGAGATCCGGGCCGAATACGGCCTCACGGACGGGGACTGGGGCCTGATCTACACGGTCGCGACGCTCGGTTCCGCCGCATTGCTCCTGGGGCGCGGGTCATGGGCCGACACGGTGCGCCTCTCGCGGCTCGCCCCGATGATCGCGGCGGCCTTCGCCGGGGCGGCGACCCTGATGGCGCTGGGACAGTCGATCTGGACGCTGGGTATCGCGGTCTTCCTGCTGCGCTTCTGCGGGCAGGGGATGTTCAGCCATATCAAGATGACGGCCATGGCGCGCTGGTTCGTGGCCACGCGCGGACGGGCCATGGCGCTGACCAACCTCGGCTACCCGCTGGGCGAGGTTCTGTTGCCGCTGCCCGCCGTCCTCATGCTGGCCGCGATCGGCTGGCGGGCTTCATGGGGCGTGGTGGCGGCTGTGATCCTGCTGGTCGTCCTGCCGCTGCTTGTCCGGCTTCTGGCGCAGGACCGCGCGCCGCAGGGCAGTGCAGAGGCAGCCGGCGCGCCCGGCCTCGGCGGGCGGCACTGGCAGCGGTCCGAGGTGCTGCGCCACTGGCTGTTCTGGGCGCTGGTGCCGCTCCTGCTGACGCCGGGTTTCATCGGTACGGTGATCTTCTTTCACCAGGTTCACGTGTCCGAGGTGAAGGGCTGGAGCCTCGCGGCCATGGCGCCGGGCTACGCGGCCTATGCTGCGGCGACCGTGACCACGGCCTTCGCTACCGGTTGGGCCTGCGACCGTTTCGGACCCGCGCGGATGCTGCCGATCATGGTGGTGCCCATGGCGCTGGGCATCTGGCTGATCGGCCCGGCGGACACACCTCTCGGCTGGATCGCGGCGCTTGGCATAACCGGCGTTACGCAAGGCATGGCGGGCACGACGTGGGGCACGCTGATGCCTGCGGTCTATGGGACGAACCACCTCGGCTCCGTCCGGGCGATGGCCACGGCGCTGATGGTGGTCTCGACGGCGATCGGACCCGGCATCACGGGGCTCGCGATCGATTGGGGCGTGCCCTTTCCGCAGCAGGGGGTCTTCATGGCGGTGTGGTGCGTCGCCCTGAGCGCGGCGATGGTGCCGGTCACGCGGCGGATCGTGGCCGAGTCCTGAGGGGCTCGGCCACGCATCGCGTCACATGAGGTCGCGCACATCGGTCAGGCGGCCGGTGACCGCCGCTGCCGCCGCCATAGCGGGGCTCATCAGGTGGGTGCGCCCGCCGCGGCCCTGACGGCCCTCGAAGTTGCGGTTGGAGGTGGCCGCGCAACGCTCCTCCGGGGACAACTGGTCGGGGTTCATGGCAAGGCACATGGAACATCCCGCAAGCCGCCATTCGAAACCGGCTTCCTTGAAGATATCGGCGAGGCCTTCTTCCTCGGCCTGCGCCCGCACGAGGCCGGAGCCGGGAACGATCATCGCGCGCAGACCCTCCTTGACCTTCTTGCCCTTCAGGATCTCGGCCGCGGCGCGCAGATCCTCGATCCGTCCGTTGGTGCAGGAGCCGATGAAGACCGTGTCGATCTCGATCTCGGAAAGCGGGGTTCCCGGGGTCAGACCCATGTAGTCGAGCGAGCGTTTCGCGGCCGAGACCTTGCCGCCTTGGAAATCCTCGGGCGCGGGAACGGTGCCGGTGATCGGCAGCACGTCCTCGGGCGAGGTGCCCCATGTCACGACCGGCGCGATATCCTCGCCACGGATGGTCACGACCTTGTCCCAATGGGCGTCGTCGTCGGATTTCAGCGTCTTCCACCACGCAAGCGCGGCCTCCCACTGGGCACCCTTGGGGGCGTGGGGACGGCCTTTGACGTAGTCGAAGGTCGTCTCGTCCGGCGCGATCAGGCCTGCGCGCGCGCCGCCCTCGATCGCCATGTTGCAGACGGTCATGCGGCCTTCCATCGAGAGCGCGCGGATCGCCTCGCCGCAATACTCGATGACATAACCGGTGCCGCCCGCCGTCCCGGTCTTGCCGATGACGCTGAGCGTGATGTCCTTGGCCGTGACACCGGGCGCGAGTTGCCCCGTGATCTCCACCTTCATGTTCTTGGACTTCTTCTGGATCAGCGTCTGGGTGGCCAGCACATGCTCCACCTCGGAGGTGCCGATCCCGTGCGCCAGTGCGCCGAAGGCACCGTGGGTGGCGGTATGGCTGTCGCCGCAGACCACGGTCATGCCCGGCAGGGTCCAGCCCTGTTCGGGGCCGACGATATGCACGATCCCCTGCCGCACGTCGCTGACAGGGTAGTAATGGATGCCGAAGTCCCGCGCGTTCGTATCCAGCGCGGCGACCTGGATACGGCTGTCCTCGGTCATGTTCTCGGGGTTCTCGCGGCCCAGCGTCGTGGGGACGTTGTGGTCGGGCACGGCGATGGTCTTGTCGGGCGCGCGCACGGTGCGGCCGGTCATGCGCAGACCTTCGAAGGCCTGCGGGCTGGTGACCTCGTGGACGAGATGGCGGTCGATATAAAGCAGGCTGGTGCCGTCCTCGGCCTCATGCACGAGATGGGCGTCCCAAAGCTTGTCGTAGAGCGTCTTGCCGGTCATGGATGTCTCTTTCGCTGCGGTCGATGTCGGGGAAGGGTCGGGTGCCATGTCAGCCAAGCGGCGGCACGGCGCACAGACGGCCATGGAAGCGCCATGGCAGGCGCGTGATATCCCCGATGTCGAAAACGCCGGTCATGGGCGCTGCCTTACACCACGGCGCCGGGCCTTGCCAAGGAGGCTCAGAGGCTCTTGGTCGTGGAGAGCATCTTCGGATCGAGCACCAGTTCGATCAGGTGCAGGCCGCCTTGCCGCGCAACCTCGAAGGCCGCTCCGAACGCTTCCGTTTCCGTGACCCTGTGCCCGGTGCCGCCATAGGCACGGGCCAGTTGCACGTAGTCGGGGTTGAACAGTTCGGTCCCCGATACGCGCCCCGGATAGTGCTTTTCCTGATGCATGCGGATCGTGCCGTAACGGCCGTTATTGGCGATCACCACGATGATGTCGGCGCCATGCTGGCGCGCGGTCGACAGCTCCTGGATGGTCATCTGAAGGCAGCCGTCGCCTGCGAGGCAGACCACCGTGCGCTCGGGGTGCCGCAGCTTCGCGGCGACGGCAGCGGGCAGTCCGTAGCCCATCGAGCCCGAGGTCGGCGCAAGCTGCGTGCCGCGCTGCCGCCAGCGGTAGTAGCGATGCAGGAACGCGGCGTAGTTGCCCGCGCCGTTGGTCAGGATCGTCTCGGGGCCCGCGTGGTCGCGCAGCCAGAGGATCACCTCCTCCAGCTTGACCGCGCCTGGGGTTTCCTGCGGCTCCTGCCACGCCTCGTATTCCGCGCGGGCCGCCGCCGCCCCGCGATCATGGCTCGGCACGTAAGGAAGGTGGGTCAGCAGATCGCCCAGCACGTCGGCAGGACGCGCGGTGATCGCGACCTTCGCCGGATAGACACGGGAACTCGTGTCGGGGTCGGTCGAGACCTGTACGATCTCAGGCGGGTCCTGCGCGTCGATGAGCGTGAATTCCTGCGTGGTGATGTCGCTCAGCTCCGCCCCCAGAAGCAGGATCGCGTCCGCCTGCGACAGACGCCGGCCAAGCGCGGGGTTCATGCCCACGCCCAGATCGCCCGCGTAGTTCGGATGGTCGTTGTCGACGAAATCCTGCCGCCGGAAGGTGACGGCCAACGGCGCGCCAAGCCGTTGCGCAAGCTCGCCCGCCCGCGCGCCGTCCTCCGCCCCCCAGACGGAGCCGCCGAGCAGGATCATCGGCTGTTCCGCCGCCGTCAGGATGTCGATGGCCTCGGCGATGGCGCTTCCGTCGACCCCGCTTCGTGGCGCTGCCGCGATCGTGTCGCCGGGCATGGCCGCCTCGGCCGACAGGACGTCCTCGGGCAGGGCGAGCACGACAGGCCCCGGCCGCCCGCTTGTCGCAAGTCGAAAGGCACGGTCGACATATTCGGCCAGCCGGTCGGTCCGCTCGACCTCGGCCACCCATTTGACGAGCGGCCCGAAGAGCGCGCGGTAATTCACCTCCTGGAACACGGCCCGGTCGCGATGCGCGAGCGGAACCTGCCCCACGAAGACGACCATGGGCGTGGCGTCATGCATCGCGACGTGCAGGCCGGAGCTGGCGTTGGTGGCGCCGGGCCCGCGCGTGACGAAGAGGACCCCGGGGCGCCCGGTGAACTTCGCGTCCGCCTCCGCCATCATCGCGGCGCCGCCCTCCTGCCGGCAGACAACGTTCTGGATGTCGTGGTCGTGAAGACCGTCCAGCGCGGCGAGAAAGCTTTCGCCCGGCACCGAGAACACCCGGTCCACCCCGTGCAGCGCCAGCCGGTCCGCCAGGATTCTTCCGCCATGTCTTGTGGTCACGCCCGCCTCCCGCTTTACGTCCGCGGGAATGGTTTTGATCGGAGGCACGGGACATGTCCAGCGGTAGACTACTGGGAATCTGCGGTTCGTTGAGGGCGGGGTCGTTCAATCGCAAGCTGATGCTGGAGGCGAACCGCCTGTTCGATCCGGCGGAATTTGTGGACGCGAACCTGCGCCTGCCGCTTTACGACGGCGATCTGGAAACGGAACAAGGCATCCCGCCCGAGGTTCAGGAACTGGCCGACGCCATAGCCCGTGCGGACGCGATCATCATCGCGGGACCGGAATACAACAAGGGGCTGTCCGGCGTTCTGAAGAACGCGCTCGACTGGGTCAGCAGGACAAAAGGCGGTCCGTGGCGCGGCAAACCCGTCGCGATCATGTCGGCCACGGGCGGTCGCGCGGGCGGGGAGCGAACGCAGTATTCCCTGCGGCTCTGCCTCGTGCCGTTCCGGCCGCGCGTCCTGTCGGGCCCCGAGGTGCTGGTTGGCCAGTGCTCGGGACAGTTCGACGCAGACGGGCGGCTTACCAACGCGATCAACCTCGCTGCCCTCGAGGAGCAGATGGCGGAGTTGCGCAAGGAGGCGGGGCTCTAGCGCAGGCTGGCCTCGGGGCGGAACTCGGGCGGGATGCGGTCGGTCCGGCCGATCACCAGGCCGGCCATGAGATCGGCCACGAGGGGCGCCATGCCGAAGCCGATCTTGAAGCCGCCATTGGCGATGAACTCGCCCGGCCGCAGCGGATGGGGGCCCAGCATCGGGGCACGGGAGCGCGCGCGTGGCCGGATGCCGGACCAGCGTTCCATCACGTGCGCGTTGCGCAGTGCAGGGCATGCCGCCCGCGCCCGTTCGATCACATCGTCGAGCTGCACGTCGGTGGTCGCCGGGTGGTCCCAGCTCAGTTCCGAGGTCGAGCCCACGGCCACCGTCCCGTCGGCATGGGGCACGATGTGCAACCCGTCGGCATACACCTGCGGCCCCCCGCGCAGATCGCAGGCCAGAACGGCGGCCTGACCCTTTACGCCGGCGCCGATCACCTTCTCGCCGGCGATCCCGTTCAGCTCCAGCAGCCCCGCGACGCCGGTGGCGTGGATGACGGCGTCGCCCTTGGCCGGTTCCGTGCCGATTACGGCGCCCCGGCGTTTCAGCGCCGCGACCAAGGCCGTCAGTGCGCGCCTGGGGTGAAGCCTTGCGGTGAGCGTGTCAAAGACGACACGGCCAGTCGGGCTGTGGACCAGATCGCCGAAGTCGGAGGCGTCGAGGACGTTCCAGCGATAGCGACCTTGCCAGAGGTCCGCCGCCGAGGCCGCGCGGGTCTGCGCACGGTCCACGGCCTCCGCATCGGCCAAAGGCTGCACGCGGCCCGAGCGGGCATAGCCCGGGTCGCGCCCGGACGCCTCCGCGACCTCCGCCCAGAACGCCTCCGCCCTTTCGAGGCTTTCGAACTGCTGCGCCTTTTTCGTGTTCCATGCTTCCGGCACATGGGGTGCCAGCGCGCCCACGACACCGCCCGAGGCGCCCGCGCCGGGGCCGTGGGGGTCCACGACCCTGACTCGCGCGCCGCGCCGCGTGCAGGCCCATGCGATGGACAGGCCGAATATCCCCGCGCCGTGGACGACGATCTGCATTGCAACTCCCGCGCGCTTGGATGAGGGTCGCGCGACCTGTTTCGATGGACCCGACCTAGACCGGCCCATGGTGATTGACCAGCCACATGACCTGCACTGGCGCGACGGCGTGCCCGTCTCAAACCGGTTCGACGACCCGTTCTATTCGCTTCAGGATGGGCTGGCCGAGGCGCGGCACGTGTTCCTTGGCGGCAACGATCTGCCCGGGCGCTTCCGCGACGGGTTCCACGTGGCCGAGCTGGGTTTCGGCACGGGGCTGAATTTCGCCGCGACGGCGCTGGCATGGCGGCAGGCGGGTGTGAGGGGGCGGTTGCATTTCACGAGCTTCGAGGCGTTTCCCATGGCGGTGGAAGATCTGCGGCAAGCGCTGGACCAATTCCCAGAGGCCGCTCCGATCGCGCCGATGATCGAGGCGGCGCTGGCTGGCAGGGCTTGCGTGAATGACGTAGGCATTACGCTAAGTGTTGTGGTGGGGGACGCGCGGCAGACGGTGCCGGCCTGGGATGGGCGCGCTGATGCGTGGTTCCTCGACGGGTTCGCGCCCGCGCGCAACCCGGAGCTTTGGGAGGAGGCGCTGCTCCATGCCGTTGCCGATCACACCGCCCTCGGGGGCACCTGCGCCACCTATTCAGCCGCCGGTGCCGTGCGCCGCGCGCTCGATGCCGCGGGCTTCGCGGTGGAACGGCGCCCCGGTTTCGGTCGCAAGCGCCACATGACCGCGGGCCGCCTGAGATGAGCGGGAACAACGCGCGGCTTGGCATCATCCTGATGATCTCGACGACCTTCGTCTTCGCGATGCAGGATGGGATCAGCCGCTACCTTGCGTCGGAATACAATGTCCTGATGGTGGTGATGATCCGCTACTGGTTCTTCGCCGCCTTCGTCATGGCCGTGGCGGCGCGGGCGAAGGGCGGCCTCGCGCGGGCGGCGCGCACGGATCAGCCATGGCTGCAGGCGGGGCGCGGCGCGCTGCTGGCGCTGGAAATCTGCGTCATGGTGCTGGCCTTCACGCTGCTTGGCCTCGTCGAAAGCCACGCGGTGTTCGCCGTCTACCCGCTGCTCATTGCGGCCCTGTCCGGGCCTGTTCTGGGCGAGCGCGTCGGTTGGCGCCGCTGGGTGGCGATCGGTGTGGGTTTCGTGGGGGTCCTGATCATCCTGCAGCCGGGCTTTCGCGTGTTCGAACCCGCGGCGCTGGTGGCGCTGACTTCGGCCTTCATGTTCGCGCTCTACGGGTTGCTGACCCGCTACGCGTCGCGGCGGGACACGACGGAGACAAGCTTTTTCTGGACGGGCACCGTGGGCGCGGTCGTGATGACCGTCATCGGCGTCTGGTTCTGGGAACCGATGACGCCGTACGACTGGGCGTGGATGGCGCTGCTTTGCGTTACCGGGGCGTCTGGCCACTGGCTCCTGATCAAGACCTACTCGGTCGCGGAGGCGAGCCAGGTGCAGCCCTTCGCCTATTTCCAGCTCGTCTTCGCAACAGGGCTGGGCATGGTCGTATTTGGCGAGACGCTGGAGACGAACGTCGCCATCGGCGCAGCATTGGTGGTGGCGGCTGGCCTTTTCACGCTGTGGCGGGCGCGGCAGGTTCAGGCCTAGCGCAGGAGACGGTCCGACAGGCCGATTTCCGGCAATTCGCCTGACAGTTGCGCCTCGTAGATGGCAAGGCTTTCTGTCACGCGCATGATGTAATTACGTGTCTCGGTGAAGGGGATCGCCTCGATCCAGTGGATGATACCCTCGGCATCTTCCTGTCGCGGGTCGCCGAAGCGGTCGATCCACTCCGATGCGCGGCGCGGGCCCGCGTTGTAGCCGGCGGAGACGAGCACCACGTTACCGTCGAAGCGTTCGTTCAGGCCGGCGATGTAGCTGGTGGCCAGAAGCGCATTGTAATCCGGGTCGGCCAGCACGCGGTCGAGATCGTAGTCGATGCCGAGCGCGGCGGCGGTGTCACGCCCGGTGCCGGGCATGACCTGCATCAGCCCCATGGCGCCCGCGTGGCTGATGACGTTCGGGTCGAACTCGGATTCGCGGCGCGCGATCGACAGCGCCAGCGCCGCATCGACGGGCCAGTTCCCCTCCGCCAGATCGGTGACGGGATAATAGGCGCGCATGATCTCGTGACCGTTCTGCGCGGCGCGCTTGGCGATGCCGAGCGCGATATGCGGATCGCCCAGTTCAAGCGCGAAATCGCCGAGCCGTCCGGCATCGGTGCGCGACAGCCCTTCGGTAAGATGGGTGAGGAACCGCTCGGCCAGATCGCGCTCTCCCGCTTCGTATAGAAGAAGCGCCGCATGGAATACGGTCGACGTGGTGAAGGAGGCTTGCCGCCAGTCGCCGAACGCCTCATCGCCGAGAAAGGCCGGGTCTGGTGCGATGCCGCCGCGTTCCGCGGAGAGCTGGCCGTAGAAGCTGGACTGGTTCCGCGCGCCCAGTGCGTAGGCCTCGGCAGCGGCGTCGGCATTGCCGAGTGCCTCGTGGGCGCGGCCCAGCCAGTAGCCGGCCCGGCCCACCGAGATCGGACTCAGGACCGTGTCGCGGAAGGCTTCGAAATGGCCAAGCGCGGTCTCGGGCCGGGCGAGGCGGAACGCGCAATAACCCGAAAGCCATTCAAGCTCCGCGAAAGCGACGGCGTCGTCGTCCCGGTCGAGGAAATGCCGCGAGGCGTAGTCGTAGCAGGTCTCGAACTCCCCCTCGCGCATCACGTCGCGAGCAAGGTCGGCGCGCCGGTCGGCCCAAGCCACGGGACGGCCAAGCGCCTCGGCGGAGGTCGAGCGCTCGGCCAGAAGCTCCCCTGCGCTTTCCCAGAAGCCCGACCGGATGCGCCAGATGAAGCGTTCGAAGGCCAGGCCCGGATCGTTGCTCAGCGCGCTTGGCACCGCATCGACCAGCCCGTCCACCCCGGGCACGCGGGCGCGCAGGCCAAGGCGCGCCTCGGCAAGCGGGTGATGGATCTCGGGGACCAGCGGGAACATGGCGCGCGCGCGATCCTCCGCGCCCTCCCAGAGAAGGTGATCGAGGCGCCGGATATGCAGATCGTTTTCGTTCAGAAGCGATTGGTAGCCGGACCGTAGCGCGGCGGCCGCATCCCCGGACATGGTCAGCCCTGTCCATGCCTCGATGACGACGGCGCGCGCGGCCTCGGCATCGCCGCGCGCCATATGCGCGTTGGCCAGCGCCAGCGCGCCGGGACCCGTCCGGGGCGACTGTGCCCCGAAATAGGCGATCACGCGTTCCGGGTCGCCGCCGCGCGGCAGAGAGGGCTCGCCCTGCGCGCGCATGTAGGGCAGGCCCGGCCAGTCCGGATTGCGGTTCAGGAAATCTACATAGTCGTCGAACGGGGCCCCGCCGCGCCTGAGCCGGGTCCATTCGACGATGTCGCGGGCCACCGGATCGTCCAGTTCCGCGACAGCCTCGGCGGCGAGTGCTTCATCCCCCGCGCTCAGCGCGGCAAGCGCGAGGCTGAGCGCATCGGCCTCGGCGCGCGCGGGCAAGGACTGCAGAACAGGCAGCAGAAGAACGCAAATCGCAAGCAACGGACGGCGCATCCGGATCCTCCGGTTCAGGCTGTGAATGCACAGGATATAGCGCGCCCGCGACATCGCAACTCACGAACTTGGCAATTCCGCTGACGGGGAGTAGGGTCCGCGCCAGTTTTCGCCAAGCCATGAAAGACCAGACAGCGATGTTCAAAGGATCGATGCCCGCGCTCGTCACGCCCTTCGCGCAAGGGGCCGTGGATTTCGACGCTCTGAAATCGCTGGTGGAATGGCAGATCGCCGAGGGCTCGCACGGGCTGGTGCCGGTGGGGACCACCGGCGAAAGTCCGACGCTCACCCATGACGAGCATGAAAAGGTCATCGAGGCTGTCGTCGCCACCGCCGCGGGCCGGGTGCCGGTGATCGCGGGTGCAGGGTCCAACAACACGGTCGAGGCGGTGCGTTTCGTCGAACACGCAAAAACCGTGGGCGCAGATGCCGCGCTGGTGGTCACGCCTTATTACAACAAGCCGACGCAGAAGGGGCTGATCGCCCATTTCAGCGCGCTCAACGAAATCGGTATCCCGATCATCATCTACAACATTCCGCCCCGCTCGGTGATCGACATGCTGCCCGCCACGATGGGAGAGCTTGCGAAGCTGCCCAACATTATCGGCGTCAAGGATGCCACCGGCGACCTCAGTCGCGTGCCGAAGCAGCGGATCACCTGCGGCAAGGATTTCGTCCAGCTTTCGGGCGAGGACGCCACCGCCGTCGGTTTCAACGCGCAGGGCGGGGGGGGCTGCATCTCGGTCACCGCCAATGTCGCGCCGCGCCTCTGCGCCGAGATGCAGGAGGCGACGCTTGCCGGCGATTACGCCAAGGCGCTCGACTACCAGGACCGGCTGATGCCGCTTCATGAGGCGATCTTTGCCGAGCCGGGTGTTGCGGGCGCGAAATACGGGCTGTCGGTGCTGGGCCACGCCTCGGACGAGGTGCGCCTGCCGCTGACCGGGCTCGAGGACACCACCAAGCAGAAGATACAGGCCGCGATGCGTCATGCCGGGCTCATCAGCTGAGGACGGCCCGCGCGAGGGCGAAGTCGCCCTCGACTTCGATCCCGCCGCGCGCGGGGACGGAACGCTCTGTTTCATCGGCCATATCCGATCGCCATGGGGCAGGGGGACGGCGCCCAAGAACCTGCGTGCCGCGCGGGAAACCGGCGAGGCCGCGCGGATCGAACTGCTGCCCGGTTTCGCGCCTGGTCTTGCGGGCCTGGATGTCGGTCAGGCGATTCAGGTGCTCTACTGGGTGGATCGGGGCCAGCGCGACCTGATCGTCCAGTCGCCGCGTCATACCGACGGGCCGCGCGGTGTCTTCGCCCTGCGCTCTCCCGTCCGGCCGAACCCGATCGCGCTGGGTACCGTCGTTATCACCTCGCTCGACGCGCAGGCCGGGATCATCGGCATCGACGCGACGGATGCCTTCGACGGGACGCCCGTTCTCGACATCAAGCCGTGGATTTCCACCGTCGATGTGCCGCCCGGCTGGCGTCCGGAGACCTGAGGCCCTATATCCCGCCCCCATGGCCAAGGCACCGGACAATCCGAACTACAAGGTGATCGCCGAGAACCGGCGCGCACGCTTCGACTATGCGATCGAGGATGATCTCGAGGTCGGCATCATGCTGCTGGGCTCCGAGGTGAAATCCCTGCGCGAGGGGCAGGCCAATATCGCCGAAAGCTACGCCACCATCGACGAGGGCGAGCTGTGGCTGGTGAACAGCTACGTTGCACCCTACGTGCAGGCCAAGACCTTCCCCCATGAGGAGAAGCGTCGCCGCAAGCTGCTGGCGTCGAAGAAGGAGCTCTCGCGCCTATGGAACGCGACCCAGCGGCAGGGCATGACACTGGTCCCGCTGGTGCTGTACTTCAACCACAAGGGCATAGCGAAGCTGAAGATCGGCATCGCGAAGGGCAAGAAGGCCACCGACAAGCGTGAAACCTCGGCCAAGCGCGACTGGAACCGGCA
>CAZOBK010000029.1:38049-41705 GCA_964578115.1 uncultured Roseicyclus sp.
ACACTGGTTTCGACCGATTGGCTTGCTGCGCATCTGAACGACCCGGACCTGCGCATCCTCGACGCCTCCTATTATCTGCCCGACATGGGCCGGGACGCGCGGGCCGAATACGAGGCCGCCCATATCCCCGGTGCCCGGTTCTTCGACATCGACGAGATCGCGGATGCGCGCAGCACGCTGCCCCATATGGCGGCCCCTGTGGAGAAATTCATGAGCCGCATGCGCGCCATGGGCGTGGGCGACGGGCATCAGGTGGTGGTCTATGACGGCGTCGGCATCTTTTCCGCCGCGCGGGTTTGGTGGAACTTCCGCCTGATGGGCAAGACCGACGTGGCGGTTCTGGACGGCGGTTTTCCCAAGTGGCAGGCCGAGGGCCGCCCGGTCGAGGACCTTCCCCCGATGTTGCGCGACCGGCACATGACGGCGCAGCGCCAGGCGCATCTGGTCAAGGACGTGACGCAGGTGGCCTCCGCCTCCAAGCTGGGCGACTGGCAGATCCTCGACGCCCGCAGCCCGTCGCGCTTCAAGGGCGAGGAACCCGAGGCGCGCGCCGGCCTGCGGTCCGGGCATATCCCCGGGTCGATCAACGTGCATTACGCCACGCTCTTGAACGCGGACGGCACGATGAAGCAGGGCGACGCACTGCGCGCCGTGTTCGAGGCCGCCGGTGCCGACGTCACGAAGCGCACGATCACCACCTGCGGGTCGGGCGTGACCGCCGCGATCCTGATGCTGGCGCTGGAGCGGCTGGGCAATCGCGACGTGTCTCTCTACGACGGGTCGTGGTCCGAATGGGGGCAGTTCGAGCAGCTCAAGGTCGAAACGGGATGACGGTGATCGCCGCGGGAACTGAGGTTTCGTTCACGGTCACCTATCTCGAGATGCCAGAAGACCCCGGCCTGAACGCGCCGGGGCTGCCCGGGGGCTTGCGACTGGAGCATGCCGTGAACCCGCCGGTCTGGTTCTTCCTCACGATGTATGAGGCCGTCGGCCGCGACTACGAATGGCGCGACCGGTTGGATCAGGCCGAGAAAGACCCCGAGACGCTCGCCGCGTTCGTGTCGGACCCGTCGGTTGAGATGTGGGTCGCCTACGCGAAGGGCTGGCCGCAAGGGTTCTTCATGCTGGACTGGCGACAGGCAGGGGTTTGCGACCTCGCCTATTTCGGACTGATCCCGGAGGCCGTGGGAACGGGCCTTGGCGGCACGCTCCTGCGGGCAGCCATTGCCAAGGGCTGGACGCGGGGTGTGGCGAAGATGACGGTCAACACCTGCACGCTGGACCACCCGCGCGCGCTGGAGCTTTACCAGAAGGCGGGGTTTCGCCCCGTGGCGACCGTGGACCGCACCCGCGTGTTGCACCGTGACCGCGATACCTCCCTGCATCCGGCCTGAAGGGGTCAAGCCATGTTCGAGAACCGTGTTCCGCCCGAACAGGACAAGATCCTGCGTCTCATGGGCATGTTCGCCGCCGACCCGCGCACGGACAAGGTGGACCTCGGCGTCGGTGTCTACCGCTCACCCGAGGGCAAGACGCCCGTCATGGCCGCCGTCAAGACGGCCGAGCAGCGGATATGGGAAGCACAGGAGACGAAAAGCTATGTCGGGATTTCCGGTGATCCGGCATTCCTCGACGCGATGCGCCGGCTGATCTTCGGCGATGCCGTGTCGGCCGCGCGGGTGGCTGGCTGCGCCACGGTGGGCGGCACCAGCGCGGTCCGGCAGGTGCTGGAAATGACACGCTGGCTCACGCCCGAGGCGACGGTCTGGATATCCGACCCGACCTGGCCGAACCACCCGGCGATCATCGATCACCTGTCCCAGAAGAAGGCGACCTACCGTTACTACGATCGCGACACGGGCGGCATCGACCGCGAGGGGATGCTGGCCGATCTGGCGCGGGCGCAGGTCGGTGACCTGATCGTGCTGCACGCCTGTTGTCACAACCCCACGGGCGCGGACCTGTTGCCGGGCGACTGGCGCGAGATCGCCGCGATCTGCGCGCGCACCGGCGCCATTCCCTTCGTGGACATGGCCTATCTGGGCTTCGCCGAGAGCCTCGAGGCCGATGCCGAGGGCACGCGCCACCTTGCCGCGACCCTGCCGGAGGTCTTCATCGCCGCCAGCTGTTCCAAGAATTTCGGCCTCTACCGGGATCGGGCGGGCGTCGTCCTCGTCGTCACCGGCGAAGGCGCGTCGCGCGACGCCGCCTTCGGGACTCTGTCGAACTTCAACCGGCAGAACTACACCTTCCCGCCCGATCACGGCGCGCGGGTGGTCGAGACGATCCTGAACGACCCTATCCTGCGGGAGACCTGGCGCGATGAGTTGCGCGCCATGCGCGGGACGATGCAGGCCAACCGCGCGGCACTGGCCGAGGCGCTGAGGGCCGAGGCCGGGTCCGACCGGTTCGGCCGTTTCGCCGCGCATCGGGGCATGTTCTCGCTGTCCGGCGCGAGCCCGGCGCAGGTCGACCTGTTGCGCGAAACCCATGGCATCTACCTTGTGGGCGACGGGCGGATGAACGTGGCGGGGCTGACGCCGGGGGCGATCCCGCGGGTGGCCAAGGCGCTGGCCGAGGTGCTTGCATAGACCGCCGCGACGGCGTAGACGGCAGGCCTGCCGGTCACGGCCAAGTCTCCGACTACCTTGTCAAAACGGAAAAAAGCACATGAATTCCAAGTATCTGCCAGGTATCCTGGCGATGGCGGCGATCGTCGTCGCCTCCAACATCCTCGTCCAGTTCCTGTTCGGCCAATGGCTGACCTGGGGGGCGTTCACCTATCCGCTGGCCTTCCTCGTCACCGACATCATGAACCGCGTCTACGGGGTGCGGGCCGCGCGCCGCGTCGTCTTCGCGGGGTTCCTCGTCGGTGTCGCCTGCTCGCTCATCGGCACCCAGATCATGGGAGAGTTCGGGCCGCTCGTCACGCTCCGGATCGCGGTGGGGTCCGGTATCGCCTTCCTCACGGCGCAGCTTCTGGACGTGGCGATCTTCGACCGGATGCGGGCCGCGAAATGGTGGCAGGCCCCCGTGATCTCCAGCGTCATCGGCTCTTCCGTCGACACGGCGCTGTTCTTCACCATCGCCTTCTCGGCGTCGCTTGCCTTCATCGAACCGGCCAATGACGTGTCCTGGGCGGGAGAGGTTCTGCCGATGCTGGGCGTGGGGCCGCAAGCACCGCTCTGGGTGTCGCTGGCCTTTGCCGACTGGCTGGTGAAACTGGCCATCGCGCTGGTCGCGCTCATCCCGTTCCGGATCATCACGCGAAAATTGATGCCACAGGTAGCGTAAAAAGTTTTGACAACCACGAAATCTGTGGCAGGCTCACCTCAACAGCAACCAAGCGAAAGGAGGTGATCCAGTGTCTAGAGAGGTATTGGAGAAAGGCGTCGGGACAGCTTGGGAGGTGCGCCTCTAGGGCAGCCCTTGGGGGTATGACCCCTCCCAGGTGGAGCATCTCTAACCGAATGCCCGCCTCCTGATTTCTCGAAGGGCCGTCCAGAAGGGCGGCCCTTTTCGATTGCCCCGCACCCCGTGTATCCATCCGCCATGGCCCTCTTCATCACCGATCAGATCACGCTTGCCGACTGGGAGATCACGGAAAGCTTCGTGCGATCCTCCGGCCCCGGCGGGCAGAACGTGAACAAGGTGTC
>CAZOBK010000030.1:0-41186 GCA_964578115.1 uncultured Roseicyclus sp.
ATCCTCGGGCTGGTCCTTTTCGCCCCCGGCTGCACCTATCCCGCCCATTCCCATGTCGGGATCACGGAAAGCTACATCTGCCTCACGGGTGCGGTGTCCGAAAACGATGCGGGCGTCTACGCGCCCGGCTCGCTTATCTTCAATCCGCCCGGGCACCTGCACCGGATCACCACTGCCGATCAGCAGCCCTCGCTCCTGGCCTATGCCTGGGTCGGTGCGCCGGAGGTTCTGGCCAGTCAGAAGATGAGTTTCACGCGGCGGAAGGCGTAGGGCGGGACTTGTCCCGCCTTCCCGTTGCGGCGGGACACGTCCCGCCCTACACACGTGCCCATGGCCAGCATCAGATCCCTTTTCGTCACCCGTCTCTACCACGCACATCTTGCGGAGCTCGGGCCCCCCGTGGATGCGGAGGAACTCCACGCCTCGTGCTTTTCCATCGCCGAGGATGACGAGGCCGGGCAGGCGTGGTGCGAGGAGAACGGCTATCCCGGCTACACCTCCTACGCCTCGCTCACCGACCTGCCGTGGCGCTTCCCGATCTTCGACGCGCTCGTGAAGGCGCTGGATGCTCATGTCGCGGCTTTCGCCGAAGATCTCGAGTTCGACCTCGAAGGCCGCAAGCTGGTGCTGGAGGATATCTGGATCAACATCCTCCCCGAGGGTGGCATCCACACCAGCCACATCCATCCCCATTCGGTGATCTCGGGCACGACCTATGTGCAGGTCCCGCCCGGCGCGCGCTCGATCAAGCTGGAGGACCCGCGTCACGCGATGATGATGGCAGCGCCGAACCGCAAGAAGGACTGCCGCGAGGAGTTGCGCGCCTTCGTCTATCCCGGGCCGGCGGAGGGTGACGTGCTGCTGTGGGAAAGCTGGCTGCGCCACGAGGTGCCGATGAACATGGACGAGGATGATCGGGTGAGCGTCAGTTTCAACTACCGGTGGGGCGACTAGAGCGGCCGCGTCTGTCCCGTCAGCCAATCGGCAAAGGTGGCCTCTTCCACTTCCCCTGCGGCCAGATCCTCCATCATCCGTACGCCTTCCACCGGGTCCGGGCGCATCTGCAACCCGTTGACTCGCAGGAAGGTGAGCGTCGTCACGAAGGCCGTCCGCTTGTTCCCGTCGATGAAGGCATGGGCCTTGGAAATGCCGAAGGCGTAGGCGGCGCCGAGGACATGCAGATCGGTCTCGCCATAGGCGGCGCGGTTCGCGGGCCGCGCGCAGGCGGCCTCAAGAAGTCCGATATCCCGCAGGCCCGGGGCGCCGCCGTGGCGGGTGATCTGGCGGTCATGGAAGGTCAGAACGGCGCGGAGCGGAACCCAGACTGGCGCGCTCACGCCAGCGCCTGAAGCAGGTCTCGGTTCTCGTCCATGACTGCCTCGCCCGCTTCCAGCGCCGCGGCAAGCGCCGGGTCGTTCGCCATGATCCTGAGCGATCCGTCATCGCCCCGAACGACATGGAGCGTGTCGCCCTCCTTGGCGTCGAGAATGGCCAGCATCTCGGCGGTGAGGGTCATGACGGCCGAGTTGCCGACCTTGCGGATTTTGGACGTCATCATGCTTCACCCTCTGGATACACGTATGTATATACCTTGGGCCATGGCCATGCAAGGATTATGGGGTTGCGGCAATGCTGCTTTGCCCCTATACGCGCCCTCTATTCACCGAACTCCACGGGAATCGGCGTGACCCTGCGTGCAGGGGCGTCCCCGTGATGTTGAAAGGACAAAGGCGATGAACGCCAGCGAACTTCGCGAGAAGACGCCGGACCAGCTGCGTGATCAGCTCGTCCAGCTCAAGAAGGAGGCCTTCAACCTCCGCTTCCAGCAGGCCACCGGCCAGCTCGAGAACACCGCCCGCATGCGCGTCGTCAAGCGTGACGCCGCGCGCGTGCTGACCATTCTGAACGAGAAAGCCACGGCTGCAGCAGGGGAGGCCAACTGATGCCCAAACGTATCCTGCAGGGCACCGTCACCTCGGACGCCAACGCCCAGACCGTGACCATCTCGGTCGAGCGTCGCTTCAAGCACCCGGTTCTCGCCAAGACGATCCGGAAGTCCAAGAAGTACCGCGCGCATGACGAGAACAACGAATACAAGGTCGGCGAGACCGTCCGTATTCAGGAATGCGCGCCGAAGTCGAAAACCAAGCGCTGGGAGGTGGTCGCGCGCGTCTGACGTGTTCGTCCATACCCCGGTTTGATCGAAACCCCCGGACCAATGTGCTGAAACGCCGGTCCGGGACGTCGGGAGAAACCAAATGATCCAGATGCAGACCAATCTGGATGTTGCTGACAATTCCGGAGCCCGGAGAGTTCAGTGCATCAAGGTCCTGGGTGGCTCCAAGCGGAAATACGCCTCCGTCGGCGACATCATTGTGGTGTCGGTGAAAGAGGCCATTCCGCGTGGCCGCGTCAAGAAGGGCGACGTCCGCAAGGCCGTCGTCGTGCGCACCGCCAAGGAAGTGCGCCGCGAGGATGGCACCGCCATCCGTTTTGACCGCAACGCCGCCGTGATCCTCAACAACAACAACGAGCCCATCGGCACCCGGATCTTCGGGCCCGTGGTTCGTGAGCTGCGCGCGAAGAACTTCATGAAGATCATCTCGCTCGCGCCGGAGGTGCTCTGATGGCCGCGAAACTCAAGAAGGGCGATCGCGTCGTCGTGCTCGCCGGCAAGGACAAGGGCAAGGAGGGAGAGATCTCCCGCGTTGACCCCAAGGCCGGCAAGGCCGTCGTCGAGGGCGTCAACATCGCCGTCCGTCACGTCAAGCAAAGCCAGAATTCGCAAGGTGGCCGTATCCCGCAGGCGATGCCGATCGACCTGTCGAACCTTGCACTGCTGGACACCAACGGCAAACCCACCCGCGTCGGCTTCCGCATGGAAGACGGCAAGAAGGTGCGTTTCGCCAAGACCACGGGGGACGTGATCGATGCTTGATACGGCAACCTATACCCCGAGGCTGAAGGCCCTCTATCGCGCGGAGATCAAGCCCGCGATGAGAGAGGAATTCGGCTATTCCAACGACATGATGATCCCGCGGCTGGAGAAGATCGTTCTCAACATCGGCTGCGGCGCGGAAAGTGTCCGGGACTCCAAGAAGGCCAAATCGGCCGTCGATGACCTGACGGTGATCGCCGGCCAGCAGGCTGTCGCGACCATGGCCAAGAAGTCGATCGCCGGCTTCCGTGTCCGCGAGGGCATGACGCTGGGTGCGAAGGTCACGCTGCGCGGCGACCGGATGTACGATTTCCTGGACCGCCTGATCACCATTGCCATGCCCCGCATCCGCGACTTCCGCGGCGTGAAGCCGTCCTTCGACGGGCGCGGCAACTTCGCGATGGGGATCAAGGAACACATCGTGTTCCCCGAGATCAACTTCGACAAGGTCGACGAGGTCTGGGGCATCGACGTCATCATGGTGACCACCGCGGCGACGGACGCAGAGGCGAAGTCGCTTCTGAAGCACTTCAACATGCCGTTCAACGCCTGACGCGGAAGGACAAGACACATGGCAAAGAAAGCAATGGTCGAACGCGAACTGAAGCGTCAGAAGCTGGTGGCCCAATACGCCTCCAAGCGCGCGGCGCTGAAGGAAATCGCGAAGGACGAAGACAAACCCATGGAAGAGCGGTTCAAGGCGCGCCTCAAGCTGGCGAAACTGCCCCGGAACTCCTCTCCCACGCGGCTCCACAATCGCTGCCAGCTGACGGGGCGTCCGCACGCCTATTACCGCAAGCTGCGCGTCTCGCGGATCATGCTTCGGGAACTGGCCTCCAATGGCCAGATCCCCGGCATGGTCAAGTCGAGCTGGTAAGGAGATCGGACGATGAATGATCCTATCGGCGATATGCTGACCCGCATCCGCAACGCGCAGATGCGTGGCAAGTCGGTGGTGGAAACCCCGGCCTCCAAGCAGCGCGGCCGCGTTCTCGACGTGCTGGCCGACGAAGGCTACATCCGTGGATACGAGGCGGTGACCGGCAAGAACGGTCACCCGGCCTACGAGATCAGCCTGAAGTACTACGAGGGCACCCCGGTCATCCGGGAGCTCACGCGTGTCTCCAAGCCCGGCCGCCGCGTCTATCTCGGCGTGTCCGATATCCCGCAGGTCCGTCAGGGTCTGGGTGTTTCCATCGTCTCCACGTCCAAGGGCGTGATGACCGATGCGAGCGCACGCCAGGCCAATGTGGGCGGTGAAGTGCTTTGCACGATTTTCTGAGGAGATTACGACATGTCTCGTATTGGTAAACGACCGGTCGAGCTGCCGTCGGGGGTGTCCGCCTCCGTCTCCGGCCAGACCATCGAGGTGAAGGGCCCCAAGGGCGCCCGGAGCTTCACCGCAACCGACGACGTCACGCTGAACCTGGCGGACAACGCCATAACCGTCGAGCCGCGTGGCAAGTCCAAGCGCGCGCGACAGCAGTGGGGCATGTCCCGCACCATGGTCCAGAACCTGGTGACGGGCGTGAGCGACGGCTTCAAGAAAGAGCTCGAGATCCAGGGCGTCGGCTACCGCGCGCAGATGCAGGGCAACACCCTGAAGCTGTCCCTGGGCTACTCCCACGATGTCAATTTCGAGGTTCCCGCCGGTGTCACCGTCTCGACCCCGAAGAACACCGAGGTCATCGTCGAAGGCGCCGACCAGCAGTTGGTCGGACAGGTTGCCGCGAACATCCGCGAGTGGCGCGCGCCCGAGCCCTACAAGGGCAAGGGCATCCGCTACAAGGGTGAGTACATCTTCCGCAAGGAAGGCAAGAAGAAGTAAGGGCTGGCGATATGGCACTATCGAAAAGAGAGCTGTTCCAGAAGCGCCGCCTGCGCAACCGGAACAAGATCAAGGCGATGGCAGACGGGCGTCCGCGCCTGTCCGTGCACCGCTCCAACAAGAACATCAGCGTGCAGCTGATCGACGACGCCGAAGGCAAGACGCTCGCCTCCGCATCGTCGCTCGAGGCGGCGCTGGGCATTGTCGGCAAGAACAACGTGGAGGCCGCCGCGAAGGTGGGCGCCGCGATTGCCGAGCGCGCGAAAAAAGCCGGTGTCGAGGAATGCTTCTTCGACCGTGGCGGTTTTCTGTTCCACGGCCGCGTCAAGGCGCTGGCCGAAGCCGCCCGCGAGGGTGGTCTGAAGTTCTGAGCCTGGGGTGGGCGGATCGCCCACCTCCCTCTAAACGACAAGGCGCAGGCGGGTCCGCCCGCCTCGATGATCCGGGGTCTTCTTTCGGGCGGGTCCACCGGGATCGGACAAACAGGCGCTTCGCGGCGTCACGGACAAGAAGGATGCCATCACATGGCAGAACGTGAAAACAGAGGCCGGGGACGCCGCCGCGACGATCGCGACGAGACCCCGGAATTCGCCGACCGCCTGGTCGCGATCAACCGTGTCTCCAAGACCGTCAAGGGCGGCAAGCGCTTCGGCTTCGCGGCGCTCGTGGTCGTCGGTGACCAGCGCGGTCGCGTGGGCTTCGGCAAGGGCAAGGCCAAGGAGGTCCCCGAGGGCATCCGCAAGGCGACCGAACAGGCCAAGCGCGGCCTGCTTCGCGTGCCGCTGAAGGAAGGCCGCACGCTGCATCACGACGTCGAGGGGCGTCACGGCGCGGGCAAGGTCATCATGCGGACGGCGCCCGAAGGTACCGGCATCATCGCCGGTGGTCCGATGCGCGCCGTGTTCGAGATGCTGGGCATCAAGGACATCGTCGCCAAGTCGACGGGCACGCAGAACCCCTACAACATGATCCGCGCCACGATGGACGGTCTCGGCAAGCTGCAGAGCCCGCGCCAGGTCGCATCCCGCCGCGGCAAGAAGGTCGCCGACATCCTGCCCAAGCGTGACGAGGCCCCGGCCGAGTCGAGCCAGGTAGCCGAGGAGGCCTGAGACCCATGGCAAAAACCATCGTCGTCAAGCAGGTGGGCTCGCCCATCCGCCGCCCCGAGGTCCAGCGCCAGACGCTGATCGGCCTGGGGCTGAACAAGATGCACAAGACCCGCGAACTGGAGGATACGCCCTCCGTCCGCGGCATGATCGCCAAGATCCCGCATCTGGTCGAGATCGTCGAAGAGCGCGGCTGAGCCCACTCTTTAACCGACCGTTAACGTTATGCTATTGCCCCGGCCACATGGTCGGGGCATTATACATTCAAGGGACGCAACATCCGCGTGGGCGCGGCGCCGACGGCAATCGGCCCGCCCACCGCCCATAATCAGCGGTGCGGATATCATGCCCATCGAATTCTGGACCTCGCTTGAACTCGACCTGCTTCTGACAAGGTGCCGGGGTGCGATCCGGATGGATGATTTTCGCCAGACGCTTGTGCGGCTGAAGGCGGACGCGCATTACCGGCCCGGCCGCACCGAGTTGACCGATCTGACCGAAGCCCGGCATGTGGATGCGAATTTCGGCAACCTCTGGTCCGTCCTGAATGCCGTCAACAACCAGCTTCCCGGTCAGCGCGTCAGGACACGCACGGTTCTGATTACGCCGGACGAAGTCATGTTTGGCCTCGGGCGAATGTACCAGACCCTCGCCCAGAACAGCGGCGGCATCGACGTCGAGCTCTACCGCTCCGAGGGCGATGCCCTGAGGGCGCTCGGGCTGAAGGTGCCCTCCATTCGGGCGCTCAGGGAGATCGGCGATTTCCGCCCCCATACCTGCGCCGGGCGAACCCACAACGAGGCTTGATCCCGTTCGCGCAGGCGTCTATACGCCCGCGGTGGCCCATCCGGGCCCATTCCGACAATCAAGATATGCCGTGTCCCTCCCGCATCGCTTCGGGGAGGTGTTCCGGCCAAGGAGAAGCGACATGAAACTCAATGAACTGCGCGACAATCCCGGCGCGACGAAGAAATCCAAGCGCGTGGGCCGCGGCCCCGGCTCGGGCAAGGGCAAGACCGCCGGGCGCGGCATCAAGGGCCAGAAATCCCGTTCGGGCGTGGCGATCAACGCCTACGAGGGCGGCCAGATGCCGCTCTACCAGCGTCTGCCCAAGCGCGGCTTCAACAAGCCGAACCGCAAGAAATTCGCCGTGGTCAACCTCGGCCTGATCGAGAAATTCATCGAAGCCGGCAAACTTGATGCCAAGTCCGAGATCACCGAGGACGCGCTGGTTGCCTCCGGTCTGGTGCGGCGCAAGCTCGACGGCGTGCGCGTTCTGGCCAAGGGCGACGTGACCTCCAAGCTGAACCTGTCCGTGACCGGCGCCTCCAAGGCAGCGGTCGAAGCGGTCGAAAAGGCGGGTGGCAGCCTCAAAACCACGGTGGCGGCTGCGGCGGAATAACCCCATGACGCCCAAAAGGGCGTCATGACGGTTGTGGGCGGCCTGCGGGCCGCCTAAATCGAACTGAACCTGTATCGCGCCGCCCGACCCGTTCCGGCCTTGCGGCGCGCCGTTCATCAAGAGAGGCGGCATGGCATCAGCAGCGGAGCAAATGGCCGCGAACATGAGCTGGCGGGCCTTTGGCAAGGCCACGGAACTGCGTCAGCGGATCTGGTTCACGCTCGGCCTTCTGATCATTTACCGGATCGGTACCTACATTCCCGTCCCAGGGATCGACGGCGTGGAACTGCGCGCCTTCTTCGATCAGGCGGCGGCCGGTCTCGGTGGCGTGCTGAACATGTTCACCGGCGGCGCGCTGTCGCGGATGGGTGTCTTCGCGCTGGGCATCATGCCCTACATCTCGGCCTCGATCATCGTGCAGCTCATGGCGGCCATGGTGCCGGCGATGGAGCAGCTGAAGAAAGAGGGTGAGCAGGGGCGCAAGAAGCTCAACCAGTACACGCGCTACGGCACGGTGGCGCTGGCCACCGCGCAGGCCTACGGGCTTGCCGTCAGCATGGAATCGGGCGGTCTGGTGACCGATCCCGGCTGGTTCTTCCGCGCGGCTTGCGTCATCACGCTGGTGGGCGGCACGATGTTCCTGATGTGGCTGGGCGAACAGATCACCGCACGCGGCATCGGCAACGGCATCTCGCTGATCATCTTCGTGGGCATCATCGCCGAGATCCCGGCGGCGCTGGCCCAGTTCTTCGAATCCGGCCGTTCCGGCGCGCTGTCCACCCCGGCCATTCTGGGCGTGATCTTCATGCTGATCGCGACGCTGTTCTTCGTCGTGTTCATGGAACGAAGTCTGCGCAAGATCCACATCCAGTATCCGCGCCGGCAGGTGGGGATGAAGGTCTATGACGGCGGGTCGAGCCATCTGCCGGTCAAGGTGAACCCCGCCGGCGTGATCCCGGCGATCTTCGCCTCCTCGCTGCTGCTGCTGCCCACCACGCTGACCACCTTCGGCGGCGGTCAGGCGAGCGGCCCGGTGATGGGCTGGGTTCTCGCGAATTTCGGACCCGGCCAGCCGCTTTATCTGC
The DNA here is from genome assembly GCA_964578115.1 of uncultured Roseicyclus sp. Classification (GTDB taxonomy): domain Bacteria; phylum Pseudomonadota; class Alphaproteobacteria; order Rhodobacterales; family Rhodobacteraceae; genus Roseibacterium. Next base: position 8,360 of record CAZOBK010000030.1, read on the forward strand.
TGTTCTTCGCGTCGATGATCGTGTTCTTCACGTATTTCTATACGCTGAACGTCTCCTTCAAGACGGATGACGTCGCTGACAACCTGAAGAACCAGAACGGCTTCATCCCCGGTATCCGTCCGGGCAAGCGGACCTCGGAATACCTCGAATACGTCGTCAACCGGATTCTCGTGCTGGGCTCGGCCTATCTGGCCTTCGTCTGCCTGATGCCCGAGATGGTCCGTACGCAGCTTGCGATCACGGCCTATTTCGGCGGTACGTCGATCCTGATCATCGTGTCCGTGGGTATGGACACCGTGCAGCAGATCCAGTCACATCTGCTGGCACATCAATACGAGGGACTGCTGGAAAAAAGCCAGCTCCGGGGGAGGAAAGGCGGCGCGAAACCGCGGAAAGGGCCGGCACGGCGATGAATATCATACTTCTGGGCCCGCCAGGTGCGGGGAAGGGGACCCAGGCACGACGTCTCGTGGAGGAGCGGGACATGGTGCAACTCTCGACCGGCGACATGCTGCGGGAGGCCAAGGACAGCGGCACGGAGATGGGCAAGCGCGTGGCCGAGGTCATGGCCCGCGGCGAGCTGGTCACCGATGACATCGTTATCGGCCTGATCCGCGAGAAGCTGGAAGGCGACAATGGCGGCGGCTTCATCTTCGACGGTTTTCCGCGCACGCTGGCGCAGGCCGATGCACTCGGAGCCCTTCTGCACGATGAGGGCCAGGCCCTCCATGCCGTGATCCAGATGCAGGTCGACGACGACGTGCTTGTCGAACGCATCACCGCCCGCTCCACCTGCGGCAGCTGCGGCGAGGTCTATAACGACATCACCAAGCCGATCCCGGCCGATGGCAAGTGTTCCAACTGCGGCGGAACCGAGTTCAAGCGCCGTCCCGACGACAACGAGGAAAGCCTGCGTACGCGGCTGATGGCCTACTACAAGCAGACCTCGCCCCTGATCGGCTACTACCACGCCAAGGGCCTTCTGCGGAATGTCGACGGCCTGGGCGAAATCGAGGATGTGGCGGCCGAGATCGCGGCGGTTCTCGATTGATCGAAACTTAGGCGAAAAAGCCTTGACACCATGCTCCGATGGCCTTGACGCCCCAGTCAATTAGGCCTAATTGGCGGCTTCCCTCCGGGAAACAATGATCGTGCGCAGATTCGCGTCTGCCACCATCGACCTGAAATCAAGGTCCGGTCGCTTCGTCGACCTGGGCCGCTCGTTGTGAAAAAAGAGCCTGGCATTACGGGCTCGCAACTCGAAGGAAGACACTTCTTGGCACGTATCGCAGGGGTCAACATCCCCACCGCCAAGCGCGTTCCCATCGCGCTGACCTATATCACCGGAATTGGCCAGTCCTCCGCCCGCGAGATATGCGATGCCGTCGGCATCGACCAGTCGCGTCGCGTGAACGAGCTGTCCGATTCCGAGGTGCTCCAGATCCGCGAGCATATCGACGCCAATTTCACCGTCGAGGGCGATCTTCGCCGCGAGGTGCAGATGAACATCAAGCGTCTGATGGACCTCGGTTGCTACCGTGGTTTGCGTCACCGCCGGAACCTGCCGGTGCGCGGTCAGCGGACGCACACCAACGCACGCACGCGCAAAGGCCCTGCAAAGGCCATTGCCGGCAAGAAGAAATAAGGGAGGGCATCAGACATGGCACGCGATCGTCGTCCCGCAAAGCGCAAGGTCTCGAAGAACATCGCCGCCGGTGTGGCGCATGTGAACTCGTCCTTCAACAACACCAAGATCCTGATCTCCGATGTGCAGGGCAACGCGATCTCATGGTCGTCCGCCGGCACGATGGGCTTCAAGGGATCGCGGAAATCCACCCCCTATGCCGCGCAGATGGCCGCGGAGGATGCTGGCCGCAAGGCGCAGGAACATGGCGTCAAGACCATCGAGGTCGAGGTGCAGGGCCCCGGTTCGGGCCGTGAAAGCGCACTGCGCGCGCTTGCCGCCGTTGGCTTTCAGATCACGTCGATCCGCGACGTCACCCCGATCGCCCACAACGGCTGTCGCCCGCCGAAGCGCCGCCGCGTCTGAGGCCTGATTAGTTTGGGACGGGCCACGCGTGCCGTGTGGCCCGTATCCGTCATTTTGATCCTCGAGAGTGGCGCGGACGGATCCCCGTGTCACAAGAATGGAGGCGACGCATGATCCACAAGAACTGGCAAGAACTGATCAAGCCCACGCAGCTTGTCGTGAGCCCGGGCAATGATCCCGCACGCAAGGCGACCGTAATTGCCGAACCGCTCGAGCGTGGCTTCGGCCTGACGCTCGGCAACGCGCTGCGCCGGGTGCTCATGAGCTCGCTTCAGGGCGCGGCCATCACCTCTGTGCAGATCGACGGCGTTCTGCACGAGTTTTCCTCGGTCCCCGGCGTGCGTGAGGATGTCACCGACATCGTCCTGAACCTCAAGGGCGTGGCGCTCCGCATGGAAACCGACGGGCCCAAGCGCCTGTCGATCTCGGTGCGCGGTCCCAAGGTCGTGACCGCAGGCGACATTTCGGAAAGCGCGGGCATCGAGCTTCTGAACAAGGATCACGTGATCTGCCACCTCGACGAAGGCGCGGACCTCTACATCGAGCTGACCGTCAACACCGGCAAGGGGTACGTCTCGGCCGACAAGAACCGCCCCGAGGACGCGCCCATCGGCCTGATGCCGATCGACGCGATCTATTCGCCGGTCAAGAAGGTCTCCTACGACGTGCAGCCGACCCGTGAGGGCCAGGTGCTGGACTACGACAAGCTGACGCTGAAGCTGGAGACGGACGGTTCCGTCACACCCGACGACGCCGTTGCCTATGCCGCGCGCATCCTCCAGGACCAGCTGTCGATCTTCGTCAACTTCGACGAACCGGAGGCCGCAGGCCGCGCCGACGACGAGGACGATCTGGAGTTCAACCCGCTTCTTCTGAAGAAGGTGGACGAACTGGAACTGTCCGTGCGTTCGGCCAACTGCCTGAAGAACGACAATATCGTCTATATCGGCGATCTCATCCAGAAGACCGAGGCGGAGATGCTGCGCACTCCGAACTTCGGCCGCAAGTCTCTGAACGAGATCAAGGAAGTGCTGTCCGGCATGGGGCTGCACCTCGGTATGGATATCGTCGACTGGCCGCCGGACAATATCGAGGAACTGGCGAAGAAATACGAAGACAACTTCTGAGCGGTGGGCGCATGCGCCCACCCCGATGACCCGGCCATTCCGGCCCAACAAGGAGGGTCCCGCAACGCACGGGACCCGGACAAAGCATTGAAACGGAGTTAGAAACATGCGTCACGCCCGCGGATACCGCCGCCTGAACCGAACCGCCGAACATCGCAAGGCGATGTTCTCCAACATGGCCGGCTCGCTCATCGAACACGAACAGATCAAGACCACCCTGCCCAAGGCGAAAGAGCTTCGTCCCGTCATCGAAAAGCTCGTCACGCTGGCCAAACGGGGCGACCTGCACGCGCGCCGTCAGGCGGCCGCGCAGCTGAAGCAGGACGCCCACGTTGCCAAGCTCTTCGAAATCCTCGGACCGCGCTATGCCGAGCGTCAGGGCGGCTATGTCCGCGTCCTGAAGGCGGGCTTCCGCTATGGAGACATGGCGCCGATGGCGATCATCGAATTCGTGGACCGTGATCCCGACGCGAAAGGCGCGGCGGACCGCGCCCGCATGGATTCCGAGGGTGCCTTCGAAGTCGAAGAGTGATCCATCTGGCCCGGCGCATGCGCCACCGGCCACGTTGAACGAGAATGCCCGGCGGACTGCCGGGCATTTTTCGTTTCGGCATGCTGTCAAGATGGGCCGGAACGCGCGCGCCTAGGTCCGCATCGCCGCGACGGGCGGCGAGCGACGGTCCGTCTGCTCGTCACGTTGCGCCAACGGTCGCAGTTCGCCCCATGAGCTGTCCGTGTCCACAGGCGATTGCCCGAGAAACTCGAAAATGTCTGCACGTTCCCGCGCCGGCATACGCATGAGGCCGGCAAAAAGATCCCGGTCGATCCTTTTGGTCATCCCACTCACCATACATTTTTGAATGCAACCATTTCTTCTGTTGACCGGCGGAATGGCAACCTGTCTAAAAAGTACATACCCTTTTGGACATGTACTTTTGGCTAGGTTATGTCGAAGGCTCCGGTACTCGACCTGCTTCTGCATGAGCTCGCGCTTGCTGCGCCGGCGGGGTACGCCGTGGGCCTGCACATCCGCTACGTCTCTCCGCTGATCATGGTCAACACCTACCCGGACGCCTGGATGGAGGTATACACGGCCAAGCTTTACGGGCTGCGCGACCCCTCGCTGGCCTGGGGCCTGAGCCACACCGGCACGCGACGCTGGAGCGAGATCGGCCTGCCCGATCCCTTCGGCATCCTGCCCGAAGCGGCAAGCTATGGACTTGTCTACGGCATGATCGCCTCGATCGGCCCCATGTCGTCGCGCACGATCACCGGGGCGAGCCGGTCGGATCGCGAGTTCACTGACGACGAAATGGAACATATCCACAGAATCGTGCAGCGCATGCACGACCTGTCGGAGCCTCCGGCCCGCCTGTCCAAGGCGCAGGCCGAGGCGTTGAGATGCATCGCGGAAGGGGACCGCCATGCCGCTGCCGCAGCCAAGCTCGGTATATCCGAAAGCGCGTTCAAGGCGCGCCTGACGACAGCCAGGCAAAAGCTGATGGCCCGAACCACTGCCGAGGCGGTGCAACGGGCCAAGGAATTCGGGTTCATCTGAACCCGGACGACATTCGAGGTGGTGGGGGTCTCCTCCCGCGGTGTGACGCAGGACCATGCGACCACCGACAGGAGATACTGACCCATGGAAACCACCACGCTGTCCTATGCCAACATGCATGAACATGGGGCGCTGTTCCCCAACATGCTGCGCGCACGCCACCGGACCTTCATCGAGATGAAGAACTGGGAGCTTCCCGAGGAATCGGGCATGGAATTCGACCAGTACGACACCGCGCAAAGCCGCTGGTGTTGCGTGCACGAGAATGGCCGGGTGATGGCCGGGGTGCGACTGACGCCGACCACGGCGGAATGCGGCGTCTATTCCTACATGGTGCGCGATGCACAGCGGGGGCTTCTGGATACGATCCCGGGCAACCTCTTGTGGGAAAACGCGCCTGTGGCAGCGCATATCTGGGACGCCAACCGTCTTTTCGTCGTCTCGGATATCGACCAGTCGATCCGCCGCCGGGTGCAGATGTCGATCATGGGCGAGATGATCCGCTCGGCCCGCGGCCTCGGCGCCACGATCCTGTTGGGGCTTTTGCCCATATCGATCCCGCGGTTGGCAAGGCGGCTCGGCATCGACATGGCCGAGGCGGGCCCCGAGATGGATTTCGACGGCGTCGCCCACCGCTGCTACTTCGTTTCCATGGCCAGCAAGATGCATTGAAGCCGGGTGGCGGCTGCCGCTAGTCTGGTCACCTGATGGCTGATCTATTTGACACGTCTCCGCCCGCTGGCCGACCCGAGAGCGCGGGGCCGCGCCCGCTGGCCGACCGGCTGCGCCCGACGGAGCTCTCCGAGGTCATCGGGCAGGCCCATCTTCTGGGGCCGGAGGGCAGTCTGCGCGTGATGCTCGACGCGGGGTCGCTGCCCTCGCTGATCTTCTGGGGGCCGCCGGGGGTGGGCAAGACCACAATCGCCCGGCTTCTCGCCGCCGAGACGGACCTGCATTTCGTCCAGATCAGCGCGATCTTCACCGGGGTGCCGGAACTGCGCAAAGTGTTCGAGGCGGCGCGGCACCGGCATGCCAACGGTCAGGGGACGCTGCTCTTTGTCGACGAGATCCACCGCTTCAACAAGGCGCAGCAGGACGGGTTCCTGCCGCATATGGAGGACGGGACGATCCTGCTGGTGGGCGCGACCACCGAAAACCCGTCCTTCGAGCTGAACGCGGCACTTCTGTCGCGGGCGCAGGTTCTCGTGCTCGAGCGGCTGTCGGAGGAAGAGCTCTCGGCACTGCTGGACCGGGCCGAGGATGTGATCGACCGGAAACTGCCACTGACACCGGAGGCGCGGCATAGCCTGCTGACCATGGCGGACGGAGACGGGCGCGCGCTCCTGAATCTCGTGGAACAGGTCGCGGCATGGCAGACGCCGGCCGATCTGGACGCAGGCGCGCTGGCCCATCGTCTGCAGCGGCGCGCGGCGCAATACGACAAGTCGGGCGAGGCGCATTACAACCTGATTTCAGCGCTGCACAAAGCGGTGCGCGGCTCGGATCCGGATGCCGCGCTCTACTGGTTTGCCCGCATGCTTGAGGGCGGCGAGGAGCCCCGGTTTCTCGCCCGGCGGATCACGCGCATGGCCGTCGAGGATATCGGTCTGGCCGACCCGGCGGCGCAGCGCCAATGTCTCGACGCCTGGGCCACCTATGAGCGGCTCGGTAGTCCCGAGGGGGAACTGGCGCTGGCGCAGGCCGTTCTCTACCTCGCCCTCGCGCCGAAATCGAACGCCACCTACGTGGCGTACAAGCAGGCCCGGGCCAGCGCGAAATCCACGGGCTCCCTGCCGCCGCCCAAGCATATCCTGAACGCGCCCACGTCGCTCATGAAGGAGCAGGGCTATGGCGCGGGCTACGCCTATGACCATGACGCCGAGGACGGGTTTTCGGGACAGTCCTATTTCCCCGAACGCATGAGCCGGGCGCAGTTCTACGACCCTGTCGAACGCGGGTTCGAGCGTGACCTGAAGAAGCGGCTGGAGTGGTTCGAGGCGCTCAGGAAGAAACGCGGCCACGGGTGAGGGGGCCGTTCGCCTTTCGAAAAAAAAGGGTGAAACCGCGGGTTTTCCGACCGGGCCAAGGGCTGGGCGGGCCATTGACTTCGCCGCGGCGGGCACTCATCACGCCTGACATGATCGCCCCTGTTCTCCAGGTCGCCGCGGGCGGCGCCATCGGCGCCGTGATGCGATATCTCGCCGGTATCGGCGTGGTCCGGCTGTTCGGCCACACCGCCTTTCCGCTCGGCGTGCTGACGGTGAATGTCGCGGGCTCCTTCGCCATGGGCCTTTTCGTGGGGCTTGCCGCGCAACGCGGACTGACGCACCTGTCGCCCTTCGTGGCGACCGGCATCCTCGGTGGCTTCACGACCTTCTCCGCCTTCTCGCTGGAGGCCGTCACGCTTTACGAACGCGGTGCGGCGGGCCTTGCAGCGGCCTACGTGTTGGCCAACGTGGTGCTGTCCATCACGGCACTTTTTGCGGGTCTCGCCTTGTCCCGGAGCTTTGCGGCATGAGCGGCGTTCAGACCGTCACCGTCGCCGAAGGGGAGGGCGACCAGCGGCTCGACCGGTGGCTCAAGCGGCGCTTTCCGCAGCTGACGCAGGGCCGCATCGAAAAGGGCTGCCGCAAGGGGGAGATCCGCATCGACGGCGCCCGCGCCAAGCCTGCGACCCGCGTCGAGGCGGGCCAATCTGTTCGCGTTCCCCCGATGCCGGACGAGGTCGCGCCGCCGCCCGCTCATCCGCGCGTGTCCGAGGCCGATGCGGACATGATGCGCGCCGCCGTGCTCTACCGTGACGATCACCTGATCGCGCTGAACAAGCCTCCGGGCCTGCCCACGCAGGGCGGCAGCGGCCAGTTGCGGCATGTCGACGGTCTGGCCGAGGCCCTGCGCTTTGGCCTCGATGACAAGCCGCGCCTTGTGCACAGGCTCGACAAGGACACCTCCGGCGTCCTGCTGCTGGCGCGCACCCGCGCCGGTGCCGCTGCGCTGACCGAGGCCTTCCGGTCCCGCGAGACGCGCAAGATCTACTGGGCCGCCGTCGCCGGCGTGCCGCAGCCGCGCATGGGCACCATTCGCTATGGCCTCGTGAAGGCGCCCGGCCATGGCAAGGGCGGTGAGGGCGAGAAGATGCATTGCGTCCACCCCGACGAAGTCGATGACACGCCCGGCGCCAAGCGCGCGGTCACCGATTACGCCGTGCTTTCGGCGCTGGGCCAGCGCGTCAGCTGGTGCGCGCTGGTGCCGGTGACGGGGCGGACCCACCAGCTTCGCGCGCACATGGCGGCGCTGGGCCATCCGGTTGTCGGCGATGGCAAGTACGGCGGATCGGGGCAGGAAAACCTCGGCGACGGCTGGGGCGCGCAGCTGGGCGGAGAGATCAGCCGCAAGCTTCATCTGCATGCCCGGTCGCTTACCCTGACCCACCCGATGACCGGGGCGCGCCTGCACCTGACCGCGCCCCTGCCCGAGCATATGGCCCGCACATGGGCGGCGCTGGAATGGCGCGAGGCCGACGTGCCGGAGGACCCGTTCGAGGATATCGAATGAGCGATCTTCGCCTCGTGGTCTTCGATGTCGACGGCACGCTGGTGGACAGCCAGGCCCATATCCTGGCGGCCATGGCCCGGGCGTTCGCCGCCGCGGGCCGCCCGTCGCCCCCGCGCGAGGCGGTTCTGGGCATCGTCGGCCTGTCGCTCCCGGTGGCCATGGCGCGGCTCAGCCCGGAGGCGCCTTCGGACGTGCCGGTCCTCGTCGATGCCTACCGGGAGGCTTTCGCCACCCTTCGCCTGTCGGGGGATGGCGCCGCGCTGTCGCCGCTCTATCCCGGTGCGCTGGACTGTCTGCGCGCGCTGTCCTCCGAGCCCTGGACGCTACTGGGTGTCGCCACCGGCAAATCCCGGCGCGGGCTTACCCATCTGTTCGAGCTGCATGGCCTCGGATCGACCTTCCAGACGGTGCAGGTCGCCGACGATCACCCGTCGAAACCGCATCCCGCCATGCTGGACGCCTGCCTGTCGGAGACCGGTGCGGACGCCGCGCGCAGCATAATGATCGGCGACACGACGTATGATATCGAGATGGGGCTTTCAGCAGGGTTCAGGACCATCGGTGTCTCGTGGGGATACCATCCGGCAGATGCCCTGCACGCGGCAGGCGCCCATCAGGTGATCGACGATTTTGCCGCCTTGTCCTCGGTTCTCGCGGAGGGTCTACAGACGTCATGACGGGTTGGAAGGCGAAACGGTTCTGGACGGAGGCCACCGTGATGCAGGATGCATCGGGCTGGCATGTCCTGCTCGACGACCGGCCCGTCCGCACCCCGGCCAAGGCGCCGATGGACCTGCCGACCGAGGCCATGGCGCGGGCCGTCGCCGGGGAATGGGCGGCGCAGGGCGAGGACCTCGACCCCCTGTCCATGCCGGTCACACGCTCAGCCAACTCGGCCATCGACCGGGTCGCTTCCCAGCATCGCGAGGTGGCGGATATGCTTGCGGCCTACGCGGAAACGGATCTTTTGTGTCACCGCGCCGACGGTCCCGAGGGGTTGCGGGGCCGGCAGGATGCGGGCTGGGATCCGCTGCTCGACTGGGCGGACGAACGCTTTGGCGCGCGGCTTGTGCCGACCACGGGCATCTTGCCGGCTGATCAGCCCCGCGAAGCCCTCGACCGTCTGTCGGACGCGGTCCATGGCTGCGGTCCCTTCCGTCTGACCGCGCTGCACGATCTGGTCAGCCTTTCGGGGTCCCTCATCCTCGGTCTGGCGGTTGCGCACGGGCGACTGACGCCATCGGACGGCTGGTCCATCAGCCGGATCGACGAGGAGTGGCAGATCGAGCAATGGGGCGAGGAAGAGCAAGCCGCCGAGGTGGCCGCGCGGAAGTTCGGGGAATTCGCCCATGCGATGCGATTCTGGACATTGTCCTCGGCTGCATGACCCGGCAGCGGTGAATTTCACTGCGAATGCGCACAAAAAATGGGCGTGTGCGCGCGTATCGTGCAAAATCGCTCTTGACGCGGGGTCAATCCTATGGCCCCCGCTCTTGACCTCGATCCTTGTAGCTGCACATTTTTCAGGCGGTGAGGAAGTGAAACTTCTCACGGACTGAAAGACCAATGTCCGGCGGTCGAGGGAAAAGAACCCGCTCGGGCAGTACAACAGGAAGAGGTAAACATGAATAATTCCGTATTTCTCGGCACGCTCGCCGTAGCTGGACTTGCCGCGGGCATCGCGTCTGGCCAGACGCTTGAGCAGGTCCAGGAACGTGGCGAATTGAACTGTGGTGTATCGACCGGTCTTGCCGGTTTCTCTGCGCCTGACGCCGATGGCGAATGGCAGGGCTTCGACGTCGCCGTGTGCCGCGCCGTGGCCATCGCCGTTCTGGGCGATGCTTCGGCCGTCAACTTCGTGCCGACCACGGGGCAGACCCGTTTTACCGCGCTTGCCTCTGGCGAGATCGACATGCTGGCCCGCAACACGACCTGGACCTTTACCCGCGACGTGGACCTCGCCTTCGAATTCACCGGTGTGAACTACTACGACGGTCAGGGCTTCATGGTTCCCCGTAACCTGGGCGTGTCGTCGGCCATGGAACTCGACGGTGCGACTGTCTGCATTCAGACCGGCACTACGACCGAGCTGAACCTCGCCGACTTCTTCGCCTCGAACGAGATGAGCTACGAGCCGGTTCCGGTCGAGACGAACGCCGAGGCGCAGCAGCAGTACCTGGCGGGTGCCTGCGACGTCTACACCACGGACAGTTCTGGTCTGGCGGCGACGCGTGCCAGCTTCGAGGCACCGTCCGATCATGTGATCCTGCCGGAGATCGTCTCGAAAGAGCCTCTCGGACCGGTCGTGCGTCATGGCGACAACCAGTGGGGCGACATCGTGCGCTGGACGCTGATGGGACTGATCGCTGCCGAAGAGCACGGTGTGACCTCGGAAAACGTCGCAATGATGGCCGAGGGCACCGACAGCCCCGAGATCAACCGTCTGCTCGGCACCGAGGGCTCGCTCGGCGAAATGCTCGGCCTGTCCAACGACTGGATGGCCAGCGTGATCGCCGAGGTCGGTAACTATGGCGAGATCTTCGCAGCGAACATCGGTGAGAACACTCCGATCGGACTGGCGCGCGGCCTGAACGCGCAGTGGACCGATGGCGGCGTGCTCTACGCCATGCCGTTCCGGTAAGTCGATCATGGAGGGGGCGCGGTGCACACCGCGCCCCTTTTTTCGCGGAATAATCCTACGCGACATTCGGGTGGCATGTGATGCGGCGGACAAGGGCGGCCGCACCTCGGGAGAGGTCCATCCGAAACCAAGGGGGCACATGAGCCATGGCGACAATGACGGATCCGCCACGCGAAGCCTTTCGCCTGAGCCAACTTATCTACGATACCCGTTATCGGTCCATGACGATCCAGGTCGTCGCGTTCATCCTGATCATGTCGGCCCTCTTCTGGCTGGCCAACAATACGGTTCAGAACCTTGCCGCGCTGGGCAAGGATTTCAATTTCTCATTCCTGACCAACCGGGCGGGATACGACATCAACCAGCGTCTGATCGAGTACAGCAACGACAGCACCCATGGCCGCGCGGCGCTTGTCGGTATCCTGAACACGCTGCTTGTCGCCTTCGTCGGCTGCATCCTCGCAACGATCTTCGGCGTCACCGCCGGTGTTCTGCGCCTGTCGTCGAACTGGATCGTGGCCCGGCTGATGTCGATCTACGTGGAAGGCTTTCGCAACATCCCCACGCTTCTGTGGATCCTGATCGTTTTCGCGATCATGACCGAGGCCACGCCGGCGCCGCGCGATTTCCGTGGCGATGAGCCGGCTGCGACGATGGTCCTGTTCGACACCGTGGCCATCACCAACCGCGGCGTCTACACGCCCGCCCCGGTCTTCGGCGAAGGCTCCATGGCGCTGATCGCCGTCTTCATCGCGTCGATCGTCGGAATCATCTTCTTCCGCCGCTATGCCAAGGCGCGGCAGGAGGCCACCGGCGAGATCCTTCCGGTTTTCTGGGGGTCGCTGGGGCTACTCGTCGTCCCCTCCGTCATCTTCTACTTCATCCTCGGCCGGCCCATCACGCTGGATTACCCGGAGCTTGCGGGCTTCAACTTTGCCGGCGGCACGCATATGCGCAATTCGTTCATCGCGCTGACGCTGGCGCTTGCGCTCTATACCGGCGCCTTCATCGCCGAGAACGTCCGCGGCGGTATTCTCGCGATTTCCAAGGGACAGACCGAAGCGGCGTTTTCGCTGGGGATCCCGCCAGGGCGGACGATGCAACTGGTGATCCTGCCTCAGGCGCTGCGTGTCATCATCCCGCCGCTGATCTCGCAGTATCTGAACCTGACCAAGAACTCTTCGCTGGCGATCGCCGTGGGTTACATGGATGTCCGCTCGACGCTGGGCGGGATCACCATCAACCAGACCGGCCGGGAGCTCGAGGGCATGCTGCTCTTGGGTGTGTTCTACCTGATCACCTCGCTGATCATCTCGGGCGCGATGAACGTCTACAACAAATCCGTCAAACTGAAGGAGCGGTGAGATGGCCGATACACACCTGCACTCCGCCAGCTTCGTCAGAACGGAAATGCTGCCCGAGCAGACACCCCCGCTGACCGAGGGTGGCGCGATCAAGTGGCTGAGGGAGAACCTGTTCTCCACCTGGTACAACACCCTGATGACGGTGGTCTCGCTTTACGTGGTCTACTGGATCCTGAGCCATGTCACCGGCTGGCTCTTCTTCGGGGTGTGGGATGCCGGGTCGCTTTCGGAATGCCGGGAGATCCGCAACGAGCGCTATGGCGAAGGCACGAGTGTCGCCTGCTGGGCGGTTCTTACGGATCGCTGGGACCAGTTGATGTTCGGCTTCTACCCGCCGGAATATTACTGGCGGCCGGTTCTGGCGCTGGTTTTCTTCCTCGTCGCCGTCGCGCCGGTGCTGTTCGACGGGCTGCCGCGCAAGATGCTCTACATGACCGCCTCGGCGCCCTTCGTGTGCTATTGGCTGCTCTGGGGCGGCACGATCTGGGGGCCCATCGCCGTGGCCGCGGGCTTTGCGCTGCCGTTCCTTGCCGCGCGCTATCTCGGCGAGATTCTCGGCAAGCTCGGCGCGACAATAGCGGCCTTCGCGCTGCCGATCCTCTATTGGCTGTTGCTGGCGGGGCCCATCGCGGGCGCGCTGGGCGATGCCATGCCAATCGGGATCACCTATATCAGGTCGGGCGATTTCGGCGGCTTCATGCTGGCCTTCATCATCGGCATCACCGGCATCCTGCTGTCGCTGCCGCTGGGGGTAATCCTGGCATTGGGGCGTCAGTCGGACCTGTTCATCATCAACAAGTTCAGCGTGATCTTCATCGAGGTCATCCGGGGCGTGCCGCTGATCGTGTGGCTGTTCACCGCGTCGCTGCTGCTGAACTACTTCCTGCCGCCGGGGACGAATTTCGACCTGATGCTGCGGGTCATCATCATGGTGACGCTGTTCGCCGCCGCCTACATCGCCGAGGTCGTCCGCGGCGGTCTCGCGGCGCTGCCGCGCGGCCAGTACGAGGGGGCCGACAGCCTCGGCCTCGACTACTGGCAGTCGATGCGTCTGATCATCCTGCCGCAGGCGCTGAAGATCTCGATCCCGGGTATCGTGAACACCTTCATCGGGCTCTTCAAGGACACCACGCTCGTGGTCTTCATCGGCCTTCTGGATCCCATCGGCCTTTCGAACGCGATCCGGGCCACGACCGACTGGAACGGGGTCTACTGGGAACTGTTCATCTTCATCGGGCTCTGCTTTTTCGTCTGCTGCTACTCGATGTCGAAATACTCGCAATGGCTGGAGCGCAAGCTTCGGACCGATCACCGCTAGATGGAGGCCCGTCAATGGCTGAAGCTCAGACGAATATCGCCGAAGGGCGCGAGATCGACCGAACCCAGATGAAGGTCTCGGACGAGATCGCGATCGAGATCCAGAACATGAACAAGTGGTTCGGCACGTTCCACGTTCTGCGGGACATCAACCTGACGGTGAACCGGGGCGAGCGGATCGTGATCTGCGGGCCCTCGGGCTCGGGCAAGTCGACGCTGATCCGCTGCATCAACGCGCTGGAGGAACACCAGCAGGGCTCGATCAGCGTGGATGGGACGCTCCTTTCCTCGGACGTCAAGAACATCGACCGCATCCGGTCCGAGGTCGGGATGGTGTTCCAGCATTTCAACCTGTTCCCGCACCTGACGATCCTCGAGAACTGCACGCTGGCGCCGATCTGGGTGCGCAAGACGCCCAAGAAGGAAGCCGAGGAAACGGCGATGTATTTCCTCGACAAGGTGAAGATCCCCGAACAGGCCAACAAGTATCCCGGCCAGCTTTCCGGCGGTCAGCAGCAGCGCGTGGCCATCGCGCGAAGCTTGTGCATGCGTCCGCGCATCATGTTGTTCGACGAGCCGACCTCGGCGCTCGACCCCGAGATGATCAAGGAGGTGCTGGACACGATGATCCAGCTCGCCGAGGAGGGGATGACGATGCTCTGCGTGACCCACGAGATGGGCTTTGCCCGGCAGGTGGCGAACCGGGTCATCTTCATGGACCAGGGCCAGATCGTGGAACAGAACGAGCCCGAGGAATTCTTCCTGAATCCGAAGTCGGATCGGACCAAGCTGTTCCTCAGCCAGATCCTCGGCCACTGACATCGTTGAACGCACGGGACGGGCCGCAAGGGGCATCGAACCCCTTGCGGCCCGCGGCCTTTCAGGCCGTGCGTATTTCCGGAAAGATGAAGACGGATCAGGCCATGTCGGGCAGGTCGCGCGGAACCACGAAGCCCGCGACCCGCCCGCGGCCCGGTGCGATGTCCGTCATGTGGTCGACATCGAAACTGAGGATCAGCGTGGCGCCGGTGGGGTAGAGCCCGAATTTCGGGTGGTCGGGCAGGTCGGCGCAGAGCGACCACGCGAGCGAGCCGATCCCGGGGTTGTGACCCACGACCGCCAGCCGCACGGCATCGGAGTCGCGGATCGCGTTCAGCATGTCGTCGGGCGACGCATGGTAGAGCCCGTGGCTGAAGACTGGCTCCGGCGGGTCGGGCAGGGCCGTGGCGATGCCTTCCCAGGTCTGGCGCGTCCTGAGTGCCGTCGAACAAAGAACGGCATCGGGGAGCATTCCCTGATCGGCAAGCCACGCCCCGATACGAGGCGCATTGCGGTGTCCGCGCGGGTTCAACGGACGGTCATGGTCGTCCAGCGTGGGATCGTCCCAGTCGGATTTCGCGTGGCGGATCAGGATCAGGGTGCGGGTCATGAAATCGCTCGCGGAAGGGGCCGATAGGTCACGGATGAAACCGGCGCATGTGGAAGGCCGATTGTTCCGGCAATCGTCCATAACTCCGGCTGACGGGGCAAGCCCTTCGGACGGCGCAGCCGCGATCCATGCAGTCCGTGCCGGGCGCTGTGTCGAGATAGGCGTGGCAGGACGCCGTGTCGTAGCCCGATTGCGAAAGGGCGCCGACGGGGCAGGCGGTGAGGCAGGGGGCGGTGCAGGTGGCGCAGGGCGGCCCGTTGGGGGCTTTGGGCAGGTCGATCCGCGTCTTCAATGCCAGCGCGCCGCGATAGGACACCATCAGCCCCGCCCGGTCGTGAACGAGAAAGCCCATGGGGCTTTGCCAGGCACGGCCCGACCGTCTGGCCCAGGCGATGAAGGGCTGCCAGGGCGGCCCCGCGAAGGGGAAGAGCGCCTTGGCGCCGAGATCGCAGGCCAGGCCGCCGATGACCCGGCGGGACCAGCGGTCGAGCGGGTCGGGGTTTCCGCCACTGAATTCCGGCGCGGCCGTGACATGGGACCAGAAGCCGGGCTCGGCCGGGCCGAGGAGCAGCAGCGTCCTTGTGCCTTTCGGGGCGCCGTCGCTTTCGGTGGTGTGAAATCCGCCAAAGATCTCCAGCCGTTCCGACGCGGCGCGGGCGGCGATGTCGGCATAAGTCGCGTCTGTCGCCGCATCAGGCACGGATCATCGAGCCCGCGCCATGATCGGTGAACAGCTCCAGCAGCACAGCATTGGGCACGCGGCCATCGACGATCGTACAGGCGCGCACGCCGCCCCGCACGGCATGAAGCGCGGTTTCGGTCTTGGGGATCATGCCGCCCGCGATCACGCCGCTGGCCGTCATCGCCTCGACCTCGGCGGCGCTGAGCGCGGTGACGACCTGTCCGCTGGCATCCTTCACGCCCGCGACATCGGTCAGCAGCAGGAGACGGTCGGCCTTCAGCGCCGCGGCGATGGCGCCGGCCGCCGTGTCGCCGTTGATATTGTAGGTCTCGCCGTTCCGGCCCGCGCCGAGGGGGGCGACGACCGGGATCATTCGTGAGGCGAAAAGGTTTGTCAGGACGTCCGGGTTCACCTCCGTCGGGTCGCCCACGAAGCCCAGTTCGGGATCGGCCGGGTCGCAGGTGATCAGCCCGGCATCCTTGCCCGAAAGACCGACGGCCTTGCCGCCCTGCCCGTTGATCGCCTGCACGATGCGCTTGTTGACGCGGCCCGACAGGACCATTTCGACCACCTCGACCGTGGCGGCGTCGGTCACGCGCTTGCCGTTCACGAAGGTCGATGTGATCCCCAGCTTGGCCAGCATCTCGTTGATCATCGGGCCGCCGCCATGGACCACGACCGGGTTCACGCCCACCTGGCGCAACAGGACGATGTCGCGGGCGAAGCTTGCCATGGCCTCGTCGTCGCCCATGGCGTTGCCGCCGAACTTCACCACGACGATGGCGTCGTTGAACCGTTGCAGGTAGGGGAGCGCCTCGCTGAGCGTGCGCGCGGTGGCGATATAGTCGCGGGTCATGGTCTGTTTCTTCATCGGCGCGTCCGGGCTGGTCCGCCTCCAATAGGCGAGGGGATTGCGGGTGTGAAGCGTCCGAATGCGTATTTGGGGAAAGATGAAGGGGCCGGTTCAGGCGAGACCGGCCACGATGGCGCGCAGCGTCGGGATGCCGTCGCCGGTTTCCGAGGATGTGAGCACGATTTCCGGAAACGCGGCGGGGTGGGTGGCCAGGCGCTGGCGGACCTGGGCGAGGATGCGCTCGCGGTCCTTCGGCCTGACCTTGTCGGCCTTGGTCAGAACCACCTGAAAGGTCACGGCGGCGGTGTCGAGAAGGCTCATGATCTCCTCGTCCACGGGCTTGATGCCGTGGCGCGTGTCGATCAGCACGAAGGCGCGGCGCAGGGTGGCGCGGCCGGCGAGATAGGCCTTGAGGAGCGCCTGCCATTTCCTGACCACGTCGACCGGCGCCTCGGCATAGCCGTAGCCGGGCAGATCGACGAGGTAGTGGCTTTCTCCGAGGGTGAAGAAGTTGATCTCCTGCGTACGGCCCGGCGTGTTCGAGGCGCGCGCCAGCGCCTTGCGGCCGGTGAGTGCGTTGATCAGCGTCGATTTGCCTACATTGGACCGGCCGGCGAAGCAGACCTCGGCGCGGTCGGCGGGCGGCATGCCGTCCATCGCCACGACGCCCTTCAGGAACTCGGCGCCCCGCGCGAAAAGGAGGCGGCCCTGTTCTGCCGTCTGGTCGTCGGGCGTCTCCGCGAGGGGGAAGGGAAGTGCGGTCATGCCAGTGCCGCCGCGTCGCCCATGGCGACCCGACCGCCTTTTCGCACCATGGCGTAGACGCCGAATTCCGTGTGGCCCCAGCCATCCTCGATCGCGGCAAGCGTGGCCGCGTCGCACCGGCCGGTATCGGGGTTGGCCTCCGTCGCGCGGCATCGGCCGATGGGCTCCACGATGTCGAACTCCGCCTCGCCGATCCTCAGGCGTTTGCCCACGAGGTCGAATTCCTCCCACGGGGCGAGGCCGCCGAGCCAGAGGTTGCCGCGGAACCGGCGCGGGTCGAGCGGCTGGCCGATCTTTTGCGAGAGCGCGCTGAGCGAGGCCTCGTTCAGGATCGATACGGAAGCGAAGGGCGCGTCGCTCATTCCCATGTCGGGCGAGCGGATCAGCGCGGCGGGGGGGCGGCGGTCTGCGGGGTAGATTGGCCTGAGCCACGTGAGCAGCGCCACGGCGGCGGCCTCGGCGCCGGGTTCTATCGTGATGTCGGGGCGGTCGGGATGGGACAGGTGGATTGTGTCGCCGTCCACGCGTGCGGTGATCGCCATGAGCGAAGGGCCCTTGGCGCCGCGGATGAAGTTGCGGCAGGGCCGCCAGCCTTCGCCGGCCTCGCCGCCTTCTTCCAGCACCGCCCAGGCGCGGTCCATGGGCAGGGGGCGATCGACCTTGAGGCCCACGTGATCCAGCCGCTCTGCCCCGATGCCCTTGATCGGGTGGCGCCAGATCTGCGTCAGCTGCCAGCTCACTTCGCGTCGGGCTTCTTGCGCTGGAAGGTCGACCGGATGTTGCCGAAGAGGTCGGGCGTGTATCCGTGGCGCTTCATGATGATGTATTGCTGCGCGAAGGTGATCATGTTGTTGGCGATCCAGTAGACCAGCAGGCCGGACGCGAAACCGCCCAGCATGAACATGAACACCCAGGGCAGCCAGGCGAAGATCGCGGCCTGCGTCGGGTCGGTGGGCTGTGGGTTCAGCTTCTGCTGCAGCCACATGGAGATGCCGAGAAGGATCGGCAGGATGCCGATGAAGATCAGCGACAGGATGCTCTGCGGATCGGGGGCCGCGTAGGGCAGGAGACCGAAAAGGTTGATGATCGACGACGAGTCTGGGGCCGAGAGGTCGTTCAGCCAGCCGAAGAAGGGCGCGTGGCGCAGTTCCAGCGTGACGAAGATCACCTTGTAGAGCGAGAAGAAGATCGGGATCTGCAGGAGGATCGGCAGACAGCCCGAGGCGGGATTCACCTTTTCCTTCTTGTAGAGCTCCATCATCAGCTGCTGCATCTTCTGGCGGTCGTCGCCGGCGCGCTCCTTGATCTTCTCCATCTCGGGCTGCAGCTCGCGCATGCGCGCCATGGAGGCGTAGGACTTGTAGGCCAGCGGGAAGAGCGCCGCCTTGACGATGAGCGTCAGCGCGATGATCGCCAGGCCCATGTTGCCGATCGCCACGTTCAGAGTGTGCAGGAGCCAGAACATCGGCTTGGTGAGAAAATAGAACCAACCCCAGTCGATCGAATCGACGAAGCGGTCGATACCGGCCTCGTCCTGGTAGTCGCGGATCGTCTCCCATTCCTTGGCGCCGGCGAACAGCCGGGTCGTGACCTCGCTCGTGCCGCCGGGGGCCACGGACATGACGGGAAGGCGGGCCTCGGTCTGGTAGATGTCGGCCGAGGCCACGTAGCGCGTGACGGAGGTGAAGGGCTGGCCGTCACCGGGGATCAGCGTCGTCATCCAGTACTTGTCGGTGAAGCCGATCCAGCCGTTTTCCTCGACCGAGGCGACCTCGGCCTGGGCGCGTTCCCGCTCGATGAAATCGAGCTCGGTGACGTTGTCGTAGCTGATCTCGTCCAACTGCCCGTCGACCTTGCGAACCACGCCTTCATGCAGGATGAAGAAGTTCTGAAGGTCGTCGGGAAGGCCATGGCGTGCAACGATACCGTAGGGCGCCAGCCGCACGTTTGCGCCGGAGGTGTTCTCGACATTCTGGGTGACGCTGAACATGAAATTCTCGTCGACCGAGATGGTGCGGCGGAAGACAAGGCCGTTGCCGTTGTCCCAAGCCAGAGTGACGGGGCTGCCCACCCTAAGGGTTTCGCCGCTTTCCAGCTGCCATGGCGTGTCGGCGCCGGGCACATCGTCGAAACTCAGTTCGCCAGCCGGTGCCCAGCCGTACAGCGCGTAATAGGGCTCCGCGCCGCCGGTGGGGGCGAGCAGGCGCACGATGGGGGAATCGTCCTCGAGCGTCTCGTTGTATTCCCGCAGCGACAGGTCATCGATGCGGCCGCCCCGAAGCGAGATGGATCCGATGAGTTCCGGTGTCTCGATATCGATCCGCGCGGCCTCGTCCAGGGCCACCTCGGTCATTTCAGTTTCGGTCAGCGCCGTGGTGGCGGCGTCCGTCCCGGCGGCGGGCGGCGTCAGGGCGATGTCCTCGCCACTGCCCGTATCGGCGGGCTGGCTGGCCGTGGGGGGCAGGGCGTTCGGATCCTCGGGAACCTCGGGGGGTGGGAACAAAACGAACCAGATGAGAATGACCACCATGCTGAGCGCGGTGGCCAGGATCAGATTGCGATTCTGGTCGTCCATGATGGCCCCGTGTCCTCGTGCCCGAAGTCAGGAGGGTTCAACAGAAGGGGGGGATAAAGGTCAAGGGGCGTTTTGGCGCCGCCCGGACAGTACCGGATGCGTCGCGGAAAGCCGGTCGACCCCCCGCGTCACCCTTGCGCGCGCGATTATTCCGCCGGCCTGAGGTGCCGCCCGGCTTCGGCGGGGATGGGTGTTTCGACGCCCTGTGTTTCGAGCCACGCGAAAGTATCGGAAAGCGCCATGGGCCTGGCGAGGCCGAACCCCTGGACATAGGCGCATCCCAGATCGACCAGGGTTGCCTGTTCTTCGGGCGTTTCCACGCCCTCGGCGAGCGCGTCGAGACCCATCTTCCGGCCCAGCGAGACGATCCCGCCGACCATCGCCTGTTGCTCCGCGTCGCGATCGATTCCGATCACGAAGGACCGGTCGATCTTGATGCGGCGCACACCGAAGCGTCGGATCGACAGAAGCGAGGCCTGCCCCACGCCGAAATCGTCTAGATCGAGACCGATGCCCTGGCTGCGGAGCGCGGCGAGCGTCGCCATCACGGTATCGTCGCGGGCGTCGGCGGCCACAGATTCCAGCACCTCGACGATCAACCGCTCGGACGCGATGTCGGCGGCGTCCAGATCCCAGGCGACCTGCTCGGCATAGCCGGGGCTGCGCAGCTCCGACCCGCAGGCATTTACCGACAGGGTCAGGTCCCTGTGCCCCCGGCGGTCCCAGGCCTTCAGCGCGTCGAGCGCCTGTTGCCTGATCCGCGTCCCGAGGTCCTCCATGCGGCCGGCGTCTTCCACGGCCGGAAGAAACTGGCCCGGGGTCATGACGCCCAGCGCCGGGTGCTGCCAGCGCGCCAGCGCCTCGAACCCCGCAACCCGGCCGGTACGCATGTCGAGCTGCGGCTGGAACCACGGCAGAATTGCGCCCGAGGCCAGCGCCCCCGCCACCTCGCCGGACAGGCGGGATTGGCTGCGCTGCCGTCCCGGTGATCCGGGTACGAAGGACCTGACGGATCCGGGGCCTGCCACGCGCGCCTCTTCCAGGGCCTGAACGGCGCCGTCGAGAACGGCATCGGCCGTCGGAGCGTCTTCGCGGGAGGGCCCCGAGTTTCGCAGCGCGGCGTGCCCGATGCAGGCGGTGAGCCGCACGGACGTCGCGCCGACGGCGATCGGCTCGGCGAGACAGGCGCGCAGCCGGTCCGCGATCGCATCGCGAATCCTCAGCCGTGCCGCCGCGATGGGATGCAGGACGACACCGAAGGTCGCGGGGCCGAGCGACGCCACCAGATCGTCCCCACGAAGCGCGGCGTGCAGCCTACCGTGGCATTCGTCGCGCAGGTCGCGCGCGGTCTCCGCGCCAAGGCGGCGTTCGAGCCTGTCCCAGTCGTCGATCCGCAGGACGAAACAGGCGCTTTCCAGTCCCGGCATGGCGGATATCCGGCCCAGCATGGCCAGCATCGTGCCGCGGTCCGCGGATCGCGTCGGGACTTGTGTCACGGGGGCGTAGGCGAATGCCCCCTTGTGCACCGGCCGGCCCAGGTTCTGCACGACCAGCAGCGCGGGCAGCACCATGGCGGCCGCCACCACGAGCGTCGGGCCGCCCGCGGCGTAGGCGCAAAGGACAAGGATCGGAAAGAGTGCAAGAACCTCGACTCGGGCGAGCGCCACGCGAGAGCCGCGTTGCCAGCGTTCCAACGCGTCTTTCACCGCCCTGCTCATGCCCGGACCTCGCCCCTGCCGTACCCACCGGGGAACGTCCTAGGAGCAAATCCCTGACGCGGGCTTAATCGGCTGCGGGCAAATCGGGCGAATTTTGCGCGTTGCGGCTCAGACCCTCGAAATCGAACAGCGCCGGGTCGAGCAGATGCGAGGGGCGCGCGTTCATCAGAGCCGAAAACAGCTTCTGCCGCCGGCCGGGGGCCTTTTCCTCCCACTCGTCGAGCATGCGTTTGATCACCTGCCGTTGCAGCCCGTCCTGACTGCCGCAGAGGTCGCAGGGGATGATCGGATAGTCCATCGCACGGGAGAAACGCTCGCAATCGGCCTCCGCCACATGCGCCAGCGGGCGCAGCACGAAGAGATCGCCCTCGTCGTTCAAAAGCTTTGGCGGCATCGTCGCCAGCTTCCCGCCATGGAAGAGGTTCAGAAAGAAGGTCTCGAGAATATCATCGCGGTGATGGCCGAGCACCACGGCGGAACACCCTTCCTCGCGCGCTATGCGGTAGAGGTTCCCGCGCCTGAGCCGCGAGCAGAGTGCGCAGTAGGTGCGCCCCTGCGGGACCTTGTCCACGACGATCGAATAGGTGTCGGCGTATTCGATCCGGTGCGGCACGCCCATCCGGGTCAGGAACTCGGGCAGCACGGTGGCGGGAAAGCCCGGTTGCCCCTGGTCGAGATTGCAGGCGAGAATGTCGACCGGCAGCAGCCCGCGCCACTGAAGCTCGGTCAGCGCGGCAAGCAGCGTGTAGCTGTCCTTGCCGCCCGACAGGCACACCAGCCATTTCTCGCGCGGCGCGTCGGGCGCGCGGCGTTCGACCATGCCGTAGCGGTCGATGGCCTCCCGCATGTCGCGGATGATCCGTTTGCGGAGCTTGCGGAACTCCGTCGTCTTCGGCGCACCGTGAAAGAGCGGGTGAATGTCGTCCGTTTCGTCCAGCATCGGGGCCTCGTCGCTTTTGCGCCGGCCTAGCCCATCGGCCGCGCCATGGGAAGCGTCCGGGTTTTTCGGGGCTGGGGCGTGAACATATCGCCGGCTCGGGGGTTCCTCCAAGACACCCGGCAAAGGGAGATGACCATGAGACGACTTCTTGCGCTTACCATTTTTTCCACTCTGCCCGCGACGGCGGTGGCACAGCATGGCGCGCATGCCACCGCCAGCCTGGAGGGGCCGGATGGACAGGAGATGGGAACCGTTGAATTCCACGGCACGGCCGATGGTATCCTCGTGCGGGTCGATGCCATGAACCTGCCCGAAGGACCGCACGGTTTGCACCTGCATGAAACGGGCGCGTGCTCGCCCGATTTCGAGGCGGCGGGCGGCCATTTCGCACCGGACGGGAACCAGCATGGCTTTCTCGACGAGAACGGCCCGCATGCGGGTGACCTGCCGATGATCTTCGTCTCGGCCGAAGGAACGGCGCTGGCCGATTTCTTCACGCAGCTGGTCACGCTCGACGCGCTGATGGACGGGGATGGCGCCGCGGTGATCGTGCATGCCGAGCCCGACACGTACCGTGACCCGTCGGAGACCGGCGCCCGGATCGCCTGCGGCGTGATCGAAGAGATGTAATGCTATTTCGGCGGAACATTGTCGATGCCGCTGCCGCCCCATGGGTGGCAGCGCGCGATCCGGCGCAGCGCCAGCCACGATCCCTTGATCCCCCCGTGCTTTTCAAGCGCCTCCATCGCGTAGGCCGAACACGTCGGCTGATACCGACAGGAATGGCCCAGCCACGGGGACAGAACGGCGCGGTAGAAGCGCACGGGGAGCGAGACGACATAGGCCAGCGGGGTCATGCGTGGACCTTCCTCAGAGCACGGACGAGATCCTGTTGCATCGCCGCGAAATCGCGCGACGCGGTCTCGTCCTTCCGACCGATCAGAACGTAATCCCAGCCGGGCCGTCCTTCCAGAGGCAGGACGAGACGCGCGATCTCCCGCAGGCGCCGCTTGGCCCGGTTGCGCGCCACCGCGTTGCCGACCTTCTTGGAGCAGGTGAACCCCACGCGAATGCCCTCGGCCGCCTCGTCGCTTGCACGTTCCCGCGCCTGCAGAAGGAAGGCTGGCGCATGGACGCGCCGCGCACGCGCGGCCTTCAGGAAATCGGCACGGTTTCGCAGGACGGAAACAGAAAAAGCCCCCGGCGACCCGTCGGTCGGCGGAGGCGTATCGGGCGCCATTGCACCGGAGCGCTCGGAAAGGATCAGGCGCTCAGCGACTTGCGGCCGCGGGCGCGACGGGCGTTCAGGATCTTGCGCCCGGCCTTGGTCGCCATGCGCGCACGGAAACCGTGGCGGCGCTTGCGCACGAGGTTCGAGGGCTGGAATGTCCGCTTCGACATTGGTTCGCTCCGTAGCTCACGGGGGCAGCGCGCGGGCTGCGCGGGGGCCGATCCCGGGGAATCTTCGATGAAGCCCGCGATCTACGGGCTTGGGCAGGGCATGTCAACAAAGCTGTCGGGCTCAATTGGCGGAATTGACCCGGTCGGTGTCCAGCGGGGCGAAAACCGTGGCCAGGCTTGCCGCGACCTCCGCGAAGCACCAGCCGGCCCTCGGCCCGCCACCGCTCGGGATGCCCGTCGGCGAGCGTCCTTGCCGATCCGTCGTAGCGGACGGGCCGCCCTATCAGGCAGGCGCTGACCAGAATTCGTTTCATTCCTGTCATCCACATGGGGGTCATCCGGCCCCTTTGTTACGACGAGGACCACGCGCCGTCACGAAAACCCCGGTCTGTGTCACGTCCCATCACTGCCACGTGAGACCCCTGTCGCAAATCGGCCCCATGGCGCATGTAATTGCCAACCCAATCGAAAAAGTGCAGCCATGACCGACGCCGTGACACATTCCGCCAAGACACCGAAATCGCCGCTTGCGCGATACCTGCCCATCCTCGCCATCGCCACCGGTGCGGGTCTCGGCTGGTGGTTGTTTCGCGATTACCTGAGTTTTTCGGCGCTGGCCGAGAATCGCGAGGCGTTGATCGCGTTCCGGGATGCCAACTATGTCGGCACGGTTCTGGCCTTCATCGCCGTTTACGCGCTGATCGTGGCCTTCTCGCTGCCGGGCGCCACCATCGCCACGCTCACGGGCGGGTTCCTCTTCGCCACCTTCCCCGGCGCGTTCTTCAACATCGCGGGGGCCACGATCGGGGCCACGGCGATCTTCCTCGCGGCCAAGACGAGCATCGGCGCGCGGCTGGGCGCGCGGCTGGAAGGCTCGGAAGGAACGGTGAAAAAGATCAAGGACGGGATCGACGACAACCAGTGGTCGATGCTGTTCCTGATCCGCCTCGTGCCGGTCGTGCCCTTCTTCGTCGCGAACCTCGTGCCCGCCTTCCTCGAGGTGCCGCTGCGCCGCTTCGTGATCTCGACCTTTTTCGGGATCATGCCGGGGGCCGTCGTCTACACCTCCGTGGGCGCGGGGCTGGGCGAGGTGTTCGCCCGCGGCGAGACGCCGGACCTCGGCATCATATTCGAGCCGCATATCCTTCTGCCGATCCTTGGCCTCGCCGCCCTGGCCCTTCTGCCTGTCCTCATCAAGGCTGTCCGTGGCAAGCGCGGTCTGTGATACCCATGTCACGCATCGACACCGCCATCCTCCCCGAAAGGCCCGTCGCAATGACCCGCATCGAGACCGACATCTGCATCATCGGCGCAGGCTCCGGCGGGCTCTCCGTCGCCGCGGGCGCGGTCCAGATGGGGGCGAAGGTCGTCCTGATCGAGGGCCACAAGATGGGCGGCGATTGCCTGAATTACGGTTGCGTGCCCTCCAAGGCGTTGCTGGCCGCCGGGCACAAGGCGCACGATACGGCGTCAAGTGCCTTCGGCACCAAGGGACATTCGACGCTGCCCGATTTCGCCGCGGCGAAGGATCACGTGGCGCAGGTGATCGAGACCATCGCCCCGGTCGACAGCGAGGAACGCTTCGAGGGCCTCGGCGTCCACGTCATCCGCGAATTCGCGCGCTTCATCTCGGAGACCGAGGTCAAGGCCGGCCCCCATGTCATCAAGGCGCGCCGCTTTGTCATCGCCACGGGCTCCCGCCCCTTCGTGCCGCCGATCCCGGGCCTGTCCGACACGCCGCACCACACCAACGAGACGATCTTCGACCTGCGCGAACGGCCCG
Source organism: uncultured Roseicyclus sp. (assembly GCA_964578115.1). Classification (GTDB taxonomy): domain Bacteria; phylum Pseudomonadota; class Alphaproteobacteria; order Rhodobacterales; family Rhodobacteraceae; genus Roseibacterium. The sequence continues at coordinate 34,118 of CAZOBK010000030.1, forward strand.
ATCGCCTGATCATCATCGGCGGCGGCCCCATCGGAATGGAAATGGCGCAGGCGCACCGTCGTCTCGGGTCGCAGGTGACCGTGCTGGAGGGCGCCAAGGCGCTGGGCCGCGACGACCCCGAGGCCGCCGCGCTGGTGCTGGACAAGCTGCGTGGCGAAGGCATCGAGATCGTCGAGGACGCCACGGTCGCCGCCGTCTCGGGAACCGAGGGCGCCATTTCGGTCGAGACAGGGGACGGGCGCAGCTTTGCCGGGTCGCATCTGCTGGTCGCGGTCGGCCGCCGGGTGAATGTCGAGAAGCTCGACCTCGAAAAGGCGGGCGTGGACTATGACCGGCGCGGCGTGACCGTGGACAAGGGCCTGCGCTCGACCAACAAGCGGGTCTATGCCGTGGGCGATGCAGCCGGCGGCCTGCAATTCACCCATGTCGCCGGCTACCATGCAGGCACGATCATCCGGCCCATGCTGTTCGGTCTTCCCGCCAAGGCGCGCGCCGATCATATCCCGTGGGTCACCTACATCGACCCCGAGCTTGCGCAGGTCGGTCTGACCGAGGCCGAGGCACGCGAGAAACATGGGCACACGCTTTTCGTCGCGAAGGCCGGTTTCCGCCACAACGACCGCGCCATCGCCACAGGGCAGGCCGAGGGGTTCGCCAAGGTCATGGTCGTGAAAGGCAAACCCGTGGGCGCCACCATCGTGGGCCCGCAGGCGGGTGAGCTGATCCAGCTCTGGGCGCTGGCCATCGCGAACGGCCTCAAGATGTCGGCCGTCGCGGGCATGGTTGCGCCCTACCCCACGCTGGGGGAGATTAACAAACGCGCCGCGGGTGCCTATTTCTCGCCCAAGCTGTTCGACAGCCCGCTGGTGAAACGGATCGTCCGGCTGGTGCAACGCGTGATCCCCTGACGGCGCAAGAAGGGCCGAAACGACGTGGTGAATTCCCTCTCGGGACGCTTTCTGATCCTGACGGTCATCTTCGTGATGCTGGCGGAGGTATTCATATTCGTCCCCTCCGTGGCGCGTTTCCGCGAGGATTACCTGCTGGCGCGTCTGGAACGCGCGCAGATCGCCTCGCTCGCGCTGCTGGCTTCCGACGGGATGATCGACGACGAACTCGAATACGAGCTTCTGAAGAATGCCGAGGTGCTGAACGTCGTCCTTCTTCGCGATGCCACCCGGCAATTGATCCTGTCCAGCGGCGGGATGACCCCGGTCGCCCATAGTTTCGACCTGCGTGATGCCACGGCGTGGAGCCTCATCGGCGACGCGCTGCGACGGCTCGCCACACCCGAGAACGAGACGATCCGCGTCATCGGCCAGCCCGTGAACGAGGCGGGGCTGCTGATCGAGATCACCATGCCGTCGGAACCGTTGCGCATGGCGCTGATCGATTACGGGCTGCGCATCCTGGCGCTTTCGGCTTTCATCTCGATCATGACCGCGGCGCTTCTTTTCATTTCCGTCCGATACCTGCTTGTGGTGCCGATCAAGCGCGTCGTGGGGCACATGACGTCTTATGCCGAGGCGCCGGACGATGCGTCGCGCATCATCGTCCCGCAGGGTCGCGTACGCGAACTGCGCGATGCCGAGAATGCGCTGCAATCGATGCAGACCCAGCTGACAAATGCGCTCAGACAGCGTGAACGCCTCGCCCAACTGGGCGAGGCCGTGGCCAAGATCAGCCACGACCTGCGCAACATCCTGTCGGTCACCACGCTGATGGCCGACCGGCTGGAAGGCTCCGCCGATCCGGCGGTGCAGCGCGCGACGCCCAAGATCCTCGCCTCTCTCACCCGGGCCGTGAACCTGACCGAGGCCACGCTCGCCTTCGGCCGCGCAGAGGAGCCACCGCCCAAGCTCGAACGGGTGCGCCTGGCCGATATCGCCGGGGATGTCGTCGAGAACGAACGCCTGACCTCGGACGGGGCGCCCCACGATGCCTGCATCACCTATACATGCGAGGTTCCCGTCGACCTCGTGCTGCGCGCCGATCCCGAGCAGTTGCACCGAGTCCTGTCCAACCTCGTGCGCAACGCGCGGCAGGCCATCGTGGCCACCGGCAAGCCCGGCGAGATCCAGATCGAGGGGCAGGAAACGGCAACCGGCTGGCGGATCGAGGTCTCCGACACCGGGCCCGGCCTGCCCAAAAAAGCGCTTGATCACCTGTTCCAGCCGTTCCATGGCGGCGCGCGCAAGGGCGGCACGGGTCTCGGGCTCGCGATCGCGGCCGAGATCGTGCGCGGCCATGGCGGCACGCTCGACCTGGTGCGGACCGGAGCGGAGGGCACGACCTTCGCCATCAATCTTCCGGCGGGTCTTGCCGTCTGAGGCGCCTTCAGAGCCCGGTTTCCTCTTGCACGGCATGTCCACCGGCGCTAAACCCCGCCCTCACGCACCGGTAGCTCAGCTGGATAGAGTACTTGACTACGAATCAAGGGGTCGGGGGTTCGAATCCTCCCCGGTGCGCCACCTCAACCCGCTAATCTATTGCATAGCCCCAGCTTTCTCACGAGCTGGAGCGGGCGTAGAACATGGCGGAGAACAGGGAAGCACCCCACACCTTCACGAAGCAGGGCGTCTACTACTTCTGCAGACGCGTCCCGAAGGACCTGCAGCAGCACTACAAGTCACCGAAAATCAGCTATTCGCTGCGGGCGACGTCGTCAACTGTAGCGTCGTCTCGCGCCCTTAAGCTTGAGGAATGGCGGAGAACTCGGGTTAAGCAAATCAACAGAGTGTCCAGCCGGTCGACATCGGTGCGGCAGCATTTCCCGAAAGCGATTGCTGAAGCCGGTCGCGAAGCCAAGACCCAGTATCGGCCGTTCGCCGCACAGCTGGCGGAACGTTCATTGTTTTGCCGCTCTGCCGGACAAAAAACTCAACTCAGCCGACGGGCATCCCGATCACGACCGGATGCAACCCGGACAATGCGATGTAGATGAGCCCGGCCGTGACCAGACCGAGTATGTAGACGCTCCAGGACAAGGGCGGTTGCACGAGGGGGGCACGGCCTGTTCGGTCCCGAAGGTCGGTCCAGGTCTCCACCCCCATCTCGCGCTGCTTGCGCCGGTCGATCAGCCGGTGACCGACCACGGCAAACCCACCGAGCGTGCCGAACAGCAGGACGTGGGCCAGATCCCCGTTCGGCAGCAGATGCACTCCGGCCCAGAGTACCAGCGCGGCGAGGATCGGGTGGCGCAGCACGCGCACGATCCCCGGACGGTCCGGGTCGAAGCGGTCGTTCCGCACGCCGCCGAAGGAGAACGGATTGGGGCGGCCAATCGACAGGGCGAGGATGATGCACACGAGAAGCATCCCGGACTGCGTGGCGTGGGCATGCCAGGGCTGCATCGGCCAGAGCATCACGAATGGCGCGCGCCCGGCGGCGTGGATCAGCATGGCCAGCATGCCGACCGATAGCACGGAGTAGACGACGCCGAAGCCGCGCGCACCCAACAGACGCGCGAGACCGGCGCGTATGCGGGGGCGCAGCGGAAGCGAATGGGTGACGAGGAAGGCGGCGAAGACGCCCGCATAGCCGAGCCATGTCATGAAGACAGCGTCCCTTTTCGCCGCAGCAGGGACGAACCGAAGAAGATCGCGAAACCGGCGAAGGCCGTGACCCAGAGCACCGCGGAGATCTCGTATCCGATATGCGCCGGCAGCAGGTCCGCCAGGAGCCGTGCGATCACCGAGCCGACGAGCGCGGCGTAGATCGCCATCGTAGGCCCGTCCGAGTGAAGGGCCTGACCCGTGTGGCCCAGCGTCGCGCGGGTCATCACGGCCAGCGTCATCAGACCCATGGCACCGGCCATCCAGACGTGCTGGGCCGAGGCGTCGCCGATCAGGCCGGGCCGCAGGATCGACAGCCCGAGCGCCAGCGCGCCGAGCGGCACGAACGCGTAGGCGACGTGCAGCACGAGCACGAGCGGCTCGGCCACCGTGCGATGACCGCGCCAGCGGGCGAGTCGCGCGCCATGCAGTGCCGCGATGCCGAGAAAACCGGCACCCGTCGCCGCGTGGTGCGGACCGAGCGTCCAGGCGAGGAGCGCGAGGAAAGTCGCCAGCAGCGTCACCTTGTCGAAACGCTGCATCGGCGGCGCGGGCAGCCGCGTCGAGCCGCGCTTGACCAGCCAGTTGCGGGTGAAGGATGGAACGATGCGCCCACCGATCAGGGCGATCATGCCGATCACAGCGGAAAGCCCGAGCCGCAGGCCGTAGCCCTGCGCCGCATAGCCGCCGCGCGCGGCCTCGAGATGGAAAATCAGGTTGGCGAGCGCGAAGACGCCGAGGAGCGCCAGCACCACGAGGTTCCGCCAGTTCTTGCCGGCCACGATCTCGCGCAGGAGGACCGCGCCGAGGACAACCGGAAACGCGAGGTCCGTGGCCGGCGCGACCCAGGCCGGCGGCAGACCCGACATCAGCACCGCCGCGCGACCTGCCGCCCAGAGCAGCACGAGACCGCCAAGCGACCAGCCGACCACCGGTAGGCGACCGGTCCAGTTCGGCACGGCGGTAAGGACGAACCCCGCGATGATCGCACCGAGATAGCCGAAGAGGAATTCGTGCGCATGCCACGAGACGGGGTCGAACCGGGTCGGGAGACTCAGCGCTCCGGCCAGCATGAAGACCCAGAGCATCATGGCGAGCGCGGCCCAGACCGCGCCCAGAAGGAAGAACGGGCGGAAACCGTAGGTGAGAAGCGCCGGGCCCTCCCAGTTTCGCATCCGTTCCGCGGAGGTTGCGGGCATGTCGGTCACTCCTTCGTCGATCGGGCTCGGCCACCTGCGGGCGGCCCCGTCCGCGGTCTAGCCCGGCAAGCGGCGGGCGAGTTTGCGCAAGCGCAACGTTCCGGTCGGACGGCGCGCTAACCTGCGGGACAACGGAGACCCACCATGCCGAAACCGCGCGTCGAAGACCCCGACCTGCCGCTCGCCGATCTCATGGCGGCCTGGCCCGCCACCATCCCGGTATTCCTGCGCCATCGCATGTTGTGCGTAGGGTGCCTTATCGCGCCGTTCCACACGATCGCGGATGCGTGCGCGGAATACGGGCTTGACGAGGATGCGTTCACAGCCGAGCTGCGCGCGGCCGCGAACTCCGGCTGACGCTATTTCTGCGCGAGCACGACGAGCGCGTGGGGATCCGTCACCGTGATGCGCTTTCGACGGCTTCGGACCAGTCCGGCCTTTTCCCATCCGCTGAGCAGGCGGCTGACCGTGTGCAGCGTCGTCGCCGTCAGTTCCGACAGGTCCTGCCGCGTGATCGGGAAGTCGATCTCGATCCCGTCCTCGACCTTGCGGCCGGTCTGATTCACCAGCCGCAGAAGCGCATTGGCCACGCGCTGTTCAACCTGCAGCGTCGCCATCTCGACGATGCGGGTGTTCATCTCGCCCACGCGGGCGCCGACGGTCCGGTAGGTCTCGGTGGCGAAGCCGTCGTATTCGTCGATGAAGGATTGCCAGAGCCGCATGGGCCAGCTCAGCGCGATGGATTCGGCGGCGGTGATCGCCGTCGCTGGGTAGGTCTCGCGGCCAAGTGCCTGCGCGATGCCGAAGAGCTGCCCCGAGGGAATGTGGAGTGCTGTCACCTGTTCCCCGGTCGGGGTGATCCGGACGACACGGATGTAGCCGTCGAGCAGAAGGTAGAACCGTTCCGCCGGCGCGCCCTCGGTGAACACGGTCACGTCCTTGTCGAAACGTCGCGAACTGGCCTGATCGAGGATCGTACGGATCTGCCGCCGGTCGAGCTTCGAGAACGGCGGCAGATGCGTGAGCAGACTCTCGTCCAGCCTCGGCAGGACCTTTTTGTTCACGGATTCGTTCATCCCGACGGATTCGTTCATCCCGGAGGTTGTGCCACGGAGGACGGATCACCGCCACGGGTGTCGTCTTCCCCGCAGAACCGCCCGGAAGTTTGCGCTGCCGCAAAATGCGAGCTGCGCAACTCCCTAAATTCCACAGCAGACGACAAGAGGAAAGGACATCGATATGAAACGCATCTTCGCAACGGCCACGGCGCTGGCCCTCGTCGCGGGGAGTGCCGCGTTTGCCGAAACCCACGAGGTGCAAATGCTCAACAGGGGGCCCGATGGGGAAACCATGGTCTTCGAGCCGGCATTTCTGGAAATCGCATCGGGCGACACCGTCAGGTTCGTCGCCACCGACCCGAGCCACAACGCGGAGTCGGTGCTCGATATGATGCCCGACGGGGCGGAGGCCTTCAAGGGCAGGATCAACGAGGAGATCGAGGTCACCTTCGATGCCGACGGCCTCTACGGTGTGAAATGCCAACCGCACTACGCCATGGGCATGGTGATGACCATCGCCGTAGGCGAGGTCGAGGAGGCGCCAGAGGATTTCCTCGAGGGGCGCATCCCGCCGCGCGCGCTGGATCGCTTCGTCACTCAGCTTGAGAACCTCTGAATACCACGCGCAGGGCGGCCATGCAGGGCCGCCCGCCGGAACCGATGGAGAATGAGATGAAGAATTTCCGTATCGCCAATGACATGCCGACCAGCCGAAGAAACGTGCTGCGCGGCTCGGTCTTCGCCGGCGCGGCCGCGATGACCGGCGCAGGCGCGTTGGCAGGCCAGCGCCGGCCCGTCATCAACACGGCACGCCCCGACGCGGCTTCGGCACACCTGCACCGGGTCGCCGAAGAGATCACGGCCGACAGCAGCGCGCCGTCCGCCGACCTCTCGGGCTACACCCGCGTCCGGCAGGAACTGGTCGATCCGCCCTTCGCGCCCGAGCACGAGCAGGTCGCGACCGGCGGCCCGAAGATCATCGAGATCGAGATGGACACGACCGAACGCCTGATGGTCGTCGACGAGGATACCGGCGCCTCGATCTGGGCGCTGACCTATAACGGTTCGGTCCCCGGTCCGCTCATCATCTGTCACGAGGGCGACATGGTCGAACTGACCTTGCGCAACCCCCATGACAGCATGATGGAGCACAACATCGACTTCCATGCCTCCACCGGCGCGCTGGGCGGCGGCGGCCTGACCCATGTCTATCCCGGCGAGGAGGTCGTGCTGCGCTGGAAGGCGACGAAGGCGGGCT
>CAZOBK010000031.1:0-10145 GCA_964578115.1 uncultured Roseicyclus sp.
GTCGGACATCGCGGCATAGAGCAGTTCCGCCCGCTCCCGCTCCACCAGCTGCATGATGCCCTTGGTGATGCCCATGTTTTCCAGAAAACTGTCATCGCCGTGGGAGATGACATCGACGATGGCGTTGCCGATGCCGACGACGTCGTAGGAAGCGCTCATGGGGGGATCCTTTTCGCAGGTTTCGGCGGGGCCTCTTGCGTCTTGTCCTCGAAGGCGCAGAGGTCCCGGATCAGGCAGGCGGGGCATTTGGGCTTGCGTGCCACGCAGGTGTAGCGGCCGTGCAGGATCAGCCAGTGATGGGCGTGGCGCTGGAACTCCACCGGCACATTGTCCTCGATGGCGCGCTCGACGGCGTCCACGTCCTTGCCCGGCGCGATGCCGGCGCGGTTGCCGACGCGGAAGATATGCGTGTCCACCGCCTGCGCGGGATGGCCCCACCACATGTTGAGGACCACGTTCGCGGTCTTGCGCCCCACCCCCGGCAGCGACTGGAGGGCTGCGCGCGAAGACGGAACCTCGCCGCCGAATTCCTCGACGAGGATGCGCGAGAGCTTCATGACGTTCTTGGCCTTGTTGCGGAACAGCCCGATCGTCTTGATATGCTCGATCAGCCTTTCCTCGCCCAGGTCGAGCATCTTCTGCGGCGTGTCGGCGACCTGGAACAGCGCGCGCGTGGCCTTGTTGACGCCCACATCGGTGGCCTGCGCACTGAGCGCCACCGCCACGACGAGCGTGTAGGCGTTCACATGCTCCAGCTCGCCCTTGGGCTCGGGCTCCGCCTCGCGGAACCGGCGGAAGATCTCCACCATGGTCTTGTAGGGCAATTGTCTGGCCATGGGCCCGGTATGCCCATCGGCGCTCCCCGGGGCAAGCGCCCCGGCCAGACGGCCGGGACGCCCGTGTCATCGCCGCCGGTTCAGAACGACCAGACCATGGTTCCGTCGCCCAGCATGGCGCCCGCCATCGCCGGTGGCTGCGCCACGCCGACCCCGTCGATCAGAACGCTCGCGTCCGCGCCGAGCCCGGGCAGGTAGATCGCGCAGACCTCCACCGTCACGCCCCGGCCGATCAGCGCCGTCATCAGGCCCTGCGGGCTCATGTCGCGCGGCGGCTGCGGCGCGGTGGCGCTGTCCGGCGCATCGGCCAGCGCGAGATCGCCCCCCGCCCCGCAAAGCAGCATGTGGACGCTCTGCCCCTGTTCCACCGCCTGCATCGTCAGAACCATCGACATGAGTTGCACCTGAGGCTGGTCCGAGGTCACCACGGTCACGAGGTCAGGTGCATCCTGCGCGAAAGCCGGGGCGCCGAGCCCGAGGGCGAGCAGTAGAGCGGTTGTGGTCTTGCGAAACATGCGTTCGATCCTTTGCTTCTGATCCATTCGGCCGCGTGCCAGGCGCGGCGCCTGCAGAAAACGTGGGTCAAAAGCCATTGTTGACCGCGCAAATCGTCACGGTGTCAGGATGCGCAGGAATCGGGTCGCGGGTCGGCATCGCGGCGCGGTAGTGTTTCCCCATGACCGAGGATCAGAAATACCACTACCACGTCATCCGCCGCGCCATCGACAAGATCGACGCAGCCGAGGGCCCGCTCTCGCTCGAGGCGTTGGCCGCGCGCATGTCCATGAGCCCCGCGCATTTCCAGCGCGTGTTCACCCAGTGGGTCGGCGTAAGTCCCAAGCGCTACCAGCAGTATCTCGCGCTCGACCACGCCCGCACGCTCCTGCGCGAGCGCTTCACCACGCTCGCCACCGCCGATGCCGTGGGTCTGTCGGGTCCGGGACGGCTGCACGACCTGTTCCTGACATGGGAGGCGATGAGCCCCGGCGCCTATGCCAGCGGCGGGCGCGGCCTGACCATCCGCTGGGGCTGGTTCGACAGCCCCTTCGGCCTGGCACTCGTGATGGCGACAGAGCGCGGTATCTGCGGCCTCGGCCTTGCCGAGGAAACCGGGGCGGAGGCCACTATGGCCGACCTGAAGTCCCGCTGGCCAGAGGCCACCTTCGTGGAGGACGCCGACAACCTCCAGCCCATGGTCGATGCGGCTTTCGGGCAGGAGGACGGGACGCCGGTGCGCCTCGCGCTGATCGGGGCGCCGTTCCAGCTCAAGGTCTGGGAGGCGCTTCTCGCGATCCCCTCGGGCCATGTGACGACCTATTCAGAGATCGCGAAGGCCATCGGCCATCCACAGGCGGTCCGCGCGGTGGGCACGGCCGTGGGCCGCAACCCGATCTCCTGGCTCATTCCCTGCCACCGGGCGGTGCGCAAATCCGGCGGGCTGGGCGGCTACCACTGGGGCCTGCCGGTCAAGCGCGCAATCCTCGCGCGGGAGGCCGCGGCACTGGACGCGGCCGGTTGACCCTGGGTCAGGGCCTTCAAATCATGCGGTTTTGATCAGCGGGTTTCCGCGCGACGAATATTCCCCCCTGCGCGCCGCGCCGCTTGGTGCTATAGAACCGCGGACGATATTGGCATTGGCCCGTGCGAGGCCCGCCCGGAAGACGGCGGCCCGCGACGGGCCGACCGAGCAAGCAAAGGGCCCGAACCATGACCATCTCCATGAAGCTCACCGCGATCACCGTGGCCAGCGCGCTGGCCCTGACGGGCTGCGTGTCCAACACCGCCGATCCGAACGCCAACCGCACCCGCGACGGGGCGATCCTTGGCGGCATGCTGGGCGGCTTTCTCGGTGCCGCCTCGAATGACGACAACCGCGGTCGCAACGCCGTCTTCGGCGCGGCGGCGGGCGCGATCGCCGGCGGGGCCATCGGTGCGGCGCTCGACCGGCAGGCTCAGGATCTCCGCGCCTCCATGGCCAATGACGACATCCTGATCCGCAACACCGGGGAAGAACTCGTCGTCACCCTGCCCGACGGCATCCTTTTCGACTTCGACAGCGCCGCGATCCGCGCCAGCCTGCAATCCGACCTGCGCGCGCTGGCCCGGAACCTGCAGGCCTATCCCGACACCACCGTCGACGTGATCGGTCATACCGACGCCGAAGGCTCGCCCGAATACAACATGGACCTGTCCTCGCGGCGGGCCGCCGCCGTGGCCGGCGTCTTACTGGAAGAAGGCGTCTCACCCGCCCGCGTGCGCAGCTTCGGTCGCGGCGAGGAACAACCCGTGGCGACCAACCTCACGCCCGAGGGCCGCGCGCAGAACCGCCGGGTCGAGGTCATCATCCGCCCCATCACCTGATCCGCGATCCCGGTTTTCGCCGCGAGAGTCTGGACTTGCGCGGCGAAGCGGTCATACTCCCTTACCAATTCGGGGAGGGAGGTGGCGATGCCGTTTCAACGCATCGAGGCCGAGAAACTGTCGCATTCCGTGGTGCGGCAGATCGAGCAGCTGATCCTGCGCGGCATCCTGCGCCCGGGCGAACGGCTGCCCTCGGAACGCGAGCTTAGCGAACGGCTCGGCGTCTCCCGCCCCAGCCTGCGCGAAGCGGTCTCGGAACTGCAATCGCGCGGGCTTTTGGCGACGCGCGCAGGTGCCGGCATCTACGTGGCCAATGTTCTGGGCTCGGCCTTTTCGCCCGCGCTCATCAGGCTCTTCGCAGCCCATCAGGAAGCCGTCTTCGACTACATCGCGTTCCGCCGCGACCTCGAAAGCATCGCCGCCGCCCGCGCGGCGACCCATGGCTCGGGCACCGACCTCAAGGTCATCGACGCGGTCTTCCAGAAAATGGAGGCGGCCCATTCCAAGCGGAACCCGTCCGACGAGGCCGAGCTCGACGCCGAATTCCACCTCGCCATCATCGAGGCCAGTCACAACGTCATCCTGCTTCACATGATGCGCGCCACCTTCGACCTCCTTCGCGAAGGCGTGTTCTTCAACCGCCAGATCATGTTCAAGAACCGCACCACGCGCGATCTGCTGCTCGAACATCACCGCGCCATCAACGAGGCGTTGCAGGCCCGCGACCCGGACGCCGCCCGCGAGGCGGTCGTCACCCACCTGAGCTTCATCGAACAAGCCCTTCAATCGCAAAAGAAAGCCGAGGCCAACGAAGCCGTCGCGCAACTGCGCTACGCCCAGGAACAGGATCGCTGATCCCTTTCATCTTTCCCGAAATACGCGAAAACCGCAAAAAGGAATGCAGCCGCAGGCTGCGCCATTCAATCGGCGGAACCACCCGCGAAACTGTTGCCATGCACCCAGTCGCACGGGGCCTCCTGCATCTCCAGGTGCAACCGGTCGGCGGTGACCGGATGGGCGGCGGCCAGCGCGTCGTTCAGCTCGATCCCCAGCCCCGGCCCCTCCGGCGCGCGGACAAAGCCGGCCTCGACCCGGGGCCGCCCCGTGACCAGCGCATCGTGGAACTCGGATTCGATCGCCTCGACCATCAGGATGTTGGGGCAACTGACCGCGAGATGCACGTTCGCCGCCCATTCCACCGGACCGGCATAGAGATGCGGCGCCATCTGCGCGCCCGCGGCCTCGGCCAAGACGGCGACCTTCTTGGCCTCCCAGATGCCGCCCGCGCGGCCCAGCGCCGGCTGCAGGATGCGCGCGCCATGGGCGAGTGCGGCGGCGAATTCCGCCTTTGTGGTCAGCCGTTCGCCCGTCGCCACCGGGATCGAGGTGGCCCGCGCTACCGCCGCAAGCGCAGGGAAATCGTCGGGCGGGACCGGTTCCTCGAACCATAGCGGATCGGACGCCTCGATGGCCTTGGCCAGCCGGATCGCGCCGCCGGGGATGAACTGGCCATGGGTGCCGAAGAGCAGGTCCGCCGCGTCGCGCACGGCCGCACGGATCGCGGTGCAGAAGGCGGCCGAAAGCGCGATGTCCCGGCGCCCCGGCATGTGCCCGCCGCGGATCGTGTAGGGGCCTGCGGGGTCGAACTTGACCGCGGTCCAGCCCGCAGCCACCCGCGCGGCCGCCGCCTCGCCCGCCATGTCGGGGTCGATCCAGAACCGATCCGGGTCGTGATGCGGCTCGGGATAGAGGTAGGTATAGGCACGAACCTCCGTATTCATCCGCCCGCCCAGAAGCGCCCAGACCGGCCGGTCGCGCGCCTTGCCGAGGATATCCCAGCAGGCCATCTCCAGCCCCGCGAAGGCGCCCATGACCGTGGGGTCGGGGCGCTGGGTGAAGCCCGAGGAATAGACACGGCGGAACATCAGCTCGATATTTTCGGGGCTCTCGCCCTCCATGTGGCGGGCGAAGACATCCTCGATCACCGCTTGCATCGCCTTGACGCCCACGGCGCTGGCATAAACCTCGCCCAGCCCGGTGATCCCGTCATCGGTGGTAAGACGCACGATCTGCCAGTGCCTGCCCCCCCATCCGGGCGGCGGCGGTGCGACGGCGAAGAACTCTAGCCCGGTCAGGCGCATGGCCCTCTCCCTTCAGAATACGATGACGTTGCGCCGCGCCTTGCCGGCGCTCGTGTCGGCGATGGCCTCGTTGATCTGCTCGAGGCTCCAGCGCCCCGAGATCAGTGCGTCAAGCTCCAGCCGCCCCTGCGCGTAGAGGTCCACCATCCACGGCACGTCGCGCGCCAGGACGATATCGCCCATCAGGCTGCCGCGCATCCCCTGCCCCGTGGCGGCCATCATGTCGGGGGCCGTGGCGGTCGTCTGACCCGTATGCGGCATGCCGATGGCATAGACCGTGCCGCCGCGCGCCAGCAGACGCGGCGCGAGATCATATGCGGGGATCACACCGACCGAGACGAAGACATGATCCGCCCCGCGCCCACCCGTCAGCGCCTTGACGGTCCGCCAGGGCGTTTCCTCGCTGACCAGCACGCCGTCGGTCGCGCCAAAGACCTTGGCATCCTCAAGCTTGGAGGGCTCGAGATCCATCCCGATGATCCGCGCCGCGCCCGCGAGCCGGGCGCCCTGCACCGCGCTGAGGCCGACACCGCCCAGCCCGATCACCGCGACCGTCTCTCCAGGGCGCACGCGGGCCGTGTTGACCGCGGCCCCCAGCCCCGTAGGCACGCCGCAGGCCAGCAGGCAGGCGCTTTCCGCGGGCACGTCATCCCCCACGAACGCCACCTGGCTCGCGTGGACCACCACCTTTTCGGCGAAAGCGCCACATTTCAGGCCCTTGTTGACCTCCCGCCCGTCGGGAAAGCTCAGCTCCGCCGGCAGGGGCTGGTTGCCCATGCAGTGCACGGGCTTTGCCGTAACGCAGGAGGGGCAGGTGCCGCAGGACCGGATCAGCGTGACGATCACGCGCTGGCCATCTGCCACGCTGGTCACGCCCGCGCCCACCGCCGTCACGCGCCCCGCCGCCTCATGGCCGTAGACGGACGGCAGCGGGCCGCCCCAGCCGCCCTCGATATAGGAAATGTCGGAATGGCAGATCGCCACCGCTTCCAGCGTGACTTCGACCTCGCCGGGACCGGGGTCGCGCAGGATCACGGTTTCGACACTCAGCGGGCTGCCGAATTCATGGCAAACCGCGGCACGGATTTCGCTCGGCATCTGTCCCTCCCCGAAGCGCATTTCGCGCCACACTGTCGTCAGGCGATTGCGCCCGCAAGCCCGATTTCGCCATTCGGCGGACCGCGGGCGACGCCGGTGCCGCGAGGTTGCGAACAGGCACGATCTCGCGGAGAACGGGACAAGCGAAGGGGGAAGAGAATGGACGCAATCGATCTGGATGACGTGACGCTGCATGTGAAGCACGACGGGACAGGAGGCGGCCCGCCCGTCGTCTTCGCCAATTCGCTCGGCACCGACCTGAGGCTCTGGGACGAGGTGGTGGCGCGTCTGCCCGAAAGCTTGCATCTCGTGCGCTACGACAAGCGCGGCCATGGTCTGTCGAGCGCGCCACCCGCGCCCTACTCGATGGGCGCACTGATCCGCGACGCGGAACGGCTGATCGAGGCGCTGGAGCTCCGCGACGTGGTCTTCGTGGGCCTGTCCATCGGCGGCATGATCGCGCAGGGGCTCGCGGCCAAGCGGCTCGATCTCGTGCGCGCGGTGGTGCTGTCGAACACCGCGCCCAAGATCGGCACGCGCGAGATGTGGGAGGAGCGGATCGCGACCGTCGAGACCAGGGGACTGTCGGCCATGTCCGACGCCATCATGGAGCGGTGGTTTTCCAGACCCTTCCGCGACAGCCTCGCCGTCACCCCGTGGCGTCGCATGGTGGAGACCACCCCGCCGGAGGGTTACGCCGGCTGCTGCGCGGCGATCGCCGGGACGGATTTCTACACCACGACCGCAGCACTGCGCCTGCCGGCCCAGGTCATCGCGGGGGATGCCGACGGCTCCACCCCGCCCGATCTCGTGCAGGAGATGGCGGAGCTCGTCCCCGGCGCGCGCTACGACCTGATCCGGGGCGCGGGCCATTTGCCCTGCGTGGAAAAGCCCGACGACTTTGCCGCCATCCTCACGCGGTTCCTGGGCGAGATCGGCCATCTGCCGGAGGCGGCGTCGTGAGCGTCTCGCCCTTCGACAGCGCGCTTTACCGCGACCTCTTCGGCGAAGCGGAGATCGCGCGGCTGTTCTCCGACACGGCCGAGGTGCGGGCAATGATGCTGGCGCTCGGCGCGCTGGCGAAGGCGCAGGGCGCGCGCGGGCTGATCCCCGAGGTGAGCGCGGCCTTCCTCCATCGCGCGATGATGGAGGCGCAGATCGACCCCGCCGGGCTTGCCGCCGCGACGGGGCGGAACGGCGTGACGGTGCCGGGGCTGGTAGCCGGATTGCGCGCCACGCTCGATGCGCCGGAACATGGGCAATACCTGCACTGGGGTGCCACCAGCCAGGACATCCAGGATACCGCGCTGATGCTACGGCTCAGGCAGGCGCTGATGCTGATCGAGGCGCGGCTGGGCGCGGCGCTGTCAATGCTGGCCGATCTGGCGGAGGACCATGCCAAGACGCCGCAGGCCGCGCGCACCTATGGGCAGCTGGCCACCCCGTCGAGCTTCGGGGCGTTGGTGGCAAGCTGGGGTGCGCCCCTTCTGCGTCTGCATGACCGGCTGGAAGCGCTACGCCCGCGCGTGCTCTGCGTGTCGCTGTCGGGGGCAGCCGGGACGGCGTCCATGCTGGGACCGGACCCGGAGGGCCTGCGCGCGGCGCTGGCGGAGACCCTGGGCCTCGGCGACCCCGGCGACAGCTGGCACGCGAACCGCGACCGGATCGGGGAACTCGCGGGCTGGCTGGCGGACCTGACCACGGCCTGTGGCAAGGTGGGCGCGGACCTGACGCTCCTGTCCCGCTCGGAGATCGGGGAGATCGGCCTGCCGGGCGCGGGCGGCTCATCGACCATGCCGCAGAAGCAGAACCCGGTGGCGCCCTCGCTGCTGGTGGCACTCGCGCGGTTCGCGCCCGCGCAGGCGGCGGTGCTGCAGGGCGCGGCGGTCCATGCCGAGGCGCGGGACGGCGCGGCATGGTTCGCCGAATGGCTCACCCTGCCCCCGCTTGTCGCCGCAGGGGCACGCGCCATTGCCGTGTTGGGCGATCTGGCGCGCGGGCTGGAGGTGCGCGCACCCGCCATGGCCCGCCGGCTCGACGATCCGCTGGGCCTGATCCATGCCGAGGCGCTGTCCTTCGCGCTGGCCCCGACGCTTGGACGGGCCGAAGCTGAGGCAGAGGTCAAGACGCTCGCGGCACAGGCGCGGGAGACGCGCACACCGTTGCCCGAGCTTGTCGCGGGCGCGCATCCGGGCGCGGTCCTGCCAGACCTCATGCCACCGGCAACGCTGGGCACGGCACCACATGCGGCGCGCGCCTTCGCCGGAGCCGCGCGGGCCCGGGCGGCAGCCATCGAAAGCGTTCTGTCGGAAAAGACGTGACAACCGGGATTGTCAACTCAATAGTGTCAATCTAGATTGACACATATCCGATATCTCGCGGGGCCCGATGCGCCTACCGGTCACCTTCATCATGATCACGGTCACGCTCGACGCGATGGGCATCGGGCTGATCCTGCCGGTGATGCCCGACCTCATCGCCGAGGTGAGGGGCGTAAGCATCGCGGATGCGGCGCTTTGGGGCGGCATCCTCGCGGCGGCCTACGCGGTGATGCAGTTCGGCTGTTCGCCCACCATCGGCGCGCTGTCGGACCGGTTCGGGCGGCGGCCGGTCCTGCTGGTGTCGATGGCGGTCCTCGCGCTCGATTACGTGGTGATGGCGCTGGCGGGGTCGATCTGGCTGTTGCTGATCGGTCGGCTCGTCGCGGGCATGGCGGCAGCGACGCACGCAACGGCGCTGGCCTTCATGGCCGACATCACGGAGCCGGGCAAACGCGCACAGAATTTCGGCCTGATCTCGGCGGGTTTCGGGATGGGCTTCATCCTCGGCCCGCTCCTTGGCGGGCTCCTCGGCGATCTGGACCCGCGCGCGCCCTTCGTCGCGGCGGCGATCCTCGCCGGACTCAACTTCACCTTCGGCTGGTTGGTGCTGCCGGAGTCGCTGCCCAAGGAGCGACGCCGCGCCTTCGACTGGCGCCGCGCCAACCCGGCGGGCGGGTTGATGAAGATCGGCGAATTGCCAGGCGTCGGACCGCTTCTGGCGGTGATGCTGGCCTACCAGATCTCGAACTTCGTCTACCCGGCCGTCTGGGCCTACTGGACGCAGACCGCCTTCGGTTGGGACGCGCGCCTCGTGGGCGCCTCGCTGGCAGCCTATGGCGTGGCGATGGCGGTCGTCCAGGCAGGGCTGATCCGCGCGATCCTGCCACGGCTTGGCGAGGTGCGGGCGGTCTGCTGGGGACTCGTGCTCAACACCGTCTGCCTCGTGATCTACGGGCTGATCTCGGAGGGCTGGATGATCTGGGTGATGATCCCGATCTCCGCCGTGGGCGCCATCGTGGCCCCGGCCATGCAGGGCGTGATGAGCCGGGCGGCCGGCGCCGACCAGCAGGGGGAGTTGCAGGGCGTGCTGGCCTCCATCTCGGCGCTGTCGATGGTGCTGTCGCCGTTGATGATGACGCAGGCGTTCTTCTGGGCCACGCGCGAGGGCGGTGCCGTCTGGCTCCCCGGTGCGCCGTTCCTTCTGTCGGCGGTCCTGATGGCCACGGCGCTGGCGATCTTCCTCGGCGCGGGCCGCGCAAGGCTGAACCCGGTGCCCGTCGGCCCGGCGGAATAGACCCTCAGCCCGCCGCCAGAACCTCGGCAAAAAGCGCGCGGTCCACGTTTCCGCCCGAGATCGTGGCGATCACCGGTCTGTCGTCCAGTTCATC
>CAZOBK010000031.1:10245-40793 GCA_964578115.1 uncultured Roseicyclus sp.
TGCAGCGCCTCGCATTTCACAAAGACGGGCCGCCCCGCGATCTCGTCGAGGAAGGGCGAGCTCAGTAACGGCGTGCGCCGCACAATACCCTCGGCACGCGCGGCGGCGGCCTCGATCATCCCGATATCGCTCATGAAACCTTGTCCAGAATGGCACTGATGACGGCCTGCGCCTCGGGTTCGTCGAGGAACGGCACATGCCCGCGCCGGGGCACCTCGCCGAACACCATGTCGGGGCGGCGGCGCTGCATCTCTTCGGCCGTCTCCACCGACAGGAGGTTGGAATTCGCCCCCCGGATCAGGCCGAGCGGCAGGCCCTCGAGCGCATCGAAGAACGGCCAGAGCTCGGGCGCCACCGCGTCCGGCGCAAAGGCCGGCGCCACCGCCTCGCGCAGGCGCGGGTCGTAGCGCAGATGCAGCCGCCCGCCCTCCTCCCGGAACAGGCGTCGGGCGAACACGGCCCATGCATCCGGGGACACGCCCGCGAAACTGTCACCATAGAGCGCGGGCATGGCGTCCGCCGCCTCCGCCATGGTCCGGTATACCGGTGCCTTGCCGATATAGGTCATGATCGCCGACAGGCCTTCGGTCATGATCTCGGGGCCCACGTCGTTCAGGATCACGCCGGCCAGGCGGTCCTTTGCCATCGCCGCCAGCACCATGGCCACGAGCCCCCCGCGCGACGTGCCGAGGATGGTCACGCGGTCGAGGCCGAGGTGGTCCAGCAGGACCAGCACATCGGCGGCCTCCTGCGGGACCTGGTAGGTGGCGGGATCGGCGAAATCCGATGCACCGCGCCCGCGAAAATCCATGCGGATGACCTTGGCGCGATCGGCGAAACCTTCCACCACCGGATCGAAATCCTCCATGTTCCGCGTCAGCCCCGGCAGGCACAGAAGCGGCGGCCCCTCGCCGGTCACGTCATAGGCCAGTTTCACGCCATCGGCGGCGGTCACGAAACCCATTACGAAAGCTCCAGCAGGGCGGGAACCCCGGTCAGGTCCGAAGCCTCATGTTCGGGCCGGCCCGGCAGGTTGTCGACAGGTTCGCCCGCACGGTTGACCCAGAGCGTGCGGAACCCGTAGGCCGCCGCCGCCGCCGCGTCCCAGCCGTTCGCCGAGACGAAGAGCACCTCGCGCGGGGAACAGGAAAACCTTGCGCCGACAAGGTCGTAGACGGCGCGCGCCGGTTTGAAGACGCCAACGGCCTCGACCGACAGCACATCGTCGAGATACGCACCGATGCCCGCGCTTTCGACCGCGCCCGACAGCATGTCCGGACTACCGTTCGACAAGATCGCGGTGGACAGCCCCGCCCCCTTGAGGCGGGCAAGCATCCCCGGCACCTCCGGATAGGCCGGAAGGCGCCAGTAAAGGCCCAGTAGCGCCTCGCGCAGGTCCGCGTCGTGCTGCCCCGCGCGCGCCAGCGCCCAGTCGAGACCATCCTGCGTGACCTGCCAGAAATCACAATGATCGCCGGTGATGGCCCTCAGCCATGAATACTGCAACTGCTTGAGCCGCCAGTCCGCCGCGACCTGCGGCCAGACCCCGGCGAACCCCTCGCGCCCGGGCTCGGCCGCAAGGTCCCGCGCCGCCGCGGCCACGTCGAACAGCGTGCCGTAAGCGTCGAAGACACATACCCTGATATCTTGCATGGATCCCCCCTGACGGTCCCGGCGCGACCATGGCACAGTGGTCCCTCCGCGACAATTCGGAACGCCGGGGTTTCATTGGCGGCGCGTCATGCTTACACTTTCCCCGGTACGCACGCGGCAGTCCTGCGCCCCAGGCGCGGCCCCGCGAAACTCACCACCCCCTTACCACAGGATATCCCATGACCCAGGCCAAGCCGGGCACGACCGTGTCCATTCATTACACCGGCACTCTTGCCGACGGCACCACCTTCGACAGTTCGGACGGGCGCGATCCGCTGACCTTCCAGATGGGCGAGGGCCAGATCATCCCCGGTCTCGAGGCCGCGCTTTCCGGCATGTCGGTCGGCGAAGAGACGACCGTGACCATCCCGCCCGAGGAAGCCTATGGCACCCACAATCCCGAAGCGATCCAGCAGGTCCCGCGCGAGGCGGTGCCCGAGCACATCCCGCTGGACCTCGGCACGCAGCTGCAGGTGCAGACGCCCGACGGTCGCGCCATGCCCGTCGTGGTGACGGAAGTGACCGAGGAACAGGTGACGCTTGACGCCAACCACCCGCTGGCGGGCAAGGACCTGACTTTCGCGGTCGAGGTCGTCGGCGTCGAATAGACACCGGCCCTGCCAATCGGGCGACCGGCGATAGGCCCCGTGTACCGCGCGGGGCCTTGCCGGTCGTTCCCACATGATGCCCCTAGGCAACTCCGCTGCCCACAGGGTTTCGACCGTCGCCATCAACGGAGACGGTCTTCGAAACCGATCCAGCCTCGCCCATTCCTTGTGATGGGTGCGCATTCCGGCGCGGGTACCGACGGCCGTCTACAAGCGGCATCGACGGTGCACCGTTCCACCACGCGTTCGGGCCATTGGCGTTGCGCCGGGGCAGCGTCATACCATTGCAGGACTTCAATGCTTTCGCTTGAAGCAAGGCGACATGCGCGCCCGTGGCCTTTCAAAGACCTGCCAGCAACGATCTGACCCGGCCGCCGGGCTGCATGACCAGGGGCCGGGTGAGTTGATCAGGCGGCGGCGAGGCCGAAGATGCTCGGGCCGATAGTGGTCCGCCCCGCCCGGCCTGCTTCAGAGACTCTCGAGCAGCCGGCAGTAGGCCTCCTGACCACGCCGGAATGTGTCGAGGCGGAAGAACTCGTCCGGGGCATGCATGTTCTCGTCGTCATGGCCGAAGGCGAACATCGTGGCGTGGACGCCAAGATGCTCGAGCAGTGTCGTCATCACCGGTATCGACCCGCCTGCCCGTGTCCGGTAGGGCCTGCGCCCGTAGACCTCCTCGAGTACCTGTGACGCGACCACGCTGGAATTGTGCCCCCGCGGCGTGAGGAAAGGCGTACCGCGGGCCTGTCCGGGCTGAAACTCGACCGCGACACCCTCGGGGCAATGCCGCTCCACATGTGCGCGCAGGACCTCCACGATTCGCTCCGGGGACTGGTCGGCGACGAGGCGGCAGGTGACCTTGGCGCGGGCCTCGGCGGGCAGGACGGTCTTGGTTCCCGCGCCCTGCCAGCCGCTTGTCAGACCGTTGACCTCCAACGTCGGGCGCGCCCAGAGGCGCTCGCGCGTGGTGTAGCCCGGCTCCCCGAACTCGGCGGGCGCCCCTGTCTCGGCGAGGTAGGAGGCGGACTCGAACGGCACCTCGGCGATGGCCGCGCGCTCGGCCTCCGTCAGCGGGCGCACGTCGTCGTAGAAGCCCTCGACCGTCACCGTCCCGTCCGGCGCCTTCATCGAGGCGAGGATCTGGGCCAGCGCCATGGCCGGGTTCGCGATGCCGCCGCCGTGGAGACCGGAATGCTGGTCCGAACGCGCGCCGCGCACCACGATCTCGCATGACGCGAGGCCCCGTAGCCCCTCGACGATCTGCGGCTGGTCAGGCGCCCATTGCGAGCCGTCGGCCGAGAAGATCATGTCGGCCGACAGCCTGTCGGCATGTGCGGCCACGAAGTCCGGCATGTCGGGCGATCCGATCTCCTCCTGCCCCTCGAAGAAGAACTTCAGGTTCACCGGCAGCTGCCCGCCGGTCTTCAGCATTGCCTCGACGGCGACGATGGGGATGAACATGCCGCCCTTGTCGTCGGTCGCGCCGCGGCCCCAGAGCTTGCCGTCACGGACCTCGGGCGCGAAGGGCGGCGAGGACCAGAGCTCGAAGGGCTCGGCCGGCTGCACGTCGAAATGCCCGTAGATCAGGACGGTGGGCCGGTCGGGGCCGGCATGGAGCCAGTCGCCGAGGACGACGGGATGGCCGGCTGTCGGCAGGATCTCGATATTCTCGGCCCCCGCGGCCTTCAGCCGGCGGGCGACCCACTCGGCGGCCCGCTGCACGTCGGGCGCGTTCTCGGGCTTGGCCGAGACCGAAGGGATGCCGACGAACTCGATCAGCTCCGAGACGAACCTCTCCTGCTCACGATCGAGGTATTCTTTCCAGGCCATGACTTTTTCCTCCCTCGCAAGGCGCCTGCCAGATTGCCGTCCGGCGCGGCCCCTGCCCTTCCGTCATTCGTTCTCGAGCACGAAGTGCCCCGGCGCGACCTCGTCGTAGACCGGCGCCGGCCGCACCTCTCCCACCGGGAAGACCGGCGAGGGCAGCGGCTTGAATTCGATGCTCTCCTTCAACATCCGCTTCGTGGGGTCCGCGATGGGCACGCCCGCCAGAAGCGCCCGCGTGTAGCTGTGGCGCGGGTCCTCGAAGATGTCCGCGCGCGAGCCGATTTCGACGATGCGGCCCAGATACATGACGCCCACGCGGTGCGACACGCGCTCGACCACGGCCATGTCGTGACTGATGAAGAGGTAGGACAGCCCGAATTCCGCCTGAAGCTCCATCAAGAGGTTGAGGACCTGCGCCTGCACCGAGACATCGAGCGCCGACACCGCCTCGTCGGCGATGATCAGCTTGGGGTTGACCGAAAGCGCTCGGGCGATGGCGACCCTCTGGCGCTGTCCGCCCGACAACTCGTGCGGGAAGCGGCGCATGAAGTCGCGCGGCAGGCCCACGCGGTCGAACAGGAAAGCGATGCGGTCCTCGAGCTCGGCCCCCCGCGCCAGGTCGAAGTTCAGGATCGGCTCGGCCACCTGTTTTCTGAGGCGCATGAACGGGTTGAGCGACGCGAACGGGTCCTGGAAGACCATCTGCATGTTGCGCCGCGCGCGCCTGAGGCCGCCCGCGTCGAGGCCGAGGATGTCCTGCCCGTCCATCACGACGTCGCCAGACGTGGGCTCGACCAGCCGCAGGATGGAGCGTGCCGTCGTGGAC
This sequence comes from uncultured Roseicyclus sp., assembly GCA_964578115.1. GTDB lineage: Bacteria > Pseudomonadota > Alphaproteobacteria > Rhodobacterales > Rhodobacteraceae > Roseibacterium. Next base: position 15,160 of record CAZOBK010000031.1, read on the forward strand.
TTGCCGCAGCCCGACTCGCCCACAAGGGCGAGCGTCTCGCCATGGCCGAGCTCGAAGCTGACATTCTCGACCGCGTGCACGTTCGCGACGACCCGGCGCATGAGGCCGCCCTTCACGGGGAAGCGCGTCGTCAGGCCCTTGACCGAGAGGACCGCGCGGCCCGTCTCGGATCGCGACGCGGGCTTCGGGGCCGCCGGTTCGGGTGCGCCGGGGATACGGAGGGGCTCGGGCGCGGGCTTGCCCCGCATCTCGCCGAGCTTCGGAACCGACGCCAGCAGCGCCTTGGTGTAGTCCGCCTGCGGGTCGGCGAAGATGCGTTCGACCGGCCCCTCCTCGACCTTCTCGCCGTGGCGCATTACCACGACCCGGTCGGCAAGCTGGGCCACCACCGCCATGTCGTGCGTGATGAAGAGCACGGCCATCCCGAATTCGCGCTTGAGCCGCTTGATGAGGCCGAGGATCTCGGCCTGGATCGTCACGTCGAGCGCGGTCGTCGGCTCGTCCGCGATCAGCAGCTGGGGGCGGCACGCCATGGCCATGGCGATGACGACGCGCTGGCGCATGCCCCCCGAAAGCTCGTGAGGATACTGCCGCAGCCTCCCCTCGGGCTCGGGCAGACGCACCTCGCGCAGAAGCTCGATCGCGCGCGCATCGGCCTCGGCGGCGGACAGCCCCCGGTGGCGGCGAAGCCCGTCGGTCAGCTGGCGTCCGATCGTGAAGACCGGGTTCAGCGCGGTCATCGGCTCCTGGAAGATCATGCCGATCCTGTCGCCACGCAGGTCGATCATCTTTTCCGCCGGCATCTGCGAGAGGTCGATCGCCTCGCCCTCGCCCGGCCGGAACCAGAGCCGCCCCGACACGATCCGCCCGCCGCCGAATTCCACGAGACGCAGGAGCGAAAGCGACGTGACCGACTTGCCCGAGCCGCTCTCGCCCACGACGCAGACGGTCTCGCCGGGGTTCACGGTGAAGCTCACGTCCTTCACGCCGGTGATGGGCCCGCTCTCGCCGTCGAACTCGACGCGGAGGTTCTCGATGGAGACGAGGGGCTGTTGCGGGGTCTGGTCGAGCATGGTCACCTCACCCTCGGGTCGAGCACGTCGCGCAGCACGTCGCCAAGCAGGTTCAGGCCGAGGATCGTGATGGCGAGCGCCGCGCCGGGCACAAGCGCCGTCCACGGCGCAAGGTCGAGAAACTGGCGCGAGGCCTGGATCATCAGCCCCCACGAGGCCATGGGCGGCTGCGTCCCGAGGCCAAGGAAGGACAAAGCGGCCTCGGCGAGCACCGCGAAGGCAAGGCTGATGGTCGCCTGCACGATGAGCGCGGGCATGATGTTGGGCAGGATGTGGCGCAGGATCATCTGCCCGTCGCGGGTGCCCGCGGCGCGCGCTGCCTCCACGTAGGGCATCTGCACCACGCGCAGCGCCTCGCCCCGCACGATCCGCGCGAGGAAGGGCGTGAAGGCGATGCCGATGGCGATGATCGTGTTCTGCAGGTTGGGCCCCAGCACCGCCGAGATGGTCAGCGCCAGAAGGAGGGCCGGAAAGCTCAGAAGCGCGTCGATGATCCGCATGAGCACATTGTCGATCCGCCCGCCGAAATAGCCCGAGATGATCCCGAGCGGCAAGCCGAGCACGATGGACATGCCGACCGCGAGGACCGCGATCATCAGCGAGGTCTGCGCGCCCAGCATCACGCGGGCCAGCAGGTCACGGCCGAGCTGGTCGGTGCCCAGCGGATAGGCGAGCGACGGCGGCTGAAGCCGCGCGCTCATCACCATCTGGGTCGCCCGCTCGGGCGCGATGAAAAGCGGCGAGAGGATGGCGACGGCCACGACCGTCAGCACGAGGGCGAGGCCGATCAGCGCCTTGGCGGAGAGAAACTTGCGCATCGCCCTACCCCAGCCTGATCCGCGGGTCGATCACCCGGTAAAGGAGATCGACGGCGAGGTTCACCAGCATCACGACCGCGGCGATCACGAAAATCGTGCTCTGGATCAGCGGGATGTCGCGGTTGAGCAGCGCCTGGTAGGTCAGCCAGCCCATGCCGGTATAGGAAAACAGGCTCTCGATCACGATGATCGACCCGAAGAGGTACCCGATCTGGAGGCCCGCCACCGTCATCACCGGACCGATGGCGTTCGGCAGCGCGTAGCCCCAGACCACCGTGCGCTCGGGCAAACCCTTGGCGCGGGCGACGCGGATGAACTCCTGGTTGAGGATGCCCATCATCGCCGAGCGCGTCATGCGGGTCAGGTGCGCCATCAGCCCGAGCGCGAGCGCCAGCGAGGGCATGAAGGCGTGGCGCACGGCGCCAAGGAAGTCCTCGCTCGGGTCCACGAAGCCCGAGGACGGCAGCCAGCCGAGGCCCGCGGCGAACAGCAGGATCAGCATGATCCCGATGAAGAAGTCAGGCATGCTGAGGCCCAGCAGCGCGACCGTCGAGGAAGTCGTGTCCTGCCAGCGGTCGCGGTGCCGCGCCGCCCAGACGCCAAGCGGGATCGCGAACGCAAGCGCCATGATCATCGTCATCACCACGATGAGGCCCGAGGCCAGCACCTTCTGCGCGATGAGTGGCGCGATGGGTTCGTTGAACAGGAGCGATGCGCCCCAGTTGCCGCTCAGCATTCCGCCTATCCAGCGCCCGTACTGCACGAGGAGCGGATCGTTCAGTCCAAGCGACTGCCGCAGACCCTCGAGCGCCTCGGGGTTCGACTGGGTGCCCATGATCATCATCGCCACGTCGCCCGGCAGGATGTTGGTGATCCCGAAGGTGACGATGGAGATGAGGAACAGGGTAAGCGCGACCGACATGAGCCGGCTGACGAGATAGGCCATCCGCGGGGTATCCGCCTTTCAGGAGAGCGTTTGCATGGGCGGGGCGGCCCAGGCCGCCCCGCGCCGCGAGAGGATCAGGCGTCGAGCCAGACCTTGTGGAAGTTCAGGTTCGATCCGTTGGGATGCACCACCGTGTCAAGCCCGCCCACCGACGGCTGAGCGGCGATGGAGCCGTTGCGGTACCACAGCACGACGTCCAGCGACTCGTCGTAGATGTACTGCTGGATCCGCTTGTAGAGATCGATCCGCGCCTGCGGGTCCACCTCGCCACGCGCTTGCTCGGCAAGTTCGTCGATCAGCGGATCGGCGATGTTGCGGTAATTGAAACCGCCCGTGCTGTGATAGAGGCTGTAGTAAAGGCGATCCGGCTCCCAGATGGTGAAGAAGTTCATCATCGTCATCTCGAAATCGCGGTCCACCCAGACCTGGCTCAACCAGTCCGCCCAGGTCAGCTGCTCGATCGTCATGTTCACGCCGGCCGCGCGCGCCCATTCCGCGATGATCTGCGCGCTGTCGACATGGTAGGGATAGTTCGTCGTGACCTTGAACACGACGTTGAGCGTGCCCGGCGCATAGCCCGCTTCCTGCAGAAGCGCGCGGGCCTGTTCGATGTCCTGCGCACGCTGCGCGATATCGGAGTTGCGCGCGGGGTCCGTGGGGAAGCTCGGCGTGGGGGTCGTGTCCCCCTGTCCCCAGAGCGCGCCCTGCATCAACATTTCCTTGTCGATCATCAGGTCGAAGGCCTGGCGGACGCGGCGGTCCTGGAACAGCTCGAGATTGTGGTTGAAGTTCACGAAGTCGAAGTTGAGCGGCGCCCAGGTGCGGACCTGCAGGTCGGGGTCGGCCTCGACCTCGGCGATGCGTTCGGCCGGGATGTCGTTGATGAAGTGCAGCTCGCCCGTACGCAGGCCCGTGAGGCGCACAGTGGGCTCGGTGATCTCGCGGGCGAGGATGCCGTCGAGATAGGCCGGGCCGTCCCAGTAGTCGTCGAAGCGCACAAGTTCCACCTCGTTGCCGAACTCGCGGCGGACGAAGCGGAAGGGGCCCGCGCCGGTCGGCGTATCGCCCTGGATGTCGCCAGAGCCTGCCGGCATGATGACGCCCGCGCCGTTCTCGGCCAGGCGCGCCAGGAAGGGCGCGTTCGCCCGCGACATGCGGATGATGACCGTCAGGTCGTCCGGCGTCTCGATGGCGTCGACGTCGTTGAACACCTCGAAGTTGACCGCGCCGGTTTCCGGGTCGCGCAGACGTTCGAAGGAATAGCGCACGTCCTCCGCGGTCATGGTCGAGCCGTCATGGAACATCACGCCTTCACGCAGGCGGAAGGTGTAGGTCAGGCCATCGTCGGACACCTCGAAGCTCTCGGCGAGCTGCGGCACCACCTGCATCTCGGAATTGATCGTGACGATCCCGTCGTGGATGTTCTGCAGCACCCGGGCGGTCGAGGCGGTGCCGGTCTGGTGCATGTCGAGGTTCTGCGTCGTCTCGGAATGGCCCCAGATCAGCGTGCCGCCCGATACGGGCTCCTGCGCGCGGAGCGGGCCCGGGCCGAAGCCAAAGCCGAGCGCACCGGTCGCGATGATGCTGGTGGCGAGAAACTCCCTGCGTTTCATGTCTTTATTCTCCTCATGGCCCGGCCTCGTTGAGCCGGCGGTTGGAAAAGCCGGAACCGGTGGAGACGGCTCCGAAGCGGGTACGCGGCGCCGGGGACAAGCCGGCGCGACGCATCGTCAGCGCGCGAAGGTCGGGCGGCGGTCCGCCACGCCCAGCGCGGATTCGAGGGCCATGCCGAGATTGAGGATCGGCCCTTCCTCGAAAAGCCGCCCCCAGAGCGAGATGCCCTGCGGCACGGTGAAGGTCTGCCCCGCCGCGTCCTCCTCGCCCACGCTGAGCTTGCCCGCGCCAAGGCTCGCCTTGCCCCGCGTGCCGAGCTCGAGGAAGCCCGCGCGCAGATGCAGGCAGGGATGGCCGGTGAAGTTGGATGCGACCAGCATGGGACCGGTCATGAACGGGCCGACCAGCACATCGACCTCGTCGAAAAGCCCGTCCAGCGCCTTCATCACGCGCAGGCGCAGGCGGTCGAGTTGCACATGATCCACCGCCGACAGGAACCGCGCCTTGCGGAAGGTGTTGGGCCAGGCGCCGTCGTCCTGCCAGGTCAGCGTGTCGTCGGTATCGTCGAGCGTCAGTTCCTCGAAGGCCGCGGCTGCCTCGGCATAGAGGATGTTGATGAGAGCGCCATAGGGCAGGTCCGGCAGGCTGACCTCGCGCACCTCCAGTCCCAGATCTCGCACCGCCTGAAGCGCGGCCCGGTCCACATCGGTCGCGTCCTCCCCGAACGCCTCCGGCAGGTAGCCGACACGCAGATGCGTCCAATCGGCCTTGGCGTCGAAATGGAACGGCGCCGCGATCGACGACGGATCGCCGATATCGGCACCGTTCAACGCGGCGAGGACCATCGCGGCATCCTCGACCGAGCGGCAGATCGGTCCGACCTTGTCGAGCGTCCAGCACAGCGCCATGCCGCCCGTCCGCGGCACACGCCCGAAGGTCGGGCGCAGGCCCGTCGTGCCGCAGCGCTGCGAGGGCGAGGTGATCGAGCCGAGAGTCTCGGTCCCGATGGCAAAGGCGCAGAGCCCGGCCGCCGTCGCCGACGCGGAGCCGGCCGAGGAGCCGCTCGATCCCTCGTTGAGGTTCCACGGATTGCGCGTCGCGCCGCCATACCAGATGTCGTTGTAGGCGAGAGCGCCCACGGTTGTCTTGCCAAGCAGGACCGCGCCCGCCGCACGCAGCCGGTCTACGATCTCGGCATCGCGCTCGGGCACCCGTTCGCGGAACGGCTCCGCGCCCCAGCCGGTCACGACCCCCTTGGAGTCGAAGAGATCCTTCAGACCATAGGGTATGCCGTGCAGAGGCCCGAGCCAGACGCCCGCCCCGAGAAGCGCATCCGCGGCGTCGGCCTCGGCCAGCGCCAATTCCGGCGTGACAGCGGCGAAGCATTCGAGATCGGGGTTCAGCGCCTCGATCCGTGCGAGGTAGATCTCGGTCAGCCGGCGACTGGTGAGCTTTCCGTGCCGAAGCCAGGACGAAAGCTGCCCAACCGGCGAGTAGGCGATGTCCTCGTCGTCGTCCGGCAGTGCCGAAGCCGGAGCCTCCGAGAAGCGGAGCGGACCTTCGGCTGCAGGCATCGCGAAGGTCGGAAGCCGCGGATCGAAGCGCGTCGCCATCGGCTCGTCGTTGCCAAGGCGCACCGCGCGGCGCGCCCGGGCCGACGCGATCTGACCCTCGAGGTTTTCCAGCATCTGCTGCCGCTCCTGCGGCGTGTACGTCACGCCGACGAGGCGCTCGGCACCCTCGATGTCTTCAACGGTGAAGGAATGCTTTGTCATTCATCAAGTCCAGAGATTCGTCTCATCAACATGCTTTCCGCGTAACAAATGACTTGTCAACTACGCTCTTACGCCTCAAATTCGTACTGTGAGATCGGTTTTTGGGGAAGCCTCAATATCCAACGCGGCATTCAGGGGTTTGCCGCGTTTTGAGGCACCGTGTTATCTAGACCCGCATCAATGCGGGCAGCGTCGAAGGGACCAGTGTGACGATGAACCAGCCTGCAGCGCGCGTCCGCGCCTACAATGTCGAGACGCCTGACCGACTGCTTGACGCGGCGGAGCGGCTGTTCGCACAGCGCAATTACCAGACCGTCACGCTCAAGGAAATCGCGGCGGAGGCGAACGCGAACGTGGGCCAGATCGCCTATCACTTCGGCAAGAAGGAGACGCTGGTCCGCGAGACGATCCATCGCCGGGCGGGCGAGCTCAACCGCGAGCGCATCGCGCTTCTCGAGCAGTACGAAGAGCTTGTCGGCCGCGACAGCGTGGAGGTCGAGCCTCTGGTCCGTGCTCTGATCCTTCCGTACTACAACCGGCTGGACGATCCGGACAGCCAGTGGCGACACTTCGCGACCTTCGTCGGGCGCTCGGTCTGGGACGGCACGCTCTCGACCTACATGAGCGAGAGTTTCGACGATGTAGCAAAGCTTTATATAGCAGCCTTCATGCGCGCCCTGCCCGGCCTCGGACACGGCGACGCGATACGGGGTTTCCACTTCCTGATGGCGGTCATGCACGCAGCGACCGTCGAGGACACGCGCGTCGCGGGGCTGCACCGAGATACCGGCACCGGATCGTCATGGGACTCCTACAAGCAATCCGTGGTGCCCTACATCAGCGCGGGCTTCAAGGCGATGGCAGAAAGCACGGCACCGTCGCGTTGAGCCGCCCCGGCCCGGTGCCGTCATTCAATCCATTACGGCTGAACGACATCTTTCCGACGTAAGCCTGATCGGGAGGCAGCAGGGCCATCAGTAGAAAGTGTTGCGGGGGACCGATCTTCCGTGCCGACAAGCCGGTGCTTCGAGAGATGCCGGATCCACCCGGACGCCTGTCCGACCTGCCGCACCTATTTTGCGGCATCCGGGGCGCGCAATCCTCTCGGCGCGCGGATGACGGCAGCGGCACAGCGGGTTGACGAGGCGGCTTCAGGCGTCGCCCAAGGGTCCATCACCATCATGGCGCCGTTCAGGGGAAAGCGTGGCTGACGCCCTGAGCGCTCAGCAGCGGGGCACACGGCACTGCACACGGGAAATGGCTCGGGCGTCGTCGGCCTTCGCGTCGATCATTGACGCCCTCGTTATTCCACGAGCGACCGATGACGATGGCAGGTGGCCCCGCCAGAGGCAGGGCTGCGAATCCGCCCGTGATTGTCGGTGGCCTGCCAGCATGCTCACCACAGCCGACGTCTGTTGCGCCGGGAGCGCGCAGTTCGTATCCCTGCGGGACGGTGGCGCGCAGGGCCACGGCAGAAAACCGGAGCAGTCGACATGGTCGCAAGAACCGCCATCATCGGTCTGGGCATCATGGGACGGCGCATGCTCGAGCACATGCTCCGGCATCCGGGGTACCAGCCGGTCGCGCTATGGGACCCCGACCCTCAGTCCTGTCGGGAAGCGCTTGCACTGGCGCCGGACGTACGTGTCGCCACCTCCGCCGATGACGCCATGGCGGATGCCGACCTCGTCTACCTCGCCTGCCCTCCGGTACCACGAAAGACCTACGCGCTTGCGGCCGCACGAGAGGGCAAGGCCGTGTTCCTCGAAAAACCGCTCGGCGTGGACGTGGCCGAAAGCGAGGCGCTCGTGGCAGCGTTCAAGGAGAGCGGCGTTCCGGCTGCGGTGAATTTCACCCAGGCCGCCGGCGCGGCGCTGACCGGCGTCTCGGACGCGGCGCGGACCGGTGCCCTGGGCGCGTTGCAGGGCGCGGACATCATCGTCACCTATGCCGACTGGCCGAGAGCCTGGCAGAAGGCGGCCGACTGGCTGCGCTTTCGCGACGAGGGCGGCATGACGCGGGAAGTGATCTCGCATTTCCTGTTCTTCTCCGAGCGTATTCTCGGCCCGCTCTCCGTCGTCTGGGCGAAGCCGTCCTTCCCTGCCGATGCAAAACTCTGCGAGACGCACATGCTGGCCCGGCTGGAGAATGCCGACGGCCTGCCTGTCAGCATCATGGCCAGTGTCGGCGGCGCGCAACCCGACCGGCAGGAACTGACCATCAAGGGCACGGTCGCCAGCCGGCGGATCACGGACTTCTACGTCGATGCAAGGTCCGGGGGTGGACCATTCGAGGAGCTGGCAGAGCGCCCGTCAGACCCTCGCGCGGTGAGCCTGAAGGCGCAGCTCGATGACCTGCTGCTGTGCATGCGGGGCGAACCGAACAGGCTCGCCACACTGGAAGAGGCCCTGCGCGTCCAGAAGCTTGTCGAAAGCATGCTGAAAGGAACGGGCTGATCAAGGCAAGGGGCGTGATCGTCCGGTTCAAGGAACCCTGCACGCACGGAGCCAAGGCGCCGTGTGACGCATCCGGGCCGTGATCGAGCGTGCCGGAAACGAGGACGATGGCGAAGCAAGACCAACTGCTGCTACGTCTTGTCGTTCGGTGTGCGTGTCGTGAAATCCGCGCAGAACGGCGGGCGACGTGCGGCTCCCTCCGTAGCGCGGCTTGGATCGCGGCCACGGCCCCGCTGGCGCAGACGAAGGCTTGTCCGCTGCCATTTGACTTGACGCCGCCGCGGGCACGAATGCGAAAAGGGGTGTCGTTCATCAACGGCGGAATCCGGTATCGATCCGGTCTGCCAGCGGACCGCGGAAAAGAGGACTCCAACCGTGACCGAAAGCAACAGTCGCAGCGAGGCGGACACGAGTTCGCACGGACCCGCCCTCCGCTTCGCCCCCGACCGAGGTGCCTCGCGCTCGACCTGGATCGCGTCCGGAATAACGCTCGCCATCGTGGCCTGGATGGGCAGCGGCTTCGTCCTGCCCCCGGCCGAGCCACCTGCCGACACGGCCCCGAGCGCGCCGATGCCGGTCGCCGTCGCCGTGGCGCCGTCGCAGGCCGAGCCGGTCACGCTGCTCTTCAACGCGGAAGGTCAGGCCCTGCCGGAGAGGGACACGCTCATCAGGGCCGAGGCCTCCGGTGATGTCGTGGAGGTCTTCGTCGGTCTGGGCGATACCGTCGAAGAAGGCGCCGAAATCGCGCGTCTGCAGAGCGACGCGGCGCAGGCGTCTCTTTCACAGGCGCGTCAGGAACTCGCCGCCGCACGCCGCGATCTCGAGAATGCCGAAACGCTGCTGGAGCGCGGTGTTACCACGGTCGACCGTCTGCAACAGGCGCGCAGCGCCTTCGCACAGGCCGAGGCCCGGCTTTCGGCCGCCGAAGAGGCCGTGTCGAACAACGTCATCAGCGCCCCCTTCGCCGGTCGCATCGAGGCGCTCGACATCGGAACCGGAGAGTTCGTGCAGGTCGGCGCCGAAGTCGGACGCATCGTCGACATCACGCCGCTCACCGTCTCGTTCGAGGTGCCGCAGCAGGCCTTGAACCGCCTCTCGAGCGGCCAGCGCGCGACGGTCAGCTTCATCACCGGCCATGTCGAGGAGGGCACGGTCACCTTCGTCGGGAGCGCGGCCGCGAGCGCGACACGGACCTTTCCCGCCGAGGTCTCGATCCCCAACCGGCAGGGCGCGATCGCCGCCGGGATATCGGCCGAGATCACGATTCCGACCGACGAGGTCCTCGCCCATTTCGTCTCGCCTTCTCTGGTCTCGATCGATCCGGAGGGACGGCTCGGCGTCAAGACCGTCGACGACGAGAACACCGTTCATTTCCACCCGATCGAGATCGTCCGCGCAGAGATCGACGGCATATGGGTCACCGGCCTGCCCGATACCGCCCGGCTGATCACGGTCGGACAGGGCTTCGTCAACGATGGCGAGACCGTGCGCCCGCAGGTGCAGGACACGGCGCCATGAACGCGCTCATCGACGCCGCCTTCTCGCGCAGCCGGGTGGTCGCCATGGCGCTGGCGATGATCCTCACCGTCGGCGCCTATGCCTATGTCACCATCCCGAAGGAGGCCAACCCGGAGGTTCCCCTGCCCTTCTTCTACGTCTCGACGGGGATCGAAGGGATCAGTCCCTCGGATGCCGAGCGTCTGCTGATCGAACCGATGGAGCAGGAGTTCGGCGCGATCACGGGTCTCGAGCGGATGGAAAGCTTCGCGTCCGAGGGCGCGGCCACCATCGCGCTGGAATTCACGCCGGGCGGCGACACGGAGGAGGCGCTGAGCGATATCCGCGAGGCCATCGACCGGGTCGAGGGCGAACTGCCCGAGGACGCCAGGGACCTCAGGGTGACCGAGATCAACACGGCGCTCTTCCCTGTCGTCACGGCGATCCTCTCCGGGCCGGTTCCCGAGCGGACCTTGAACCGGCTCGCCGAAGATCTGCGGACGGCGATCGAGGGGCGGCCGGGGGTGCTGGAGGTCGATATCGGAGGACGGCGGGTCGAGTTCATGGAGGTCCTGATCGATCCGACCGTCTTCCAGACCTACGACATCTCCTTCGACGAACTAATCGGCCAGATCACCCGCAACAATCGCCTGATCGCCGCCGGTGCGATCGAGACCGGGGCGGGACGGATCGTCCTGTCCGTGCCGGGCCTGATCGAGAACCTTCAGGACGTCATGGAGATGCCGGTCCTGGTGCGTGGCGGGACCGTCGTGACATTCGGGGACGTGGCAACCGTCAGGCGCGCCTTCGACGACCCGACGGGCTTTGCCCGGATCGACGGGCAGCCGGCCCTCGCGCTCGAGGTCACCAAGCGGTCCGGCGCCAACATCATCGAGACAGTGGCCGAAGTGCGCGCCATCGCGGCAGAGTTGCAGGCAGAATGGCCCGAGGCCGTCCGGATCACCTGGCTGCAGGACCAGAGCGAGATCGTGCAGGACATCCTCAGCGACCTGGAGGCCAACGTCATCGCGGCCGTCGTGCTGGTCATGATCGTGATCGTCTACGCACTGGGCCTGCGGTCGGCGATCCTGGTGGGTCTCGCGATACCCGGCGCGTTCCTGGCCGGCGTCACGGGCCTCTGGGCAATGGACTACACCATGAACATCGTGGTGCTGTTCTCGCTGATCCTCGTCGTCGGCATGCTGGTCGACGGCGCCATCGTGACGACCGAGCTGGCCGACCGCCATCTGCAGGACGGCGCGACCCCGCGGCAGGCCTACGCGGCTGCGGCCAAGCGCATGGCCTGGCCCATCATCGCCTCGACCGCCACGACGCTCAGCGTGTTCTTCCCGCTTCTGTTCTGGTCGGGCATGGTCGGTGAGTTCATGAAATTCCTTCCGATCACCGTGATCCTCACGCTCACGGCGTCGCTTTTCATGGCCCTGATCTTCATTCCTGTCGTGGGCGGCCTCATCGGCCGCCGGCAGCCGCGCACCGCCGCCGCAAAGGCCGCGATGGAGGCCTCGGAGCGCGGCGATCCGCGCGACATCGGAGGACTGACCGGGGTCTACACGAAGCTCCTGGAGGTCGCGGTCCTTCGGCCGGCGGCGACGCTGATTCTGACCCTGGGCCTCCTTGTGGGAAGTTTCGGGCTTTACGCGCAGTTCGGCACCGGCGTCACCTTCTTCCCCTCGGTCGAGCCCGACTTCATGCAGGTTCAGGTGCGGGCGCGCGACAACTTCTCGGTCTACGAACGCGATGCGCTGGTACGCATCGTCGAGGGCCGCATCCTGCAGTTCGACGAGGTCGCCTCCGTCTATGCCAGGACCGTGATGAACGCGGGCCAGGGCGACGAGGATACGATCGGAACACTCCAGCTCGAACTTGCCGAGTGGGATGAACGCCGCCCGGCCGCGGTCATCGGTCAGGAGATCCGCGAAGCCGTGTCGGATATCGCCGGCATCGACGTGCAGGTGCAGACCGAAACCGGCGGGCCAACGGCGGGCAAGCCGGTCAACCTGCAGATCGCCGCCCGAACGCCCGACACACAGGCCGAAGCCGTCGAGATCGTGCGCGACATCATGGATGAGACCGGTGGCTTTACCGATGTCACGGATACCCTTCCGCTTCCCGGGGTGGAGGTCGCGGTCATCGTCGACAGGGCCGAGGCTGCGCGTTACGGTGCGGATGTCAGCCTTCTGGGCCAGGCGCTGCAGCTACTGACCCGGGGCATAACGGTGGCCGACTACCGGCCCGACGATGCCGACGGTCCGCTCGATATCCGCATCCGCTTTCCATACGAGGAACGCTCGCTCTCGGCGTTGAACGGACTGCGGGTCCCCACGGCGTCCGGCCTCGTCCCGATCTCGAACTTCGTCACCTTTGCGCCGACCGAGCGTGTCGGGACGATCCGCCGCGTCGATGAACGGCGCGTGGTCACACTGGAGGCGAACGTCGCCCCCGGCCTGCTGGTCAGCGATCAGGTGGCCGCGCTTGACGCCGCGCTTCAGGCGGCCGATCTGCCTGCCGGCGTCGAGTATTCCTTCGGCGGCGAGGCCGAGGACCAGGCGGAGGCCGCGCAGTTCCTCGTCGGTGCCTTCGTCGCGGCGCTCTTTCTCATGTCCGTCATCCTCGTCACCCAGTTCAACGGCTTCTACCAGAGCTTCGTCGTGATGAGCGCCATCGTGTTCTCCGTCGCCGGCGTGCTTCTGGGCCTGCTGGTCACGGGCCGCCCCTTTGGCGTCGTCATGGGCGGGATCGGTGTCATCGCGCTTGCCGGCATCGTGGTGAACAACAACATCGTGCTGATCGACACCTACAACGACCTCCGGCGCAGCGGGCAATCCCCGCATGAGGCCGCGCTCCGGACGGGCGCACAGCGTCTGCGGCCGGTCGTCCTGACCTCCCTGACGACGGCGCTGGGGCTGATGCCGATGGTGATCGGCCTCAACATAAACTTCTTCACGCGGGAAATCGTCTACGGCGCGCCGTCGACGCAATGGTGGACCGAGCTGTCCAGCGCGATCGCGGGCGGCCTTGTCGTCGCGACGGCGCTCACGCTGATCGTGACGCCCGCGATGCTGATGCTCGGAGAGAAGAAGTCCGAGCGCAACCGTTCGGCGGCACCCCCGCAAGACGCGACGGCGGCGCGGCACTTGGCGTGACGGTCGCGCGCTGCCTACGTCTTGGCCGCGACCCAGATCGTGTGCCGATTGCCGCCCCCGTTTCGGCCCGCGCGAACGACGTGGGTCTGGGCATCGAAGCCACACGAGGACAGAAGCCTGCCGAAGCCCCGGTCCTGCGTGGCCGACCAAACGGCAAGCACGCCTCCGGGCGCGAGTGCGCGGCGGATCTCTTGCAGGCCCGCCGCGCCATAAAGGGCGTCATTGTCCGCACGGGTAAGGCCGTCAGGGCCATTGTCGACGTCAAGCAGGATGGCGTCGAATGTGCTATCCGCATCCCGGATCATCGCGCCCACGTCGCCAATCCTGACGTCCACCCGTGGATCCGAAAGGCTGTCGCCGAAAACCCTGGTCATATGCTGCGAGGCCCAACCGATCAGGTCGGGCACGATCTCCGCCACAACGAACCGCGCGTCAGGCGGGGCGGCGGTCTGCGCTGCGCGCAGGGTGAATCCCATACCAAGCCCTCCGATCAGCAGACGGGGCGCGGCCCGTCCCCCAAGACGATCCAGCGCCAGCGACGCAAGCGCCTCCTCCGACCCGCCCAGCCGGCTGTTCATCAACTCGTTGCCGTCCTGCAGGCGGATCGAGAACTCGTCGCCTCGCCGAAGCAGCCGAAGCGCGCTCCCTTCCGGCGCACGCGCTGTCGCCAGGTGTTCCCACGGTTTCATCGAGACCCCCTGCTTACGAAACAACGGCCGGACTAGAGTGATGGACGAAGATGCAGACTCCATCGAGACAAAGCAAATCTCATCAGCCCTTCTCGGCCATTGAGCCTACCCGGGTTCCCGGCAAATTGGCATGAAGGGCTCGAAGGCGTCGACGCCAAGATCGTGGTGAAGGTCTGCTGCGAGCCGATTGTGTTGAAAGACTCGACTTGATTGACGCGCAGAGATCGCGGGGGCAGGTCAGGTCCTTCATCCGCGCGATGGCGGCAGCGTCATCTTTCGGCACTGGCCGATACTGCTGCACCGATCTCGCCATTCCGGCGATCCTGCAGCTGCGCCGCTCGCCAAGTCCCATGCCCCGCACAGACAACTTCTTCTGACAGCGCTGGGCAGACACCTAAAAGACCCGCGCCTTCGCGGGTCTAAAGGCAAGCGCGACAGCCACGGTCATCGACACGACGAACAACGCCAGCGCGGGCACGTAGCTTCCCGTCGTCGCGACCAGCGATGCGAAGAGTGCCGGCGCCACCGCCCCGCCGAGGAAGACCGAAGACATCGCCGCGGCGGTGGCGGGGCCGACCTCGCCCGGCGGCGCGCAGCGTGCGGTCTCGGCCAGAAAGACGCCGTTCCAGCTAAAGGCCGCTGTCATCAGCAGCGTGGCGGCAATAACTGCGGGTACCGGGCTCTGGACACTTATGAGACTGATGGAGGTCGCCGCCATGAAGATGCCGATCCCGCCCAGCACGACCCGCGCGGAGAACAGATCTGCCAGACTGCCAAGTCCGAGTCGAGCGGCGACGGCCAGCGCCATCGCGACGGTGAGTGCAGCACCCGCCTCCGCGAGGCCGAGGCCGTGACGTGCCGACAAAAGGATCACGAACATGGCGGCCAGACCGAACTGGACGGAGGCGAAGCAGCCCGCGAGCGCGGCCATCCTGCGGACATCGGGCGAGTGCCGCAGCACGTCCAGAGGTCGACGGGAGGCGCCGGCACCCGGTTCCTCGGACATGAGGCCATCGAGCCGCCGACGCCATGGTGCGCAGGCGACGGTGATCGCCAGGACCAGCGCCAACAGGATGATGACCGCTGCCTGCCAATCCGAGCGCAAGGCAACATTGGGCAACAGCAGCCCCGCCACGGCCGCGCCTACGGGTACGGAGGTCTGCTTGATCGAGAAGACGAGATTGCGGTTCCGCGCGGTGACAAGGCGGCTGAGCAGTGCCCCGCTTGCCGTGTTGCCCTGCGCGTAGGCCGCGCCCAGAAGCGGCGTGGACACCAGAAGGCCCGGCACACCGCCGAAGACAACAGCGGCAAGCGCGGCTGCGGCCATGCCCGCCGTGACCATGCTCACGCCGATAGGCCCGAAGCGCCGGACCAATGTGGCCGAGACCTGCGCGAAGACGAAGGCGAAGGCGAAGACGGAGGCCGTGTGGTAGCCCAATATGGCGGGGACCATCCCTAGTTCGGCGGCGATGTCCGGGGCCAGCACGGGAACGGTGAGCGTGGCCGCGACGACGGCCGCCTGCGTCCCGATCAGAGCGGCGAGAGCGGGGCCGAGCACGTCAATCCACTTGGGCCATGCGGACGTAGACTTGCCCCTCCGCTTCGCGCAGTTCGTAGCGACGAAGCGGCAGTTCGGCAGGGCCCATCATCTCGCCGGTTTCGACGTTCCACTGCCAGAGGTGCACCGGACATGTCAGGACCGGCCCGTCTAGCGTGCCCTCGGCTAGCGGGGTGTCCTGGTGCGGGCAATCCGCGCATACGGCGATCACCGCGCCCGAGACACCCAGAAGCAGCACGAAATCCCCGTCGGGCAGCTCCACTTCCAGCTTGTCCCCGTCGCCGATTTCGTCACGCGCGCAGGCCCGGACCCAGTTTGGTTCAGCCGAATCTGTCATAGCGTATATCCTCTGCCGCGACCGCATGGGCTGCCATCAGCGCCCTGAGTGTTGCATCCACCATGACCGGCGGCCCGGCGACGTAGTGGATTGGCCTGTCGCCACGGGCCTGCGCAAGCTTTACCGCGTCCGCCGCGGCCTCGTGGGCGAAACCCCGCGTGAAGGCCAGGTTCGGCCAGGCTTCGGGGGTGAGGCCGTCGGCATTGTCTGAAAACGCCACCGTGATCCGCAACGCGGCGGCGCTGGCCATGGTGTCCAGGTCTTCGAGCAGGTAGGCGCTTCCCGGATCACGTAGACCGAAGACGATGTCCGAGCCATGGGGGCCGTAGGCTGCGGCCTCCGCGGCGCGGGCGGCAATGGCCAGCATGCCGGCGATGCCCGATCCGCCCGCGATGGCGATGAAGGGGCGCCGTTCCGCCGGGTCGAAAATCGCACGGCCGAGCGGCCCGGTCACCGTCACCACGACCTCGCCGGTCAGGCGCTCGAAGATCGCCTCGCTCACCGCCCCACCGGGCGCGCGCCGCAGTAGGAAGTCGAGCTCTCGCCCATTGGTATGGTTGGTCATCGACCAGGCGCGCGGTCCCGCCACGCCCGGTATCTCCACAAGCACGAACTGCCCGGCGTCGAAGCGCAGGGGCGCCTCGAGAGTGCAGCGCACCCTTGCGATATCGGGCGTCGGCCGATCGAGGGGGCGCAGAACGCCCGAAAGGGCCTGGCAGGATGGCTCGGGCGGCGGCGTGAAATCGGCCCGGAGGCTCAGGTCCACGTCGCCGGCGGCGGCGGACTGGCACATCAGGATCTCGCCCCGGCGGCGGCAGGACTTCCGTCCAGGCGCCTCGGCCCAGAGATCGTCGATTTCGCCCGTCTCAAGCTTTGCCTTGCACATGCCGCAGGTCCCGGTGCCACATTCATGCGGGAGGCCGATGCCTTCCAGAAGCCCGGCATGGAGGATCCGCGCGCCCGCCGGCGACAGGAAGGACCGGCGCGCGCCGGTCCTGTCGGTGATCGTCACTTTGCGTCCCGTCATGTCCTGACGAAAACCCGTCCGTTGCGTTCCTCGGCGTCGTAGAGCCTCAGCCGCATCGCCTGCGCCTCGGGCGCGGGCACGGCAGGCTCTCCGGTGCGCAGATCGAACTCGAACCCGTGCCAGGGACAGCGCAGCACCTCGCCCGCGCGGGTCATCTCGATCCGGTCGCGTTCAGGGCCCTCGGCCATGCCGGTGATGCACCCGAACTGGAGCTTTGCGCCCATATGCGGACAGCGGCCCGAGACGGCGCGAATGGACCCGCAGGGCAGCCGCGTGACGACGATGGTGGACCGGCCGACGGCGACGGGGTGCATCTTGCCGACCGTGATCTCTTCGGAGGCGGCGATATCGTGCTCGCGCGGCATAGGCTCACTCCGCGGCCGCGACGCGCGCGGCCTGGTCGGGAATGTCGAAGCCGTAGAGATCGGCCGCATTCTTCCATAAAATCTTCTGCCGCAGCCCCTCCGGCAGCGCCCGCGGGATCGCCGCGTCCGGGTCGTCGAAATCGAAATGCGGGTAATCCGTCGCGAAGACGAGCAGGTCCTCGGTCCCGATCAGGTCGATGATCTTGAGGAACTGGTCGGTCGTGATGTCCTCGGTCGGCTGGGTAGCGAGCTTCAGTCGCTCACGCGCGTGCTGGGAGGGAAGCTTCTTGATCCAGGGTACCTCGACCCGGCCCTGACGGTATTCCCGGTCCATCCTCCAGAGCGTGTGGGGCAGCCACGAAAAGCCGCCCTCGAGAATGATGAACTTAAGCCTCTCGAACTCGTCGAAGACGCCGTTCAGGATCAGGCTTATCACCTGTCCCTGAATAGCAAGCGGGATCAGCGTATGTCGCTCAATGTAATGCTGGCCCATCCCGTACGGACCCTGCGCAAACACCGTGTGATGGAAGGCCACGACAAGATCGTTGCGATCGGCGGCGGCGAAGATCGGGCGATAGTAGGGATGGCCATAGGCGATATCGTCCACGATGGGTAGCATCACCTGCACCATCTGAGGATGTGCCGCCATGCGGTCGATCTCGCGCGCAGCGGCCTCGGGATCGCGGGCGTTGACTTGTATCGAGCCGACAAGACGGTCATCGAAGGAGAGCCACTTTTTCGCGACCATGTCGTTGTAGGCGGCAGCCATCGCGGAGGCGAGTGCGTACTGCATCTTGAGGCCAGTCGGATAGAAGTAACCCGTCAGCACGGCCTTGGTGACGTCGTACTCGTCAAGGAGGTCCCTCTTGATCATCGCCGGGTCGGACACCGAGGCCGAGCCGTCGACATTCTTCACATCCGCGCGGTTCCCATTGCCGGGCGAGGTGTAGGCAAAGGGCTGCGAAAAACCGCGCCAGGCGCCCTGAGCGATCCAGTCCTTGTAGGGGGCTGACAGGTAAGGGACCAGATCCTGCACACCCGAATAGCTTTCGTGGACGTCAGTATCGATCAAGGGCATGTCGCTTCCTCCTAAACGCTAAACGCGGCCATTCGCACTTTCGGACATCGTATATAAAAAATCGGAATGTTCCATACTGTTTTTTAAAAAACGAACGGCGTCAGGATGGCGATCAGCCCAAGCAGCAGGAGCGTCTCGGCCGCCACGAGCAGGATCGAGCGCCCCCCCACCTTGCGCAGCTCGGAAAGGTCGGTCCGCAGGCCGATGGCCGCGACCGCAACCACCAGCAGCAGGCGCGACAGATCGGCAAGCAGGCCGGCGATCGCGTCTGGCAGCGCCCCGAGGCTGTTGGCGACCGCCAACAGGATGAAACCGATCAGCATCGGAGGCGGTATCAGGCCGGCGCGCCGCGAGGCGCCTCGCTGCGCGAAGATGATCGAGGCGGCGAGCACGACCGGGATCAGGAGCGCAACGCGGAACAGCTTGGTCAGCGTCGCCGTCTCGCCGGCGGATTCGGAGATGGTGAAGCCGGCTCCGACCACCTGGGCCACGTCATGAATCGTCGCCCCGATGAGGTAGCCGGCCGCCGTATCGTCGAGCCCGAGCGCCTTGGCAAGAAGCGGATAGAGCACCATGGCGAGGGTGGAGGCGGCGGTGACGGCAACGATTGTGAAGACCGTATCGCGTTCCTTACCCGGCCGGTCGGGCATGGCAGCGGAGATGGCGAGCGCCGCCGACGCGCCGCAGATAGACGTCGCGCCGCCGGTCAGAAACCCGCGTTCCGGGCCAAGGCCCAGCCATCGTGCGATCATGACGCCGCCAGCGATGGTGGCCAGTACTGCGACTGTCACCAACAAGAGCGGGACGACGCCGATCTCGGCCAGATCGCCCGCGCCGATCCGCGCTCCGAGGCAGACGACGCCAATCTTCAGCACAGTCTTGCCCGCGAAGACCACGCCCGGCGCCGTAACCGCTTCGCGACCGAAAAGGTTGAGCGCAATTCCCAACAAGAGCGCGACAAGCATCACCGGCCCGCCGAACTGGAGCGTCACCAACTCTGCCGTCGCGGCGATCAGGACCGCAAGCGCCAGACCGGGAAAGACCGAATGTCGGATCGAACGGGGCGGGGTGGTATCGATGGGCAAATGAGGACCGGTCTTCGACGTGAGATGCCGAACGACTATGCCACCTGTCCAGATTGTTCAATCACTTTACGGAACAATTTGTTCCGATTTATGAAATGCAAGATTCGATTTCCCGCGCTGCCTCAAGCAACGCGGTTTTTGCCTCTTCGACCTCGGCTTCGGCAAAGCGGGAAACGGGGGCATGAACGGCCAACCCGGCCAGCACCTGACCACTCGGATCGTGCACCGGCACCGAAACGCCGGCGAGGCCAAGCATGGATTCCTCCCGGTTGACGGAAAGCCCGGTTGTCCGGATCTGCTCGAGCCGAGCCCGCAGAGCATCGCCAGACAGTGTGTTCGGCGTCAAGATCTCTACCCGGTCGAGATCGATTAACGCCTCGCGTTTCGCGGTCGACATGAACGCCAGAAGAAGCTTGCCAGTCGCGGTGGCGTGTAGCGGAACCCGGGACCCCGCGGCAAGGTAGAGTCTGAGGGGCTTGTCGCATTCCACGCGCTCGAGATAGAGCACGCGGTCGCCATCCAGAACGCCGAGATTACACGTCTCGCCAAGTCTCGACACCAGACGGTGCATGACGTCGCGGATGTTGTCGCGGCGCATGAGCTGGCCCATGGCGGAGACGGAGAGCCGGGTCAGGCGCGCGCCGGCGTAGTAGGCCTTACCCTGTATGTCGCGCGTGACAATCCCTGTTTCTTCAAGTTGCAGCAACATCCGATGTACGGACGGCTTCGGCATTCCGAGTGCCTCAGAGAGATCGGCCAGTTGCGGCGGCTCGTCCGCCGAGACAAGGTGCTCGATGATCGCGAAGGCCTTGCCGATGGCGCTGGTCGGACGTTCGGCCCCCATGATCCCTTTATCCCGCTCCGATCCGGACAGCATGATGCACGCCCGCTTTGAGGATCGTAGCGTTCCGGATTCTAACTGGCAACGTCGACCGGGCGCGCTTGCGCGCACGTGGGCGCGCGAGGGCGATGTGCCGCGGCCCGCTGTTTTTTCACCCGGCGTACCGAGAGACGGCTTGTCGAACCAAAATGTCATTTATCTGAATTAAACATTCCATTTTTTGTTGATTGTTCCCGAGGGCTGGGCCACAGTCGCCTTCTCTGAGACGCGTGGACAGCGTCCGGGTAACGGGAGGAAGACATGCAAAATCTCACAATTACAGCGACGGCGACGGCCATGATCTTCGCCGCAGCGGCGGCAGGCGCACAGGAGTTGCGCACTGAGGACGGGTTCCCCGAGCGGCCGATCACGATCATCGTGCCATGGGGGGCCGGTGGCGGCTCGGACACGTTGTCCCGCGCCTGGGGCAGCGCCATGTCGGACGTGCTGGGTCAGGCGGTTCAGGTCGTCAACAAGCCCGGCGGCGGCGGTATCGCGGGCGTTCCCGACTTCATGACGGCGCCAGCGGACGGCTACACGTTGTTCCAGACGGTCGACATTGCGATCACGGACCATGTCGCGGGTCGGCTGCGCGAGAATCCTGCGACGGACTGGAGGCCGCTCTGCGCCACGCAGATCACTTTCAGCCAACTCTATATCCGCCCCGACGACGAGCGCTTCTCCGATTTCGAGAGCTTCCTCGCCTACGCGCAGCAGAACCCCGGTGAACTGACCGTCGCCAATATCGGCAATCCCGGCACAAAGGAACGGCTGCTGATGACGTTCCTCGAAAGCGAGCTCGACTTCGACACGGCAGTCATCGCCTTCGATAATCCGTCCGAGCGGTATGCCAGCCTGATCGGCGGGACGGTCGATGCCCTGCTGGAACAGCCCGGCGATGTCCGCAATTTCGTCGATGCGGGACAGATGCAGCCGATCCTGACATTCTTCAACGAACGTCCCGATCTTTTCGCAGATGTGCCGACGCATCTCGAGGTGGGGGCGAGCTTCGAGCCGATGCTGCGCTTCCGTGGGTTCTGGACCCATGCAGACACGCCCCCCGAGCGCGTAGCGCTTCTGGAAGATGCTTGCAGCCGCGCCTTCAACACGGAAGACTATCAGGACTTCAATGCACGGGGGTTCATGGATGTCGTCGATAGCTACCGCTCATCGGATGCGTTTCGGCAGATGATCGAGACCGAGATCGTGCTTTATACCGAGGCCTTCGAACAGGCCGGCCTTTGACCCTGGCCGCCGTTCGCGACAGGGGCGGCTTCCGGGCCGCCCCTGATCCATGCCTCTTGAACTCCTGATCACGGACATTGATCATGACACAGGGCCTCAAATCCCGAGCCGCCTTGGAATACGTGGCGTGGCTCGCGGTCGCCGCGTTCTTCTACGGCTTCAGTTTTTCCTTCGCAGGCGCAGGTAATGACGAGACGTTAGGGCCGGCAGTCTGGCCACGAGTGTTCTGTTTCGTGCTGCTGATCGTCGCGACCCTTCACCTGGCGCGCGGTATGGACGAGGAAGAGGCCATCGAAGACGCCGGTCCGGCGGTCCTGCCGAGCCTGAAGCTGTTTGTCATGCCGATCCTGTTCGTGTTCCTCATTCCCCGGATCGGTTTTTACCCCGCGACGCTTCTGTTCCTGCTCGGCCAGCTTCTGGTACTCGGCGAACGGCGCCCCGTCGTGCTCGCCACGGCGACGATCGGGATCGCCGCCGCGATCTTCCTCGTCTTTACCACGCTCTTCTTTGTCGCGGTCCCGCTCGGAACCTGGCCGGGTTTCAACGAGATGAACGGCCGCTTCGTCACGCTGCTTCGCTGAGGGCTATTTCAAAATGGAAAACTTCATCGCGGGCACGACCTTCCTGTTCACCGACCCCACAGCGTTGATGTTGTTCGTGGCGGGGCTTCTTGGCGGCATGCTCTTCGGCTGCATTCCGGGTATCAACCTGCTGACGCTTGGTGCCGTCATACTGCCTTTCACGGCCGCGATGAGCCCCGAGCACGCCATCATGCTGTATTCGGTGATCTACTGCTCCGGTGTGTTCGGGGGCGCGATCACGGCGATCCTGTTCAACATCCCTGGTAGTCCGGAAAACGCGCCCACCGCCTTCGATGGCTTCCCGATGACGCGGAAGGGCGAGGCTGGGCGCGCCATCGGGGCGGCCGTGCTGTGCTCGGCGCTCGGTGGCATGGCCTCGGCCGTCGTGATGATGATGGCCACGCCGCTCGTCGCGGGCTGGGCTGTCCGGAACTTCGGCCCGCCCGAGATCTTTGGCCTGATCTGCGTCGGCCTCGCCGTTTCGGCCTCCGTCGGTGCGAGGACGCTGTGGGCAGGCCTGCTGTCGATCTGCCTCGGCGTCCTGATCGGTACGATCGGCAGCGCGCCCGTGGACGGGACAGCGCGGTATGCCTTCGGCAGTTATTACCTGCTCGCCGGGATCAACTTCATTCCCGTGGTCCTCGGGCTCTTCGCCGTGGCCGAGGTCTTCAGCCAGGGCGCCCGTGCGCTTTCAGGCAACACCGAGACGCGGCGCGTGGAGGTGAATTTTCCAAGTTTCGCCGAATTCTGGGCCCTCAAGTTCGCCGTCATCCGGTCAGCCATCATAGGGTTTTTCGCGGGGATCCTGCCGGGCATCGGTGCCACGCTTGCGGCCTTCCTCAGCTACGGCGAGGCGGTGCGCTCTAACCGCGGGCGCAAGGAGTTCGGCAAGGGCGAGATCGAGGGCGTGGTCGCCTCCGAGACGGCGAACAACGCGGCAACGGGAGCCGCCATGATCCCGCTTCTGGCACTAGGCCTGCCGGGCGGGGCGCTGACCGCGATGATGCTTGGCGTTTTCCAGATCCACGGAATGGAGCCCGGACCGCTGATCTTCATCACCTCGAGCGACCTCGTTTGGATCGTCTTCGCGGCGATGTTCTTTGCCAATGTTGCGATTTTCGGGCTTGGCTATATCCAGACGCGGATCGTCGTGCATCTGCTCCGCGTGCCGTTTCACCTGCTTGCGCCCGCAATCCTGCTGATCGCAACCATCGGTGCCTACGCGCTCCGCAATCTCACGGTCGACATCTGGGTGATGTATATCGCGGGACTCGCCGGTTTTCTCTTGCGGCGCACGGGCTATTCGGTCGCCGGTGTGGTGCTGGGCCTGATCCTCGGCAGCCTCGGCGAGAACAGCCTGTCCAAGACGCTCCAGCTGACGCGCGGCGAACTCGACCGGTGGCTCGAGCATCCGATCGCCATCGGCCTCATCGCGCTGGCCATCGTGACGCTTGCCGCCAATATCCTGTCCGAGGTCCGGCGTCCCTCCGCCAAGCGCGAGGCCTGACGGCGCCTCAAACCTCCCGTTCCGTTTCGCCGACGGCACCGCGTTCGGCCAGGAACGCCGCGAAGGTGGCGGCGACCCGGGGGCTTTCGTTGCCGGGGCGACGTACAAGGACGATGCTCTGATGCGCCCAGTCCTCCGCGAGCGGACGCGCCTCGATCTGCAGGGCGCCGAGATAGACCTCGACACCCGAGCGACGGATGAAGCCAACGCCAAGGCCCGCCTCCACGAGGCGCCGAAGGGAATCGTAACGAGACACCACCAGATGCTTGCGGACCGGGCGTTCGATCAGCGCCGCGGCCGAAGCCACCATGGCCTCGATCGACGCGCCGCGCTCAAGTGAAACCAGTTCGTGCCGAATGACCTCGGCGAAGCGGACGCCCTGTCCTGCGGCGAGGCCCTGAAACAGCGGATGCCCCTCGACCGCAATGACCCAGACCGGGTCCTCCGCGTACTCGTCTCGGACAAGCGCGGCGGGGATGTCGTGGTCGACAACGAGGGCCGCATCGGCGCGGTGCTCGATCACTGCGGCCAGGACCTCCGCGCTCGTGCCTTCGGTCAAGACGATCCGCACCTTGGGATAGCGCCTTTCGAAGGACGCAAGATCGCCCGGCAAGCGCCCGCTTACCGCGGCGGAAACGGCCGCGAGCCGCAATTCACCCGTCACGCCGAGACCGAAGTCGTCCAGGTCACCGCGAAGCGCATCGGCTGCCGACAGTAGATGGATCGCCCGCTCGAACAGCATCGACCCCGCCGCCGTGGGCACGGTTCCGCCGCCTCCGCGATCCAGCAGACGCTGACCTGTCGCGGCTTCGAGTTCGGCGATGCGCCGGGAAACGGCGGAGACCGCGAGATCGAGATCGCGGGCCGCAGCGGACATGCCCCCGACGCGGACGGTTGCGCAAAACACGCGCAGCGATGTCAGGTCGAAATCCTTCAATCGGCCTGCCGCTGTGTAAACAGATGAGAGGCCTTGCCGCCATCGATCCGGCGCCCGTTGCGCGCGTCGGCTGCTAGCTGGATAGCGATCTTGAACGAAAGGGCGGCATCAATGAGCATACGCGCCAGCAACGCGACGTTCGGTCTCGAAGTTGGGATGTGCGGCACGAAGCTTTTCTGGGTCAGCATTTTGATCTCCTGATGTCCGTCCAATAGTGGCCGGTCTCAGGCTTTCAAACAATCGCAAAGGCGAGAAAGCGTCGTTCTTGTTTTGGCAAACAATGGCTCTGCAGATGGCGTTCAACGAACGCCAGGTGTCAATTCTCATCTCACTCAATGTTTGAGCGTGAATGGACGAGGCTGGGGCCCAGATCGGCATTCTCAACGACGAACCGAGCACGCGGCTGGAAAAGGGTTACGTTCTTCAGACAGGTGCTCATATGGGCATCTGCCACACCGGCCTGTCGTGCAGAATCCTTTCGATCATCTTCGGCAACTTGATCGTCACCAAATCGCTGCCGAGGGGCCGACCGCCATGGCTCGCTTGAACCTATCCAGCCGGAGGTCGGCTTTAGTTGCGAAACTGGTGGCTTCGGCCAAAGCGACGGAGCTGGAGCAGAGATAGAGGTTGATCGACAGTTTCATGCGCGAGGCATCACCGGCGGACCCGCAGGAGATCTGTTCCTTGCACCTGGTGCGCAAGAGAGGGTGACTGCGGTGGCCACGGTGCGATCACCTCTCAGCAAACAGACAAGCTGGCCGTTCTCCGCGGGCACCCACGAGGCTGAAACCTGTGCTAGCAAGATAGGTGCCACCCGCCTGCGCAATGTCGCTGGCAAGAGCGACCGAGTAGCTCGGGTCGGCGGAGCCGATACCGATAATCGTCTTGCCCTGCCCCGCCCCGCCCCGGCGGGATTGTTTCGGTTTGCCAGTCAAAGTCGCTTTCAATCTCCGAAGCTGGATTGCATAGATACCTGATGTTTCTTCCAACGAACTCTTCTAG
>CAZOBK010000032.1:0-38990 GCA_964578115.1 uncultured Roseicyclus sp.
GCAGATTGACCGGGCGCCGAAGGTAGCAGCGCCGTGCCCGGTGTCCACCGCGAAAGGGGACGGCGCAGGAAGCGAGGCTGGCCCGAAACGGAAAGCGCCCGTGACCGAAGCCACGGGCGCGCGCGCCGTTCCGCGAGCGAGGGCGCGATTGTCCCGTCAGGCGGCGCTCCGACGGCGGCGCGCCATCAGGCCGAGACCGCCGATGCCGGCGCCGAGGAAGAGGATGGAGGCGGGAAGCGGCACAGGGGCGACGTCAATTGCCTCTACCAGCTCGACTGTCAGGGTCTTTCCATAATTGCTGTCCCCGGTGAAAACCGTTCCGAAATTCACGCCAAGAGTTTCAATCGTTGTACCTGCCAAAGTCCATGTGAACCCAGTCAAATTATAAGTTCCGCCGATGCTATCTTCGCTGGCGAGATCAAGCCAAAGGTTGCCATTTGGATTCATCCAGAAATCTTCGCCAGACGAACCTGATATCGCGATATTTCCGATGTTTGCCAAAGGATCGCTGGACGAACGGTTTCTCCCAAAATAGAATCGTGGGTTTCCCGAAACTTCAATTCCGCCCAAGCCCGTGTTTTGCAACTCAGACCTATTTGACGTAGAATAACTATTCGGCTCTTCAAATCCGGTCAGATCAACCGAACCGGAACCCGTGAAGACCACATTCCCGTCTTCCTCGGACACGGCGATGCTCACCGTGCTTGCCGTTGCCACCAACGGCAGGATGCTCGCGGCTGCCGCGAGCGCGATCGTTTTCGCGAACTTCATCATTGCAATTTCCTTTCTCACCCAACATTTAGCGCCCCGCCAAAGTAGGCTAAGCAGCGCGCAATGCCGGGAAATCACCAGATTCTCGCCACATTTGGACCTGCCCATTTTGAACAGATACCAATGCGCGGCGCCGGTATCTTTGGTGGGGGTGTCGCCCTGCGGGAGAAACACCACAAGTGACGTGCGAACCGGACCGGATCGACCATATGCTCAGCACGAATCCCAAAGTCATGAACCTGATCGCGCTCGGCGTGGCCAAACTGAATTACGCGAGCCTCACGGCCATCCGGAAATACCTTGGCAATGACGTGGAACTCGGGCTGATCGGATTTGCCATCGTATTGCGCACACGGCGGGACTGGTTCGATTACGTCGAGCACCATGGCCTCACGGAAGAGACCCTGCAAAAGATCGGCGCGCACAAGGGCTACACCACGTCGGTCTCGGAGATCGCAGCCTTCACCGAGTTGAGCAGATCGACGGTCAGCCGCAAGATGGCGAGACTGGAGGACGCGGGCGTCATCGAACGGGTTGGCCACGACCGCTGGCATCTGCTGGATTTCCAGCATGGGGAACCAAGCCCGCCCGCGCTTATGCTGAAAGAGATGCTGCACAGCTACGTCACCATAACGCACGCGCTGGAGCGTCTCGTGCCCGAGGAGGTCGAGGCGGCCAGGTTCGCCGCGCGTCAGCAGGGAAGCGCAGTGAAACCCCATGCGCTTCTGGAAGAAGAAGCAGAACTGAAGGAGAGCCGCGGCCTCGCCATCCGCTGATCGTGGCAGCGCGGCGAGACGCGGCCTTCTTCTTGTCGAAAGGAAGCGCGACCGGTCCGTCAGTACGGGTTTCTTGCACCGCGTTCCGAGGACAGCGACGCGTGCCGCCGCTCGGTCAGACGTTCGATCGCATCGGCAAGGTGAACCTTGTCGATGTGGTGGTCGCCCCGTTCGACGCGGATACGGTGCGCCTCGATCATCACATCGGCCTCGCGGCAGCCCTCGGGCGGGAAGAACCGGTAACTCGCCAGCTCGATCCTGAGGCCAAGCGGATCTCGGAAATAGATCGAGTCCATGAACCCACGGTCCACCGGCCCGGAATGCGACACGCCCCGTGCATCCAGCCGTTCGGCGATCTGCCAGAAACTCGCCTGGCTGACATTGAAGGCGAGATGATGAAGCGATCCGATGGCGTCGCGCACCGGCGACGCGTCGGGCTTGCGTTCCTCGTTGGTGAAGACCGTGATGAGCCGCCCGTCGCCGGGGTCGAAATAGAGATGCCCCTGGCTCGGGTCATCGAGATTTGGCTGGTCGAAGATGAAGGGCATGCCCAGCACCCCCTCCCAGAAATCGATCGAGGTCTGGCGGTCGGCGCCGTTGAGCGTGATGTGATGCACGCCCTGCACCTGGATCTTGCGGATATCGGCTTGTGGCATGGGACGCTCCTCCTCGGGCGGTGTGTCTTCATATCCCAACTTAGGGGCCACGTCCTGTGATGTCGCGCACAGGCTCTGTGGACGAGGCACGAAAGACCGGTTGCATTTTTCCGGCCGGAACGGTCTTTGGTGTCGCGAAAGAACAGACTGGAGGATCAGGACATGCGGCTCGTTTCCTTTATGCGGAAGGACGGAAGCACAGGTTACGGCACCACGGACGGGACGCAGGTGCATGACGCCTCGGCCGTGCTGGGCGCGCAGTATCCGGACCTGCGCGCGGTGATCGCCGCCGATGCGCTGTCAGAGCTGGAGGGCGCGGGTCCCGCGCTGGACCTTGCCGATGCGACGCTGCTGCCGCCGATCACGAACCCCGAGAAGATCCTGTGCATCGGGCTCAACTACCTGCCCCATATCCTCGAGACCGGGCGCGCCAAGCCCGAGAAGCCGACGATCTTCACGCGCTACCCGGACAGTGTCGTGGGCCATGGCAGCCCGCTGGTCTGCCCCGCGGCGAGCGAAAAGTTCGACTACGAGGGCGAGCTTGCGGTCATCATCGGGAAACCCGGCCGCCACATCGCCGAGGCCGACGCCTGGGACCATATCGCGGGCTACTCCTGCTTCAACGACGGGTCGATACGCGACTTTCAGGGCCACACGACGCAGTTCTGGCCGGGCAAGAATTTCGAAGCCTCCGGCGGCTTCGGCCCGTGGATGATCACTCCCGACGAGGTTGGCGACATCACCGCGCAAAGCCTGACGACCCGCGTGAACGGCAACGTCGAGCAGCATACGCCGATCAGCGACATGGCGATCCCGATCCCCGAGTTGATCGCCTATGCGTCGACCGTGACGACGCTGAAGCCCGGCGACGTGATCGCGACCGGCACGCCCGGCGGCGTCGGCAACCACCGCGAGCCGCAGCTTTTCATCACACCGGGAAGCGTCGTCGAGGTAGAGATCAGCGGGGTCGGGACCCTGTCGAACGGCGCGGTCGCCGAAAAGGGCTAGGTCAGGGCTGATCACGCACCTCCGACCCGTCCGCCGAAAAGAAAACGCCGCCCGGGCTGACCCGAGCGGCGATACTGTGTCGGAGGGTGCCCTCCGGCGTTACGCGGTTTGCGCGTTGCGGCGACGGAACGCCGCCATCATGCCGAGGCCACCCAGCAGGAAGAGCACCGACGCCGGAAGCGGCACGGGCGCCAGCGCGGCCCCGTCCAGCGTGAAGCCATCGCGAAGCGACGTGCGGATCACCACATCGACCGCATTCGTCGGGGCGTCGAGATTGATGACGGCAAGCCAAGTGGCGCCATTTGCGAGCGCCGTCCACGACTTCGAGGTGCCGTCAACGCTGATATCGAGCGACTTGGAACCGGTATCCGCCGGGTCGGTCAGAGCGAACACGAGCCGCTGGAACATGCCGCCGTCTTCGCGCTCTGCACTCCAGAGCATGCCTCGCGTATCGGCGGAGTTCAACGACCACTCACCCGTCTCGGGGAATGCGTTGCCCTGCCCGTTGATGCCGGGATCGTACTGCAGAGCGATCTGGCTGCATCCACCGCCATCGGTGTCCAGCAAGTCCGTGCAGGTCGTTCCGGTGCCGACCCCGCCAAGGGTCGTGAAGTTCCCGACGCGCGAGTTGTAGCCATCGGCATTCAACTCGCCGTAAACGTCGTTGGTGACGGGATCAATGCGGGCAAGGTCGCTCGCGAAACGGCGGTTCGCCGCCGTCGCGTTCTCGAAATCCTCGAAAATCCCGCCTTGGGCAGCGCTTTGCCACCCGGCCGTCGTGAACGTCTCGAGTGTGATTGTAGATGCCTGCGCTGCGCCTCCGAGGCCGAACGCCAGCGCCACTGCGGCAATATTGAAAAGTTTCATAACTCTATAGCCTTCTCCAAAGGTCAGTCGTCACATAATTCACGCCCCGGAAACGAGCGGATCACGCCAATCGCGCGTCCTTTCATGCCCTGATCCCGACTTTACCAAGCGTGCGCGTGACTCCGACGCTGCTCCTCTCGCTTTTAATCGCCCCAATCGCGATCCAGATCAACCTCATTTTTGCCATGGAAACGCCATGTTTCCAATTTGAAGCAAAAGTTGTCGGACACTACGACACGGTGCAGCGGATGCTTGGACGCCCATTCCAGTCGCACGGCACCGCCCAGCCCATCATGCGACAATGACTCAAATCGGGACATGCATCTCAGATGGCAATCCAGCCGACAGAACCTGAGAACAGCCGTTCGATCTCGGCCTCGGCAGGCAGATGCCGCGCTGTGGGGCTCGGCGGGACCGGGACCCGCAATTGCGGACCGGCAAGAACCTCGACACGGTCAGCACGAAAAGCAGGAAGCCCGTCGATGCGGTGTCCGATCATGTGCGTCTGGCACAGAACGACCCGCCCGGCCGAAGCCCGCTCGTGGGCGTGGACCCAGCGCAGGCGCCCCGCGCCGATCAGGTCCAGCACGCGGCCGTCCGGCTCGGACTGCCAGTCAGACGCATAGTCCGGCCAGTGGAACAGTCCTATCCGCGCGGCCCCGAGGCTCTGGGCTTCGATCATGGCGAGGATATGGTCGAGCCCGGCAGCTCCGGCCGCGAAATCGCCGACATAGACGGTGTCCGTCCCATCGTCCGGCGACAGGGACGGCAGCGCGGCAAGCACCGTCTCGGCGTCGGACGCCGGAGCGAGCTCGGCTTCCGGGATGCGCAAGGCGGACCTTGCACCATGCCGGAGCATGATTTCGGCGTCCCTTGCCGCGCCGTGCCCGTGCATCATGCAGGACGGTGCGGCCCTTTGTACCTCCGCGATGCTCAGCGAAAGGGGCACATCGGGGCAGACCACGCGCAGCTCCGCCATCTGACCCGAGTTCTGCAGCCGCCAGACCAGAAGCGGATCGGGCTCCCCCGCCAGGGCGTCCCATCCGCCACAGGCTCTGAGCGTGTCGGTCGCGATCATCAGGCTGGCGGGATTGTCCTGCAACAGCTCCGGCCCGGTGGACCAGCCGACCAGCACCTCCCCCTCCGGCGTCATGCGCACATGGCGCGCGAGCGTGGCCTTCACGCCTGTCTCTCCACCCGCCGCCGCAAGCGCCTCGACCTGAAGCGCGATCTTCATGGGATGGGCGCATTCACCCTGTGCGACCCGCGTGACCACCGCGCCTGTCGCCCGCTCCAGCGCCATGTTGCGCGCAGTATGTTCCGGAGTATCGACCGTGCAGCTCAGGACGCTGATCCTCAGATCCGCCTCCGCGCGCGCAGCCAGATTGGCAGAAATGGCGGTGTCGCCCGAACGGTCCACGACGAGGATTTCGAGATTGCGCCAGCTCTGCGACTGGGCGGAGGCCAGCGTGGTCTCTGGGCAGGCCGAGCCGGGGGGCGGTGTCAGCATGATCGTGACGCGCGGTGCCTCATCATCAGCGGATCCGCCGGCGCCTTCGGTGTCCGTTGCTCCCGGCCAGCTCCAGCCGACCGATCCGTCCGCGCCTGCGAGCAGACCGTCGAGACCCGCGCGACGGTAGAGGCGGTTCAGCCATTCGGTCCAGCCGTCATCCGCGCCAGGGCTGGCCGACGCGAGGTTTGCCATCAGCAGGCAGAAATCCGGGTCGTAGGGATGCACCTCCAGACGGTCGCGGAGGATGCGCTCTGCCTCTCCGGTCTCTCCCGTTGCGGCGAGGCAGGCGGCGCGCAGGAGCTGATGCTCCCTGCGATCGGTGGCCGAGACGGGCCCTATCGCATCGGCAAGCACCAGCGCTTCACCGTGCGCGCCATGGCAGAACGCCCATTTCGCGAGCGCCCGTGTCGCGGCGGCCTGTTGCTCCGGGCCAGCGTCCGTCGACGACCGGATGCGGTGCAGGCCCTTCAGCGCGCTGTCCGAGAACCCGCCCCAGAGACGCGCCTCCAGATCGGCGGCGTCGAGAGGCGCCTCGGCACCCTCGAACCAGTCGAGGACCGATGGCGCGAGCGCAGCGACGCTCCGCGCCACCTCGCCCCATGCGCCCCCGGGGGACCGGCGCCGTGGGCTTCGGCCGAGCATCCAGTAGGGTTTCACGCCGTCATGGGGGAAATAGAGCGGGTCGCAGGCCGACGGATCGAGGAACCGCGATCCGGCCGCCCCGGCAGCGTCGCGGGCGGTGAAGAAGAGTGGCAGGAACCGGCCCCGATCGAAGGGTTCGATTTGCTCATAGGGCCACGTCTCCATCGCCATATGCGGCAACAGCCAGCCGAAGGCGCGGGCCATGCCGCGCCCGTCCGGCCCTTCGAAGGACCACAGGTCATGCCCACACGCCGCCGCCAATGTCGCGAGGTTCACCCAGCATTGCAGGTTGAAGCAGCAGTAATGCGCCGTCTGCGTGCGCGTCATCTCGTGCGGCTGCTGCCCGTCGGCGGTGAACTGCTCCAGAATGCGCTCGCGGCTCGTCAGGAAGGTCCGCTCGAGCAATTCCGCATCGCCCAGAAAAGCCGCGATGGACGCAGTCTGCAGATCGTAGCACGTCCCGTGATTGTTCCGCGTCGCGCGCTCGGCGACGCCCTGCTCGCTGGTCTGCAGCCAGCCGAGATACTCGCGTAGCCATGCGCGGAACCCCTCCTTCTCCTCCTCCGACAGCGCGCCGGCGCGCTCGACCAGCCGGACGGCATCGAGGAAATAGTAGAGGTCCTTCATCTCGATGAGGCCCCAGTTCGCCCCAGTGTCGCCCGGCCAGCGTCCGCGGACCTGCGCATAGGTCAGATGCGGGGCCATGCATGTTTCGGGGTCGAGGAACCAGCGCCGAACGAGGTCGGCGGCATGGTTGATATAGGCGCCCTGCCCGGTGGCCAGCCACGCCAGCGCAAGCGTGGTGGTGTCGTCGAACATGAACTGAAGGCGCGTGCGGTCGTAGCGGGCGCTTTCGGGTTCATAAAGCCGCGTGCCCGGAACCCGCTCGCCATCGCGGAAGACGAAAGGATAGCCATTGGATGTCGCCGGGTTGGGCCACCAGTAGGGCGCCGGGTGGTAGTAGTCGTGTCGATCTCCACTCGGCGGCAGGTCTGTCTTGTCCACGACGGAATAGGGCCCGCGCTGAAGCGCCAGATCGGCCTCCAGCACAAGGCGCGTTTTCAGGTGCCGCTCGGGCGTATCCTCGACAGCATTGGCCAGTGCCGCGACGGCGTCCTCGTCGTAGCTGACAAGGTTTTCCGGCCGGTAGGTCAGCTTCATCGCCGCGACATCGAGGCGGTCCAGCATCTCGGTAATGGCCGCGATCCGCGCCTCACCGCGGGCGCGCATCGCCGATTTGGCCTCGGACTCGAGCTGCCCCTGCCCGGAAAACAGCCGCGCGACCCAGCCTGCCAGCCCCGCCGACCCGGCATCCTCGGACAGGTCTGGGCGCGGTAGATCCCAGACATCGTCGTAGAAGCGGTCCCACGTCCCGGGAATGCCGAGCCGGTAGAACAGCTCCACCTTGGGCCGTCGCCCGTAGTAATGTGCCTCGTCGAATTCCTCGCCACTGTCGGAGCGGAACAGCATCTGCGGCTCGGAATCCGGTTCGGGCCTGTAATCGGGATCGAGAAGCGCCTGGTTGTCGGTGGCCCGCGCCATGGGAACGGTGAAATACTTCATGTAGGGTCGCGCGCGCACTGCCGTGACGATCTCGGACCAGGCCTGCGCGGTCAGGAAACAGTTGCCGTCCCAGGGCAGCACCCATTTCGCGCGGCCCTTGCCGTCGCGCAGCGCCGCGTTGCGCGCGCCGTTGTTGTTGATCACGTAATTGTTCTTGAAGCGGCGGACATGGGCCTGCGCGCGCAGCTGGTCATAGCTGCTCATCTGCCCGTAACGCCCGCGCAGGAAGAACGCCTCGTCCGGGAAGCTGTGCAGATCCCACCCGATGCGCCCGTAGGCCTCCAGATCGAAGGGGATGCGAACGTAGCTCTGCCCCCGTTCCTCCAAAAGCGCAATGATCGCGGCCTCCTGCGCGGGGTCGACGATGCGGTTGACGATCCAGCGTTTCTCGCAGGCCCCGAGTTCGGGTTCGTGGTCGAGCATGAAACGCAAGTTGGCGAGCGTCTGGCCGACCTCGTGGCGCGGCGGCAGATCGTTGCCCAGAACCCGGTAAAGCACGAATGTGTCGGGCACCGCGTCGAGACCGGCCGCCATGTACTCGGCCCTGAGCGCAACCACGTCCGTCACCGGCAACGGGCGCGGCGGCACCTTGGGCAGACGCGGATCATACCTGTCTGCACTCACCATCTCGCGGTTGATGTACGTCTCGAGGTTGTCGATACGCCGCGCGAGGTAACCCGACGCGCTGAAATCGATCAGAAGCGCCCCGTTCCACTT
Organism: uncultured Roseicyclus sp.; assembly: GCA_964578115.1. GTDB lineage: Bacteria > Pseudomonadota > Alphaproteobacteria > Rhodobacterales > Rhodobacteraceae > Roseibacterium. The sequence continues at coordinate 8,514 of CAZOBK010000032.1, forward strand.
GCGCCACAGGGTCTCGAACCTGCGGGCGAAAAGCGGCGCCTGCGCTTCGGCCCCGAACACCGAGGGCGGAAAATACTCGTAGGTGAACCCCGCGTGGCGAAAGACGGACGTGTCCAGATGATCCGTCAGGAACACCGGCCGCATGTCCTGCGCGGGCCGCACCTGACGCTCGATCCGGTGGACGGCCATCTTTAGACGCTCCTCGGTCAGACCGAACAGCGTGACGAAGAGCGTTCCCTGCGCCGTGGCCGCATGCGGCGCGCCATGGCCGGGGTTCGGCCTCAGCGCCTTTGTGGGGATCTTGCGGACGGGCCAGAGGGCATCGACCTCGGGCGGCAGCGGATCGGGCGGCACGAAGGCTTGCGGCCTGCGTTCGGCGCGCCACGGCAGGGTGATGGTGTCGTCCGCGCCGGCCTCCTGCCGCGCGCGCTCGTAAATATCCGCGATCCGGTAGAACCGCCCCTCCATGCCGCCCGTGGAGATGGCCTGCACCTTCGTCTTGTTGCGATCGGACCCGCTCATGCGCCGATACCCGCCAGTCGCTTGATGATTGCGGCGGCCTTGGCGGCGCCGTTCGTCCTGTCGAACCCTGCACAACCTTCGCGCAGGACGGCATTGGCCTCGGGGTTGAGCATCGCACGGCACAGGGTCGGGAAAAGATGCATCTCCTGCTCCTTCAGGTCGAAGGCGGCGCCGTGGTCCTGCGCGAATTCGGCGCGCGCGCCCTGATCGTCCATGGACGGATGCCGGTTGGCCACGAAGATCGTCGGAAGCCCATGGGCGATAACCTCGTGAAACGTGTTGTAGCCCGCAGCCGCCACGGAAAAATCGAAGGCGTTGAAATGGCGGCTGATCGGAAAGCCGCGCAGCCGTCGCGTGCCCGGCCAGTGCGGCAGCGAAATCGCACCGTTCGACCATTCGGCAATGACGATCTGCAGGCCCTCGAAGCGGCGCAGATCGGACACCAGCCGGTCGGTCAGTTCGACGATATCGCGGTTGGCACCCGATCCCGGCTGCACCAGCACCGCGGGCCGGTCGGGTGCAAGCCCCATCTCCCCGCGCGCAGCCTCCCGAGACAAAAGCTCGGCGTCGTCGAGAAGGCGGATGGGGGGCACCTGCACCACCTCGTGCCGGAGGCGCGACGTGGGCCCATTGTCAAGCTCTGCGGCGTATTCGCCCGGCTCGATCACACAGTCGAAGAACCGCGCGTTGTCGAGGAAGGGTGACGGCGTTTGCGGACACATGCCGCGCCGGACCCAGACGAGGCGGCAGGCGCCATGAGCAAGTGCAGCCTGCACCAGCCCCGGGGTAGGATTGTTCCCGTCGAAAACGACGACCGAGGGCTCATACCGGTCGATGACCTCGCCCAGGTCATGGCGGAACCACGCGTCCCATTCCGGCATCGGCGCGCGGGTATCGGACCGCGACGGGATGTATTCCGAACGGTAACCGAAGGCGTCGATGACGTCGCCCGCCTGCCCGAGACTGGCGAAGACAGGTTCGACGGCATCTTCGAGGCGCCGCGCGATCGCAAGAAGGCGGGCAACATGGCCGAGTCCGATCCCGCTGGAGGGCACGAACAGGACACGCTCGGCGGCGGGCACAGGATGCACTGTTTCGGCGCGCACGGTGGCGGGGCCGGCGCATTCGGGCGGGCCGATCAGCGTCTCGATCCGCTCCAGATACGAGGCTTGGGCGTTCGACCATCGGCAATGCTCGGCGGCTGTCTCGCGCAGGACCTCGAGCGCCGGCGCGTCATCCAGAAGGCGCGCGGCCACCGCGATGGCCTCGGAGGCGTCCGCATAGACCGCACCCCGGCCGAAGTGCGGCCGGAACCGTTCCGGCAGGAGGACGGGCTTGCCCGATGCCATCGCCGCCACGATGGCGGCCTCGGGCAGCTCGGGCGACTTGGCGGCCGGGAAATAGGCGAGAACATCGATGGCCTCGACAAAGCGCTCCACGGACATGTCCGCCGGGTCAACGATCGTCCAGGAGGACGCGCCGGTGCTTTCCTTGCGGAGATCACCCGGCGGGCTGCCATGCATCCACACGTCGAAAGCGCCACCGGCCGCGTAGGTTGCGTCAAGCGCCTCGGCGGTTTCGGGCCACTGCGATGCGCTGCTGGTGCTGACACGGCCAAGGACCGGCACCGCGCGCGCAGGTGCGGGGTCTGGGCGAGGACGGCAGGGCGTAGCGATCGCACGCCAGTCCTCGTCCGTGAGCGGAACGGGAAACCCGAGCTCCATCAGTCGCGCGCGCACCCATCGGTTCGTCGGCGCCCAGCACATCGGGCCCAGCCCGAACCCGAACCAGTAGCCCATCTGCCCGGGCGACGGCGGGCTGTCGACGACCAGGATCACCTGCTCCGCCGAAAGGCCGTCCAGATCGACCGGCGCGCTCAGCACGCCGGGCGAATAAGCGATCGCGAGCCTTGCAGATATGGTGGCCTCCGCAGCGACAGGCAGGGCGAGACCTTCGCGGACACAGCGCTGGATGTCCGGGGAAACGGTCTGCCTCGATCCCGGTGGCAGGTGGCGAAGGGCGCAGCGGTAACCGCGGCCGGCCAGGGCCTGCAGCTCGCGCCGGATGCGCAGACCGATGTCGCCCCCGCGCGTCATGTCAGCCAGGAGCACAACATCGAACATGTTGTTTGAGTGATCCACCGACGTCCCGATCAGCCCGTTTTTGTTGATTTTGAACGAACCCTGCCTTCGGGCAGAGCGTCGGGAAAACAGCGTCGGATGTCAACGGCCCGACACCGCCGGTTGAGAAGGGAAATCCGGTGTGTGGCCGGGTGCGTCGGTGGTGCCCGCCGCGTTCCCAAATCGGCGAAACCGGACGCTCGGGCAATCACCACGCGTGAAATGTTTGTTTCCGATTTGTGTAGCGTCAAAGCCCGGTAAAGCTTGAAACCCCAACCGCTTTGAGGCAAGAAAAAGGCAGGGTGGTGGCATATCGAGGGCGCCGAATTGCAAGGAAGAGCGTCTTTGCCACATTGTCGTCGCAGTATTCGTTGGAGCAAATTTTAACATGAAGAAAAATTTTGGAACATTGGTCGCCCTGGCGGCCATTACGGCGAAGATGGCCGTGCCTCATGCCGCGCTTGCGCAGGAAGTGGACGGGTTGACCGAGCAGTGCGAGTACATCTGGGAAAACCGCGATGACCGCAACACACTGCAGCGGGAGCTTGACCTGCTTCTGGCAGGCAGCGACGATGCCCTGACCTGCCGTTTCGACACGCCGCCGGAGTTGCGTGACACCTGCCAGGAACAGTGCATCGGCCTGATCGTCGCGCTTCTGGGCGACTCGCCCGTCGCGGAGATCCCTGAACAGCCTGCTCCCTACAACTGAACCGAATTACCCGCCGTGTCCAAGCCGGGGCTTGCCCGTCAATGGCATCGCCCCTCCGCTTCGACGGTTTTCGCTCCGACGACCTGAAGGTGGCGTCTTGCGTACAGGCAGTGGGTCAACGCAGTCAGGCCCTTTGCATGCTCAGGCAGAGGTCACGCGACAGGGCCTCAGGTATCTGGAGGCATAGGAATAATCCATGCGGATCAGACGGTCGGTCAGCCCGCCGTTCTGCGCGACCCAGTCGCGAACCCAGGCGGGATACTGGCGGATCATGAAGTTCGTGCCCCATGCGTTCATGTCCGCGCTGGCCCCGTAGGCACGATGGAACACGAAGGATGCGCCGGGCGCGATGCAGGTGCGATTGGTGTCGAGCGACAGATACATCGTGCAGGCCGAGGCGCACTGGCCGTTGAAGACCACCAGCTTGTTCTGATCCCGCAGCCGCCGCACGTCCTGCGCGTAGCTGACGATGCTTCCGCCGCGGTCATTGGCGATCACATGCACCGAAGCAGTGCTTGCCACGTTGACGGCCGGAGGCGCGCTCGCGATGATTGCGGCCTCGGGGTTTGCAAGCGCGGGCGTTGCGGCGACCAGGATGGCCGCGGAAATGAAGTTCAGAAGACGTCTATGAAAATGCATAATGTCACTCCGAAATGGAATGGCATCTTCTTTGTCCGCAAAACTGGCGCGATTATGACCGGAATGGGGTGAGCGGCGGCCCTTGGCCCGACGCAGGCGCCGGCCCCGCCCGGGTATTGCTCCCACCGCTCGCTTTCGCCCGATCCTGTCCGGAACCTCCTGCGCCCCGTGTCGCAAATCGCGAATTATGCGGCGCTGCAGCGAAGGCTGCGCAGATCGGTCCGTGGGACGCCTGTGTGGTACGCATCCCAACGCGAAAGATCGAGCCCATGCTGCAAGTCCTGTCAGGCGTCTGGGCCCTGCTGATCGGCATCGTCCTGATCATGCTCGGAAACGGCATGCATTTCACGCTGATCGGCTTGCGCGGCGGGATCGAGGGGTTCTCGGCCGCCGAACTCGCGGTGGTGACGTCGGGCTATTTCCTCGGCTTCCTGTCCGGGGCCCGCTACACGCCCGTCCTGATCCAGCGCGTTGGGCATGTGCGTGTCTTCGCGGCGCTGGGCAGTTTCATGTCCGCGGGGCTCGTCGCGTTCACGCTGCTGGCGGAGCCATGGGCCTGGACCTTGCTGCGCGTGCTGGTCGGGTTCTGCATGTCGGGCATCTATGTCGCCGCCGAAAGCTGGCTCAACAACACCACGACCAACGAGTCGCGGGGCAAGGTCCTGTCGACCTACATGATCGCCCAGACCCTCGGCATCATCGGCGCGCAGGGTCTCCTGACGCTCGGCGACCCGGCGACATCGGCCCTGTTCATCGGGGCCTCGATCCTCGTCTCGATCTCATTCGCGCCGATCCTGTTGTCCGTCACCCCGGCCCCGGCGAGCGAGGTCGCGCGTCCGATGTCGTTTCGGGACCTGTTCGCCGGAACGCCGCTTGGGGCGATCGGGATCTTTCTGCTTGGCAGCATATACGCCACTCAATCCGGGATGAGCGCTGTCTTCGGCAGCGAGATCGAGATGACCGCGAACGAGATCGCGCTTTTCGTCGCGATGCTGTTTGCCGGCGCGCTCGTGCTTCAGTATCCGATCGGCTGGCTGTCCGACCGCCTCGACCGGCGCAAGGTCATCCTCGGCACGGCCGTGATGGGTGCTGTGGCCTGTGCGTTGGGCTGGGTCGCCGGCGGCAACCTCGTCTCCTCGGGCGACGGCAACCTCTGGCCTATCATGGCGGCGGCCTTTTTCGCGGGCGGGATGACGACGCCGCTCTATGCGCTCCTGCTGGCCTATACCAACGACTTCCTGTCGGCCGAGGACATGCCGGCGGCCTCGGGCGGGCTGGTCTTCACCTTCGGACTGGGCGCCATCCTCGGCCCGCTTCTGACCGGCTGGGCGATGCAGGGGCTGGGGCCCAATGCCTTCTGGCTCGTGATCGGCGCGACTTTCGTCACCATGGCGTTTTATGCCGCCTATCGGATGACCCAGCGCGCCACGCCCCCCGCGCAAGAGACCGAGGCCTATCTCGGCGTGCTGCCGACCGCGTCCGCCGTCGCCGTGGAGGCCGCCGGGACGTGGTCTGCCGAACAGGCCGAGCCCGAAGACGAGACCGACACGCAGCCAGCGTCCTGACGGACAGCCCTGCGAACGCGGCAGTTCGGGTTTCGTCCGATGCCGATCTGTCATAGACAGCGCACGGAGGTAATTCGAATGTGTGGATTTGTCTGTCTGTGGGGCGTTGGTGACGAGGATCTTGCCGAGCGCATGATCCGCCAGATCGCGCACCGGGGTCCCGATGCACTTGCCGTGGCGCGGCTGCCCGGCGCGCCCGTGGTCATGGCCCATTGCCGGCTGTCGATCATCGGGACCGAGGATGGCGCGCAGCCGATACACCAGACCGACGATATTCTGGTGGTCAACGGCGAGATATACAATCACGAGGATCTGCGCGCGATCCTCGGCGAAAGCGCCTTCGAGACCGCCAGCGACAGCGAGACGATCCTGCACCTGTTCCGCTCAGGCGCGAGCCGCTGGATATCGAGGCTCGACGGTATGTTCGCCTTCGTCCTCGCCACCCGCGACCGGATCATCGCCGCGCGTGACCCGCTGGGGATCAAGCCGCTCTACATGGCCCGACTGGGGGAAGGCGTCGCGTTCGCCTCCGAGCTGAAGGCCTTTGACGGCGTTCCCGTGGAATCGGTCGAATTCATTCCGCCCGGCGGTCTCTACGACACCCGCGACGGCTGGCGTCAGTGGTATCGCACGCCGCACGGCGCCGCCGAGGCCGAAGACGGGCTGGACGTCGAACATACCGCCAAGGAATTGCGGCTGGTCCTCGAGGAGGCCGTGGCGAAATGGATGGTCGCCGATGTGGAAGTGGGCTCGTTCCTGTCGGGCGGGCTCGACAGTTCCATCATCGCCGCAATCGCGCAGAAGGTCCGGCAGGACACGGGGCGCTCGCCGCTCAGGACCTTCGCCGTCGGGCTTGAAGGTGCGCCGGACCTCAAGGCCGCGCGCGCCGTGGCCGAGCATATCGGCTCCAGGCACAGCGAACATGTGTTTACCGCCGATGATCTTGCCGAGGCGCTGCCCCATGTGATTTATCACCTGGAATCGGCGGATGTGGACCTGGTACGCAGCGCCGTTCCGACGCTTTTCGCCGCCCGGCTGGCCCGGAAGGACGTCAAGGCGGTCCTGACCGGGGAAGGCGCGGACGAGCTTTTCGCCGGCTACACCTACCACCACGATTACGTGGATGAGCCGCGCGCGCTGGCCGACGAGATCACCCGCGCGCTTGGCACCATGCACAACATTAACCTGCAGCGCGTGGACCGGGTCACCATGTCCGAGAGCCTCGAGGCGCGGACGCCCTTCCTCGACCGAGAGCTGATCGACTTCGCGCAATCCATCCCGGCGGAGCTGAAGCTGCGCAGGACCGATCCCGAAGCCGTCGAGTCGACCGGGCCGACCACCGAGAAATGGATCCTGCGCAAGGCCTGCGCCGACCTGCTGCCGACCGACCTCGTCTGGCGCAAGAAGGCGCAGTTCGACGAGGGCTCCGGCACGGTGGAGGCGCTGCAGGAGGCACTGCGCAAGCTGCTGGGCACGGACGAGCCCGTAAGCCGCGAACGGGAGGCCGCGCTTTACGTGCGCATCCTGCGCGAACAGTTCATCGATGCCGATCGCATCCTCGAAAACGCCGGAAGCTGGACAGACGAACGCGTCGCGGTCTGACGGCAGGGGTGGGAGCACATCCATGAGCCGTTTTCTCACGGTCGGCGCCGCGCAGATCGCCTCCGAGACCAGCGATCTCGAGGCCAATTTCGCCAAGCACTACGAGTACGTCGAACGCGCCGCCACGCTGGGCGTCGACCTGCTCGTCTTTCCCGAGCTGTCGCTGGTGGGTCATTACGGCGCCGAAGCACTGCTCGACGTGGTGATGACACGGGACGACCCGCGCCTTCTGGCGCTCAGCCGCGCCGCGGGCGACATGGAGATCGTCGTCGGTTTCGTCGAGGAGGCGCGCGGCGCGCAGTTCTACAACGCCGCCGCCGTCTACCGGAACGGGCGGCTGCGCTACATTCACCGCAAGATCAATCTGCCCTCCTACGGGCGCCTGATCGAGACCAAGTACTACGCCCATGGCCGTTTCGTCGACACGCATCTGATCACCGAGGACTGGGTGCTGGGCCTTCTGATCTGCGCCGATCTCTACAACCCGGCCTTGGCGCATCTCGCATTCCTGCACGGCGCCACGCTTCTGACCGCGCCCATATCCAGCGGGCGCGAGGCCGTGGGCGAGGATTTCGACAACCCGCTGTCATGGGCGACGACGATTCAGTTCTACGCGATGATGTATGGCGCACCCGTGGTCATGACCAACCGCGTCGGGCGCGAGGGGGATCTGAATTTCTGGGGCGGATCGCGCATCCTCGACCCGTTCGGCCGTGTGATTGCGCAGGGCGGCGGCGAGGAAGAGCTGATCACCGCCCGCCTCGATTACGCCGACACGCGCAGGGCCCGCGCGCTTCTGCCCACCGTGCGCGACAGCAACCTCGCTCTCGTGCAGCGCGAAACCAACCGCCTGATCGACCGGCTTGGCGTACCCGACGTCGTGCGGGAAGAGGACTGAAGCGCCGCGCGCGACGCTACGGATCGGGGTCGTCCCGGGACTCTTCTTCGCGGTCACGTTTGCGCATGTCGTGGCGGAACCAGACCCAAAGCAGCAGCGTGACGACCAGGATTGCGCCGAAGACGTAGGGCGCGAAGGCGCTTTCGAGCCCGCGGCCGGAGGTCGACCCGAAGCTCACGGCCCCGCCTCAGCCGCCAAAGAGCCCGCCGAAGATGTCTCCGAAAGCGTCCCGGAGGGCATAGACCACGCCCACGATCACCAAAACGCCGGCAATCATCATCACCGTGAAAGTAAAAAGCTGAAACCCGATGGCAAGCCCGCCCAGCATGATGCCCGAAACAGCGGCACGGCGGCGTTCATGCCGCGCGAGCGCCGCAACGCCCATGACGATGGCGATCCCGGAAAGCACGCCGACGGCAATTTCGAGATAATCGTCTATCGTCCTTGCCACGGCCACGGGCGCGGGTTGCGGCTCGCCCGCGACGGAGCGGGCGGCGGACCGCGCGATATCGGCGGCAAGCTCTCCAATGGTGACGCTCGCGTCCTGCTGCGGCGCGAATGGGCCGGCCCAGAACAGACCGATCGTGAGTATCAAGGAGGCCGCACCAACAGCGAAGCCGGACCAGCCGAGAACGGAGCGGGGGATGTCGTGTGTCTCTGTCATTGTAAGCCGTTTTTTCTACCGCAAGGCGTCGTTAGTGGCCCTTCGTGGCACGAATGCGGCGCGGGCCGGGAGATCTTCGTCCGGGTCGCTGACGACCGGACCGACCGCAGCTTGGCCTCAAACATGGACAGGCCGCGCTCTGGCCAATATGTCAGGGTGAGGGAGACGCGGAGGGCAGCGTGCAGGCACGACCAGACACTATCGAGGACACGATCGCGCTGTTGTCCGCGCAGAATTATGTCTGCGGCCGCGACCTTGGCACGGTGGCCTATCTGGCGCTCACGCTGGGCAAGCCTCTGTTTCTCGAAGGCGAGGCCGGCGTCGGCAAGACCGAGATCGCCAAGGCGCTTGCCTCGGCGCTCGGGCGGAGGTTGATCCGGCTGCAATGCTACGAGGGGCTCGACGCGGCGAGCGCGATCTACGAATGGAATTTCGCGGCCCAGATGGTGGCGATCCGCACGGCGGAGGCCACCGGGTCGGTCGATCGCGACACGCTTCAGGCCGAGCTTTTCTCGGACGCCTACCTGATCCGCCGTCCGCTGCTGGAGGCGCTGGAGCCGCAGGATGGCGGCCCGCCCGTCCTGCTGATCGACGAGGTCGACCGCACCGACGAACCGTTCGAGGCCTTCCTGCTGGAGGCTCTGTCGGATTACCAGGTCACGATCCCCGAATTCGGCACCGTCAAGGCCGCCGAGGCGCCCATCGTCGTGCTGACCTCGAACCGCACGCGCGAGGTGCATGACGCGCTGAAACGGCGCTGCCTCTATCACTGGGTCGATTATCCCGATTTCGAGCGGGAGCTCGAGATCCTGCGCAAGCGGGTGCCCGAGGCGACCGAAGCGCTGACGTCCGAGATTGTCGCATTCGTGCACGGCCTGCGCGGTCAGGACCTGTTCAAGTCGCCCGGCGTGGCCGAAAGCATCGACTGGGCGCGTTGCCTTGTGGCGCTCGACGCCGTGGCGCTCTCGCCCGCACTGATCACCGACACCCTGGGCGCGCTGCTGAAATACCAGGACGATATCGCGCGCATAGCGGGCGCCGAGACGACGCGGCTTCTGGACGAGGCGCGGCGGGGTCTCATGGACGCGGAATGACGCCGGCAGTGGATCACGACGCCGAGGGGCGGCTTGTCGAGAACATCCTGCATTTTACCCATGCGCTGAGAAAGGCGGGGGTGAAGGTCGGCACCGCGCAGGTGGAAACCGCGATCCGCGCGGTGGCGGAGGCGGGTTTTTCCAAGCGCATCGACTTCTACCACATCCTGCGCGCCACCCTGATCACCCGCGCCGAGCATCTGGAGGTATTTCACCAGGTCTTTGCGATGTTCTGGCGCGACCCGGATTTCCTGACCAGCCTGATGCACATGCTCTCGCCACAGCTGGAAAGCGAACCGGAGCGCCGGAAACCGGACGCCGGCCAGCGCCGCGCCGAAGAGGCGCTTTCGGGCGCGCAGCAGCACAAGGATCACCCGCAGCGCGACGAGATGGAGCGGCAGGCGATCCTGACATGGTCGGGCCGCGAGGTGATCCGGCGCAAGGATTTCGACCAGATGAGCGCCGCCGAACTGGCCGAGGCCGAGCGCGCGGTGCGCGCGCTGGACCTGCCCGTGAAACCGATCCGCACCCGGCGCACGCGGCCCGACCGTTACGGCGCGCGGCCCGATCCCCGGGCAACACTGCGCGCGGCCCGCCGCCGCGCCGGTGAAATCGAGCGGATCGAACGCAAGGCCGCGCGCACCCGCCATCCCGATCTCGTGGCGCTGTGCGACATCTCGGGGTCCATGTCGGTCTATTCGCGGATGCTTCTGCGCTACATGCACGCCGTGACCCACGCGCATGATCGCGGCTGGGGCCATGTGCACGCCTTCACCTTCGGAACAAGTCTCACGAACGTTACCCGCGCGCTCCGCCAGAACGACCCGGACCTCGCGCTTGCCACCGTGGGGCGGGAGGCCAGCGACTGGGAAGGCGGCACCCGGATCGGCGCGGCGCTGGCGAGGTTCAACAGGGAATGGTCGCGGCGGGTTCTGACCTCCGGCGCGGTCGTGATCCTGATCACCGACGGGCTGGAGCGTGACGATCTCGACCTGCTGGACCGCGAGGCGGCCCGGCTGTCCCGTAGCGCGGGCCGCCTCATCTGGCTCAATCCGCTTCTGCGATGGGAGGGATTCGCCCCGCTTGCTGGCGGGGTGCGCACGCTCCTGTCCCATGTGGACAGCTTCCACGCCTGCCACTCGCTCGACAGCCTTCAGGCGCTGTCGGACGCGTTCGGGCAGCGGGGCCTGCGGGACCGGATGCTGGCGGAGGTTCGCACGGGTTTGTGATCTTTCGTCCAAAGGCCCTCAAATCATTTGCTTTCCCGGCAGACCGCAATAGGCTGGCAAAGAACAACCAAGCCAGGTTTCGGGGAGGAAGCCCAGCATGGAGAACGTCCGTCCAAACAGGATGATCGACGCTTGCCGGCAAAAGGCACAGCGCACATGCGGCTGCGTCCCGCGGCATCTACTCAACATGTTCCACTTGAACCCGGCGCGCCCTCCCCGGGCCTGATGCGCCGTTTCGAATAATGGACACGCGGGCGCCACGCCCGACCAAAGGGAGGAAGAGAATGACCGACGTCAAGATGACGGTGAACGGGAAAACCGTCAGCCGGGAGGTCCCGGACACCACGCTGTTGTCAGAGTATCTGCGCGAGCATCTTCGCCTGACGGGCACCCACGTCGGCTGCGACACCAGCCAGTGCGGCGCCTGCGTGGTGCATGTGGACGGTCGCGCGGTGAAATCCTGCACGGTTCTGGCCGCGTCGCTGGACGGTGCGGACGTCACCACGATCGAAGGCGTCGCGCAGGGCGGCGAACTGCATCCGATGCAGGCCGCGTTCAACACCCATCACGGGCTGCAGTGCGGGTTCTGCACGCCGGGCATGATCATGGCCGGGATCGACATGGTGAACCGCTACCAGGCCGAGGGGCGCGAGCTGACGCAATCCGCGATCCGGCACGAGCTGGAGGGCAATATCTGCCGATGCACCGGCTACCACAACATCGTCAACGCCATCGAGGACGCGGCGGGCCAGATGGCCGGCATGTCCAAGGCCGCGGAATAAGGGAGGCAAGGGACCATGAGCGACGGTATCGGCGCGCGCGTGGCGCGCAAGGAAGACAAGCGTTTCCTCACCGGCAAGGGCAAGTACACCGACGATTTCCGCGTCGAGAACCAGGCCTATGCCGCCTTCGTCCGCAGCCCGGTGGCGCATGCGAAGATCACCGGCATCGACGCCTCGGCGGCGCTGGCGATGGAAGGCGTGATCGCCGTCCATACCGGCCCCGAGATGAAGGATGACGGGATCGGCGACATCATCACCGGCTGGGCGATCACGTCGAAGGACGGCAACCCGATGCAGTGCGGCGTCTGGAACCCGATGGTCACGACCTACGCGCGCTACGTGGGTGACGCCATCGCCGTGGTCGCGGCCGAAAGCCAGGACATCGCCCGCCGCGCTGCCGAAATGGTGGAGCTCGACTACGAAGAACTGCCCGCGACGGTCTTTGCCGACAAGGCGCTGGCCGATGGCGCACCGCAGGTCCACGAGAACGTGCCCGGCAACCTGATCTTCAACTGGGAGATCGGTGACGAGGCCAAGACCGAGGCCGCGATGGCAGGGGCAGCCCATGTCACGACGCTGGATATCACCAACAACCGCCTCAGCCCCAACGCGATGGAGCCGCGCAGCGCGGTCGCCATCTACGACGAGGCGGAGGATCACTACACGCTCTACACCACCAGCCAGAATCCCCACGTGGCGCGGCTGGTCCTGAGCGCGTTCTACCAGGTCGCGCCCGAGCACAAGCTGCGCGTGATCGCACCTGACGTGGGCGGGGGCTTCGGCTCCAAGATCTACATCTACCCTGAAGAGATCGCCTGCCTCTGGGCCTCGATGAAGACGGGGCGGTCGGTGAAATGGACGTCGGACCGCTCCGAGGCCTTCATGACCGACGCCCATGGCCGCGACCATGTGACGACGGCGAAGATGGGCTTTGATGCCGACGGGAGGATCGTCGGCTTCCACGTCGATACCATCGCCAATATCGGCGCCTATGTCTCTCTCTTCGCGACGGCCACGCCGACCTACCTTTACGGCACGCTCTGGTCGGGAACCTACGACATCCCGGCGATCTACGGCACGGTGCGGGCGGTCCACACCAACACGGTGCCCGTCGACGCTTACCGCGGCGCGGGGCGGCCCGAGGCCACCTACATGATGGAGCGGATGATGGAGACCGCCGCGCGCGAGATGGGGATGGACCCCGCCGAATTGCGCCGGAAGAACTTCATCAAGGAGTTCCCGTACCAGACGCAGGTCCTGCTGCAATATGACAGTGGCGACTACTTCACGCTGCTCGACATGGCGCAAAAGCACGCCAAGGTCGACGAGTTCCCGGCCCGCAAGGCCGAGGCGGCGCAGCGCGGCAAGTTGCGCGGCATCGGCTACTCGACCTTCGTGGAGGCTTGCGGGCTTGCGCCCTCGGCTGCCGCCGGGTCGCTCGGCGCGGGCGTCGGCCTTTGGGAATCCGCCGAGGTGCGGGTGAACCCCGTGGGCACGGTCGAGATCCTCACCGGCAGCCACAGCCACGGCCAGGGGCACGAGACGACCTTCGCGCAGCTTGCGGCAGACCGCTTCGGCCTGCCGATCGACAACGTTGCGATCGTGCATGGCGACACGGACAAGGTGCAATTCGGCATGGGCACCTACGGCTCGCGTTCGGGCCCGGTTGGCATGAGCGCGATCATGAAGGCGCTCGACAAGGTCGAGGAGAAAGCCAAGAAGATCGCGGCCCACGTGCTGGAAGCCTCCGAGGACGACATCGTCATCGAGGGCGGCGAGGCCAAGGTCGCAGGCACCGACAAGAAGATGGGCTGGCACGAGATCGGGCTTGCCGCCTACACCGCCCACAACCTGCCCGACGGCATGGAGCCGGGACTGAAGGAAACCTCTTTCTTCGATCCCGCGAACTTCTCCTTCCCCTCCGGCGCGCTGATCTGCGAGGTCGAGGTCGACCCCGACACCGGCGTCACCGAGGTGGTGCAGTTCACCGCCGTCGACGATTTCGGCACGATCGTGAACCCGATGATCGTCGAGGGTCAGGTCCATGGCGGTGTGACGCAAGGCATCGGTCAGGCCATGCTGGAGCAGGTCGTCTATGACGAGGACGGCCAGCTGATCACCGGCTCCTACATGGATTACTGCATGCCGCGCGCGGCCGACGTTCCGGCCTTCACGCTGGATCACGGCTGCACGCCGTCGCCCCTGAACCCGCTTGGGGTCAAGGGCTGCGGCGAGGCCGGGGCCATCGGCGCGCCGCCAGCGGTGATCAACGCGATCACGGACGCCATCGGCACGAACGATCTACAGATGCCCGCCACCCCGCTTGCGGTCTGGACGGCGCTTCAGGGCGCCAAGACACCCATGGCCGCGGAATAAGGAGAGCCGAGATGTATCCGACGAAATATCACAAGCCGGGCTCCGTCCCGGACGCGGTGGCCCTTCTTGCGGGATCGGAGGGCGCCAAGGTGCTGTCCGGGGGCCAGACGCTCCTGCCCACGATGAAGCAACACCTCGCCGCGCCCGGCGATCTTGTCGACGTGCGCGGTATCGCCGAGCTCAACGGCATCAGCGCGGGCGACGGGACGGTCACCATCGGCGCCGCGACCCGGCACATGGATGTCGCCACCAGCGCCGACGTGAAGGCGCACATTCCGGCGCTGGCCGCATTGGCGAGCGGGATCGGCGATCCGGCGGTGCGCGCGATGGGCACCCTCGGCGGGTCCATCGCCAACAACGACCCGGCGGCGGATTACCCGGCGGCGGTCCTTGGCCTCGGCGCGACCGTGGTCACCAGCAAGCGCGAGATCGCGGCCGAGGACTTCTTTCAGGGCATGTTCACAACGGCGCTGGAGGAGGACGAGATCGTCACCGCCGTGCGTTTTCCGGTGCCGAAGCGGGCGGGCTATTCCAAGTTCCGCAACCCCGCCTCGCTCTATGCCATGGCGGGCGTGTTCGTGGCGGAAACCGGCGGCGCGGTGCGCGTCGCGGTGACCGGCGCGGGTGAGGATGGCGTGTTCCGGCACGACGGCATGGAGGCGGCCTTGTCGTCCGATTTCTCGGCGGGCGCGCTCGACGGCGTGTCGATCTCGGAGGACGGGATGCTCAGCGACATCCACGGCACGGCGGCCTACCGGGCGAACCTCGTCAAGGTCATGGCCAAGCGCGCGCTGGCGAACGCCGGCTGACGCTCACGAAACAGGGCGCGGCGGCACAGCTTGCCGCGCCCGTCTCAGGCCCCTTCCGTCATGGCGATCACGGCCTGCCGGATCACCTTGAGCCGGGACAGCAGTTCGGGTCGCGAAGCCGATGCGTCCTTGGCGCTTTTTGCCGCCGTGAACAGAAAATCCGCGATCTCGCCAATGGAAATCTCCGGATCGCGTAGCCGCACACCCGCGTCGCGAAACCCCTGCTCGACGAAGGCGACCCAACGCGCCTTGCCCTCCGCCATCTCTTCGAACGCGACGGCGTGCATCCCGTCGAGCAACTGCGCCAGCTCGGGCGAGGCGTGGACTGCATCGAACCAAGTCACCGCCCCATGGGTGAAGAACGCGTCGATCCGTGCCCCGAGGTCCCCGGTTTCGGCCCAGCGGGCGCGCACGGCGTCCAGCCCCTCTTCCATCTTCAGGCGAACGGCGGCGCGCAGGATCTCGGTCTTGCCCGGAAAGGTATTGTAGAGCGTCTGGCGCGAAACGCCGGCCTCGGCGGCGATGTCGTTCATCGTAGTCCGTGACACCCCGTAACGGGAAAAGACCGACAGGGCGGCACTGACGATATGATGGTCCCGGGGCTGCACCGGATGTCTTTGACAGCGCACCGCAGATGCGTCAATTTACAATTGTATCGTTTTTGTCCAAATGTATCGCACGGGAGTTGGATATGCGTTTCACGGTCAACGGCACGGAGCGGGAGGTTGAGGTCGAGGAGGACATGCCGCTTCTGTGGGTGCTGCGCGACGAACTGGGTCTCACCGGCATGAAATACGGATGCGGCGTCGCGCAATGCGGGGCCTGCACCGTGCATCTGGACGGGGCGGCCGTCCGGTCCTGCCAGATCGCCGCCGGAACGCTGGAAGGGGCCGAGGTGGTCACGATCGAGGGCCTCGGGACACCCACCGCGCTGCATGCCGTGCAGGAGGCCTGGATCGAACACCAGGTCGCGCAATGCGGCTACTGCCAGTCCGGCCAGATCATGCAGGCCGCCGCCCTGCTGGAGGCGACGCCGGACCCCTCCGACGAGGACATCGGTTTCGAGATGGACGGCAATCTCTGCCGCTGCGGGACCTATCCCCGTATCCGCGCGGCCATCCACGCCGCCGCCGCCAAGCTGCGGGAGGCCTGAGCCATGAGCCGTGCCGGAAAGATCGCCCGCCGCACCTTCCTGATCGGATCGGCCGCCATCGCTGGCGGCGTGGCCTTCGGCGTCTACATGGTCCGCCGCACGCCCGCGAACCCGCTGGAGGAAGACCTCGCAGAGGGCGCGGCCACCTTTAACCCGTGGGTTCTGATCGACGCCGAACGCGTCACTCTGATCACGCCCCATGCCGACCTCGGACAGGGCACGGTCTCGGCCCAGGCCGCTTTGATTGCCGAGGAGCTCGATATCGAGTTCGGCCAGTTCGTCACCGATTTCGGCCCGCCCGCCCGCGCATACTGGAACACCGCCATGTCGGAGGAGGCCGTGCCGTTCCGTGCCACTGACGACGGTTTTGCTGCCGAGACGATGCGCGACGTCGCGGGCGGCGCCATCAAGCTTCTCGGTCTGCAGGCCACGGGCGGGTCCACTGCCATCCCCGACAGTTTCGACAAGCTCCGCCGTGCCGGTGCGGTGGCGCGCGAGACGCTGAAGCTTGCCGCGAGCCGCAGGACCGGCATCCCGGTGGCGGAGCTTTCGACCGCGAACGGCGCGGTACAGCTGCCGGACGGAACCGCCCTGCCCTACACGGAACTGGCCGAGACGGCCGCAACGCTGGAGCCCGTGACCGATGTCTCCCTGCGCGACCCGTCCGAATGGCGCCTGATCGGCACACCGATGGAGCGGCTCGACATCCTCGGCAAATCCACCGGAACGCTCGGTTACGGCATCGACATTTCTCTGGAGGGCATGGTGCATGCCGCCATCCGCCTGAACCCGAGGAAGGGCGGCGCCCTGATCGGCCATGACGCGACCGAGGCGCGCGGCATGCGCGGGGTCCGGGATGTCGTGGAGATCACGGGCGGCGTCGCGGTCATCGCCGACAACACGTGGCGCGCGTTCCGGGCGCTCGATGCGATCACCTTCGACTGGGGCCCCGCCCCCTACCCCGCCGAACAGGAGGATCATTGGCAGCGCGTCGGTGACAGCTTCACCGACGAGCATCTCGACCGCGTCTGGCGAGACGATGGCGATGCGGGCGCCGCACTCGACGGCGGAGAGGTGATCGAGGCGGAGTACCGCTCGCCCTACGTCGCTCATGCGCCGCTGGAGCCGCTCAATGCCGTTGTTCTGGTCGAGGCGGACCGGGCCGAGGTCTGGACCAGCCACCAGATCCCCCGCCAGTTACAGGTGGAGGTGGGCCAGATCACCGGCCATGCGCCCGAACAGGTGACGTTCCACAATCAGTATGTCGGCGGAAGTTTCGGCCACCGGTTGGAATTCGAGTTCGTCAAGCAGGCTGCCGAGATCGCCAACCAACTGCGCGGCACGCCGGTCAAGCTCACCTATTCCCGCGAGGAGGATTTCGCCCAGGACTTCACGCGCCACATCGCGATGGGCCGGGCGCGCGGCCGGGTGGAGAACGGGCAGGTCACCGCCCTGGCCCTCGATATCGCGGCACCCTCCGTCATCGCCTCGCAGGTCGGGCGGATCGGCCTGTCGGTGCCGGGCCCGGACGTGCAGATCGTGGCAGGCGCCTGGAACAACCCCTATGCGATCCCGGATTTCCGGGTCCGCGCGTTTCGGGCCGAGGGGCTGGCGCCTACGTCGTCGTGGCGGGCGGTGGGCGCGCCGGGGGCGGGTTTCATCTTCGACACGTTTCTCGACGAGTTGATCCACGCCGCCGGCGCCAACCCGATGGAGGAGCGTATCCGACTGATGGATCACGACGTCTCGCGCCGGGTCCTCGAAACGGCGGCGGAGATGTCGGACTGGGGCGCGCCGCTGGAGGCCAACCAGGGCAAGGGCGTGGCCTTCGTCGAAAGCTTCGGCGTCCCCGTGGCCGAGGTCGTGCAGGTCACCGACACGGACCGCGGCATAAGAATCGACAAGGTATGGGTGGTCTGCGACGTGGGCACCATCGTCGATCCGGTGAATTTCGAGAACCTCGTGCAGGGCGGCGTTGTCTTCGGCCTCGGCCACGCGATGAACTGCGAGATCACCTATGCCGACGGGATGGCGCAGCAGGAGAACTACTACGACCACGAGGGCATGCGCATCCATCAATGCCCGGAGATCATTGTGGCGGGCCTCGAGAACGGGACGCAGGTGCGCGGCATCGGCGAACCGCCGGTGCCGCCCGCAGCACCTGCACTGGGCAACGCGATCTTCGCGGCGACCGGCCGACGGCTGCGGGCGCTTCCGTTCCGCAACGGCATCGACTTCGCGTAACGGCAATTCTGACCGCCGGCTGTCCGGGACAGCGCTCCGGCGTACGGCCGGCTGGTGTCAGTAGAAGCCGAGCCTCTCGTTTATTTCCTCGACCTGCCGCAGGCGCACGCGCCCTTCCGTGCCGGCCCGGGCGGAAGCGCGCACGACCAGCCAGTGACACAGCGACAGGACGGCGGCGTGGTTGAATTGCGGCGTCTCCGTCGCCGTGCGGCAGCGGAAATGCCAGCGCGGCACCGGGGATGACGCCATCGCCTCGTCCGAGACCACGGCAAGCGCCGCGCCGGTGACCGCGATTTCCTCGATCGCGCGGTCAGTCAGGCCGACCCTTCGGCGCAAGGCGAACAGCAGCACCATGTCGTCCGCCCGCATGCTGGCGATATGCTCGCCCAGCGACTCGCCGCCGCGGGGGGCGACCGCCACGTCAGGCACGATCTTGACCAGCTGCCACGCGAGGTAGGTCGCGAAGGACTGGCTGATCCGGTGCCCGACCAGCCAGACCTTCCGCGCGGACAACATCGCGCCCACGCAGGCCTCGATCTCGGCGGGATCGATACGCTCGTAGGTCCAGGCGACATTGTCTCGTTCCTCGGCCAGCGCGGCAGGCAGCGCGGTGTCGGCAAGCGTCGCATCCGCCTGGCTCAACCACAGGCGGGATCCGGTGCGCCCCTCCTCGCGCGCGGCGCGGCGCGCGTGGTCGTAGCTGTCGAAACCGATGCGGCGCACGAAGCGCGAGACCGTCGCCTTGGACACGCCCGACAGCCGCGCAAGCTCCTGCGCGTCGTAGCTGGCGAGCTCTCCGGGGAAGTCGAGCAGGAACTCGGCAAGCCGCCGTTCCGCCCGGCGCGTCTCGGGCAGTCGCTCGCGGATGCGGTCGAGGAAACCATCTGGCACATCCGAATGAAATTCAGGTTTCGTCATGGGCTTCATGATGCGACTGCGCCGGCAAGGTTCAAGGGAATTCAGCCAGGCATAGGCGAATCGATGGCCCTGATTGGAACAGCTGTTTCTTTGAGCGCAGGGGCGCCTCCGTTCACGGACTGCCTCGAAAGCGGGCATTGAGGCTCAGCGCCTGCCTCGGTCGCAAACGAAACTGCAATTTCAAAACCCTCAAAAAGTCAAACCGTGGTTTCTGTCTGGCGGATCGGGCGCGGCGCAAGAACACTCGCTCCATCCAACGCAGAGGAGTTGCCCATGTCGACCCGCAGAACCTTTCTGACCGCCTCGCTCATCGCCCTCGTCGCGGGCGCCGCAGGCCCCGCCATGGCCGATGGCTGGCCGGAAAAACCGGTCCGCATCATCGTCTCCTTCCCGCCTGGGGGGGCCAGCGACCTTGTCGCGCGCCTGTTGTCCGAGCGCCTGTCCGCAAGCCTCGGGCAGCAGTTCGTCGTCGAGAACATGCCCGGTGCCGCCGGAACCGTCGCCGCCGGCGCACTGGCCGATGCCGAGGCGGATGGCTACACCTTCATGCTGTCGAACCTCACCCCCTTCAACGTGGCGCCGATCCGCTTCCCCGATACACCCTACGATCCGATCGAGGATTTCGACCACATTACCTATGTGGGCACGGTGCACATGGGCCTGTTCGCCGCCCCTTCGGTCGGCGCCCAGACGCTTGGCGACTTCGTCGCCGCCGCGCAGGCCGCGCCGGGCGACTACGAATACGGCAGTTCCGGGGTCGGCTCCTGGGGGCATATCGTGGCCGAGACCTTCGTCGACCTGTCGGGCGCGGAGCTGTTCCACATTCCCTACAGCGGCTCGGGACCCATGCGGCTCGATTTCCGCGCGGGCGTGGTGCCCACGATCTTCGACGCCGTGCCGCAGAACCTGCCCTCGGTCGAGGAAGGCACCGCGATCCCGCTTGCCGTGACCGCACCCGCGCGCATCGCCAGCCTGCCCGACGTGCCGACCTTTACCGAGCTCGGCTACGACCTCGTGGCCGAGAACTGGCTTGGCGTCTCGGGCCCCGACGGCGTGCCCGAGGAGATCCGCACCGCGCTCGACGCCGCGCTGCAGGAGGCCATGGCCAATCCCGATGTTACCGCTCAGTTCGACGGCTGGGGGCTGGTGCGCGAGGCCAAGACCAGCGACGAGTTCGCCGACTATGTCGCGGCACAGTTCGAACAGTGGCGCGCCATGGTGCCCGCCGCGATGAACTGAAGGTGTGCGGAGATGCGGATCGCAGTCTTTTTCGTGGGCGCCCTCGAGGACCGGGGCTTCAACGCCAGCGCGCGTGAGGGCGTGTTGCGCGTGGTCGAAACGGGCATGGCCGAGATCGAGGTGATCTCGGGCGTGCCCTACGACCAGGCGGCGATCCGGACGCGTCTCGCCGAGGGGCTGCACGACGCCGAGGGGCTGGTCTTCATCGGCGGGCAGGGCAACCTTGCCATGCCGGATGTCGCGGCGGATCATCCGGGCCACCGCTTCGCCATCGTGCAGGGCAAGCGCCTCGGCCCGAACCTGGCAAGCTACGATGTGCGGCAGGAGGACTCGGCCTTCCTCGCCGGGGTCCTCGCCGCGCATCTGACGCGAAGCGGGACGGTCGCGCATCTGTCGGGCCACAGGGTGACGCCGGGGCTGAAGGGGCGCGCGGGCTTCGTGGCGGGCGTGCGACACGTGGCGCCCGACATGCCCGTGCTGACCTCGTTTTGCGGAACGCAGGACGACACCACGGTGGCGCGCGACTGGGCGCGGTCGCAGATCGAAGCCGGTGCCGACGTCCTGTTCACCATGCTCAACGCGGCCCGTGCGGGCGCGACCGAGGCTTGCCGAACGGCAGGAACGCGACAGATCGGCAACGCGCTCGACTGGGTCGCGGAGGACCCGGAGGTCTTCGCGGGCTCTGCGCTCGCCCGGATCGACCTTGGTGTGGTACGCGCGGTTGCCGACATGGTGGCCGGAATCGTGCCCGGGCAGATCGTGGAATTCGGCCTGGCCGATGGGGAATTCGTCAGCCTATCCATGGCCCCCGACGTGCCCGAGGCGGCGCGGGTTGCCGTGGCCCAGGCGGCCGAGGCCCTTCGCTGCGGCGAGATCGCGATCCCCGAAAGCTACGAAGGCCCGGAGTTCACGCCGGAGGACGCGCGATGCCTTCCGGACGCCTGATCGCGCTTCTTGGTCCGGCGCTGATGCTGGCCGCTGGACTGGGCTTCGCGCTCGGCGCGGTGACGGCGCTCGATCTGGGGACGGTGCGGCGCATGGGTCCGGGGGCCTTCCCATTGATCGTTGGCGGTCTGCTCGCGGCTCTTGCGCTCGTGGCGCTGATCAAGGAGTGGCGCGCGCCGGGCGAAGTCACGCACCCCGACCCGAAGGCCGTCGCGGGCGTCGGCGCGGGCGTGGCCGTCTTCGCCTTCGTCACGCCGCTCTTCGGGGTCCTGCCGGGTGCGGCGCTGTCGGTTCTAGGCACATCGGTCGTCACCGGCGCGCTTGGTTGGCCCGCGCGCCTTGCACTCGCCGCTGCGGTCGCGGTCGGCGTCTGGGGGGTCTTCGTGGCCGGGCTGAGCCTGCCGTTGCCGGCCCTGCGGTGGCCGTGATGGAGCTTCTGGACAACCTCGCGCTCGGGCTCGCGACGGCGGCCACCTTCGAGAACCTCGCCTGGTGCTTCGTCGGCGTGTTCCTCGGCACCTTCATCGGCGTGCTGCCCGGAATCGGTCCGCTCGCGGCCGTCGCCATGCTGCTGCCGGTGTCGTTCTACCTGCCGCCCGAGACGGCGCTGGTGATGCTGGCGGGCGTCTATTACGGGTCGGAATACGGCGGCTCGATCTCTTCGATATTGCTCAACATCCCGGGCACGCCGTCGGCCTCGGTCACCTGCCTCGACGGCTACCCGATGGCACAGCAGGGCCGCGCCGGCGTGGCGCTGTTCATGACCGCCATCGCGTCTTTCTTCGGCGGCATCTTCGGCGTGGGGGTCATGGTGGGCCTCTCGCCGGTGCTGGCTGACTTCGCGCTGCGCTTCGGCCCGGCGGAGTATTTCTCGGTCATGGTGCTGGGCCTTGTGGCGGCCTCGGTGGTCTCGGGCTCGGGCGCGCTCAGGGGCGTGATGATGGTCTGCCTCGGGGTGCTGATCGGCACCGTGGGGATCGACGTGAACTCGGGCGAGACGCGGTATACCGGCGGGATCGCGCAACTGCGCGACGGGCTCAGCCTCGTCGTCGTGGCCATGGGCCTGTTCGGGATCGCCGAGGTGATGACCTCGGCGCGGGGCGCGACGCGCAGCTACGCGGGCCAGAAGGTGACACTGCGCGGGTTCCTGCCCACGGCGCCGGAATGGCTGCGTTCCATCGGTCCGGCGATCCGGGGGGCGGGCATCGGCTCGTTCTTCGGAACGCTGCCGGGGACGGGCCAGACCGTCGCGTCTTTCGTGGGCTACGCGCTGGAAAAGCGCATCTCGCCCCGCGCCTCCGCCTTCGGCACGGGCACCGTCGAGGGTGTCGTCGTGCCCGAAACGGCCAACAACGCCGCCGCGCAGACCGCCTTCATCCCGACGCTGACGCTGGGCATCCCGGGCTCGGCCACGATGGCGCTGATGCTGGGCGCGCTCATGATCCACGGCATAACGCCGGGCCCGCGCCTGATCCCCGACCACCCCGAGCTTTTCTGGGGGCTCGTCGTCAGCTTCCTGTTCGGCAACCTGTTTCTGCTGATCCTCAACATCCCGCTGATCGGCCTTTGGGTGCGGCTTCTGCGGGTGCCGCACACGCTGCTTTATCCGACGGTCGTGGTCCTGATCTGCATCGGCGTCTATTCCATCGACAATTCGGTCTTCGACGTCTGGGTGACGCTGGTCTTCGGGCTCGTTGGTTATGTCCTCCGCCTGTTCCGGTTCGAGCCTGCGCCACTCTTGATCGGTTTCGTGCTGGGCCCCGCGATGGAGGAATATTTCCGCCGCGCGATGCTGCTGTCGCGGGGCGATGCCATGGTGTTTCTCGACCGGCCCGGGAGTGCTGCGTTGCTGGGCGTCTCGGCGCTTTTGCTGATCGCTTCCGCCCTTCCGATCAGGCGATGGCTCGCCGCCGGAATGCGACCCGCCCGCCGCGACTGACCGCGAGGGCGCGTCCGTCCCGGCGTCACCCCGTCAGGAAATCCTCCAGGATCATCCGGAAGAGTTCCGGCTTTTCCACATGCGCGGCGTGCGAGGCACCGGGAATGACCGCAAGCGACGCCGATGGAAGATGCGTCCAGAGGTATTCCACCTGACGCCAGCGATAGGACCGGTCCTCGTCACCCCAGATGATCAGCGATGGCATGGTAAGAAGCGACAGGCTCGCGCGCCCGTCCCATGCGGCCATGGCGTTGAGCGCGATCCTTGCCGCCTCGTTATCCGCCTGCGCGCCAATCGATGACAGAGCCTCGAAGCCCGGATGCGCCTCGCCGCGCGAGAGCCATGTGGCCGCGATGCGGCGCGCCGTCCTGGCGACGCCATCCTGCCGCAGCCGGTCGAGCGAAACGTCGAGCGCTTCGAACCTGTCGGGCATGGAGCCGAGCGGCCCGGTGCCGTATAGGACGAGCCGGTCGAGGCGCTGCGGGATCCTGCTTGCGACCTCCTGGGCGATCATGCCGCCCATGGAATGCCCCACGAGAACGCAACGCTCGATGCCCCTTGCGTCGAGATCGGCGATCACGTGCTCCGCGAAGCCGGCGATCGTCGCCGGGGCGGCATGCCCGCTGGCGCGCCCGAAGCCGGGCAGGTCCAGCGCCACGATGCTGAACCGGTCGGCAAGCGCTGTCTGCAGGTCGGACCATTGCGCGGATCCGCCGAGATATCCATGCACCATGACGACCGGAAGCGCTGCAGCGCCCGTCACGGTCTCCATGTGCAGATCCACGCCTGCCGATCCGGTCATTTCATCTGCTCGGGCAGCCAGAGCGCCAGTTGCGGGAAGGCGACGAGCAGGAGGATCAGCACCACGAGCGCTGCGATGAACGGCAGGCAGCCGCGGATGACCTGAACGATGCTGACCTTTCCCCGGCTGATCCCCTGTATGACATAGAGGTTGAGGCCCACCGGCGGTGTCAGGACCGCGATTTCCATCGTCACGGTGTAGACGACCCCGAACCAGATCAGGTCGAACCCGGCCGCCGCCATCAGCGGGAAGATCGTGGGCAGGGTGATGAAGGTCATCGAGACGGGCTCGAGGAACATGCCCAGAAGGATGTAGAAGACAAGAACGATGGCCAGCACCGTGTAGGGCGACAGCTCGAAGCTGAGGAAAAGCTCGGTGAATTCCTGCGGCACCCGGTAGTAGGTCAGCACGAAGCCGAAGAGCGTCCCCGCCGACAGCAGCAGGCCCAGATAGCCCATCGTCCGCATGGTGGAAAAAAGCGCCTCCTTGAACCCGTCCCACCGCAATCCGCCGACCCCGAAGGCAAGAGCGACCGTCAGAAGCGCCGCAACAGCCGCCGCCTCGGTGGGCGTCGCGATGCCGCCGTAGATCGCGACCGTGATCACGAGGCCGATCAGGGCGATCGGTCCGACCGTCGCCCCGATCTGGAACATGGTCATCCGCGCGGCCTGCTCGCTGTCGGGAATGTCGTCTGGGTGAATGACGCCCCAGATCATCACCACGACCGAGAAGAGCGTCGCGAGGATGAGGCCGGGCACGACGCCCGCGATGAACAGATCACCGATGCTCTGATCTGTGACGATGCCGTAGAACAGCAGGATCAGGCTGGGCGGCAACAGCACCGAGAGCGTACCGCCCGCCGCCAGAACGCCCGACGAAAGCTCCTTGCCGTAGCCCAGCCGCAGCATTTCTGGCAGCGCGACGCCGCCTATGGTCAGCGAGCCGACCATGGATGAGCCCGACACCGCGCCGAACCCGGCGCAAGCCCCGATGGAGCCATAGGCGGCTGAACCCCGCACACGCACGCCCTGATGGAGGAACTGGTAGAGTCGTGGACCGATATGCGACCTGCCGATCAGTTCGCCCAGGAACACGAACAGCGGCACCGCCAGCAGGATGTAGTTGATCCACACCCCCCAGAGCTTGAGCTGGGAGGACACCAGCGAGGTCTGAAATGTCTGGATCTGCCACAGGAAAGGCAGCGAGGCGGCCGCCAGCGCGAAGGGAATGGGCAGACCCATCGCGATCAGCAGGATGAGAAGCCCGAGGAGGCCGAGACCGACTTCATACCATTCCATCGCTCACATCTCCTCGGCGGGGGTGACGGCGACGCGCGCCAACCGCAACGTGGCATAGATGGCGAAAAGGATCAGCGACGCGGCCCCCGGCGCCCAGAAGATCCAGCGCGGCCAGAGCAGGATCTCGGACGAGGAGCCGGAGTTGAACGCGCGGATCGTGGCGTTGCCCGCCGCCGTCGCGAAGAACAGTCCCACCCCCAGCATCAGCGCCAGATTGACCAGGGCCACGATCTTCCGCCCCATTGCCGGGAGCCGGTCAGTCAGCATCGTGACCCTTGGATAGGCGTCTTCGCGCAGGGCATAGGCAAGGCCTGCGAAGGCCACCGGAAACAGAAGCAGCGCGGTCGCCTCGGTGACCATCCGGTCCGGTGCGTTCAGGGCGTATCGGGTAAAGACGCCGTAGCTGATCCAGACCATCTGCACGAGGATGATGCAGGCCCCGGCCGCAGCCAGCCAGATCACCAGCCTTTCGACAAGTCGGATCGATCGGTCGAGTTGCGTCACCGCCGCGCCCCCGTGCAATTTTTGCCATGCTGCAGGATCGTAGCGCCGCGGGCCATCGCATCGGGCCCACGGCGCTACAGTTATTCGCCCGTCAGGGAGCGTTCTCGGCGAAAAGCTCGAGGATGTCGCTTGCCAGTTCGGGGCCGCAGGCGGCCTCGACCTCGGCGTTCCACGTCTCCTGCACGCTTCCCAGAAGCGCGGACCGCTCCTCGACGGACAGGGACACGGCCGCGCCGCCGCCGGCCATCACGGCGTTGCCCACGCGCTGATCGACCCAGGCCTCGTAGCGCGGCTGGAGCCAGGCTTCGGTCTCGGCGGCGGCTTCCATCACGATGGTCTGCTGTTCGGGGGTCAGCCGCTCATATGCGCCCTCGCTCATCATGTAGATGATGTTGCCGTAGAAGAGACTGCCGTTGACCATGTAGGGCATCACGTCCCAGAGCTGCCAGCTGGAATAGGTGGCCACACCCATGTTGATGCCGTCCACGACGCCGCGCTCGGCGGACTGGAACACCTCGCTCGGCGCCACGAAGACCGGCGCGCCGCCCCAGGTCTCGATCATCATGGAGACCAGCGGCCCGATGGAGCGGACCTGACGTCCCTGCAGGTCGCCCAGATCGGCGATGGGCTCTTCGAACCACCATTCCTGGTCGTAGGAATAGTTCGAGTTGAACAGCGGCACGAGGCCCACCTCCGCCGCCTCGGCGCGGACGAGGTCGGCATAGGCGGCATCCATCGCGACCTGGTTCTCCAGGTCGACCATGGCCGGGTAGAGAGACGTGACGCGGTAGCAAGGCAGCCGCTCGTCTGCGGGAATCCAGCTGATGTCGGAAACCCCGCCCTGAAGCGCGTCGACGCCCTCGGACCAGCCATGCAGAGTGGAGGAGGGGAAGATCTGGATCTCCACCTCGCCGCCCGTGCGCTCGGCGACGAGGTCGGCGAAATGCTGGAACCCGTCGTGGCGGATATCGATCTCGTTGACATAGGTGGAAAGACGGATGGTTTCGGCCGCGGCCGGCAGGGCGAGTCCCGCCGCCAGCACGGTGGTCGAAAGGGCTGTCGCGATGGTCTTTTTCATGGTGATCCCCGTTGATCTGCTTGGTGGTTGCCGGCGCTTCGTGGCCCCGGTCGCTTGCTTGGCCCTGCGCATCACAAGGCTGGTGACGTAACGGTAGGCGAGACCTTTGTCCGCGCGCCAATGCTTATGTCTCAATAAACTATTCCAATCTTGCATGGTTCTTGAACGGCGGTAGACTTGCCCGGCAGGGCTGCCGGGGGCCGCGATGGACATCAATTGGCTGATCGACTTCGTCTGCCTCGGTCGCACGCTGAACTTCTCCCGCGCGGCGGAAGAGCGCAACGTGACGCAATCGGCCTTCAGCCGGCGGATCAAGTCGCTGGAATCCTGGGTCGGCACGTCGTTGATCGACCGGTCCAGCTATCCGGTGCAGCTGACACCGGCCGGGCGGCAGTTTCTCGGGACGGCGCAGGTCACGCTTGCCCAGCTGACCGATGCGCGGCAAGCGATACGAGCGGCCGAACACAGCAAACTGCCGCAGCAGCGCATCGCCGCGCTCCATGCTATCTCGGTGAACTACCTGCAGCCACGCCTGTCGGAATTCGCGAAGCTGATCCCGGAGATGCGCGTGCGGGTCGTGTCGGACACCATGGCTGCCTGCTGCCAGTTGCTGACGGATGGCGGCTGCGAGTTCCTGCTCTACTACCGGCACCAGCATGTGGAGCCGATCCTCGACGAGACGCGCTTCGCCCGGAAGGATATCTGCAACGAGGACCTGATCCCCGTCGCCCAGCAGAATGCGGCCGTGCGCAACGGCTGGACGCTCGGCGGCCCGAGCAATCGGCCGGTGCCCTACCTGAGCTACGATCCCGATACCTTTCTGGGAAGCGTCGTCGACCGCACGATCGGGGGACGGGAGACATCGCTCGATGTCCGCTACATGGACGCATTGGCCGAGGCGCTGAAACGTCAGGCGCTCGCGGGCAGCGGGGTGGCGTGGCTACCCGCCTTCTCGATCGCAGAGGAACTGACCGATGGCCGGTTGGTGCGCATGGGCGGGCCGTCCTGGACCGCGCATCTGACCATCTCGCTGTTCTGTTCGCCGGATCGGCTCGACCCGGTCGGACGGGCGCTATGGCAGGCGTTCTGACCCCGGCGCGCTCGCATCGAGGATGACGTCCCAGCCGCGCCGCGCCCGCTCCCGCCCGCCTCCGGCGAGACGGATCATCCGTATCTCGAGCGCGAGGTCGGGCCCGGCATCGGCGACGCGGCAAAGCCGTCCGACGCGGATATCCTCCGCGACCAGCGCCTCGGGCAACCAGGCCACGGCCAGCCCCTCGATGGCGTAGCGGTAGGCCGCGAGGGTCAGCGCGGTCTCGGCGCGGCGATGCAGCAGCACGCCCTCGGGCAGATCCAGCCAGAGCTCTGCCACCAGACCGCCGAAGAAGACATCGGCCGGGTACGCCACGACGGACATGCGGCCATCGGCGCGGCGCGACAGTCCCGGATGCGCCACCGGCATGAGCCGGTCGTGCCCGATGCGACGCTCCTCGAAACCGCCGGTCTCGGGGCCGGCATCGGGAACGGCATAGCTGATGACGAGATCGGCCGCCCCGGACAGCAGCATGACGAGACATTCGTCGCGGTTCCCCGAGCGGATGCGCACCGGCTCCAGCCCGGACCGGGAGAGAGCGCGCACGATCCCGGGCGAGACCGTCGCGCTGATCGCATGCTGACAGGCCAGCGTGATCGACCCGCTGCCCGAGGCCACTTCAGCCGCTTCCTGAAGCAGGCCGGACTGGACCTGCATGGCTGCGCGAAGGCTGCGTTCGAGCGTCCGCGCGGCGGGCAAAAGCGCCACGGGCCTGCGCCGCCGGTCGAAGAGCGGGCCGCCGAGCTGCGCCTCGATCGCATCGATCCGCCGCGTGAAGGCAGACTGGGTGATGTTGCGCAGCTCGGCCGCGCGGGCGAACGACCCGCTGTCGATCACCGCGAGAATATCGGCGATCCAGTCATGCCGCATGGCATCCCCCTACATGCAAGTTTCGCAAGTTATCATGCAATCTATCGGTTCGAATTGGAGGAACCACAATGCTAACTTACACTTAGCTCAAGAGAAGGACGAAACCCGATGAACCTCGCCCGCTTTCCGCGCCACTTCCTCGCGCATCTGCCCACGCCGCTGGAGCGTCTCGACCGTCTGAGCGCCGAGCTTGGCGGACCGGAGATCTGGATCAAGCGGGACGACTGCACCGGCCTTTCGACGGGGGGCAACAAGACGCGTAAGCTCGAGTTCCTCATGGCCGAGGCCGAGCTCGAAGGTGCCGACATGGTCATGACGCAGGGCGCGACCCAGTCGAACCATGCCCGCCAGACGGCCGCCTTCGCCGCGAAACTGGGCATGGCCTGTCACCTGCTGCTGGAGGACCGGACCGGATCGAACGATCCGAACTACAAGGAAAACGGCAACGTGCTTCTCGATCACCTCCACGGCGCCACCACCGAGACACGGCCCGGCGGCGCCGACATGCACGCCGAGATGGAGGCCGTCGCGGAGCGGTTCCGCGCCGAGGGCCGGACCGTCTACACCATCCCCGGCGGCGGCTCGAACCCGACCGGGGCGCTGGGCTACGCCAATTGCGCCTTCGAGCTTATGGGGCAGCTCAACGACCGCGCGCTGGTCGTCGATCACATCGTCCACGCCACCGGCAGCGCGGGAACGCAGGCGGGGCTGATCACCGGGCTGAAGGCGTGCAACGCGCAGATCCCGCTTCTGGGCATCGGCGTGCGCGCGCCCCGCCCGGTGCAGGAGGGCAATGTCTTCGCGCTGGCCGAAAAGACGGCCGAGAAGCTCGGATGCCCCGGCATCGTCGCCCGAGAGGACGTGGTCGCCAACACCGACTATGTCGGCGACGGCTACGGCATCCCGACAGAGGGCGGGCTCGAGGCGATCGCCATGTTCGCGCAGCTCGAGGGCATCCTGCTCGACCCGGTCTATTCGGCCAAGGGCGCGGCGGGGCTGATCGACCTGATCCGCAAGGGGCATTTCGCCAAGGGCGAACGCATCGTGTTCCTGCACACCGGCGGCGCGGCGGCGCTGTTCGGCTATGACCGGGCGCTCGCGCAGGGCTGACGGTGTCTCGCCTCTCCGGCCTTCTGCCGGCCGGCCTCGTGCCGGACGGCCCGTCGCTGACACGTGGCCTGATGCTGGCCGCGATGGTCGGCGCGGCGGCCGGTTTCCTTTCGCAGAGCTACGGCGCGCCCGTGATGCTGCTGGCGCTTCTGATCGGCATGGCGCTGCACGGCGTGGCCGATCAGTCGGACTGCGCGCGGGGCTTGGGCTTCGCCTCCCGGACGCTGCTGCGCTGGGGCGTGGCGCTGATGGGCCTGAGGCTCGACATTCAGGAC
>CAZOBK010000032.1:39090-40628 GCA_964578115.1 uncultured Roseicyclus sp.
GACGCTGCTGCGCTGGGGCGTGGCGCTGATGGGCCTGAGGCTCGACATTCAGGACGTCTCGGTGCTGGGCTGGGTGCCGGTCATCGCCGTGGCGGGCCTCGTGCTCGCGACGCTGGGCGCCGGTGTCCTGCTGTCCTACCTTTTCGGGCGACGGCAGGCCTTCGGGCTGCTCGCGGGCGGTTCGGTCGCGATCTGCGGGGCCTCCGCGGCGCTCGCCATCGCCAGCGTCCTGCCCCGCCGCGAAGGCCGCGAGGCGGATACGCTGCTGGTGATCACCGGGGTGACGCTTCTGTCGACGCTCGCGATGATCGTCTACCCGGCCCTGTTCCGCGCGCTGGACTTCACGCCGACAGAGACGGCGTTCCTGATCGGCGCCACGATCCACGACGTCGCACAGGTCGCCGGCGCGGGCCATTCCGTCAGCGACGAGGTCGGCGTCCTCGCCGTCTTCGTGAAGATGCTTCGCGTGGCGCTCTTGCCGGGGGTTCTCCTGCTTGTCGCGCTGTCGCTGCGCGGAACGGGCGAGGGACGCACGGGGCTGCCGTGGTTTCTCGTGCTTTTCGTCGCGCTGGCGGCGCTCGGCAACATGGACATCCTGCCGGACTGGCTTGTCGCGCAACTTGTCACGGCCTCGCAGGGCTGCCTGATCGTCGCGATCTCGGCACTGGGTCTGCGCACGAATCTCGGGCGCCTGCTCGAGGTGGACCGGCGCTATGTCGCCATGCTGGTGCTGCTGACGCTCATCCTGCTGGGGCTGTCGATCGGCTTCGTTCTGCTGGTTCCGCTCTGACCCACCGCCCCGGTCTCAGCCGAGGAGCGCCACGAACCCCGCGACACCCGCCGCCAGCACGAGCCCGATGCCGATGAAGCGCCACCTCAGCCGCGTGTCGAGCCGGGAGGCGCCTTCGGAATAGTCGAAGCGTTCGTACATCACCCGATCCATCGGCAGGCTGAGGTCGATCAGCCCGTCCGCGACCGCCGTCACCATGGGCCCCGGCCCGCAGATCAGCGCGACTGTCCGCTGCGGATCGAGGCCGTCCAGAATGTCCGAGAGCCTCTCGCGGTCGAGCCGTCCAATCTCACCCGTCCAGTCCGGGGACGGTGTCTCGCTCAACAGCAGCGGACGCAGGTCGAGCTTCGCGCCGGCCGCGGCGATCTCGTCGAGACAGGCGAGGTTTTCCGGCGTGCCGGCGGCATAGGCCAGCCGTACCGGCTGCCCATGCCCGCGTGCCACGAGATCGCGCAGAAGCCCCATGATCGGCGCGATCCCCACACCCCCCGCGATCAGGAGGATTGCGTCCTCGCCATGGCCCTCCAGCGTGAAGTTGCCGTAAGGCCCGTCGATCCCGATCGGCGTGCCGGGCGCCAGCTTTCCGATACCGTCGGTGAAATCACCCGCCTCCTTGACGACAAGGCTCAGCCCCGGGCGTTCCGGACTGTCGGCAATGGAAAAGGGATGGTCGAAAAGCGGGAAGCGCCGCTTGCCCTCGGTCATCCAGACGAACTGGCCCGCGCGGTAGCCGAGCGGCGGGGTGCCC
>CAZOBK010000033.1:0-11473 GCA_964578115.1 uncultured Roseicyclus sp.
ACCGGGCCAGGGCGCGTGCGGCGCTTGCCCAGCTTGGCATCGGTGCGGCTGAGATCGCGGCCACCGCCCGGCGCCTTGCGCGCGCGCGCGACGCTCTTGTGGCCCGTGCCCGCAGCGTGGGCGAAAAGGTCGCCCGCGCCGACGATCTTGGCGTCCTGCGCTTCGACCGCGACGGGTTCGCGGAGGTGGAGCGCGACACGCAACTCAGGCTTCTCGCGGCTGCGCTGCAATGGGTCGGCGGCGCGGAATACCGGCCCCGCGCCGCGCCCCTTGAGGCACTGCTCGACCGTGCGCTTGCAGGGGGCGGCGGAACACTCCACGGTGCGCAGGTCGATGTCACGCGCATGCATATCGAGATCTTTCGTGAATATGCCGCGATCGCGCATCACGAGGTATCGGCGGAACCCGGATGCCTTTGGGACGGTCGCTGGCGCATCCATTGCGCCGGGGGCGCGGGCATGAGCGTGCGCGCGCTGGGCGACGCGGGGTGGAACCAGCTTCCAGACCCACGGCCGGAGGCGCCGCGCCATGCGATCGCCCGCACCATGCCGGCCGTTTTCGATGGCGAAAGTCTTGTCGCCTGTCCGGCCACGGGCTTTGGATCGGGTGTCTCGGCGGAGCTCTGCACGCCCCGTGGACAATTCCTCGCACCGCTAAATGCGCATTGAAGTCCTTGCTGCCTTCTCTATCTTAGAAAGAGGCGGTCGTTTCGGCGTCCACCCCCGGTATTTTGAGGAGACTTCCCTTGGGCAACGCGAGAAACGTCGCATTCTGGGTCATCCTGTTTCTGCTGATCCTTGCCTTGTTCAACCTGTTCTCGGGTGGCCAATCGCAGATGAATCAGCGGTCGGTGGCCTATTCCGATTTCATCCAGCAGGTCGAGAACGGCCAGGTCGTATCGGCGACCCTTGATGGTGAGCAGGTGCAGTTCACCACATCCGACGGATCCTTCGCGACGGTCGCGCCTTCGGATGCCAACACCACCGAAGCGCTTCTGGCCAACGAGGTCCGGATCGAGGCGACGCCGCAGGAGCAGTCCGGCTTCCTCAGCGTGCTGAGCCTCTGGCTGCCCGTGCTGGTCCTGATCGGCATCTGGATCTTCTTCATGAACCGGATGCAGGGCGGCGGACGCGGCGGGGCGATGGGCTTCGGCAAGTCCAAGGCCAAGCTGCTCACGGAAAAGCATGGCCGCGTGACCTTCGACGATGTCGCCGGCATCGACGAGGCCAAGGAAGAGCTCGAGGAAATCGTCGAGTTTCTGCGCAACCCTCAGAAGTTCTCGCGCCTCGGCGGCAAGATCCCCAAGGGTGCGCTTCTGGTGGGTCCTCCTGGCACGGGTAAGACGCTGCTTGCGCGCGCCATCGCGGGCGAGGCGGGCGTGCCCTTCTTCACCATCTCGGGCTCCGACTTCGTCGAGATGTTCGTGGGTGTCGGCGCATCCCGCGTGCGCGACATGTTCGAACAGGCCAAGAAGAACGCGCCCTGCATCGTCTTCATCGACGAAATCGACGCCGTGGGCCGGTCCCGTGGCGTGGGCTACGGCGGCGGCAACGATGAGCGTGAGCAGACGCTGAACCAGCTGCTGGTGGAGATGGACGGCTTCGAGGCCAATGAAGGCATCATCATCGTGGCGGCCACGAACCGCCCTGATGTGCTGGACCCCGCGCTTCTTCGTCCCGGCCGTTTCGACCGGCAGGTCCAGGTCCCGAACCCGGACATCCGCGGCCGCGAACGCATCCTTGGCGTTCACTCCCGCAAGGTTCCGCTGGGTCCCGACGTGGACCTGCGCATCATCGCCCGCGGCACGCCCGGCTTCTCGGGCGCGGATCTCGCCAACCTCGTGAACGAGGCGGCTCTCATGGCCGCGCGCATCAACCGTCGCTTCGTGACGATGGAGGATTTCGAGAACGCCAAGGACAAGGTCATGATGGGCTCCGAGCGGCGCTCCATGGTCATGACCGAGGACGAGAAAAAGCTGACCGCCTATCACGAGGCGGGTCACGCCATCGTCGGCCTCAACGTTCCGCAGCACGACCCGATCCACAAGGCGACGATCATCCCGCGCGGCCGTGCGCTGGGCCTCGTCCTGTCCCTGCCGGAGCGTGACCAGCTCTCGGTTTCCTACACGAAGTATACGTCCAAGATCGCCATGGCGATGGGCGGCCGCGTGGCGGAGGAGCTTGTCTTCGGCAAGGAGAACGTGACCTCGGGCGCGGCGTCGGACATTCAGCAGGTGTCGAAAATCGCGCGCGCCATGGTGACCCAGTTCGGCTATGCCGAGGATCTGGGCTACATCGATTATGCCAACGAACAGCAATCCTATCTCGGCGCTTACGGCGGCGGCACCAACCACTCGGAAGAGATGCAGAAACGCATCGACGCCAAGGTGAAGGAACTGGTGGACGACGGCTACGAGACGGCCAAGCGCATCCTCTCCGAAAAGCGCGAGGACCTTGAGCGGCTGGCGCAGGGTCTGCTGGAATACGAGACCCTGACCGGCGTCGAGATCCAGAAGGTCATCAACGGCGAGCCGCTCAACCGCGGCGACGACAGCGACGACGCGTCGGCCTCGGGCGGCACGCCGTCCATCACCTCGGTGCCCAAGACGCGCAAGCCGAAATCCGACCCGGACGACGGCGGCATTGAGCCGGATCCCACACCGGCGGAGTGACGCCACTCGGTTCAAGGGCCCCGCCACGGCGGGGCCCTTTTTTTCACCAAGCCTTGCGTCCGTCCTGCCCAAACGGTTTCATGACCGTCACGTTGCACCCGTTGCGTTGCAGCATGAAAGGCGCCCGCGATGACCCTCTCCGTTCTGGCCGATTTCGCGGACATCCTCGCGGCGCTTGCAATCATCGTGTCGCTGATCTTCGTGGCCTACGAGCTGCACCAGAACCGCACGCAGGCGGAACTTTCGAACTGGCGCGAGCTTCTCCAGACCCTCGTGGACTACAAGGGTCTGACCCACGATCCCGAATTCGCGGCCTTCATCACGCGGGCGCAGGCGGACTACGATGCACTCAGCGCCACCGACCGGATGCGCTACGGATTCTATCTGGAGCAGGGCATCCACATCATAGGCAACTTCCTGAAGCACAACAATTCGCTGCCGCGAAAACTCGAGGGGCTCGAGGATGCGGTCACGAACATGTTCGTCGATCTTCTGACCACGCCCGGCGGTCGCGCATGGTGGGCCGAAGCCCATGAAAAAGGGCGCTTCATGCCCTCGACCTACAAGACGGTCGACGCGCACCTCTCGAAGGGGCGCGTCAGGACCGCCATCTGATCGCCGGGCCTAGCCCTTCATGTAGCGCTTGCGCGCGTCCTCCATGCCCTTTTCCATGGCCTTCCAGGCGGACTGAAAGCTCGACTGCATGTCCTGCCAAGCGGCCATGTTCGCCTTGCCCATCTTTTCCAGCTGTTCGGCGGCCTGCTGTCGCTGCGCCTCCATCGCTTCCATCTGGGTCTTGAACTGCTCCTGCGCATCGGCCGTCATCTTCTCGGCTTCGGCCTGCATCTTCTTGATCTCGGAATTCCACTTGTCGAGCTGCGCTTTCGCTTCGGCGAGATAATCGTCTTGTGAGGCCATGGGGGCTTCTCCATTGGATGTGTCCGGACCTCCAGCCTAACACGTTCCGGTTGAGTTTGCGGCGACGAAAGCGCGCGAGGCGCGCGAATAACCGCCGTGCGTCCAGACGGTTTCGGGTTGAGCATCGAGCCAGCCTGCTGCCAAAGAGGGATGCCGCCCCTGCGCGCGGCCCCGCACGCGAAAGGTTCGATCATGCCCGCCCTCATCCCGACCCACCACGTGGCCGAAGTCGTCTGGCTTGGCGTCACGGCAGACCGCGCCGCCCATCTGCAAAGCATGCCGCGAGAGGTGCTGCGCCTGTCCTTCGCAGGACCCGAGGGCGAGGATCACGCCGGGCTGACCCGACCCTCAGACAGCCGCGTTCTGGCGCAGTATCCGCGCGATACCGAGATCCGGAACGTGCGGCAATTGTCGATCCTGTCGGAGGAAGACATCGCGGCCATCGCCGCGAAGATGGGCCTGCCGGGCCTGCCGCCTGCTTTTTTCGGCGCGACGATGGTGGTGCGCGGCATCCCCGATTTCACGCGCATCCCGCCCTCGTCGCGCCTACAGGACGAGGCGAGCGGCGCAACGCTGACCGTGGATATGGAAAACCGGCCCTGTCACCTGGTCTCGCGTGAGGTCGAGGCCGCGCATCCGGGTTTCGGCAAGGGCTTCAAACCGGCGGCGGCGGGGCGGCGGGGAGTCACGGCGTGGGTGGAACGCGAGGGTGAGATCAGGCTGGGCGCACGCCTGCGCCTGCATATCCCCGATCAGCCGCCTTGGACCCATGCCGAGGCGGCGCGCGCCGCCAGACCCTAGACCACGCTCAGAAACCCGATGGCGGCGCCCATGCCCACAAACAGTCCACAGAACACCAGAAGCCCCGTTGTTGAATGCAGCATGATGCGACCGACCTTCCCCGACAGAGTGATTTGCCGGCAGGTGTCCCATGGAAGTCTTAACGCTGGCTTTCGCGCCTCATGAAAAGTTGCCTTTCCTGAAGACCGATTTCCTTTCGGAAACCCATGTGACGGGAAGTTCCGGGGAAGTGTCGCAATCGGTCCTCTCACCGCGCTCCGCACCCGTTATAGGCGAACCGAAACCAGACACCGCGCGGAATGGGAGCCGCTGATCATGGCCTTCAAGACAGATATCGAAATCGCGCGTGCCGCGCTGAAAAAGCCCATCCAGGAGATCGGCGCCAAGCTGGACATCCCGTCCGAGGCGCTGCTGCCCTACGGCCACGACAAGGCGAAGGTGGGCCAGGACTTCATCGAGGGGCTGCAGGACCGTCCCGACGGCAAGCTGATCCTCGTGACCGCGATCAACCCGACGCCCGCGGGCGAGGGCAAGACCACCACGACCGTGGGGCTGGGCGACGGGCTCAACCGCATCGGCAAGAAGGCCGCGATCTGCATCCGCGAGGCCTCGCTGGGGCCGAACTTCGGCATGAAGGGCGGGGCGGCCGGCGGCGGCTACGCGCAGGTCGTGCCAATGGAGGACATGAACCTCCATTTCACCGGGGATTTCCACGCGATCACCTCGGCGCATAACCTGCTGTCGGCGATGATCGACAACCATATCTACTGGGGCAACGAGCTCGAGATCGACGAACGCCGCGTGGCGTGGCGCCGGGTGCTCGACATGAACGACCGGGCGCTCCGCGATATCGTCACCTCGCTCGGCGGCGTGGCCAACGGTTTCCCAAGGCAGACCGGGTTCGACATCACCGTGGCCTCCGAAGTCATGGCGATCCTGTGCCTTGCCAAGGACCTTCAGGACCTCGAGCGGCGGCTGGGCGACATGATCGTGGCCTACCGGCGCGACAAGTCCCCGATCTACTGCCGCGATATCAAGGCGGATGGCGCGATGACCGTGCTGCTGAAGGACGCGATGCAGCCCAACCTCGTGCAGACGCTGGAAAACAACCCCGCCTTCGTCCATGGCGGGCCGTTTGCCAACATCGCCCATGGCTGCAACTCGGTGATCGCGACGAAGACGGCGCTGAAGCTGGCGGATTTCGTCGTGACCGAAGCCGGTTTCGGCGCGGACCTCGGCGCCGAGAAGTTCATGAACATCAAGTGCCGCAAGGCGGGGCTGGCCCCTGACGCGGTGGTGCTGGTGGCAACCGTGCGCGCGATGAAGATGAACGGTGGCGTGGCCAAGGCCGATCTCGGCGCCGAGAACGTGGCGGCGGTGGAAAAGGGCTGCGCCAACCTCGGCCGGCACATCCGCAACGTCAAGAGCTTCGGTGTGCCGGTCGTGGTCGGCATCAACCATTTCGCGGGCGACACCGAGGCCGAGATCGCGGCGGTGAAGGCCTATGTGGCCGAGCAGGGCTCGGAAGCGATCCTCTGCCGCCACTGGGCCGAGGGCGGCGCCGGCATCGAGGAGATGGCGCACCGTGTGGCCGAACTTGCCGAAAGCGGGCAAGCGCAGTTCGCGCCGCTCTATCCCGACGAGATGCCGCTTTTCGAGAAGATCGAGCGGATCGCGAAGTCGATCTACCACGCCAGCGAGGTCATCGCCGACAAGAAGGTGCGCGACCAGTTGAAGGAGTGGGAAGCGCAGGGCTATGGCAACCTGCCGGTCTGCATGGCCAAGACGCAGTATTCCTTCTCGACCGACCCGAACCTGCGCGGTGCGCCGGAGGGGCACACGCTGCCTGTCCGGGAGGTGCGCCTGTCCGCCGGGGCCGGTTTCGTGGTCGTGATCTGCGGAGAGATCATGACGATGCCGGGCCTGCCGCGCGTGCCGGCGTCGGAAACCATCCGTCTCAACGATGCGGGCCTGATCGAGGGCCTGTTCTGAACGGGTCCGCGTCGGGCGGGGCATCGAGCCCCGCCCGACGCGCCGGGGCCTTTGGCCCCGTTTGCGTATTTCCGGAAAGATGAAGGGGCGGGGAATGGTCGCGACACTGATCGACGGGAAGGCCTTTGCGGAGAAGGTGCGCGGGCGCGTCGCCGAGGAGGTCGCGTCCCTGAAGGAGACGCAGGGCATCGTGCCGGGCCTTGCCGTCGTTCTGGTGGGGGAGGACCCCGCGAGCCAAGTCTATGTGCGCAACAAGGGCAAGCAGACGGCGGAGGCCGGGATGGCCAGTTTCGAGCACAAGCTCGACGCCGCGACGCCGGAGCCGGAGCTTCTTGCGCTGGTGGACCGGCTGAACGCCGATCCGGCGGTGCATGGGATCCTCGTGCAGTTGCCGTTGCCGCCGCAATGCGACGCGGACAAGGTGATCAACCGGATTTCGCCCGCGAAGGACGTGGACGGGTTCCACATCTCGAATGTGGGGCTTCTGGGGACGGGGCAGAAGGCGCTGGTCCCCTGTACGCCGCTGGGCTGTCTGATGATGATGCGCGACCATCACGGCGATCTGTCGGGGATGGAGGCGGTCGTCGTCGGCCGGTCGAACATCGTGGGCAAGCCCATGGCGCAGTTGCTGCTGGGCGAAAGCTGCACGGTGACCGTTGCGCACAGCCGGACGCGGGACCTGGGCGAGGTCTGCAGGCGTGCCGATATCCTCGTCGCGGCGGTCGGGCGGCCCGAGATGATCCCCGGCGACTGGGTGAAGGCCGGCGCGACGGTGATCGATGTCGGGATCAACCGGGTGGACCGGGAGGACGGATCGGGAAAGACCCGACTGGTCGGTGACGTGCATTTCGACACGGCCGCGGCCGTGGCAGGTGCGATCACGCCGGTCCCGGGCGGCGTGGGCCCGATGACGATCGCCTGCCTTCTGGCCAACACCGTGACCGCCTGCTGCCGCGCCCACGGTCTGCCGGAGCCGCAGGGGCTGACGGTCTGAGGGTCAGGCAGGGATCATCGTGCCCTGCAGGAGCGCCACGTCGCGGAGCGTGCCGTCCTCTGCCTCGCTGCGCACGGTGGCGCGGACGACGAAAAGTCGCCGTCCGGGTTTCACCACCTCGCCCTCGGCGATCAGGCGCATTCCCGCGGCGGGTGCGATCAGGTTGACCTTCATCTCGACCGTCAGGACCTCGACGCCGGGCTCCATGAGGCTGAGCGCCGCGTAGCCTGCGGCGCTGTCGCCCAGCGCGAAGGTGGCGCCGGCATGCGCGAAGCCGTGCTGCTGGTCGATGGCGGGCGTGATCGGTATCGATAGCAACACCCGCCCGGGCGCGATCCGGTCGATCCGGGCGTCCATCGTCCGCATGAGGCCCTGCCGCGCGAAACTGTCGTGAATCTCGGCCGCACGGGCCGTGTCTCCGTCTGTTTTCGTCATCGGGGCTCCGATTGAATGGATAAGGTTGCATCGACTTTCTTGATCATAAGCCGCCGCCGCGCAATAATGCCGAAATTGTGGGGCAGGCCAGCACTTTAAAGATGCGACGGTTAAATGGTTTTCTTCGGTTCTCCGGTGCTCGGCCGGCGGCGCTGATCTTTCTGGGCTGGATCAGCCTGAGCCTCGTCACGGCGGTTGTCGGCCCTTTTTCGACATACGACACGATGCCGATCGGGGTCAGGGTCCTTTATTGGGGTGGAATCATCGGGGCCTCCGTGGTTCTCAGCGAGGGCATCCAGTGGCTGGTGGCGCGGTTGCCGACGCAAGGCCCGCTGCACGCCGACCTGCTGGGCAGCGCCCTGATGGCGCCGGTCTTCGGTATGGCGATCACGGGGTTCAATCATCTGACACTTGAGCATGATCGCCCGTTTGCGATGGCGTTGGGGACGAATGTCCTTGTTGTCCTGCTCGTGTGCTTCGGCATCGTCGTGTTCCGCGCCTACACACGACATCACACGGCGGATCGGAGCGTGTGGCAGGGTGACGTTCAGCCATCCGAACCGAAAGAAGACCTGCCGGCGTTCTTGCGCGAGATCGACCCGGAAATCGGCCGCCCCGTGAACTGGATCGCGGCGGACGATCACTATCTGCACGTGCATGGACCCACCGGAAGCGCGCGTGTGCTGATGCGGTTCCGCGATGCGCTCGAGGACCTCGCCCATCTGCCGGGCCTGCAGGTCCACCGGTCCCACTGGGTGCGGACCGAGGCAATAACCGAGCTTCGCCCCGACGGCCGCCGCCACGTGGCCGTCCTGCCATGTGGCTCCGAAGTGCCGGTCAGCCGGAGTTACCTGCCCGATCTGCGGATGGCGGGGGTGCTGGCCGACGACGGGGCATCGGAACGGCGATAGGCGGAGTGCCGAGCAGGATGGCCATCGCTCCGGCGTCCATCATGGCGTCGAGTTCGGGCGCGTCCGAGGCGAGACCGCCGGTATAGGTTCCGTAGGCCGGCAGGATCATGCGTCGGTGATCCACCAGAAAGCAGCGCCGCGTGATCGACCCTTGCCGCGTACGCAAGCGCGCCTTGGGGTGGTAGTGGCCCGATATCTCGCCCTCCTCCCCGTGCATGGCGATGTGACGGAAAGCAAGGCTCGAGACATGTAACGCGTCCCGGTGCGTCCCGCCTAGGCCGAGAGGGCCCGGGTCGTGGTTGCCCTCGATCCAGATCCAGGACCGGCCGGCCATCAGGGGCGTGAGATGGGCCGTGGTGACCTCGTCCAGCGCGCGGGCTGCCGCCGCGTCGTCGAAACTGTCGCCGAGGCAAACGACGGTCTGCGGCGCCGTGGCGGAGATGTCAGCGGACAACCGCAGGAGCGTGTCGATCCCCTCGTAGGGCGGCAGCATCGGGCCGCCGCGCCTTGCCGCGCGCTCGGCCTTGCCGAGATGCAGGTCCGACACGGCCAGAAGCCGCTCCGACGGCCAGAAGAGCGCGCCCGAGGGCAGGGCCAGAAAGGTCTCGCCGCGAAAGTCGAAGCTGTGGGCGTTCAT
Organism: uncultured Roseicyclus sp.; assembly: GCA_964578115.1. GTDB lineage: Bacteria > Pseudomonadota > Alphaproteobacteria > Rhodobacterales > Rhodobacteraceae > Roseibacterium. Next base: position 9,360 of record CAZOBK010000033.1, read on the forward strand.
GGTCCGTTCCATGCCACGCGCATGCGCCGGGCCGCAAGGCCTCTCGTCGCCGGGTCAGGCGCTTTCCAACCCCGCCGTCCGCATCAGCCGGTCGGCTTCTTCCTCCATGAGGCGCTGGTTGGCAAGCCCGTCGACGGGAACCCGGCCGGGTTCGAGGAAAAGGGGTGCTGCCAGAGGCGTGACACGCGTCAGGCGGACATGGTCGATCCGGTCGCCGATCCGCTCCAGCATCGTCTCGATCCGGCCGAAATCGACAAGGCCGCGCATCGCCTCGGCCCGTGTGATCTCCAGCATCACGTGGTCGGGGTCGTATTTGCGCAGCGTGTCGTAAAGGATGTCGGTTGAAAACGCCGTCTGCTGCCCGGTCTTGCGTTTGCCGCCGGGCATGGCGCGGTCGATCAGCCCCGCGATGATGGCCGAGCCCTTGAAGGTCCGCTTCATCACCGCGTTGTCGGCGAGCCATGTCTCCATCGTCCGGACCAGGTTCTCGCGGGAGAAAAGCGGCACGGCGTCGCCCACGGCGTCGAGCCCCCAGATCAGCGTCGCGTAATCCGTTGCGACGAAGCCCATCGGGTTCAGCCCCTGTGCCTCCATCCGCTGGGTCAGCAGAAGGCCCAGCGTCTGCTGCGCGTTCTTGCCGGCAAACCCGTAGGCCACGAGGTGTTCGCGCCCGTCATGGGGGAAGCTTTCGACAAGCAGCCTGTCCCGCTCGGGCAGGCGGCTGACCTCGCGCTGCAGCTTCAGCCAGTCGCGTGTGTGACGGGGCAGCTCGGGCCAGTCGTCGCGCCGGAACATCGTCAGGATACGGTCGGACAGCTGCGTGGAGGTGGCGAATTTCGTGCCCATGAAGGTCGCGATCTTGGGCTTCTGCCAAGGCGTGCGGGTGACCTCGACCACCATCTCGCGCATGCCTTCGTAGCGCACGATCTCGCCGCCGATCAGGAAGGTGTCGCCCTTGCGCAGCATCGAGGCGAAGTATTCCTCGACCTCGCCAAGCGGCTTGCCGCCGCGCGATTTGTGCAGGCGCACGGCCATCTTGTCGGCATCCACGATGGTGCCGATATTCATGCGGATGCGCGCCGCCGCGCGCGGGTCGCGCAGCTGCCACTGGCCATCGGGGCGCTGCATGAGCCGCTGCCACTGGTCATAGGCGCGCAGCGCATAGCCGCCTGTGGCCACGAAATCGAGGCAACGGTAGAAGGTTGCGCGCGCAAGGTCGGCGTAGGCGCCCGCGGAAATGACCTCGGCATACAGTTCGTCGGCGTGGAACGGCCCGGCAGTGGCACGGATCAGGATATGCTGGCAGAGCACGTCGAGCGGTCCTGGCCCGCGCGGGTCGCCGTCGAGATCATGTTCGCGGACAGCCGCCAGCGCCGCCACGCATTCGATCACCTCGAAGCGGTTGGCGGGCACGATCAGGGCCTTGGATGGCGCGTTGTAGCGGTGGTTGGCGCGGCCGATCCGCTGCACGAGGCGTTTGACGTTCTTCGGCGCACCGACCTGGATCACGAGGTCGACGTCGCCCCAGTCGATGCCCAGATCGAGCGTGCCGGTGCAGACGATGGCCCGGAGCCTGCCGTCGGTCATCGCCTGTTCGACGCGTTCCCGCTGCTCGCGCGCCAGCGCGCCGTGATGGATGCCGATGGGCAGCTGATCTTCGTTGGCGAGCCAGAGGTTGTGAAAGAACAGCTCCGCCTGCGCGCGGGTGTTGTGGAAGATCAGCGTGGTGCGGTGTCGCTTCACCGCCTCCAGCACGGCGGGGATGGCGTATTTGCCGCCACCGCCGGACCAGGGCGGGGGCTCGTCGGTCACCAGCATGGAGATGTCGGGGTCCGGGCCGGGATCGGCCTGCAGGATCTCGCAAGGATCAGGGTGGCGCGCCAGTAGCCGGGCGATGGCCTCGGGGTCCTCCACCGTGGCCGACAGCCCCACGCGGCGCAGACCGGGGGCCAGCGCCGAGAGCCGCGAGAGCGCCAGCATCAGCTGATCGCCCCGCTTGCTTTCGGCCAGCGCGTGGATCTCGTCGACGATCACGCGCTTGAGCCCGGCGAAGGTGCGGCCTGCATCCTCGTAGGAGGTCAGGAGCGCGAGGCTTTCGGGCGTGGTCAGCAGGA
>CAZOBK010000033.1:11573-40503 GCA_964578115.1 uncultured Roseicyclus sp.
CGGTCGATCAGGTCGGGGCGCAGCTCGTACTCGATGCCCTCAAAGTCGCAGATCGCCTTGATCTGGTCGATCAGGAACGGCGCGTGGTAGTTGGCATAGAGATTGTCGACCGCCGGATATTTCTTCTTGAGCATGTAGATCAGTGCGTCCTCGTTCAGCGCCACGCCCTTCTTGCGGGCGACCATGGCGAAGATCTTGAGGAACTCGCTCTGGTTCGGACCGTCGATCTTTACCTTGAAAAAGATCCGGCGAAGCGCCGCCTGGTCGAAGATCTCGTTGGGATGGAAGTTCGTGGAGAACACCACCAGCGTGTCGAAGGGGACCTCGAACTTCTCGCCCGATTGCAGGGCGAGGATGTCGTAGCCCGCCTCCATCGGAACGATCCAGCGGTTGATCAGCGCCTGCGGCGGCTCTTCCTGGCGACCAAGGTCGTCGACGATGAACACGCCGCCCGTCGACTTCAGCTGAAGCGAGGCCTGGTAGGTGCGGCTGACGGCGTTGTAGTTGAGGTCGAGCATCTTGAGCATCAGTTCGCCGCCCGTCATCACCGTGGGCCGGGTGCACAACAAGTAACGGGTGTCGTAGCGCGATGTGGATTTCCTCAGCGGGCTGAGCGCGCCGGCGGCTTCAGTGCCCTCCACCTTCGTGTGCACGATCGGGTCGAACATGGTGATGACCTGGCCCGCATAGCTGAGCGCGTGGGGGATGTAGATATGATCGCCCATGGCCGCGCGGATGCCTTCGGCGATCGACGACTTGCCGTTGCCCGGAGGGCCGTACATCAGGACCGAACGGCCAGAGGTGACTGCCGGCCCAAGCTGGTCGATCATCCCTTCAGGCAGGATCAGGTTGCCCATCGACGCCTCAAGAATATCCCGCGTGATCCGCACGTTCTTGATCGACTGGCGCTTGACCTGCTCCTTGTAATCCTCCAGCGGCACGGGCATCGCGCCATAATATTCCGACTGCGACAGGGCATCGAGCGCGCGCGCCTTTCCGGCATCGGTCAGCTGGTAGCCCATCTCGTTCGACGAGGTCGCGTGCAGCGTGCCGGTGGCCTGCATCAGCCCCATCTCGCGCAGCATGTCGATCAGCTCATGCGTGAGCGGGGTCGGCAGGCAGACCGCCGCGGCGATGTCCGAGGCATGTTCGACATTCTTGCGAAACACGGTCTTGAGCATGATGTCACGCATCATGACGACAGTCAGGCCCGTGTCGCTGAGCTTGCGCAGCGGGGGCGGGGCGAAACTTTCGGGCAGTCCGGCTTGGGTGTTCATGGCTCAGGCGCCTCCCTGGGTGATGCCGAGGACAAGGTAGATGACAAGCGTGGGGGCAAGCGCGATGCCGAAGGGAAACGGCATCTTGGACGCACGGCGAATGCCGACATTGGCGACCATCGGAATGAACCGCGGCACGGCATAGAGCACGACGGTGGTCAGCGTGACCAGCGTCCAGACGATGAGGACCGTGCCCACATCGGCCAGCGCCACGAAGGGCGCCATGGCCGCGGCAAATTTCGCGTCACCCGCGCCTATGCCCATCACTGCCGACAGGACGAAGCCCACGGCAAGCACCACGCCTAAATGCGCGAAACGCCAGGCGTATTCGCCCCAGCCCAGCGCGAAGGGCCCGAGCACGATGAAACCGGCCAGAAGGGCCAGAACCGTGACGTTCCTGATCTTGAATTCCGTGATATCGGTGTAGCACGCCCATAGGGCGATCGGCAGCGCAAGAGGCAGGAAGATCCATGCCTGCATCGCCGTCAACGTCACTTCGAGGTTCATCACCCGTGCCCCGTTTCCTGTCTGGTCGGGGCAGAGATTGCTAAGCAAATCGGGCCGAAGCTGGGCAGGACAGAGAATGTTTCGGGGCGCGCGACAGTCCGTGTCCGGAGCGCCCCGTTACCGTCAGTCGATCCGCGCGTTACGCGTCCGCGTCGAGCGCCCTGAGCGCCCGAACGGCGGTGTCGAAATGCTGCGGATGCGTGTCGATGGCCTCGGCCAGAAGGTGGCGGCCGGTGCTGACCTCGCCCTGCCGGATGGCCGCCAGCGCCGCCGTGTGCAACAACTGCGCGCGCTCCACCTGCGTCATGCGCACCAGCGGAAGCTGGTAGTTGCCTTGCGCCGCGCGGGCGAGAACGAGGTTGTTCTTGGCGGTGAAGAGGTTGGGGTCGTAGGAAACGGCCTCGAGGAACAGCTCCTCCGCGCCCTGGTGATCGCCGCGCGTCAGCCGCGAGAAGCCCCAGTTGTTCAGGACGCCCGCCGGGCGGGTCGTGAGGCCGGCAGCGGTCTCGTAGAAGCTTTCGGCGCGGTCCCACTCGCGGTTGCTGTCGGCGACCATCGCCTCCAGCCGGTAGCGTTCGAAATTCTCGAGCGTCGGTGGGATGAGATCGAGCTGCGCTTCCGCCGCGTCCCAGTCGCCGTTGCGGATCAGCGCGTCCGCGTAGTCCATGCGATCCTCATTGGTCGAACCCGGGTCTGCGACGATTTCGGTCCAGAGCGGCAGCGCCTCGGCCGCGCGGCCAGCTCGCACGAGGCTTTTCGCAAGGCCCCGCTTGAGGTCGATGCGGTCGGGCTGTTCGCTGAGCGTGCGCTGGAAATAGGCCACCGCCTCGTCGGGGGAGGCGGCTGTCAGCATCACGTCGCTGAGATTGGTCTCGTCGATGACGTTGAGCGGGTCGAGCGCGCGATCGACATCGGCGCCGACGGTCTGGTCACAGGCGGCGAGGCCGATAACGGCCAAAACCGCCGGAAAGGTCCGGAGAATAGGGGACATGGTCTGCCTCATATCTGCTCTTTTTCGCCATTGCCCGCCTCAGCCGGAGGTGGAGAGAAGTTCGTAAACCCCCGGCCCACGCCGTATCAGGTCGAGCTGACGTTCATTATTGCCGTCATCGTACACGGAATCCTCCATCCGCGCGATAGCCAGTCTCAGGTTCTCGCGGATCGCGTCCGTTCGGCCACTGTCGAGCGCGAAGGCCTTTTGAAAGATGCGCCGCGCCTCGCCGTATTCGCGCCGTTCCATGAGGACCACGCCGAGGTTGTTGAGCGCCGGCACGAAATCCTCTTCCTCGTCCAGCGCCTGGCGCAGCAGCGCCTCGGCCTGTCCGATGCGGCCCAGTTTGAGATTGGCCGAGCCGAGCGCCGAAAGCACGTCGGCGTTGAGCCCAAGCTCACCCGCGGCCCGGTAATAGGCCCGGAGCGCAAGTTCGGGTTCGTTCGATGCCATCAGGCGATGCCCGACGATCAGTCCGTCGACGGACGCCGCGCCCGGGTCGATCCCCGGACGCAGGGGGTCCGGCCCCGCGGGATCTGTGCCGGGCAGAAAGCCCGTCGGCATGCAGCCGGCCACAAGCGCCGCAGCACAGCAGATCAGGGCGGATCGGAAGATGGGTGCATGCCGCATGGCACGACGCTTTCCTCAGGATTGACTGCTCTGTCGCGGCCGGTTCCTCCGGTCGTCGCGCAACGTTTCTCGTTGCACCAATCCTAGCGTGTTTCGCCTGCGTCTGTCTCCCCCTTTGGGTCAGCCGCCGCCCAACATCGTCGCGATACCGTAAACCGAGGGTCCGATGAGGATGATCAGAAGCGGCGGAACACAGAACATCATGGTGCCGAGCGTCAGCTTGGTGGGAAGCTTGTTGGCCTTTTCTTCGGCCCGCATCACGCGCTTGTCGCGCATTTCCTCGGCGTAGACGCGCAGCGCCTCGGCGATGGACGTGCCGAAGGTGGCCGACTGGATCAGCGTCGTGACGAAGCTGTTGATGTCCTGCACGTCGACGCGCTCGCCCATGTCCCGCAGGACGCGGCTCTTTTCCTTGCCGGCCTTCATCTCGTAGGCGACGATCTGGAATTCCTCGCTGAGCGACGGGTAGGAGGTCTCGATCTCCTTGGCGACCCGGTTGATGGCCTGATCGAGCGACTGGCCGGCCTCGACGCAGACCAGCATCAGGTCGAGCGTGTCGGGAAAGCCCTGTATGATCTGTTCCTGACGCACCTGCAGGCGGCGCTGCACCCAGTATTTCGGGGCGTAATAGCCCACGCAGCCGGGCAGAAGCACGGTCAGGATCGAAGCCTGCGCCGACCCGCCGCCGGCGATCAGCAGGTAAATCGTGCCCAGCACGAGCCCGCCGATCCCGCCGACGAGTTGCAGGAAGTGGAACATCTGCACCGCGCCCTTGGACCGGTAGCCGGCACGGATCATGGTCAGTTGCGAGGCCGAGAGTTCTTCCTGGTCCTGAGGCTGCAGATACTGCGCGAACCGGTCAAGACGCTGATCCTTGCCGCCGACCCGCAGACCGCGGGGCTTGCCGCCGCGTGGCATTTCCTCCTCGTCGGCGTCCGGTTTCAGGCGGTTGAACGGGTCCTTGTTTGGCTTCAACAGCGCTGGCAGGACCACGAGGATCAGGAGTACGCCCAGAAGGCCTACCACGACCATCGGGGCAAGGTCGCCGAACTGGCTGGTCAGCCACTCGTTGCCCATGTCGAAATATGCGCGGATCGTTTCCATTGGTCTTTCGCCTCGCTCAAACCTTGATGTTGACCATCATGCGCATGAAAATCATGTTCACTGCGAGCATGACGGCCACGATCGCACAGGCCGGGATGAAGGCCGGCGTGTCGATCACGTCGGCGTAGTAGTCGGGTTGCGCGACGTTGATGCCGATCAGGCACAGGATCGGGAAGAACGACAGGAACGTGCCGGAAAACTTCGCCTCGGACGTGATCGCCTTGACCTTCCGGAAGAGCTTGAAGCGCGCCCGGATCACGTTTGCCAGACCCTGCAGGATTTCGGCGAGGTTGCCGCCCGAAGTCTGCTGAATGCCCACCGCGACGGCGAGAAAGCGAAGGTCCTGGATGTCGAGCCGTTCGGCCATCGAGCGGATCGATTCCGAGACGTCACGCCCGTAGGCGGCCTCGTCTGCGATGATGCCAAGCTCCGAGGCCAGCGGGTCCGACATCTCGCGCGCAACCGTGTGCACGGCCGACACGAAGGGATGGCCGACGCGCAGCGAGCGCACCATCAGTTCCACCGCGTCGGGAAGCTGTTCCTCCAGCTTTGCGATGCGTTTTGTCGCCTTGGAGGCCACCCACTGGTAGACCCCGCCCACGCCCATGGCCACCGAGACGAGCGCCCGGATCGGCAGGGCCGCCGTGGTAAGAACGGTCAGCGCGAGGAAAACCACCGCCGTCAGCCCGATCATCACCATGATCAGCTGCTCGGGCGAAAAGGCGATATTTGCCTTCTGCGCCTTGTCCGCGATCAGCGAGTAGAAGGGAACGCGGACGCGGCCCTTGTGTTGCGCCATCTCCTTGCGCAGCTGCGCGAGCACGTCCTCGCGGCTGGCGCCCTGTTCGAGCATCGCAAGCCGCCGGTTTACCCGTGCGTTCAGGCTGATCGACTTGCCGAACACGGCAAGATAGACGCCCTCCACCAGCAGGAGTACGCCGACGAAGATGCCGATATAGATGAGTGGTTCGATAGATAGGTCCATACGCGATTACTCCGCGGCAACGGGTTCGTAGATGGCCGCCGGCAGGTCGTAGCCCCACTGGCGGAAACGTTCGGCGTAGTGCGAGCGGACACCACAGGCCGTGAAATGGCCCATGATCTTTCCGTCCGGCCTGAGGCCCGTGCGCTGGAAGCGGAAGACCTCCTGCATCGAGAGCACCTCGCCCTCCATGCCGGTCACCTCGGTGATCGACACCATGCGGCGCGATCCGTCCTGAAGACGGCTGGCCTGCACGATGAGGTTCACGGCGCTTGCGATCTGGGCGCGCACGGCCTTGATCGGCATCTCGATCCCGGACATCGCGACCATGTTTTCCAGTCGCGAACAGGCGTCGCGGGCGGAGTTGGCGTGGATCGTGGTCATCGACCCGTCATGGCCAGTGTTCATGGCCTGCAGCATGTCGATGACTTCCTCGCCGCGCGTTTCGCCCACGATGATGCGGTCTGGACGCATCCTGAGCGCGTTTCTGAGACAGTCTCGCTGGGTGACCGCGCCCTTGCCCTCGACGTTGGGCGGGCGGCTTTCCATCCGGCCCACGTGGATCTGCTGAAGCTGGAGTTCCGCCGTGTCCTCGATCGTCAACACGCGTTCCTTGTTGTCGATGAAGGACGACAGCGCGTTGAGCGTCGTCGTCTTACCCGAACCGGTGCCGCCCGAGACGATCACGTTGAGGCGAGTGGATACAGCGGCCTGGAGATAGGCGGCCATTTCTTCCGAAAAGGCGCCGAATCCCACCAGGTCGTCGATGCCCAGCTTTTCCTTCTTGAACTTACGAATGGAGACGAGGCTGCCGTCCACCGCCACCGGCGGGACCATGGCGTTGAAACGCGAGCCATCCTTCAGACGGGCGTCCACATAAGGGTTCGACTCGTCGACGCGGCGGCCCACGGCCGACACGATCTTGTCGATGATCCGCAAAAGGTGGCGTTCGTCCTTGAACCGCACATCGGTCAGCTCGAGCCGACCGTTGCGTTCCACGAAGATGCGGTTGGGGCCGTTGACGAGAATATCGTTGACCGTCTCGTCCTTCAGCAGTGGCTCCAGCGGCCCGAGGCCCGTCACTTCGTCGAACAGCTCGACATTGAGCATCTGCCGGTCTTCGCGGTTCAGGACCACGCCCATCTCCGCCATCTGTTCGCTTGTGATGGAGTTGATCTCCGCGCGAAGCTCGCTTTCCTTGGCCGATTCGAGCGCCGACAGGTTCAGGTTGTCGAGCAGACGATGGTGCATCTCGGTCTTGAGTTCGTCGAGACGCTGGCGGCGCTTGGCCTCCTTCTCGTCGCTGACGCCGATCTGGGCCTTGGGAACGGCCTCCAGCTCCTGCGCCTTGCGCGTGGCCTTGGGCGCTTCGCCCGCCGCCGACGAGGTATCCGGTTCCGGCGCGGAGACCTTGGGGGCAGCCTTGAGCTCGTGGGCCGCGGTGTCGGGCTTGGCGTCGGTCTTGCGATACTTCGAAAACATTGCGGTGCTCCGGCTTATTTGGCTGCGGTCGCGTCAGCGCTCATCGCCTGGTGCAGACCCTGCGCCAACTTCGCGATTTCCTTGCGCAACGGGTTCTTGCGGGCGGCCTCGGCCAATGGCTGACCGTTGTCGCCGGCCTCCTGCACGGACTTGCCGCCATCGGGCAGGAGCGTCTTGATCTCTACGCCGAGGCTTTCGGCCAGCTTCTTGACGCGGCCCTTTCCGGTCAGGTCCATGCCCCCGGGGGCACGGTTCATGACGTACTGGATCTTTTCCAGCGGCAGATCCTCGGCGCGCAGCGCCTTGATGAAGCGCATCGCGTCCTGCGCCGAGCGCAGATCGAGCTCCAGCGTCGCGAAGAAGATGTCGGCGCGGTTCAGCACCGCCTCGCTCCAGACGACAAGCGTGCGCGGCATCTCCACGATGACGATGTCGAAGCACTGCTGTGCAAGGTCGAGAATCGCGTTGAGCTCGTTCGTGCCCATGATATCGAGCGGCACAATCTCCGGCGGCGAGGTGAAGACCGACAGCTTGTCGCCATAGCTCACAAGCGCCTGCCGGAACGAGTCCGCGTCCATCGTTTCGGCTTCCTGAAGGAATTCCAGCACGATTTCGCGTCGCGGCAAGTCGAGATAGGTTGCCACGCTGCCGAATTGCAGGTCGAAGTCGATCAGGCAGACGGTGGGCGCATTCTTCTTGTCGATATTCGCCAGTTCCCAGGCGAGGTTGACGGCGAGCGTCGTGGCCCCCGTGCCGCCCGCGAGATTCTGAACGGCGAAGACCGCTCCCTTGCCGCCCATGGTGGGCTTGGCGGTGACCGGTCCGTCCGCGCTTGGCGTTCCCGCTGCGGCGTCGGCGGCCAGTTTCTTGATCCGTTCGACGGCATCGTGAAGCGCGCCGTCCGAAAGCGGGTAGGGCAGGAAGTCGTCCGCGCCCAGCTTCAGGAGCTGGTGAAGCGTGCCCGGCGAAACGGAATCGGCGACGATGATCACTCGCGTGCCGCGCAACTTGGCGGTGCGGATCAACTCGCCCAGCATGCCGACATCCGCTTCGTCGTCGGCCGTGATGGCGAGCGCGATGAACACCAGTTCATCCGCCTCCGGCTGGCCGAGAAAGGCGCGCGCCTCGTCGAAGCCGAGATCGCCCCAGCCTTCGCCAAGCTCGGCCTCCATGTCCTCGATCAGAAGGTCGAAGCGATGCACATTGCGCGAGACGGTGCAGGCGACGATGGCCGATGGTTCGGATTCGGATTGCAGGGCCAGTCCGCTACTCATTCCTCATTCCCCACGTTGTCCCGATCGATCGGGTGGTGTTGTCATGACGGGCGGCGCGTTCGCCCCCCGGATGCGGGTCGCGCGTGACTGGTCCAAAGACCGTCCCACGCATCGCACCGTCGGCGAAGGTGCCCATAGAAAAGGGCAACAATAGGACCAAAAAGCGGGATTACGTTTACGCTCGGTGGGTATTTCGCCGACCTTCCGGGCAGCGGCCGCCAATGAAAAAGGGCCCGCGAAACGGGCCCTTTCCATGTGATGTCGCGATGTGAGTCGCTCTATTCTCCCTCGCCACCGATATAGGTGCGGTAGACGATGCGGGCGTATTCGCCGTCCAGCACCATCGGATGGGACTGAACGAAGCCCGTGACCTCGGTGACGGTGCGGCGGTTGCGCCGCTCTTCCGTCTCCGTGGGCACGACGGGCTCCAGTTCGCCGCGCGACACCAGCGCCTGAAGCCGCGAGCGGTCCACGCCCTGGCTGATGATGTAGTTCATCGCCGCACGGGCCCGGCGTAGGCCGAGACGTTCGTTGTAGGCCCGGCTGCCGACAAGGTCGGTATGGCCGTAGACGGTGAAGCGCACCTCCGGGAAGTGCCGGATGAACGCCGCCTGTTCGCGCAGGATTGCGCGTGCCTGCTCGTCAAGCGCGGCGGAGTTGAAGGCGAAGTTGATGGTGGTCGGCACCGTCTCGGCGAAACGGTCCCCCAGCACCTCGGCGTAGGAAAGCTCGCCGTTGTGCAGCATGATGTTGGTCATCGTGGGGTTGCCGAAGTTGCCTTCGTCGAGGTTCGAGCCCAGCGGCTGCGTGACGTCGAAGATGTCCTCGCATCCGGCAAGCGTCATCGCGAGGCCGAGCGCCAGACCACCCGCGACGATGCGCTGGCGGAGCCGGGATCCGGGGTGGGTCATGGTTGCAGTCCGCATCGTTCCGCTCCTCATTCCATCACGTAGCCGTAGGACCCGCTGAAATCCTGGTCCGCCACATCGCCTGCTGCCGTGCCCTGACGCGGGCTGCCCGCGTTGCGGCCGTGCAGGAACAGGTCGGCCTCGGTGGGGATCGTTATACGGTCGGTGGGCAGGGCGAGCGCCTCGCCACGAACCGGGTTCACCAGATGCGCGGTGATGATGATCACGAGCTCGGTCTGTTCGCGCTGGTAGCTGGCCGAGCGGAACAACGCACCGATGATCGGCAGGTCGCCGAGCCATGGCACCTGGCCGACGGTGTCGCGGAAGTCGTCCTGCAGAAGGCCCGCGATCGCGAAGCTCTCGCCGTCACGAAGCTCGACCGTCGTCGCCGCGCGTCGCGTGTTCAGCGACGGGATCTCGGCGCCACCGCCGGTGGCAACGGTCGGACCGATCGACGACACCTCGGCATTCATGTTCAGGTTGATGATCTCGCCTTCGACCACGGTCGGGGTGAAGGCCATGTTCACGCCGAAGGGCTTGAACTCGATGCCGATACCATCCTCGCCTTGAACCGGGATCGGGTATTCGCCACCGGCAAGGAAGTCAGCCGTCTGGCCGGAAAGGGCCGTCAGGTTCGGCTCGGCCAGCGTGCGGATCATGCCGTTCGACTCCAACGCCTCGACGAGAATGCCGATCTGGGCCGACCCGGCGCCAAAGGCGATGGACAAAGCACCGGTGCGGCCATCGACGGCGCCGGTCCCTCCAAGGGTCGAATTCGTCGGCGCGGGAACGGACCCCAGCGCGTTCGTGCCGAACGAGGCCTCGGTCGTCTGCACGCCCAGCGAGGTCGCAAGTTCCTGACGCACCGTGCGCTGCATCTCGGCAAAGCGGACCTGCAGCATCACCTGCTGCGTGCCACCCACCTGCATCAGGTTCGACACGCTGGTGGTGTAGCGCTCTGCCAGCTGCATGGCCCGGTCGACCGCCTGAAGCGAGCTGACCGTGCCCGACAGGACGATCCCGTCATTGGCGGTGCGCACCTCGACGGCTTCGCCGGGAAGGATCTCGCGCAGGCGCTCGCGCAGCTCGGCGACATCCGGCACCACCTGGATCTCGACGTTGGCGATCAGCGCGCCTTCCGCCGAGAGCAGTGTCATCGTCGTCCGGCCCGGGGACCTCCCGAGGATGTAGATCGACCGCTCGGACAGCGTGGCGATATCCGCGATCGCGGGGTTGGCGACCGAAAGCTCGGCAAAGAGCATGTCGCTCTCGACCACCACCGCCCGGTTCATCGGCACCCGCAGGGTGGCCGACGTCGCCCCTTCGAGAACACGCAGGGTCTGTGCCGTTGCCGGCGCTCCCTGCGAAAAGACCGCTCCTAGCCCGATGGCTGCGGCGGCCAGGATTCGTGTCATACGCATGATGATCCTGCCTCTATGCCTCTGCTCGGGTGTTGTCCAAAATGGCCACCCGTTTTGTCCACAGTGCCCTAAAGATAGTTTTCGCGCAATATTCCGTGTGTTGCGAGGCTTTCTTTATGTGTTCATTCGACAACGCATGGATTTATTCACAGGCTGATTTCGCGGTGTCTTCAGGGATGATCACAAGAATACGCCCCGATCCGGACTTAAACCGCATCGGGGCGTTGTAATCTTGCGCCTGTTGGCGGCTGCGTTCGCCGCCGTCCCGCTTCGCGGGTGTCAGTTGGTGCAGGGCACCTGAGTGACGATTACCTCACCGCCGCGGCGCGCGCGCACCGTGCAGATTTCCGGCGCGGCGCTCTGGACGATTTCCTCGGTGCCCAGAAGCTCGTTGGTGGAAAACTCGACGGATTCGGAGATCGTCTCGTCGCCCACGCCGACCAGTGCCAGGGTCAGGTTGCCGCTGGCCTGTGCCTGCGTCAGTGCCGCGATGTCCGAGGGGCCCGCCGTGACCGTGATCGTGCGTGCCACGGTTGGGCTGTTGCGGTCCTCGTCGGTGATCTGGTCGATCGCGATGATCTGCACGTTGGACCGGATCAGGCGCGTGATGCGGTCGCCGCCGCGTCCGGAACCGGTCCAGTAGACGTCCACCCGGTCGCCCGGACGCAGGAAACCCGACACGCCCGAGGTCACGTCGACCTGAAGAGCAAGCGCCCGCATGCCGGCCTCGAGCCGCGAGGCGACGCCGGCATCCTCGCCGGGTGCCGTGACCTTGGAGATCAGCACCGGCTCGTCAGCCTCCATCACGCGCAGCGCGATGCGCGGCTCGTTCGAATCCGCCGGGAACAGCTCTTCCATTTCCGTGAACGCACCGAAGGGCACGTGATCGGCCGGCCAGCGAATGGCGCGGACATCGCCCTGCCGGACCGGCTCGCCGTAGCGGATCTGCCGCGTGACGACGAAGACGTCCGTGGTGGGAACGATTGCGTCACGCTGCTGCGCGATCGCGGTCTGGTATTGGTCGAAGCGGTCCATGGCCACGGACACCGCGAAGGCGGCAAGCCCGACACCGACAATCAGGACCAGCACGAAAACGATACGCATCTCGGCATCCTCACTTTGTTGTTCAGGCCGCGTGCGGCCCCTGAAGGATGGCGCCGTCCCTTGAGACGCACGTCACCCTCGCCCATCGGCGAGCAATTGCCGACAAATCTGGCAAAATTTTGGTCGCGCACCGAAATTGTTGGAAGTGGAATGGTGCGGCCCCGGTGGTGTGCCGGGGCCGCAACGCCCGCAAGCTGCGGACGTCATCGCCTTCATTCGATGCCGTCGGCCGCCTGCTGGTTTCCGTTCTCGAACGGATCGCTCAGGGGATCGGTATTGGTCAGCGCGTTCGAGATGTCGCCCGACAGGTCCTCGACGCCGCCCGAGACGACGCTCATGACGGCAAGGCCGAGACCCACGATGGCGGCGGTCAGAACGACCCAGTCGACGGTGACGGCGCCGGACTCGTCCGACATAAAGGCATTGAACTTCGAAATGGCCATGAGAGCACTCCTGATGCTGTGGTGGCATGTGAAAAAAGGAGACCCGTCTGTCGCCGTGGCGCGTGTCTGAACGGACATTGATCATTGCTTGTCTTGGGGACAGGTCGGGCCAAGCGCGTTCTGCACCGGCGCGTCTTGGCGCGGGTGGACTAAAGGCGGTGGCCCGGGGCAGGAATGTGGTCAGCGGGCGTCGGAATGCGCCCGTTCAGATCGAAGTCGATTCAAAGGGAATTGGTTTTGAGCGCCGACGCACCCACTTGTCGCTTCGCGGGTCCGAAAAGCAGAATGGACGCGTCAACCGATGCGGCTTCGGGGTCTTCGACCTGGCGGAGTGCAGCGGGATGTCGTTTTGCCGCCAGCGCGCCGTATCCGTAAAGAAAGAAAGCCGCATCCGAGGATGCGGCCTTCATGATTTTCAATCCAGTTCGACGCGTGGTCGTTACTGGTTGGATGCTGCCGTATCGTTGAGGAAGCCTGCACTCGCACCCATGCCGGTCAGCTGGGTGTCGATATCACCAGCCAGGTCCTCGACGCCGCCGGAGACGACGGCCATGACGGCCAGGCCGAGGCCGACGATTGCTGCGGTGAGCACAACCCAGTCAACCGTAACGGCACCGGATTCGGACTTTGCGAAGTTCTTGATCATAGCGGTCATTGTTCAATCTCCAGTTCGAACGCTTCAGTATCATCTCGGTTGTGTCGGGCCGTACATGTGTCGGTCCCTCGCCGATCGATGACGCTTTTTCCCGCTGGAACCGGGCGGGAATGGGGCGCTCCTGAGAATTTTAAGAGAATTATACGGGGTTGTTTTGAGACCGCCGGACCGGCATTCTGCGCCGAAAGCAGGCCCGGTCCTACCAAGGCGACGCAAAGACATCGCGCGGGACCGCGAATCAAGAGGCAGATCCGGCCATGGCCGAGACATCGAGCAGGCCGCGTAGTCGGGCCGGGACATGCGCCGCCGCGCTGGCGGTCCTTGTCGCTGGCCTGTCGCCGGCCATGGCGCAGACGTCCCAGGACCTCCCACGCCCTGGCATCCGCCTGATCGGCGTGCCGGCACCCGACCATGCCGGTCCGCGGATTACCATCCGCATCGAACCGGGCGACAACTTCATGACGCCGGACCCCAACGCCGTCGCCCCGACACCGGCCGTGGCGGCGAGCCCACCTGTCGAGCCTCTCGATGACACCGCGCCGTCGGGATGGTTCTGGTCCAGCGTCAACCACGCGCTGCCCGCCGATGCGACGCGCTATTGGACGGCAGAGGCGCTGTTCGCCGATCCCCCAAGCGAGGCGCAGGCGCTCGTCCCGCGCCTGTCGCATGTCGCAGGTATCGCCGATACCTATGGGCGGCACCTCCTGGCGGCGACGGTCGGCACGCAGGTGTCTCCGGCCTTTGCCCTTGCGGTGATCGCCGTCGAGAGCAGCGGGCAAAGCGAGGCCGTCAGCCACGCGGGCGCGCAGGGGCTGATGCAGCTGATCCCCGCCACAGCGGAGCGTTTCGGTGTTACCGATCCTTTTGATCCGGCCGAGAACATCCGCGGCGGCGTCGCTTATCTCGATTGGCTGATGGAGGAGTTCGACCGCGACCCGGTTCTGGTGCTTGCGGCCTACAATGCCGGCGAAGGCGCCGTCCGCCGCTCGGGCGGGGTGCCGGACTATACCGAGACGCGAAACTACGTGCCCCGCGTTCTCGCCGCATGGCAGGTCGCGCGCACGCTCTGCCTCACGCGGCCCGATCTCGTCTCGGACGGCTGCGTGTTCCAGCCGATCGCGGTGAACTAGCCTTTCCCGTGTTCTACCCTTCAGGCGAACACGTCGGCCCATTCGGGATGGCGCTGCGCCTGCGCGCGCACGAAGGGGCAAAGCGGCGTGATCTTCAGGCCGTCCAACCGCGCGTCCGCCACGAGCCGTTCCACCAGCCGCCTGCCGGCGCCCGTACCCCGCAAGGCATCAGGCACGCCGGTGTGATCCGCGATGATGTGCAAGGGCGACAGGATCGACCAGGCTAGCTCCGCTTCCGCGCCATGTTCGCGCAGCACGTAGCGGCCTTTCGATCCCTGCACCTCCCGCGTGATCTCAGACAATCGTGGCTTCCGTCGCGGCGCGCAGGTCATCGTGGGAGACGCCTGGCGCGGTTTCCACGATTTGCAGGCCCTTGTGAGCCACGTCCAGCACGCCGAGATTGGTGATGATCCGGTCCACGACGCCCTTGCCGGTCAGGGGCAGGGTGCATTCCTTCAGAACCTTCGACACGCCGTGCTTGTTGGTATGGTCCATCACGACCACCACCCGGCCCACGCCGGCCACGAGGTCCATCGCACCGCCCATGCCCTTCACCAGCTTGCCGGGGATCATCCAGTTGGCGAGGTCGCCCTTCTCGGAAACCTCCATCGCGCCAAGGATCGCCATGGCGATCTTGCCGCCCCGGATCATCCCGAACGACGTCGCGCTGTCGAAATAGGCGGTATGCGGCAGTTCCGTGATCGTCTGCTTGCCGGCGTTGATCAGGTCGGGGTCCTCGTCGCCTTCATAGGGGAAGGGGCCCATGCCCAGCATGCCGTTCTCCGACTGCAGGACCACGGTCTTCCCCTCGGGGATGTAGTTCGAAACCAGCGTCGGGATGCCGATCCCGAGGTTGACGTACATCCCGTCTTCCAGTTCCTGCCCTGCACGGGCGGCCATCTGATTACGGTCCCAACCCTTGATTTCCTGTGGCATCAGGCTTCCTCCCGCTTGCGCACGGTTTTTTGTTCGATCCGCTTCTCGTGATCGCCCTGGATCAGGCGGTGCACGTAGATGCCGGGCAGGTGGATGCAGTCGGGGTCGAGCGAACCCGTGGGCACGATCTCCTCGACCTCCATCACGCAGAGCTTGCCGCACATGGCCGCGGGCACGTTGAAGTTGCGCGCGGTCTTGCGGAAGACGGCGTTGCCCGTCGCGTCGGCCTTCCATGCCTTGACGATGGCGAGATCGGCGAAGATGCCGCGCTCCATGATATACGTCTCGCCGTCGAAATCCTTGTGCTCCTTGCCCTCGGCCACCTGCGTGCCGACGCCCGTCCTGGTGTAGAAGCCCGGGATGCCGGCGCCGCCTGCGCGCATGCGCTCGGCCAGCGTGCCTTGCGGGTTGAACTCGATCTCCAGCTCGCCCGAGAGGTACTGGCGCATGAACTCGTCGTTCTCGCCCACGTAGGAGGACATCATCTTGGCGATCTGCTTGGTGTCGAGCAGCTTGCCGAGGCCGAACCCGTCCACGCCGCAATTGTTGGACGCGATGGTCAGGCCTTTCACGCCGCTCTTTACCACCGCGTCAATCAGAAGTTCGGGAATGCCGCACAGACCGAAGCCCCCGGCGGCGATCAGCATGCCGTCCTGCATAACGCCGTCCAGCGCCTCTTCGGCCGAGCCGTATACTTTCTTCATGAGGTCGTTTTCCCCGTTGCGAAAACCGCGGGCACCGTGGCGCGGGCCGGCGGGGAAGTCAACGCAGATGCCGCGACGCGGCGCCCGTGTCGTCAATAGCCGAGGTCGGCCGCCATTTCCCCGATCAGGGCCGAACAGAAGGCGTCGAACCGGGCGCCGGGCTGCTGCGCCGTGAGGCGGGTGTCCAGCGGGTCGGCAGCCCGGATCGCACTGCCCGAAAGCGCCTCCATCACGGCATGGCCGCAGAAGGGGACATGCGCCTCGGAATAGCCGCCCTCATGGACCAGAACGAGACGCCCCTCGCAGAGATCCGAGGCCGCCTCCAGCATCATTTCGGTCATCGCGCGGAAGGTGCCGGAGGTCGCCATCATGCGCGACAGCGGATCCACCCCCGATGCGTCGAAGCCACAGGCCACGATAATCGCATCCGGTTCGTAGGCCGTCAGCGCCGGCAGCACGATGCGCTCCATCGCCTCGAGGTAGCAGGTATGCCCACCGCCCGGCGGCAGCGGCACGTTGACGTTGTAGCCTTCGCCCGCGCCGGTGCCGCGCTGGCCGGTATCGCCCGTGTCGTAAGGGTAGTTCCGTTCCTGGTGCAAAGAGATCGTCAGCACGTCGTCGCGATCGTAGAAGATCGCCTCGGTCCCGTTGCCGTGGTGGACGTCCCAGTCCAGCACCGCCACCCGTTCCAGCAAGCCCCCATCGAAGGCCGCCTCGACCGCGATGGCGATGTTGTTGAGCAGGCAGAAGCCGTTGGGAAAATCCGGCAGGCAATGATGCCCCGGCGGGCGCGACAGGGCATAGGCGTTTTCCACCTCGCCCCGGAGCGTGGCGAAAAGCGCCTCCTTCGCGAGCCCAGCTGACAGACAGGCGATGTCGTAGCCGTCCGGCCCGAAGGGCGCACGCAGACCCAACTCGCCACCGCCCTCGGCCGCTGTGGCGCGGAACGCCTCCACGTAGTCGGCGGTATGGACCCGCAGGAGATCCGCCTCGGTCGCGGGCGCGGCGCTGCGCGTGTCGAGCTCGCGCCAGAGACCCGTCACCTCCATCAGGTTCTTCAGGCGCCGTTTTGTCTCGGGGTTTTCGGGCAGGCCGCCGCCTACCGCCGGCTGGACCAGCCCGCCCACGGGCAGGAGGAACGTGAAATTGCCGCCCGAATGCCAGAAGCAGCGTTCATCCCAGAAAAACCCCGTCGTCATGTCGTCATGCCTCCCCCGTCTGCTCGCGGGACTATGGCAGTGTCGCGGGACCTTGTCATCGGGGGCCAAAGCTGGTCCGCTTCACGCCATGACCGAGCTTACCGATGCCGAACTGGAAGCACGCTACCGTCCGCTGCTTGAGGCCGAGGCGGCCAGTCTTCTGGCGGCCTCCGACGCCACACGCGACGATCGCAAACCGGTGGAGCTGGACCAGCAGTCGGTCGGGCGGCTCAGCCGCATGGACGCGCTGCAGGGGCAGGCCATGGCCAAGGGGATGGAGGCGCGGCGCGCGGGGCGTCACCGGGCGATCCGAGCGGCGCTGTTGCGGCTCGACGAGCGCGAGTTCGGCTATTGCGAGGATTGCGGCGAATTCATCGGCACGGGACGGCTCGACGTCGACCCCTGTGTTCTGCGCTGCGTGTCCTGCGCCGGGTAGGGACCTAGTCGCGCGCGCGCGTCAGACGGTAGACGCCCTCGGGCAGGTCGAGCGCGGCGGCCAGGTCCTGTATCTGTGACAGTGAAAACGTGATCTTCTGAACCCGGTCGGTGCGTGGGTCGAGTTGCTCGACCGTCACGCATTCCGCGAAGGCCGCGATGGTCACATCCTCCTGCAGCGGGGTCTCGTTCTCGTCGACGAGGGTAATGACGGTGGCGTCGAAATCGTGCTCGATGGTGAACATGGGACCGAGCCTAGGGGCGTGTCTCCACCGCTTCAAGCGCCATGCGCCGTTTGTGCCGGCGATAGAGGAGCGGCGCGGCGATCCGGTTGTAGGCGAATCCGGCGAGCGCGTGCACGACCGGTAGACGCACGAGCCGCGACAGCCAGCGGTAACGTGGCAGCCGTTCCCAGATCAGGGCGAAGGCCTCCACCCCCGAAATGATGCGTCCATCGGGCAGCTTGGCGTGCATGCGTCGTGTCGCCTGGTCTTCGGAAAGCTGCCAGTCGCCAAGGTCGGTCTCGTTCAGATCGTCGAATCGCAGCGGCGCGCCCGTGGCCTCGGCCCTGTCGCGGTAGTGGTGGATTTCCGCCCGGCATACCGGGCAGGCACCGTTGTAGAGGATGTGAATATCGCGCATTCCCGACACGATAGGGCCCGTTTCGAAAGGGTCCAGCGGCTCGGCAAGTTGCCGCAGGCGCGTTCACAGCATCGAGATCGGCGCTGGACCTGCGGTGCGCCAGCGTTAAGGCTTGCGGCGTGGCTGCAAGAGGCATGGCGATGATCCTTCGACGGACCCGAGTGACGGTCCTCCTTTTGGCGATGCTTGCGCTTGCGGCCTGTGTAACGGCGCCCGTTGCCCCTCCCGCGACCGGGAAACCGGTTCTTCCGGCCGTCTCGCCCGATCAGTTCCTCGCCGTCGCGCGCGACGTGGAGCCTGTGGCCGAGGCCGTGTGCCGTGCGGAAACCCCCGATCAGAACTGTGATTTCGCCATCCTCGTGGACCGGGATCCGCGCGTGGGCGCCAATGCCTTCCAGACGATCGACCGGTCGGGCCGCCCGATCATCATCCTGACGCTCGGACTGGTGGCCATTCTCGAATCGGGGGACGAGCTGGCCTTCGTGCTGGGTCATGAGGCCGGCCACCACATCGCGCGGCATATCCCGCAGCAACGCCAATCCGCCGCCGAGGGTGCACGCGTCTTCGGCGAGATCGTAATGGCAGGGGGCGGCAGTGCGCGCGACGTCGCCCGTGCCGCGGAACTGGGCGCGGCGGTCGGGGCGCGCAGCTATTCGCGCAGCGCCGAACTCGAGGCCGATGCGATCGGGACGCTGATCGCGTTTCGCGCAGGTTACGACCCGGTCGCCGGTGCGCAGCTGTTCACGCGCCTGCCGGAACCGGAGATGCGGTTTCTGTCGACCCACCCGCCCAATGCAGAGCGCATGCGCGTCGTTCGCCGGACGCTGGCTGCCCTTCGCACGGGCGGCTAGGCCCTTGATCTGCGTCAAGGCGGGCAGGTGAGGCTCGACGCAGGCTGACCTCATATCGACCGACTGCCACCTGACACGGAGGGCTGCTTGCCATGCAGGGTGACAAGACGCTGAAGAAACATGAGAACCTCATGGGCCGCATGGCCCGTACGCTGGGCGCGGATCTGGACGAGGCCGAGCTTCGTGGCGACCTGCCCCCGGAGGAGCGGTTTTCCATGCTGCTCTCCTGCACGGGATGCAGCGATGCGGAAGGTTGTCAGAAATGGCTCGACACGCATGAATCTGCAGAGGCGGCGCCGGGCTACTGCCGCAACTCGGACCGCATTGCGGAGCTTGCGCGTTTCGACTGAGTTCTGGTCGGGGGATGAACCCATGAAAGACCACCAGGTGCGCCCGCTGGGCGACGAGAAACGGCACTACTGGCTTGCGCTGGGCATGGCGCAGGCCTCGGGCGCGGACCTTCAGCGTGCGCTGGAGGAGGGCCGTATCACCCATGGCGACTGGGCCGAGGTGGTCACGCGCTGCCGCGGCTGCGCCTGGACGGAGGGCTGCGCGTGCTGGCTTGCCGCGCAGGACGGCGCCGCGTCGGCATCCGTGCCGCAGGCCTGTCCCAACGCCACGTTCTTCGAGGCGGCGCTGAGCGTCACTGATCAGGTTGACGAACCGCCCGTCTCTTCCTGACACCAACGCTCGGCCTCGGGCGTGCAACCCACCGTCTCCCATGTGATGACCGGCAGGTCGTAGGGGTGAAGCTCCACGATCAACGCGACCAGCGCCTCGCGTTTCGCCTCTGGTGTCTTGAACGTTACCGCGAGTTCCGTTTCCTCGGCGATCCCGCCCTGCCAGTGAAACAGGCTGACCACGCCCGGCGCGATGTTGGCGCAGGCCGCGAGGCGCATCTCGAGCGCCGCGCCGGCGAGCATCTGGGCCGTTTCGAGGCTGTCGCATGTGGTGGAGACGTGGATCATGGCGTCACCCTGTCCGGTCCGGGACGACCCGGCCCCAGAGGTCGTAATCCGACGCCTCGTCCACTTCGACCTCGATCAGGTCGCCCGGCGCCAGCCCGTCGAAGCCCTCGTCGATGAAGAGATTGCCGTCGATCTCGGGCGCATCGGCGCGGGTGCGGCAGGTCGCGCCCTCCGCGTCGACCGCGTCGACGATGACCTCCATCCGCTGCCCGACCCTCGCCGCCAGTTTCGCCTCGGAGATCGCTTGCGCCTTTTCCATGAACCGATGCCAGCGCTCTTCCTTGAGCTCCTCGGGGACGTGATCGGGAAGGGCGTTCGACCGCGCGCCGTCAACGTTCTCGTATTTGAAGCAGCCCACCCGGTCGAGCTGCGCCTCGTCCATCCAGTCGAGCAGGGTCTGGAACTCCTCCTCCGTCTCGCCGGGGTAGCCCACGATGAAGGTGGAGCGCAGGATGATCTCCGGACAGTCGCGGCGCCACGCCCGGATCTCGTCCAGCGTCCGTTCCGCTGCCGCCGGGCGCGCCATCCGCTTCAGCGTGTCGGGATGGGCGTGCTGGAACGGGATGTCGAGGTAGGGAAGCAGCCCGTTGGACCTGTCCGCCATCAGCGGGATCAACTCACGGACATGCGGGTAGGGGTATACATAGTGCAAGCGAACCCAGCATCCGAGCGTGGAAAGCCTTGTGGATAGGTCGAGAATTGGAAACTTCTGCTCTCGCCCCTTCCAGTCCGTCCCATAGGCCGACGTGTCCTGCGAGATCACGAGGATCTCTTTCACGCCCGAGGCCACCAGACGCTCCGCCTCGCGCATGACGGCATCGGCGGGGCGTGAATTCAGCCCCCCGCGCATGGAGGGGATGATGCAGAAGCGGCACTTGTGATCGCAGCCCTCGGAAATCTTCAGATAGCTGTAGTGCCGAGGCGTCAGCTTCACGCCCGCGGGCGGCAGAAGGTCGATGAAAGGGTCCGGCGCGGGCGGCACGGCGACGTGGACCGCATCGAGGACCTGTTCGTATTGCTGCGGTCCGGTGACGGCCAGAACCTTGGGATGCGCACCGGTGATATAGTCGGGCTCCGCGCCGAGGCAGCCCGTGACGATCACCCGCCCGTTCTGCGTCAGCGCATCGCCGATGGCCTCGAGGCTTTCGGCCTTGGCACTGTCGAGAAATCCGCAGGTGTTCACGATGACCGCGTCCGCGCCCGCGTAATCCGGCGAGATCGCGTAGCCCTCGGCACGGAGCCGGGTGAGGATGCGCTCACTGTCCACGAGCGCCTTGGGACAGCCGAGGCTGACCATGCCGATCCGGGGCTGGCCCGGGCGTGCGTCCTCGGCGATGCGGGCGCGCGGCGCGAGGTCGGGACGAAGGTCTGGCGGGTTCTGTGTCATGGCCGGCGGCATAGCGCCTTAGTCGTGATCTGGAAAGCCACAGCGTCGCGCGCGACGGCGATCCGTCGCCCAAGCGCTTCCGCGTGATCGCCTTTTGGGTGCACTGGCCGCCAAACTGTGGCTAAGTGCGAAAAACGGCACGGGGCGCGCACGCGGGCGTGGCAGACATGCGCTGGATCATCAGGATAGCGGGTTTCATCGTCGTCATCGTCGTGCTGGGGCTCGGCGCGCTTGTCGCCGTTCCGACGGAACGCGTCGCCGGGCTTGTCGCCGACCGGCTGAGCGCCGCGACGGGGCGCACCGTCACCATGGACGGAGAGCTTCGGCCGACCCTGTTCCCCAGCCTCGGCATCCGGGTCGGCGATGTCAGTATTGGCAATCCCGACTGGGTGGAGGCCGGTCCGCTTCTGACGGCGGAGCGGCTGGATGTCAGCGTCGAATGGGCGCCACTCCTGCGCGGCGAGATCCGCCTCGACCGGGCCGAGTTCGTGGCACCCCGGATCACGCTCATGCGCGCCGCCGACGGAAGGGTCAGCTGGGATTTCGTGGAAGGCGAGGCGCCCGCGGCCCCGGCCGGTAGCGCGCCGCCCGAGGCACCCGGCCCGGCGCCGGAACCGTTCCTGATCGGCTTCGACCGTGCCGTAATCAGCGGCGGAGAGCTACGCTGGATCGATGAGGCTGCCGCGCAGACCGTCACGGTCACGGGACTCGATGCGGTTCTCTCGCTTCCTTCCGGCACGTCCCGCGCCACGCTCGAGGCCTCGGCCGAACTGGACGGCCGCAGGCTCGAGGCCGCGCTGGCCGTCGATGCTGTGGCGCCGCTTCTGGCCGGGCAGGTGCGACCCGCCACAGCGGCGCTGTCATGGGATGGGGGACAGGCCTCCTTCGAGGGGCGCCTGTCGCTGACGCCGGCGCTCGACGGAAGCTTCGCGGTCGATGCCACCGATCTCGGGCCGCTGCTGGCGATTGCAGGTGCCGCGATGCCCGCGCTTCCCCAAGGCGCCGGGCGCGACCGCATCGCCGCCGACGGGCAGATCACGCTCACCGATGCCGGGACGGTCCATTTGCGCGATGGGGTCGTGTCGCTTGACGGCAACGAGCTTCGCGTCGCGCTCGATATGCAGCCGGGGGAGGCGCGCCCGTCGATTCTCGGAACGGTGTCGGGCGGCGTTCTCACGGTCGCCTCGGGCAATTCGGCCGGATTGGCAGTCTCGGACTCGGCCGAGGGCGTGGCCGGTCCCGTTGGCTGGCCCTCGGACCGCATCGACGTCTCGGGTCTCTTCGCGGCGGATGCCGAGATCGCCCTGCGCCTCGGCGGGGTCCGGCTGGACGCGGCGCAGCTGGGCGCGGTCGAGGTGAACGCCGCGTTGAACAATGGGCGGCTGGTCTTGGAGGTCGGCCGCGTCGAGGCCTATGGCGGGCGGTTGGCCGGCCAGTTCGTCGTCAACGGACGGAACGGGCTTTCGGTGGGCGGCGACCTGATCCTGACGCAGGTGCAGCTCGCACCGCTTCTGGCCGAGTTCGCAGGCTACGACCGGCTGGAAGGCACCGGCAGCGCGAGCCTGCAGTTCCTCGGCGTCGGAAACGACGTGGCCTCGATCATGTCCGGGCTCGAGGGGCAGGGCGATTTTGCCTTCGGTGCGGGGGCGATCGCAGGCTTCGACCTCGCCGGCATGATCCGCAACTTCGACGCCTCGTTCAGAGGGGCGGGCGCGCGCACCGTCTATGACAGCGTCAGCGCCAATTTCACCATCGATGAAGGTGTGTTGCGCAACGACGACCTGGTCCTCGACGCGCCCTGGGGCGGGGTCGAGGGCGCGGGCAGCGTCGATCTGGGGGCGCGGACCATCGACTACCGCGTCATCCCCGGCGTGATGCGCAACGAGACGGGGGAGGCCGGTATCGCCGTGCCGATCCTGGTGTCCGGGCCATGGTCGGGCCTGCGGTTCCGGCCCGATCTCGAATACCTCGCCGAACAGGAATTCCTCGAGCAGCGGGATCGTCTGGCCGCCGAGGCCGAGGCGCGGCTGGCCGAGGAACGGGAGCGGCTGGAGCAAGGCCTTCGCGACCGCGCGAGCGAGCTTCTGGGCACGCAGACCGACGCGGGCGAGGCGGGCGACGGGGCCGCCGGTGCCCTGCAGGACCGTCTGTCGGAGGAAACCGAGAACGTCCTGTCCCGTCTTCTTGGCGGCGACAGCTCCAACGAAGAGGCAAGCGAATGATCTTACGCGGTGTTCTCGTTATATGTCTTGTCGTTCTCACGGCCTGCGGCGGGGGTGGCCGGATGGACGCAACGGTCGACAGGGCGCGGGTGGCGCCGTCGCTCTATCCGGGCGAGACACCGCAGATGCGGGCGCTGATCCAGCGCTACGCTGATGTCCATGGCATTCCCGAGGAGCTGCTGCACCGGGTGATCCAGCGCGAGAGCGACTATCGCGCGGAGGCCCGCAACGGGCCTTACTGGGGCCTCATGCAGATCCTGCCGCAGACCGCGCGCACCATGGGGTTTCGCGGCGATCCCGGCGAGTTGCTCGATCCGGAGGTGAACCTCACCTATGCCGGGCGGTATCTCAAGGGCGCGTGGATCGTGGCCGATGGCGATATCGACGCTGCCGTGGGCTGGTATGCGCGGGGCTACTATTACGCCGCGCGTGACCGTTGCCTGCTGGTGGAAACCGGTCTGAAGGATCGCGAACTGGGCCGTGGCTGCCGCTAGGGCCATGCACTGGTGCCCGGTCTCCTGACGGCAAATGCTGGACGGGCGCCCGCGCAAGGTGCCGGGACAGGCCCGGATCGGTCGACCAACAGGACGCTCGCAGACATCTATGACAACCGATCGAGATGTTTCTAGGGTGCGTGCATGAAGCCCAAGATCCTCACGACCCTTCCCGATTATACACGCGCGCTCTTCGTGAAAGACGCCATCGCAGGCGTGACGGTTGCCATGGTGGCCTTGCCGCTCAGCCTCGCGATCGCGATTGCCTCCGGGGCCGACCCGTCCACCGGCCTCGTCACCGCGATCGTCGCGGGTTTCCTGATCTCACTTCTGGGTGGCAGCCGGGTTCAGATCGGGGGACCGACAGGCGCATTCATCGTCATCGTCTTCAGCGTGATTGCGGAGCATGGCTATGACGGGTTGGTCATGGCCACGTTCATGGCGGGTCTGATCCTGCTGATTGCCGGATTCTTCCGGGCGGGAAACCTCATCCGGCTCATTCCCGAGCCGGTCATCAACGGGTTCACGATCGGTATCGCCGTGATCATCGCGACAAGCCAGCTGAGGGATCTTTTCGGGTTGAGCGTGGCAGATGTTCCGGCGGAATTCCTGAGCAAGATCGACGTGCTGTGGGCGGCCCGTCCGACCTTTTCGGCAGCCTCTGCCCTGATCGGCCTCGGAACCATGGTGCTGATCGTCGTCTTCCGCCGTGCGGCGCCGAAATTGCCGGGGCTGATCGCAGCGGTGGCCGTCACATCCGCGATCGTGGCGCTCGCCGATCTGCCGGTCGACACCATCGGATCGCGATTCGGAGACCTGCCAAATACCCTGCCATGGCCCGCATTGCCGGATTTCAGTTTCGGCAGAGTGATCGAATTGCTTCCGTCCGCCCTCATCATCGCGTTTCTGGCAGGCGTTGAATCGCTCTTGTCGGCCATGGTGGCCGACCGGATGATTGCCGGGCGGCACCGACCGAATGCCGAGTTGTTGGCACAGGGTGCGGCGAACATCGGATCATCGCTTTTCGGCGGGTTGCCTGCGACGGGTGCCATCGCGCGCACGGCGACCAACGTTCGCGCGGGTGGCAAGACCCCTGTGGCGGGGCTGGTTCATGCCGTGACGATCCTGCTCGTCATGCTGGTGGCATCACGCCTTATCGGCTACCTGGCGATGCCCGCGCTTGCAGGTCTGCTGATCCTCACCGCATGGAACATGAGCGAACCCCACAAATGGCGCGGTTATCTGGCGGAACGCAAATCCGACATCTTTCTTCTCGCCTTGACCATGATCCTGACTGTTATCGCAGATCTTGCGGTCGCCATCGGGATCGGGGTCGCGCTGGGGCTGGCATTCCGGCTGCAACGCCGCAATGTGCCCGCCTCTGACTGGTCCGACCCGGAGCGATAGAGCAACAGAACCCGGTCTGTACCCGTGGCATCGGTGCCACCGGCCGCGAACGGCACTTGACAAAGGTGTCGTCAGCGGCGGCGATCCCGGCGTGCGCTCATCGGCTGGAACGCCACGCCCACATGCGCGTCGCAATAGGGTTTGCCCTGCTGCACCGGCAGTCCGCAGAAATAGAAATCATCCGTGGCCGGGTCGCCGATGGGCCATTTGCAGGTCCGTTCGGTCAGCTCCATCAGCGTCAGCCGCTTGGCGTGTTTCTCGACCTCGCTCTGCTTGGCGAGCGCCTCGGGGCTGATCTCGTTGGCCGAGGGCTGCGGCGGCAGGGGCTGACCTGCGGGCACGATGGGCTTGCGCAGCGGTGTGACGTTCGAGGGGCGCTCCGCGACCGCGACCGTGGGCTCCGTCTCTGCCTTGGCGTCTTCCTTGGGTGCCGACTTCGGCGCGGCGGCCTTGGCCGGTTTCGCCGCCTTGGGGGGCTCTGCCTCGGCTGCGGTGGATTTGGCCGGGGACGCGCCGCCCCCGCCGGACCGGTTCGACAGACCCAGCCGATGCACCTTGCCGATCACCGCATTGCGCGTGACGCCGCCAAGCTCCTTGGCGATCTGGCTGGCGGACTGACCCTCGCCCCACATCTTCTTGAGCAGTTCGACGCGTTCGTCGGTCCAGGACATGCCGTTCTCCACTTTGCGTCCGGGGCGTCCGGACTTCCACAGACCCGCCATATGGCGATGGGCCGGCCAGAATGAAAGCCCCATTCTATGCGCCAGCCGCCCGGTGACAAGCGCAATGGCGGCGGGGTTGTGGGCATGGGCGGAAAACGCCACCTTTTCTCCATGCGATGGCCTGCTCTTTTTCTTGCTCTGACCGGCGGTGTCTTGCCACTTGCAACCAATGCCGACATGCCCGGGATCGCGGAAGCACTCGCCGCCCATCCCGCCGTCCCGGGGGCCTTCGTCGGCTGGACCGCCGCCGAGGCAGAGGCGATGGCCGTTGCGGGGGTGCGTCGCGCGGACGGGACGGCGCCGGTGGGTGAGGACGACCTGTGGCACATTGGTTCGCTCACGAAATCCATGACCGCGACGCTGGCCGCACGCATGGTCGAGGCCGGCCTGATCGGCTGGGACACGACCGCGGGCGAGGTTCTGGGCGACCGCTATCCCGACATGCACGACGCGTGGCGCGACGTCACGATGGAGGCGTTCCTGCGCCACGCCTCGGGGATGGGGGCGAATCTCGGGCCGCTCGCATCCCTGCGGCTGGGGCAAGGGCCGCGCGAGGACTACATTTCGCGCGTCCTGTCGAGGGCGCCGGAGGCGGAACGCGGCAGCTATCTCTATTCCAATGCCGGATACGTGATCGCGGGCGCGATGCTGGAGGCGGCAGGCGACGCAGCGTGGGAGGACCTTGTGGCACGCGAGGTCTTCGGCCCGCTGGGCCTGTCGAGCGCGGGGTTCGGCCCGCCGGAGGGCGACCAGCCACAGGGCCATCGCGCCGCACTGATCGGCGGGCTCAGGCCGGTGCCGCCCGGGCCGCGCGCCGACAACATTCCGTCGTTGGGTCCCGCAGGGCGCGTGCACCTGTCGGGTGGCGATATGCTGCGCTACCTGCGCGCGCATCTACTGCGGGAGGCGGGCTATCTCTCGGCCCGAAGCTGGGCGCGGCTGCACCGGGCGGAGGGTCCGGGAGATTACGCGATGGGCTGGGTCGATATGGACGGCGTGCTGCGCCATTCGGGATCGAACACCCTGTGGTTCGCGCAGATGCGCCTCCACGAGGCCGAAGGCGTGGCGGTTTTCGTCGCGGTCAACGCAGCCCTGCTGGACCGCGTCCGAGCGCCGGTGGAGGCGGCAGCCGAGGCGGCGCTGGCAGACGCGCTCAGGGCTGCGGGCGGGGGCGATTGACCCGGTCGCGCCATGCCAGCAGGGCAGCACCCGCCACGATGGTCGCGGCCCCGAGCACGCTGATCGCGTCCGGCAGGACCCGGAAGAACAGCGCGTCGTAAAGCGCCGCGAAGACCAGCGTGAGATAGGTGAAGGGTGTCACGAAACTCGCGTCCGCGCGGGCCATCGAATTGACGAAGCAGAACTGTGCCGCGGCCATGGTCAGGCCGAGTGCTGCCATGCCCGCCCATTGCGCCGGTGTCGGCGGCTGCCAGACCCAGATCACCGCCAGCGTCGAGATGATGACCCCGATGGAGTTGCTGATCACGAGGATCTGCACCGCCCCCTCGCGCCCCGACAGCCGCTTGATGAAGATCAGCTCAAGCCCCAGAGCCAGCGCCGCGCCGAGGGCGAAAAGCGCGCCGAGTTCCACCGCGCCTCCGGGGCGGATCAGGACAAGCGCGCCGATGAGTGCGATGGCGGCGGCGATCCACCGCCACGGGCCCACCCGTTCACCCAGCAGCGGAATGGCGAGGATCATGCAGAAAACCGGGTTGAGGAAACTGATCGCCGTGGCGTCCGCCAGCGGGATCATCGCGGCGGCCGCGAACATCAGCGTCACACCCGTCCAGCCGCACAGCACGCGCATCACGTGGGTCCGCATGTCGGGTTGCCGGATGGGCAGCCGGATCAATGCTGCGATGCCCACGAAGACGAGCCAGGCAAAGAGAAAACGACCGAAGGTGACCTGAAGCGGATGCAGGGCCGGCCCCAGCGCCTCCGTCCCCAGCGCCTTGGCCAGGAGCGTCGTGCCGGCAAGAAACGCCGTGGCTCCCAGCATGAACAGGATCGCCGCGGCCGGAGCCTGCGGCGCCCGACGGACGGTGTCAGACACCGATGCACCAGCGCATGATCGCCTTCTGCGCATGGAGCCGGTTCTCCGCCTCGTCGAAGATGACCGATTGCGGCCCGTCCATGACCGCGCTCGTGACTTCGTCCTCACGATGGGCGGGCAGGCAATGCATGAAAAGCGCGTCCGGTTTCGCGTGCGCCATCAGCGCCTCGTTCACCTGGTAGGGACGCAGCTGGTTGTGGCGGCGTTCGCGCGCCGACTGGCTGTCATGCATCGACACCCATGTGTCGGTGACGACCAGATCGGCATCCTCCACCGCGCGTTCGGGGTTGCGGTCGATGCTGACGGTCGCGCCCTTGGCCCGCGCTTCTTCGAGGAAGACCTCTTCGGGGTCGAGCGTCTGGGGGCCCGAGAAGGTGAGATCGAATCCGAACTGTCCCGCGGCATGGGCGAAGCTGGCGAAGACGTTGTTGCCGTCACCGCACCAGACGACTTTTTTCCCCGCGATGGGGCCGCGATGTTCCTCGTAGGTCATGACATCGGCCATGATCTGGCAGGGATGGGTCCGGTTCGTCAGTCCGTTGATCACCGGCACCGAGGCGTAATCGGCCAGTTCCAGCAGGACGTCCTCCTCGAAGGTGCGGATCATGATCAGGTCCACGTAGCGCGACAGCACGCGGGCGGTGTCGGCGATGGTCTCTCCGTGGCCGAGCTGCATCTCGGAGCCCGAGAGCACCATGGTCTGTCCGCCCATCTGGCGCACGCCCACGTCGAAGGAGACGCGCGTGCGGGTCGAGGGTTTCTCGAAGATCAGCGCGACCATGCGCTCCTTGAGCGGCAGCGTGTCGTCGGGCGCACCCTTGGGGCGGCCGCCCCGGGCCGTTTTCATGCGGTTCGCGTCGTCGATGATGGCGCGCAGGTCGGCTGGGTCGGTCTTGTTGATGTCGAGGAAATGGTTCATCGGATCGGTGCTTTCGGCTGCGGGCGGAGCGAGGGGGCTGTCTGCCCCCTCGCGCTCCCCCGAGCGGTATTTGGGGAAAGATG
>CAZOBK010000034.1:0-40313 GCA_964578115.1 uncultured Roseicyclus sp.
CGCCGAACTGGCGTTGCAGCGCCATCCCACGGGCAGGCGCGCGACCGGCTTGCGTGGTCTGCGATCACAGAAGTTTCTCCAATACCGACCGGTCAAATCCCATTTCCGGACGAATGGTCGTGTTTTCCTTGCCCATCTGCACCGAGAAATTCGCAGAAGACAGTTGCTGTTTGACAGTGTCGATTTCGGCGAAATCCTTGGTTTCCATGGCGACCTGCCGCATTCGATGGAGGCGCTCAGCTACAGGCTCCGCCAGAGACCACACGGCACGCAGGTCTGTGACGCTTTCCGTCAGTTGTTCCCAAGTCAACAGACCGAGAAAGACAATCCCGCGCGCAAGCGCGACCGCATTCGAAGCATCACGAAACGCATACAAGGCTGACAACGCCCCATGCGTGTTGAGATCGTCGGCCAGCGCGTCGACCAGAGCGGCCTCGGGGTCAGAACCCTTCGCGTCCTCAAGGTCTCCGAGCGCAGCGATCGTGGCGACAAAACCGAATAGTGTCGCCTCAGCCTCCAGCCTTTTTTCCACCGTCCAATCCATCGGCTTCGAATAATGCGTCGACAGCATGACAAACCGGATCACCTCGCCCGGCACGCCCTGATCCAGCAGATCGCGCACGGTGAAGAAGTTGCCCAGGCTCTTGGACATCTTCTTGCCCTCGACCTGCAGCATCTCGTTGTGCATCCAGATCCGCGCGAAGCCGCCCTCGGGATGGGCGCAAGCCGACTGCGCGATCTCGTTCTCGTGGTGCGGGAACTGCAGGTCGATGCCGCCGCCGTGGATGTCGAAGCTCTCGCCGAGGATCGCGTGGCTCATGGCCGAGCACTCGATATGCCAGCCGGGCCGGCCCCGGCCCCACGGGCTGTCCCAACCCGGCTGATCCTCGTTCGACGGCTTCCAAAGGACGAAATCCATCGGGTCGCGCTTGTAGGGGGCGACCTCGACCCGGGCGCCGGCGATCATGTCCTCGACGGTGCGGCCCGAGAGCCGACCGTATTCCTTGTAGGAATGCACGTCGAACAGGACATGCCCCTCCGCCTCATAGGCATGGCCGCGCGCGATCAGGGTCTCGATCATCGCCACCATCTCGGGAACGAAGTCGGTCGCGTGCGGCTCCCTGAAATTCGGATCGCCCGCATAATCGACGCCGAGTGCAGCCATGTCCTGATGGTACCAGTCGGTCGTGCGGCGGGTCAGCTCGTCGATCTCCACGCCCTCCTCGGCGGCCCGCGCGATGATCTTGTCCTCGACGTCGGTGATGTTGCGCACATAGGTCACGTGATCCGGCCCGTAGACATGGCGAAGCAGCCGGTAGAGCACGTCGAACACCACCACGGGGCGCGCGTTGCCCAGATGCGCGCGGTCGTAGACGGTGGGACCGCAGACATACATCGAGACCTCGCCGGGTTTCACGGTGGGCTCCAGCGGCTCCACCTTGCCCGTCATCGAGTTGCGCAGTCTGATCTCGACCATCGCCGTGGCCCTTCCCCTGTTGCGGAGCCGTCCCGCCATTTTCGCGGCGGGCCTAGCAGGTTGCGGTGTCAAATGGAACCGGTCGTGCCGGGACGCGCGAAGGGTTGCGACTCGTGGCTTTTTTGATTGTATTCGGTTGCATACGAAACGATCACGAAACGACCGAAACATGCACGAGGCCTTTGCGGACCGCATCTGCGGCGGCATGGACCGGGCCGTGCGGGAATTGCCGTTCGGACCGGGCATGATCGTCTGGACCATCGATGGATACATGTTCGCGGCCTATACCGAGACCGGCGAGGGCCTGAGCCTGCGCGTCTCCATCAGCGACATGATCGCCGGGCCCGGATCGTGGAACGGCGGGTGGCAATCCCACATGTCCGGCGGCTGGGTGCTGATCCCGTGGCGCACCCGGCCCGATGAACTGCGTCGACGGATCGCGATCTCCTACGAACTGGTTCTTGCAGACCGAAACGGACAACGCCAGGAAGCCTGAGCCATGACCTTGCGGTCGGTGCCCACGCGGTGTTGATGTGGGTCCACGCGCCCCTGATGACCGGAGATCCCTCATGCCGCAGCCATCGCACCGCATCCGCTCGCTTCTCGGGGGAGACGCCGACGGCTGGACCGTGTTCTACAGGGCCCGCCGCATGAAGGACGACGGCGTGCCGGTGCTGGAGCTGACCATCGGCGAGCACGATATCGGCACCGATGCCGCGATCCTCGACGAAATGCACCGCGCCGCCCATGCCGGGCACACCGGCTATGCCGCCGTTCCGGGCATCCCGGCCCTGCGCGACCGTATCGCCGAACGGCTGGCGGAGGCCACGGGCCTGCCCATGGCGCGCGACAACGTGCTGGTGACGCCGGGCGGACAGGCCGGTCTTTTCGCAGCACATCACGCCGCCCTCGACGAGGGTCAGACGGGGCTGCTGATCGATCCCTATTACACCACCTATCCCGGCACGATCCGCGCGGTCGGCGGCCGCCCGGTCCCGGTGGCCGCGCATCCCGAACACGGGTTTCAGCCAAGGGCCGATGACATTGCCCGCGCCGCGCGACAGACGGAGGCCCGAAGCCTTCTGATCAATTCGCCCAACAACCCGACCGGCGCCGTCTATGGCGCGGAGACGCTCGACGGCATCGCGCGGATGGCCGAGGAGCATGACCTCTGGGTGATCTCCGACGAAGTCTATGACAGCCAGGTCTGGTCGGGCCGGCACCTGCCCTTCGCGGGGCGTCCGGGCATGGCCGAACGCACCCTGACGGTTGGATCGATGTCCAAGAGCCACGCGATGACCGGCTCGCGGCTGGGCTGGGTTGCAGGTCCGGCCGGGGTGATCGAGGACATGATCCAGCTTGCGACCCACACCACCTACGGCGTGGCGGGCTTCATCCAGGAGGCGGCGCTTTACGCGCTGGAGCTCGGGCCCAAGGCCGAACGCGACGTGGCCGCGCCCTTCCGGCGGCGCCGCGATCTCCTGATGGCGCGACTGGGGGGCCAGCAGGTGTTGCGCGCCGTGCCGCCCGAAGGCGCGATGTACGTGATGGTCGATATCAGGGGGACGGGCATGACCGGGACCGGCTTCGCCGAGGCGCTGCTCGACGAGATGCAGGTTGCGGTGATGCCAGGGGAAAGCTTCGGCGCCGCGGCGGCGGGACATGTGCGCGTGGCGCTGACCCTGCCGGACGAGACCTTCGAGACGGCCATAGACAGGCTGGTGTCCTTCGCCGCCGCCTGCGCCGAGGCCGCGTGAGCCCGGACCAAGCGCGGTCCCCGGAGCCAGTGCCCGGAGACCGCAATTTTCGAGTGACTCAGAAGCGCAACGCGGCGCTGACACCGACAGTCGTGGCACCGACATCGAGGCCGGGCTGATTGTCGAAATCCTCGAACTCGTGGCGCAGGACTTCGGCACCCAGCACAACCTGGTCGGTCAGGGCATAATCGACGCCGACGCCGTAGAAATACCCGTTCCCGCCAAGCGTGTTGGCGCCCGCGTCGACCAGAGCGCGCGCCGCGCCCACGGTGCCGTAGAACAGTGCGGGGCCGGCGTCGTAACCGGCCTCGAGACCGATGCGCCCGACCGTGTCGAGCGTGCCGCCCACGAC
The DNA here is from genome assembly GCA_964578115.1 of uncultured Roseicyclus sp. Classification (GTDB taxonomy): domain Bacteria; phylum Pseudomonadota; class Alphaproteobacteria; order Rhodobacterales; family Rhodobacteraceae; genus Roseibacterium. The sequence goes on from CAZOBK010000034.1 coordinate 3,587, forward strand.
CGGCAGGTCGATATCGGCGGCGTTGATGTCGATCTCGCCGCCGATCACGTAATTGCCGAAATCGTAACGGTAGCCCGCGAAAATGCCACCAAGGGCTCCGGTGCCGTCATCGTTGGCCGCGCCGGACACGTCGACATCGCCGTATTCGATCTGGGCACCGGCGTAAAAGCCGGTCCAGTCGGCGGCCGCCACGGGCGCGGGGGCGGGCATGATCTCGACGGGGGCGGGCGCCGGTTCGGCCACGCCGCCGGCCAGCGCGGGGAGTGCGCCGAGGCTGAGCGTGGCCGCGACGGCGGCAATGCATCCTGTGCGGAATGCGGTCTTGCTCGAAGTCATTTTGCGTCGTCCTTTCATTTGCTCGATGAGACACCACGCGACAATCGCCGCGCCCCGTGCCTACGGGGTCTCAACGCGCGAGTTGGGGGATTTGGTTCCCGTTTACCAATCACGGTTCGGTGTTGAGCGCGGTTCCGCCCAGACGCGGAAATCCGCTCGGCGGGAGATGGCCGGATGGACGGCGGTCCGCTCAGCCGAGAGTTGAAGCGTCCCGCGCCAGCGCCTCGATCCCGGCCCAGTCCCCGCCGGATTGCATCGTCGCGGGCGCGATCCAGGAACCGCCGGCGCAGATCACGTTGGGCAGGGAGAGATACTCGGCGGCGTTGTCGGGGGACACGCCACCCGTGGGACAGAAGGACACCTGCGGCAAGGGCCCGGCGAGGGACTTGAGATAGGCCGCGCCACCCGCCGCCTCGGCCGGAAAGAACTTCAGCATGTCGTAGCCGCGTTCCAGAAGCCGCATCGCCTCGGACGCGGTCGCGGCGCCGGGCAGAAGTGGCAGACCCTCGGCGATGCAGGCCTCGATCAGCGTGTCGGTCGCCCCGGGCGAGACGCCGAAGCGCGCGCCCGCCGCCTTGGCCGCGCGCACGTCCTCGGGGGTCAGAAGCGTACCCGCGCCCACCACGCCACCCGGCACATCGGCCATGGCCGCGATCGCGTCGAGAGCTGCGAGCGTGCGCAGCGTCACCTCGAGAGCCGGCAGGCGGCCGCGCACCAGCGCCTCGGCCAGCGGACGGGCATGGGCGGCGTCCTCGATCACGAGAACCGGGATGACAGGGCCGAGATGGGCGATGTCGCGGGCGATGCGTGACTGCTCTTGCGGTGTCATGGGCGCGGGCCTTTGGGTCTGCCGGAGCCCACGGCGCCTCGGCCCCGTCGGGACCTCGGCACCGCGGTCGCCTTCGGCGTGCGTATTTTCGGAAAGATGAAGGGGATCGGGGCCATTTCTTTATCGGGGCCTCTATCGGTACGTCAGATCACGGAGGCCGCGCCGGCCGTGGCGGGGCCAGCGCGGTCGCGGAAGATCTCGAAAAGTTCGCGACCCACGCCCCAGCCATTGTCGGTCAGATCCGGCGCGGCGGCGGGACGGTCGACGACGCCCTCGGTCAGGACATCGATGGATCCGGTCGTCGCGTCGACGCGGATCAGGTCGCCGTCCTGCAGTTTCGCGATCAGTCCGCCATCGAGCGCTTCGGGCGACAGATGGATGGCCGAGGGCACCTTGCCGCTCGCCCCGGACATGCGCCCGTCTGTGACCAGCGCGACCTTGTGGCCGCGATCCTGCAGAACTGCGAGGATGGGTGTCAGCGCGTGCAGCTCGGGCATGCCGTTGGCGCGCGGGCCCTGGAAGCGGACGACGACGACCACATCGCGGTTGAGATGCCCCGCGCGGAAGGCCTCGCGGACCGAGGGCTGGTCGTGGAAGATGGCGGCGGGCGCCTCGATCACGTGGCGTTCGGGGGCGACGGCCGAGACCTTCATCACGCCGCGGCCGAGATTGCCGTTGAGCTCCACCAGGCCGCCAGCGCGCTGGAACGGATCGGAAGCGGAGCGCAGCACCTTGTCGTTGAGCGTCTCGCGCGCGCCGTCTTCCCAGGTCAGCGCGCCGTGGGCGAGCTTCGGCTCCTTGGTGTAATGGGCAAGCCCCGTGCCCGCGACGGTCTGGGTGTCGGGATGCAAGAGCCCCGCGTCGAGCAACTCGCCGATCATGTAGCCAAGCCCGCCCGCGGCGTGGAAATGGTTCACGTCGGCGAGACCGTTGGGATAGACGCGCGCCATCAGGGGCGTGGCGGCGGAGAGATCGGCGAAATCGGCGCAATCGAGGATCACCCCGGCGGCGCGCGCCATGGCGATCAGGTGGATCACGAGGTTCGTGGACCCGCCCGTGGCCATCAGCCCCACGATCCCGTTCACGAACGCCTTCTCGTCGAGGATGTCGCAGACCGGGCGATAGTCGTTGCCAAGCGCGGTGATCGCGGCGGCGCGTTCGGCGGCGGCGGCGGTCAGCGCGTCGCGCAAGGGCGTGCCGGGGTTCACGAAGGAGGCCCCCGGCAGGTGCAGGCCCATGAATTCCATCAGCATCTGGTTGGAATTGGCGGTACCGTAGAAGGTGCAGGTGCCGGGGCCATGGTAGGAGGCCATTTCGGCCTCCATCAGTTTGTCGCGGCCGACCTCTCCGGCGGCGAATTGCTGGCGCACCTTGGCCTTTTCGTCATTGGGCAGGCCCGAGACCATGGGTCCGGCGGGCACGAAGAGACCCGGCAGGTAGCCGAAGGTGCCGGCGGCCATGACGAGGCCCGGCACGATCTTGTCGCAGACGCCCAGATAGAGCACGGCATCGAAGGTGTTGTGGCTGAGCGCCACGCCGGTGGCCAGCGCGATCACATCGCGGGAAAAGAGGCTCAGCTCCATCCCCGTCTGGCCTTGCGTCACGCCATCGCACATGGCCGGAACGCCGCCGGCGACCTGCGCCGTCGCGCCGACGCGGCGCGCGGCCTCCTTGATGCGGTCGGGGTAGTCGTGGAAGGGCTGATGCGCGCTGAGCATGTCGTTATAGGCGGTGACGATGCCCAGATTGGGGCTGCGCGCCGCGGCCAGCATTTCCTTGTCGCCATCCATCGCGGCATAGGCGTGGGCCTGGTTGCCGCAGGACAGATGCGCACGGCGCGGTCCCTCTTCGGCGAGGCGGCGCATGCGCTCGAGATAGGTCGACCGTGCGTCGCGGGAGCGGTCGATGATCCGGTCTGTGACGGCTGTGATACGGTCGTCGAGTGGCATGGAATGCGTCCTTCCGGCTGGCTTGGGGGATCAATACACCGTTAGCGCTAACGGTTCCAGTGCCTTCCCACGAAGCCGGTCAGATGATGCCGTCCTAATGCGGCTGCACGCCCGGCAGGAACACCTTCTCGTCACGGTAGAGCAGCGACACGCCGTCCTTGAAGATATGCACCTTGCGGGGATCGGCGGTCATGCGCACGTCCTGCCCGCGCAGGTTCGGATGGATGCCGTGGAGCTTGGCGATCACCGTGTTCGTTTCGCGCTCGGCGCTCGGCGTGTCGAAATAGAGCTGCGTGACCTCGCCCAGCGCCTCGACGATGTCGACCGTGCCGTGGAAGGCGAAGTTCTCGCTCTCGGTGGCCTCCATGTCCTCGGGCCGGATGCCCACCTGCACCGACATCCCCATGTCCTCGTCCCGGGACGGGTAGTTCGAGGTGATGGTACCACCACCCTGGGCCAGTTCCAGCGTGGTCGTCTCCCCCGTGCCGACGATCTTTCCGCCCAGCAGGTTCATCGCCGGAGAGCCGATGAATTGCGCCACGAAAGTCGAGGCGGGCTTTTCGTAAAGCGACAGAGGGGACCCCACCTGCGCTATGCCGCCGCCTGCCAGCACGACGATGCGGGTGGCCAGCGTCATCGCCTCCACCTGGTCGTGGGTGACGTAGATCATCGTCGATTCGGGCATCTGTTCCTTGAGCTGCGCGATCTCGATCCGGGTGGCGACGCGCAGCGCCGCGTCGAGGTTCGAAAGGGGCTCGTCGAAGAGATAGACCTTGGGGTCGCGCACGATGGACCGACCGATCGCCACGCGCTGCCGCTGACCGCCCGAAAGCGCCTTGGGCAGGCGGTTGAGGAAGTTCTCGAGTTGCAGCTTTTCGGCGGCCGCCTTGACCTTGCGGTCGATGGTCTGCTTGTCGTCACCCGCGATCTTCAGGGCGAAGGCCATGTTGTCGTAGACGGTCATGTGCGGGTAGAGCGCGTAGGACTGGAACACCATGGCAATGCCGCGCTGGGAGGGGGGCATGTCGTTCACGACCATGCCGTCGATCTCCAGCGTGCCGCCGGTGATCTTTTCCAGTCCCGCGATCATCCGCAGAAGGGTGGATTTCCCGCAGCCCGAGGGGCCCACGAAGACGATCAGTTCACCTTCCTCGATGTCGAGATCGATATCGCGCAGCACCGTGACGGTGCCACCGTATGTCTTCTCGACATCGGTCAGCTTCAGATTGGCCATGTCCCCGTTTCCTCCCCTTTGATCGTCCGTCGCGCCGACCCGGTCAGGCCGCCTCCTGCGCTCCGAAATAAGCCTGGTATGGTGGCAGCGTGACCTCGGTCTCGCGCTGCGTCGCGGTGAAAGGCGCGCCCAGATCCTGCCGCCACTCGCCCGGCGGCAGGGTGACGGGCAGCCCCGCGTTGGTCATGTTGAAGGCGCAGAACAGCCGCAGCCCTTCGTGCTCGCGGATGAAGGACAGGATGCCGCCCCGTGCCTGCACAAGCGTGAAACGGCCCTTGGCCAGCGCCGGATAGCCGCGGCGGAAGCCAATCATCGCGCGATAAAAGGCAAGCGTGCTGTCCTCCTTGGCCTCCTGGTTGCCGACGGCGCGCTGCAGGTGCTCCACCGCCATGGGCAGCCAGGGCTTGGCGTCCGAGAACCCGCCGTTCTGGTTGTCCGATATCCACGCGATCGGTGTGCGACACCCGTCGCGGCCCTTGTAGTTGGGCCAGAAGCGGATGCCGTACGGGTCCTGCAGGTCATCGTAGGCGACATAGGCCTCGGTCAGGCCAAGCTCCTCGCCCTGGTAGAGGCAGACCGAGCCCCGCAGCGACAGGAGAAGGCCCGCGTAGAGCCGCCGCGCCTCCTCGCCGAGGTTCCAGCGGCTGGCATGGCGCATCACGTCATGGTTCGAGAAGGCCCAGCAGGCCCAGCCGTCGCCAATGGCCTCTTCGTAATCAGTCAGGACTTCGCCCACCCGTTCCGGCGTCGGCGTCACGCCCGACAGGAAGTCGAAGGAATAGCACATGTGCACCTTGTCGATGCCGGAGGTATACTCGGCCTGGAGCTGCAAACCGTACTGGGCATCGCCGACCTCGCCCACGGAGGTCGCCGCGGGGTATTCGTCCAGCAGCGCGCGGAACCGGCGGAGAAACTCCAGGTTCTCGGGCTGGTTCTTGTCGTAGAGGTGATCCTGCCAGTTATAGGGGTTCACCTCGGGCGCGATCGTGGCGTTGCGGCGTTCGGGGGCAAGCGCGGGATTATCCCGCAACTCCTTGTCGTGGAAATAGAAATTGATCGTGTCGAGCCGGAAGCCGTCGACGCCCCGATCCAGCCAGTAGCGCACCACGGCCAGAAGCTCTTCCTGCACCTCGGGATTGTGCAGGTTCAGGTCCGGCTGCTCCCTGAGGAAGTTGTGCAGGTAGTACTGCATCCGGTCGCCCGACCATTCCCAGGCCGAGCCGCCGAAGATCGACAGCCAGTTGTTGGGCGGGCTGCCGTCGGGCTTGGGGTCGGACCAGACATACCAGTCGGCCTTGGGGTTGTCGCGGCTGCTGGTGCTTTCCTGGAACCATGCGTGCTGGTGCGAGGTGTGGCTGAGTACGAGGTCGATCAGAACCTTCAGCCCCAGCTCGTGCGCCCGGTGGATCAGCGCATCGAAATCGCCCAGCGTGCCGAACATCGGGTCGACGTCGCGGTAATCGCTGACGTCATAGCCGAAATCGAGCATGGGCGAGCGGAAGAACGGGCTGATCCAGATCGCGTCCACGCCCAGTTCGGCCACGTGGTGCAACCGGTGGATGATGCCCGCGAGATCGCCGATCCCATCGTGGTTCGAATCCTGGAAGCTGCGCGGATAGATCTGATAGATCACCGCCCCGCGCCACCAGTCCTTGTCATGCGCCACGATCGTTTCGCGCGCTACATCCTGCATCAGATTCATATACGAGCTGCCATGCTGTTGGTTCCTGTGGCTGGCCTACTTCACCGAACCGGCAAGCAGGCCGCGCACCAGATAGCGTTGCATCGTGAAGAACACCACCAGCGGAACCGCGATCGACACGAAGGCCGAAGTCGCAAGGATTTCCCAGTCGCCGCCGCGCGTTCCCATCAGTTCCACGATCTGGCGTGTCATCACCGTCGTCTCGCCCGAGGCGTCGATCAGGAACACCATTGCGACAAGCAGATCGTTCCATGTCCACAGGAACTGGAAGATCGCGAAACTGGCCAGTGCCGGAAAGCTGAGCGGCAGGATGATCCGCGTGAAGATCTGGAACTCCGTCGCGCCATCGACGCGGGCGTTCTCGATCACCTCGCGCGGCAAACCCACCATGTAGTTGCGCAACAGGTAGATCGCGAGCGGCAGGCCGAAGCCGGTATGCGCCAGCCAGACGCCGAGATACCCCTTCCCGATCCCCACCGCGTTGTGCAGCGTCAGGAGCGGGATCAGCGCCAGTTGCAGCGGCACCACCAACAGCGCCACCACGGCGGCCACCAGAAGCGCGCGGCCCGGAAACTCCATCCACGCCAGCGCATAGGCCGCGAAGGCCGCGATGAGGATCGGGATGATCGTGGCCGGGATCGTCACGGTCAGCGTGTTGAAGAAGGCCTTGGCCATCCCCTCCCGGTTGCCGGGATCGAACAGGACGTTGCGGTAATTGGCGAAGGTGAATTCGGGCGGGCTTTCGGCGGTCACGAAGACCCGCTGACCGCGCCCCGAAAGCTGGTCGTCATTGCCCTCCCAGACGTAATCGCCGTTGGACTGGACGGTCATGGTCTCGCCATCGCCCAGATCCGCGGTCTCGCCCGGCACATAGGCGTCGATGTCGCGCGAGGACGTGCCCCAGACCGAGATCTCCGCCGGGACGTCCTCGGCGCTCTCGACCTGGCCGTCCACCACGAAGAGATTGCCCTCCACCATGAACCGTCCCTCGCCCAGATCGACGCGGAACTCGTCGGGGTCGGCGGCGCGCAGGGTCTCGTTCTGCACGGCGGGGAACATGGCCGCCCACCAGCCCGAGGTCCGGATCTGGTCGGTCGTGCGGAAGGACGACACCAGCAGGCCGAGCGTCGGGAAGATCCATAGCAGCACCAGCGCCGCGACCGAGATGTGAACCGCCCAGGTAAGGGAGCTCTTGGTTCCAGCAATGTTATCCATTGTTTTCTCCCATCCGGGCCGCGCGCAGTTCGGAGACCATCACCGCATCTCCTTCCGGGCGTTGTAGACATTCCACACGAGGATCGGCGTCACCATGAGCATGATGATCATGGCGCTGGCCGAACCCACGCCCCAGTCATTGGCGCGGAAGAGCTTGTCATACATGTAATTGGCCAGAACCTGCGTCTCCCATTGACCGTTGGTCATGGCGAAGACGATGTCGAAGATCTTGAGCACGACGATGGTGATCGTCGTCCAGACCACCACGATGGTCCCGGCGATCTGAGGGATCTTGATCTTGAAGAAGATCTGGAACGGGTTGGCACCATCCACGATCGCGGCCTCGACGGTTTCCTCGGGGATGCCGCGCAAGGCGGCCGAGAGGATCACCATGGCAAAGCCGGTCTGAATCCAGATCAGCACGATCATCAGGAAGAAGTTGTTCCAGAACGGCACCGTCAGCCAGGTGATCGGGCTTTCGCCCCCAAGCTGCAGGTAGATCGCGTTCAGCACCCCGATCTGCGCCACGTCCTCGGGGCGGGCGTCATAGATCAGTTTGAAGATCACAGCGGCGCCGACGAAGGAGATCGCCATCGGCATGAAGATCAGCGACTTCGCGATGTTGCCCCACTTGATCCGGTCGGTCAGCTGCGCGGCCAGAAGCCCGAAGGCGGTGGAGGCCGCCGGCACGATCAAGAGCCACATGACGTTGTTGCGCACCGCTTCCCAGAACTTGCTTTCGCCGAACATCTGGGCGTAGTTCTCGCCGCCGATGAACGCCCCGCCCGCGCTGCGGTCTGTCACCGACAGGCGCAGCGTCTCGAATACCGGATAGGCGAGATAAAGGCCGAGGGCGAAGATCGCCGGGAACATGAACAGCCACGGCCGGATCGCGTTGGCCCGGTTTATGTTGCGGCCCGCGTTCGGCCCCCGGGACGGGAAGAGAACCTTGTCGAGAAACTGGTTCGAAAAGTAGAAATACGCGACACAGCCGCCGACGCCCACGACGATCGTGATCAATCCTTGCAATGCAGGATTCATGTGTCCCCTCCCCTCGAAGTCATGGTGCCGGGAATTGGGCTTCGGCCCTTGTGTGCCCCGGCCGCGAAGGGCCCGGCCGTCTTGCGGCCGGACCCCGTGTCATGCGGCCGCTTACTGAAGCGCGTCCCAGCTTTCCTGGATCGACGTCGCGACGTCCATGGCGTCTGCACCGCCGGCATAGTCGACCATGCCCGTCCAGAACGTGCCCGCGCCGATCGCACCCGGCATCAGGTCGGATGCATCGAAGCGGAAGGTGGTGGCATTGAGCAGGATCTCACCCTGCCCGGCCTCGACCCCGGTGGAGTAGGTGTCGAGGTTCACGCCCGAATGCGGCGTCAGGAAACCGCCCTGCGCCATCATGATCTCGTGGGCCACCGGCGTCTTGAGAAATTCCATGAAGGCCATGGTGGCGTCCGAGGGATCGGTGACCGCCATCAACGTGCCGCCGCCCAGAACCGGATTGCCGAGATCCTCGCCCTCGAAGGACGGGAAGTAGAAGAAGTCGGCGTCCTCGCCCACCTCGGTGCCCTCGGGGAAGAAGGCCGGGATGAACGACGCCTGCCGGTGCATGTAGCAGCCCGGAGGCGAGGCAAAGAGACCCGCCGGCGCGTCGCGGAAATCGGTTGTGGCTACGGTGCCGGCACCGCCCTGAACCCAATCGTCGTTGCGCGCGAACATGCCGAAGGTTTCGATGGCGCGGACCACGCGTTCGTCGTTGAACGGGATCTCGTTCGTGACCCAGCCGTCATAGACCTCGGGGGGCTGCGTGCGCAGCATGATGTCCTCCACCCAGTCGGTGGCGGGCCAGCCCGTGGCGGCACCCGATCCCAGACCGATGCACCACGGTGTCTCGCCATCGGCGACGATCTGCTCGGAGAGCGCGATCAGATCCTCCATCGTCTCGGGCACTTCGTAGCCCGCATCCTCGAAGTTTTCCGGCACGTACCAGACCAGCGACTTCACGTTCACGTTGAAGAAGAAGCCGTAGAACTGGTCCTCGCCGCTCTCGTTCTCGTAGGTGCCGAGATCGACCCATGACTGGCCGGCGGCGTAATTCTCGTTGACCCAATCTGCCATGTCGTCGCCCAGCGGCGTCAACAGCCCGCTGCCTGCCATGACGGCGGCAAGACCCGGTTGCGGGAAGACCGCGACATTGGGCGCGGAGCCCGCCTCGGCGTCGATGACGATCTGCTGCTCGAAGCTGTCCGATCCGGTATAGGTCGCCTCGGCGCCCGTCGCGGCCTCGAAATAGGCGAGCAGGTTGTCGAAACGGTCGGCCTCGGGCGACAGCCACGGACCGGAGACGGTCACCGTCTGGCCGCTGAGGTCAGGCGCCGCGTCGGCGAAGGCCTGATAGCTGTCCCAGTTGAAATCACCCTCGCCCACGGGGAACACGAGGTCCTGGGCATGCGCCGTTCCCGCCAGAAGGGCGAGCGCGGCAGCGCTGGTGAAGAAACGGCTCTTCATAGAGATATCCTCCCAAAAGATGTGCCGGTAGGCTCCGGCCGGTCATTGCGCCCAATCGCGCCTCGGGCGCGCGCATCACAAAAGGCCGCGCGCTCAAAGCGCTTTGGGTTGATTTCACCCTTTCAACAGCAACCGAGTCTGTCAATCCGGCAATCGCAGCACACTGAAAAATATTGGTTTATCTCGCAGGTGCAGAAAAACAGGGCGGTTATGAATCTTTGACAAATCGCGCGGCGCGGGCGTAGCTTCGACACCGCTTGAAAGCGCTTTGAGGCCGATGAAGCAATGAATCTCAGGGAACTGGCCGAATCGCTCGGCCTGTCGCAGACGACCGTCAGCCGGGCCTTGAACGGCTACCCCGAGGTTCGGGAGGAAACCCGTGCGCGGGTGCTGGCCGCAGCCAGCGCGGCCAATTATACGCCCAACACCCGCGCCCGCCGCCTCGCCACCGGGCGTGCCATGACGATCGGCCACGTCATCCCGTTGTCGGGCCGGACCGAGATGGTCAACCCGATCTTCGCCGACTTCCTCGCCGGCGCGGGCGAGGTCTATGCCCGCGAGGGTTATGACATGCTGCTGTCGGTGGTCGGCCCCGACGGCGCCGAGGACGCCTATCGCCAGATGGCCGCAAACGGGTCGGTCGACGGCGTCATGGTGCAGGGCCCGCAGATCGAGGACGCGCGCATCCCGCTCCTGCAGGAGCTGGGCCTGCCCTTCATCGTCCATGGGCGCACCAACGCGGCCACCGATTACAGCTGGCTCGATGTCGCCAACATCCGCGCGTTCCGGCGCGCCACGGAATTCCTGCTGGATTTCGGCCACCGCCGGATCGGTCTCATCAACGGGCAGGAGAACTTCGATTTCGCCGCCCGCCGCCGCACCGGTTACGAAGAGGCCTTCGCCGCACGCGGGATCGCCTCGGACCCCGCGCTGGTGGCCGCCGACGCGATGACCGAGGCCTATGGTCATGCCGCGGCCGCCGCCATGCTTGATGGTGCCGACCCGCCGACGGCCTTCGTGGTGTCGTCCATCATCCCGGCGATCGGCGTGCGGCGGGCGGCGGGCGAGCGCGGCCTGCGGCTGGGCCGTGACATCGCGCTGATCTGCCATGACGACGTGCTGAGCTATCTCAGCAACGACGCGGAGGGACCGGCCTTCACCGCCACGCGGTCCTCCATCCGTGCAGCCGGCACCCGCTGCGCCGAGATCCTGATCGAGCTGATCCGCAACCCGGGCCGGGCGCCGATCCATGAATTGTGGGATGTCGAGCTGACCGTGGGGCGCTCGACCTGCCCCGCCCGCCAGACCAACGCGGCACAGGCCACCTGAGGGACCTTGAAGATGCAGTTCACCCGTTCCGATTTTCCCGAGGATTTCCTCTTCGGGGTCGCCACCTCCGCCTACCAGATCGAGGGCCACGCTCATGGCGGTGCCGCCCCGACCCACTGGGACAGTTTCGCCGCCACGCCCGGCAACGTGGTCCGGGCCGAGGACGGTGCGCGGGCCTGCGACCATTACCACAGGTGGGAGGCGGATCTCGACCTGATCGCCGGCCTCGGCGCGGATGCCTACCGGTTCTCGACCTCATGGGCTCGGGTGCTGCCCGAGGGGACGGGCGCGCCCAATGCCGAGGGGCTGGATTTCTACGACCGGCTTGTCGACGGGATGCTCGCGCGTGGTCTGAAACCCGCCGCTACGCTCTACCACTGGGAACTGCCGCAACCGCTGGCCGACAAGGGCGGCTGGCGCAACGCCGACATGCCGAACTGGTTCGCCGATTTCACCCACACGATCATGTCGCGGATCGGCGACAGGGTCTGGTCGGCCGCCCCCGTCAACGAACCATGGTGCGTGGCCTGGCTCAGCCATTTCGAAGGGCACCACGCGCCGGGAATGCGCGACATCCGCGCCGCGTCGCGGGCCATGCACCACGTCCTGAAATCCCATGGCGCGTCGATCGAGGTGATGCGCGGCCTCGGCATGACCAATCTCGGCGCGGTGGTGAACCTGGAATGGTCCAAGCCCGCCTCGGACAGCCCCGAGGATATCGAGGCCGCCGCGCGCCATGACGCGATCTACAATCGCTTCTTCCTCGGCGGGCTCTTTCACGGCGGCTACCCGGAGAAGGCACTGGAGGGGATCGCGCCGCATCTGCCCGAGGGCTGGCAGGACGATTTCGCACTGATCCAGACCCCGCTCGACTGGATCGGCGTCAACTACTACACGCGCAAGCGCCTGCGCGCGGCAGACGGCCCCTGGCCCGGCTATGCCGATGCCGGCACCGTCCTGCCCACGACGCAGATGGGGTGGGAGATCTACCCCGACGGGTTGCGCGACTTCCTCTTGCGGGTGGCGCGCGAGTATTCGGGCGATCTGCCCATTCACGTCACCGAGAACGGCATGGCCAATGCCGATATGCCCGACCGGCCGGATAGCGAACGGATCGCCTATCTCGAAAGCCATCTCGACGCGGTCCGGCAGGCCATCGCCGCGGGCGCGCCGGTCGGGGGGTATTTCGTCTGGTCGCTGATGGACAATTACGAATGGGCGCTCGGCTACGAAAAGCGCTTCGGCCTCGTGCATGTGGATTTCGAGAGCTTGGCAAGAACCCCGAAAGCGTCCTATCAGGCACTCGCCCGCTGGTGGCGCGACGCCTCCAGCTGACCCGTCTGACACGAAAGCCAAATCCATGACCGCGTCCGGTCCTTCCGCCGACCTGTCCCTCGTCGCCGATATCGGTGGCACCAACACGCGCGTGGCGCTTGCGCGGGGACCGCAGGTCGACAGCGACAGCGTCGAGCGCTTTCGCAACGCCGAATATGCGGGCATCGCGCCGGTCATCGCCGCCTATCTGGAGCGCCACGGCGTCACCGACGAGGAAATCGGCGGCGTCTGCGTGGCGGGTGCCGGGCCGGTGCGCGAAGGGGTGGTCCAGCTGACCAATCTCGACTGGCGGATCGACCGCGCCGCGCTGGCCAGCGTGCTGACGGCCGAGAAATCCGCGGTTCTGAACGACCTTCAGGCGCAGGGCCACGCGATCGGGCATATCGCGGCGGAGAACCTCGTCGAGGTCCTGCCGCAGCCGGACCATTCGCCCCGCGCGGCACGGCTGGTGGTGGGCCTCGGCACCGGGTTCAACGCCTGCCCGGTCTTCGAAACGGAGGCCGGACGCTTCGTGCCGCCGTCCGAGGCGGGACACGTGGCGCTGCCGGTGTCCGTGCCGGGCCTCGTGGCCATCCTCGACGGCATCGGCGACAGCCACGGCTTCCCATCGGTCGAGGAGGTGCTATCGGGCCGGGGCGTCTGCACGCTGCACAAGGCGCTCCACGGGACCCGTGCCGACCCCGCCGACATCATGGCGGGAATGGAGGCGCGCGACGCACAGGCGCTCGAGACGGGCCGCCTCTTCGTTCAGGTCATGGGGCATGTGATCGGCGACCTGGCGCTCGGCCATCTGCCCTTCGCCGGCATCTCGCTGGTGGGCGGCGTGACACGCGCCTTCGCGCCATGGCTGGACGAGTTCGGTTTCACCGAGGCGTTTCGCGACAAGGGCCGTTTCTCGGAATTCATGGAACAATTCGGCGTACAGGTCGTCACCGACGATTACGCGGCGCTGACCGGCTGCGCATCGTTTCTCGCGAAGCTTTGACAAGAGCTGCCCCGCGCCAGGGACGCTGCCGCAGCGGAAAGCGCACCGAATGGCGCACAGAGCGGTTGCCCCGCCGATTTATCCGCGCCATGCTGCCCCCGTATACCTCGTGAAAACGTGGGGACATCAATGATGTACATGGTCAATCAGGGAGGAACGACCGTGACGAAATTCAACCTTGCCGCCGTATCGGCGGCAGCGACAGGTTTCGCGCTTCTGGCAGGTGCCGCGTCGGCCCAGGAAATCCGCTTCATGTGCTATTCCGATGGCAACGAATGCGAGGTCTATGACGACGTGCTCAGCCGGTTCGAGGCCGACAATCCCGGCATCGACGTGGTGGTCGACGTCGTGCCCTACCAGGCGATCCTCGAGAACCTGCCGGTACAGCTGGCCGCGGGCAGCGGCCCGGACATGGCCAAGGTCACCGATCTCGGCGGCCTGACGCAATTCTATCTCGACCTGTCGCCCTACGTGGACAACGCCTACTGGGAGGCCTCGTTCGGCGACACGCTCGACTGGTATCGCGGCGCCGAGGGCGGGGATGCGATCTACGGCATGCACAGCCAGCTGACCATCACCGGCGCCTTCGTGAACGCCACGCTCTTCGAGCAGGCGGGCGTCGAGATGCCGGCCGACGACGCCACATGGGAGGAATGGGCCGAGGCCGCCCGCGCCGTCGCCGAGGCAACGGACACGCCCTTCCCCATGGCCATCGACCGCACTGGCCACCGCGTCGGCGGGCCGGCGATCTCCTACGGGGCGGCCATCGTCTCGGAGGATGGCACGCCCACCCTGTCGGACGAGGGCTTCACGGCCTTCGTCGAGCAATTCGTGGCCTGGAACGAGGACGGCACCATGGCGCGGGACGTCTGGGCCGGACAGGGTGGCGCGACCTACCAGGACGCGGCACAGGAATTCATCAACGGCGAGCTGGTGTTCTACTACTCCGGCTCGTGGCAGGTCGGGCGCATGGATGAACAGGTCGGCGACTTCTTCGACTGGCAGGTCGTGGGATCGCCCTGCGGTCCGGCGGGCCTGTGCTCCGGCATGCCGGGAGGGGCGGGCATCGTCGGCTTCGAACAGACCGAGCACCCCGAGGCCGTGGCCGCCGTGATCGACTTCCTCGCGCAGGAGGACGTTTATGCGGAAGTCACGGCACGCACCCGCAACCTGCCGGCGCATCTGGGCGTGGCCGAGGCGGGGGTCGAATTCGAAGGCGCCTCGCCCGCGGCCGCGGCCGCGCTGAGCGCCTTCGCCGCCGACCTCGCCGATGTCGCGCCTGCCGCGTTCCGCTACCAGGGCTACGCGGGCAACCGCGCGATGTTCGGCATCACCGCCGAGCGCGTGAGCCAGGCCATCGTGGGCGAACTGACGGTCGAGCAGGCCGTGACCCGAATGGCGAGCGACCTCGAAGCCGCGCTCGCCGAGCAGAACTGAGACCGGTCCGGCCCCCGCCATCCCGCGGGGGCCGGAGCGACGGCGGCGCACAGGCATGCTTGCGATCATTTCCCCCCTCATGCGGATCGTCGAGATCCCGATGCTGGCGCTGCAGCGCCTGCTGGGGATGAACCGGCTCGCCTGGGTGTTTCTTGCGCCGAACCTGATCCTCTTCGGGCTCTTCGCCTTCCTGCCCGTGATCCTGAACGTTTCCTACGCGACGACGGGGGGCAGCAATGTTCTGCTGGCCGACCGGCCCGACGTGGGCCTGAGGAATTTCGCCACGCTCACCGATTGCACCAGCTACCTCGACCCCAATTCCTGCCGCGAGGACAAGTTCTGGCGCGCCGTCTGGAACACGACATGGTTCGTGACGCTGCAGGTGGGCTTCATGGTGGGCTTCGCGCTTCTGACCGCGATCATCCTCAACCGCGACATCCGCGCGCGTGGTTTCTTCCGCGCGGTGTTCTTCTTTCCCGTCCTGCTGTCGCCGGTCGTCGTGGCGCTGATCTGGAAATGGATCCTGCAGCGCGAGGGCGTCCTGAACGCGTTTCTCGACTGGGCGGGGCCGGGCGGCTTCAACTGGCTGGTGGATGCCAACTGGGCCTTCACATGGTCCGTCTTCATCTCGGTCTGGGCGCATATGGGTTTCTACACGCTGATCCTGCTGGCGGGCCTTCAGGCCATCCCCCGCGACGTCTACGAGGCCGCCACGATGGACCGCGCCTCGCCCTGGCGGGTGTTCCGCAAGATCACCCTTCCCCTGCTCGCCCCCACGATGCTGGTGGTGCTTGTGCTGGCGCTGATCAAGGGCGTGCAGACCTTCGACGAGATCTACGCCTTCACAGGCGGCGGCCCCGGCACGGCCACGACCTTCATCATCCAGTATATCTACGAGGAAGGCTTCGCCGGTGCACCAAGGCTTTTCGGGCTGGCGGCGGCGGCTTCGCTGATGGTGGCCTTCGTTCTCGTGATCCTGACCCTGATCCAGCTCTGGGTGAACCGGAGGAACGTGGATGGCTAGCGTTGCCGAGTTCCTCACCCGCACACGCGGCGCCCGGGATGGCAGCGGCCGGCTGCACTGGACGGACTGGGCGTCCTACACCTACCTCATGCTGGGCGTTGTGCTGATGTTCGGCCCCGTCGTCTGGCTGGTCCTGTCCTCGTTCAAGACAGAGGCCGACCTGCAGCGGTATCCGCCCACCTTCCTGCCCTACCAGCAACAGACCATGGTGATCGAGGGTTATGATGAGCCCCTGCCCCTCTTCCGCATGACCGGCGGGGAGTATGAGGGGATGGTGCTGGCGCAGGTCCGGCGCGTGGGCCTTCAGGCGCAGATGGTCGACCCGGCGAACCCCGGCGAACGCCTGCGCACCGGCATCGAAGACCGCGAGACCGTGCAGCGTGTCCGTCTCGCGACCGAGAACTACACCGAGCTTTTCGAGCGCTTCACCTTCCTGCGCTATTTCTGGAACTCGACCTTCATCACGCTGATGTCCACGGCCATCATGCTGCTGGTCAACTCGATGGCCGCCTTCGCGCTGTCGAAATACCAGTTCCGGGGGCGCACGACGGTCCTGCTGCTCGTGATCGGGACACTGATGATCCCGCAGACGGTGGTGCTGGTGCCGCTCTTCCTGATCGTCACGGAACTGGGCATGTTCAACTCGGTGTGGGGCGTGATCATTCCGGGTGCGGCCACGCCCACCGGCGTCTTCCTCCTGCGCCAGTACATGCTGACGATCCCCGACGAGATCCTCGACGCCGCCCGCATGGACAAGGCGTCGGAGTGGAAGATCTACTGGCGTATCATCCTGCCGCTTTCCGCGCCCGCCATCGCGGTGCTCGCCATCCTCGCGATCATGTGGCGCTGGAACGATTTCCTCTGGCCGCTGATCGTCCTGACGCAATCCGAGAACTTTACCCTGCAGCTGGCGCTCAACTCCTTCCAGGGAGAGCTTCTGACCGACTGGTCGAGCCTTCTGGCGATGACGGTGCTGACACTCCTGCCCATCGCGGCGGTCTTCATGTTCCTGCAGAAATACATCGCCACCGGCATCGCGTCGACGGGTGGAAAATGACGACTGGAGGGCACGAGATGGCACGGCTCGAGCTGCGCAATGTGGTGAAATCCTACGGCGCGGTCGACGTCATCAAGGGCATCGACCTGCGTGTGAACCATGGTGAGTTCTGCGTCTTCGTGGGTCCTTCGGGCTGCGGGAAATCCACGCTTCTGCGGATGATCGCGGGGCTTGAGCCCATAACCGGCGGCGAGATCGCCATCGGCGAGGAGGTCGTCAACAACATCCCCGCAGCCGACCGGGGGCTGGCCATGGTGTTCCAGTCCTACGCGCTCTACCCGCACATGACCGTGCGCCAGAACCTCAGCTTCGGGCTCGAGAACATCAACACGCCGCGCGCCGAGATCGCGACCAAGGTCGGCGAGGTGGCGAAGATGCTGCAGATCGACATGCTTCTGGACCGCCGCCCCAAGGACCTCTCCGGCGGCCAGCGCCAGCGCGTCGCCATCGGCCGAGCCGTGGTCCGCGAGCCGCGTGTCTTTCTCTTCGACGAGCCGCTCTCGAACCTCGACGCGGAGTTGCGCGTGGACATGCGCGGCGAGATCTCCGCCCTGCACAAGCGGCTCGGCAACACGATGATCTACGTTACCCACGACCAGGTGGAGGCCATGACCATGGCCGACAAGATCGCCGTCCTGCGCCTCGGAGAGCTTGAGCAGTTCGGCCGCCCACTCGATCTCTACAATGCGCCCGAGAACCTCTTTGTCGCGGGCTTCATCGGCAGCCCCAAGATGAATTTCCTGACCGGGATCGTCGGCGAGGACCGCACGCATCTGACCCTCGATACAGGCGACGCCATCACGCTGCCGGAAACGGGCTTCGCCCAGCGATCCGGCCAGAAGGTCACGCTTGGCCTGCGGCCCAACGACCTGCACCCGGATGAAAACGGCGCGCTCCATGCCGAGATCCGTTCGGTCGAGCAACTGGGCTCTGAAAGCTACCTCTACGGAAATTTCGCCGACGGCACACCGCTGACGGTGCACAATCCAGGCCAGACCCGCCTGCAGACCGGCGACAGCGTCAAGCTCACCGCGAATGCCGAGGCCATCCACCTCTTCGACACGGAAAACGCCCGGTCCCTCAGGATGTGACCCCACCCCTTCCTCTGGTTCAAAATATCCCAGGGGGCGAGGCGGACAGCGTCCCCCGACAAACCGGCAATGGCTGCCGAAGGAGGCCCGCGGAGGACCGTTCCGCCCTCAGGGCACCTCGGCGCCCAAAGTAGCCGAATAGATCTCGAACCAGTCCTCCCGGCTCAGCGTCACCTTCACCGCGTCCGACAATCCCCTGATCCGGCTCAGCGAATTGGTCCCCATCACCGGCAGGATCCGGGCCGGGTGCCGCAGAAGAAAGGCCATGGCGACCGCACCGGGCTCCACGCCCTGCCCGTGGCCGATCCGGGTCAGAACCTCCCGCACCGCCGCGCCCTCCTCGGTAAAGAGACGCCCGCCGGCCAGCGGCGACCAGGCCATGACCGCGTGGCCGTGCTCCTGATGAAAGGCCAGATCGCCATTGGTGAAGGGATCGAGGCACATGGCGCTGACCTCGATCTGGTTGGCCACGAGCGGCGTCTCCATCGCCGATTGCAGCAGGCGCCAGTCCCACGGGCGGAAGTTCGAGACACCGACGGCCCGCACCTTGCCCGAGGCCACCAGCGCATCGAGCGCGCGGCCCGTCTCGACGTGATCCATCAAAGGATCGGGCCGGTGGATCAGCAACAGGTCGATCCGGTCCGTCGCCATCACCGTCAGCGAGTTTTCCACGCAAGCCGTGATGTAAGCCTCTGATGTGTCGTAATGTTTCACCCGCTTGTCGGCATGTTTGCCGATCGGCGCGACGATATCGCATTTCGTCACCAGCTCGACGCGGTCACGCAGGCCGGGCGAAGCCCGAAACGCCGCGCCCAGCAGCGCCTCGGCCCCGTAATCGCCGTAGATATCGGCCTGGTCCATCGTGGTGATGCCCTGCTCGAGGCAGGCCTCGACCTTTGCCTGCACATTGCCGGGCGAGGTATCGGCATCATCGCCCAGCCGCCACATGCCATAGACGATGCGGCTCAGTTCCAGGTCTCCGACCTTCACGCGGTTCATCAGCGTCGCTCCCCAATTCCTAGCGGTGTCGCCGGAACCTGCGCCGGGACGCGACCGTATTCAACCGGAAGCGAACAGGTCTTCAGTTCCGGCATCACGAGGCGGCCGAAATGGCGGCACTCGTCAATATGCGGATAGCCCGAGAAGATGAAGGCGCGAACGCCCATCTTGCGGTACTCCTCGATCTCGCTCAGGACCTGATCGGCCGAGCCCACGATGGCCGCCCCGCAGCCCGAGCGCGCGCGCCCGATCCCGGTCCACAGGTGCGGCTCGATGTAGCCAAACTGGTCGGCCAGTTCCCGCGCGCGAGCCTGATGGCTGACCCCGAGGGAGCCACTGTCGAGTGCGCGTTCGCGGATCAGCGTGCCAAGCTCGTCGTCGAGCTTCGAGACAAGGTGATCCGCATACTCCCGCGCCTCGGCTTCCGTATCGCGGACGATGACATGAACCCGCAGACCGTAATCCAGCGTTCTGTCATATTTTTCAGCGACCTGGTTCACGGCCTTCATGCGCTCGGCGATCTGTTCCTTGGGCTCGGGCCACATCAGGTAGACGTCGCAATGCTGCCCGCAAAGCTCCATCGCCGCCGGCGAATAGCCGCCGAAGTAAAGCAGCGGCCCGCCAGTCTGGTACGGCTTCGCTGGATCGGCCGTCAGCCCTTTGAAATCATAGACTTCGCCTGAATAGTTGATCTTGTCCTGCGTCCAGGCCTGTTTCAGGATTTCCACCACCTCGCGCGAGCGCTGGTAGCGATAGCCGCTGTCGGCCGTCTCGCCCGGGAAGTCCGAGGAGATGATGTTCACCGTCAGCCGGCCCTCGAGCATGTGATCGAGCGTCGCGATGGTCCGCGCCAGCATGATCGGCTGCATCTCGCCGCATCGGACGGCGGCCAGCATGTTGATGTCTTTCGTGACCTGGCTCCCTGCCGCGACGAAGCTCAGCGTATCCTGCCCCACCTGGTAGGAGGACGGGCACAGAATGTTGCGAAACCCCTGCGCCTCCGCCTCCTTCAGGATGGCCGAGCAATGCGCCCAGGACGACCGCAGATCGCCCTCGGGCACGCCGAGAAAGCGGTAATCGTCGGAACAGAGTGCGGCGAACCAGGATACCTCGCAGGCGTCCAGATCGGCGGAAGTGACGGGAACGACGGTCATGGCAAACGGGCCTCCCAACCCGGGGTCGATTTCCCTTTGCGTAGCCGCTGGCACCATGTAGATCAATGGTATAACAATTCTGCCGATCCGGTCGGGAGGGCCGCGTCGCAACATGCCACAGGGACCGCATCAGGGCGCCCTGCCCGCCTATCTGCGCATCGCCGAGCACCTGACGATCGAGATCGGTGCGGGCAGGCTTGCCGCTGGCGACACCCTGCCGCCCGAGCGCCGCCTCGCCGCGCGATACGGCGTGTCGATGATGACGCTGCGCAAGGCGCTTGGGGTGGTGACGGAGCGCGGCCTGATCGAACGCCGGCAGGGGTCGGGCAATTACGTGCTGGGCGGAAGGGAGAACGTGGGCACATACGCGCTTTTCCGGCTGGAGGCGGTGCCGGGCGGCGGCGGCCTGCCCACGGCGGAGCTTCTGAGCATCGATGCGATGACGAAACCTGACGGCCTCGCCGATATCGGCGCCGCAATGGAGGGCTGGCGCATCCGCCGCGTTCGCGCACTCGACGGGCGGCCCGTGGCGGTGGAGGAAATCTGGCTCGATGGACGCTACGACGGTCTCAGGGCCGATCACCTGTCGGAGTCGCTCTACAAGACCTATGCCGATCGGCTGGGCCTGACCATCACCCGCGCAGAGGACCGGGTCGGCCTCGGGGCCCTGCCCGGCTGGGCGCCCGAGACACTGCGTCTTTCGCCCGGAGCCACGATGGGACTTGTCGAACGGCGCAGCTTCGATCAATACGGCAAACCGGCGGAGGCGTCGTGCAGCTGGTTCGCACCGGATCGCGCGCGCTATTACGCACGGGTGCCGTGACGGCACGGTCTGGGAGGACAGGATAAATGCGCTACGGCATCGTCGGGTGCGGCATGATGGGCCAGGAGCACATCCGGAATATCGCGCTTTTGGCACAGGCCGAGATTTCGGCCTTCGTGGAGCCGGACATCACGATGGCGGCGCAGGCGCAGGCGCTGGTGCCCGGCGCCACGCCCTGCCCCGATCTTCAGGGCCTCCTGGCGCGCAACGATGTGGACGCGCTGGTCATCGCCTCGCCCAACCATTGCCATGTGCCGCAGCTGCAGGACGTGGCGCGCACGCGGCCCCTGCCCGTTCTTGTAGAAAAACCTGTCGCAACGCGCATCGAGGACGACGCGGCGCTGCGCGATCTGGCCCGTGCCTACCCCGCGCCGATCTGGGTGGCGATGGAATACCGCTACATGCCACCGATCGCGCGGTTCCGCGAGATGGCCGAGGAAGCCACGGGCGGCATCAAGATGCTGACGATCCGCGAGCACCGGTTTCCCTTCCTCGAAAAGGTCGCCGACTGGAATCGCTTCAACCGCAACACGGGCGGAACCATGGTCGAGAAATGCTGCCATTTCTTCGACCTGATGCGCCTGATCCTGCAAGATGAGCCGGTGCGCGTGATGGCCAGCGCCGGACAGGCGGTCAATCATCTCGACGAGCGCTATGGCGACGAAATCCCCGACATCTGGGACCACGGCTATGTCATCGTCGATTTCGCCCGTGGCGCCCGCGCGATGCTGGAGCTGTGCATGTTCGCCGAAGGCTCCGACTACCAGGAGGAACTCGTCGCCGTCGGCCCCACGGGCAAGATCCAGGCCTTCGTGCCGGGCCCGACCCGGTTCTGGAACTTCGACCTCGGGCCCCAGCCCGTGCCGCACCTGATCGTGAGCCCCCGCCACCCTACGGGCCCCAGCCGCGTCGACATCCCCGTCGATCCGCACCTGCTGGAAGCGGGCGATCACAACGGCGCCACCTATTACCAGCATCGCCGGTTCCTCGACACAGTCCGCACGGGGCGCAGGCCCGAGGTGACGCTGCAGGACGGCGCGATGGCCGTGCGCATGGGCCTCGCCGCGCAGGAGGCCGCGCTCACGGGCAAGGCCGTGACGCTCTGACGATGGCAGCCCGCATCGACATCGGCATCGACGGCGGCGGCACCGGCTGCCGCGTGGCTATCTCGGTGGGTGGCGGAGAGATCACCGAAACCCGGGGCGGCGCGGCGAATGTCGTCACCGATCCGGCGGCGGCGGAGGCCGCCATTCGCGAGGCGCTGCTGGCCGGGCTCAAGCTCCACGGCCTGAGCCTCGAGCATATGACCCGCGCGCGTGCCTGCGCCGGGCTTGCCGGGGCGCGTCTGCCCGGCGTGGCGGATGCCTTTGCCACGCGGCTGCCCTTTCTCGCCTATGTCGTCGATGACAGCGTGACGGCGCTCGAAGGCGCGCTCGAAGGCGCCGAAGGCACGCTTGCGAGCCTCGGCACCGGCTCCTTCTTCATCCGCAAGTCGTCCGAAGGCGTCCGCCATGTCGGCGGCTGGGGGTTCCAGCTGGGCGACGAGGGCTCCGCCGCGTGGCTCGGCCGCCGCGCCCTGTCGCTGACCCTGCGCGTGGCCGACGGCCGCCTGCCGCCCGACCCGCTGGCCGAAGCGCTGACACGCGCCGCGCCACCGCACCCGGTCCTCTTCGCCCGCGATGCCGGCCCCGGCGATTTCGCGCAATTGGCGCGCCTCGTCCCCGCGCACGCCGACACGCCTCTCGCCCGACGCCTGATCGACGAGGTGATGGCGGCACTCTCCGAGGGCCTGCGCGACGTGGGCCACATGCAAGGCGAGCCGCTGGTGCTGGTCGGAGGGCTGGGGGAACTTCTGCGCGCCCACCTGCCCGCCCCCCTGCGCGCTGATCTGCGCCCCGCCGCGGGCCGTCCGCTGGATGGCGCGCTGTCCCTGGCCCGGGCACTGCCATGAAGCTCGAGGGGGTCGATCTTCTGGACGGCCATGGCTGGCGGCGCGGTGTCGATCTGGAGATCGCCCATGGCCGGATCGCCGCGATCCGACCCGGGCTCCGCCGCAAGGGCGCCCCGGTCATCTGCCCCGCGCCGCTCGATCTGCAGGTCAATGGCGGCGGCGGCCGGATGCTGGGCGAAGCCCAGGCACCGGGCGACGTGCTGGAAATCCTCGCCGCGCATCGCCGCCACGGCACGGGCGCGATCCTGCCCACGCTGATCTCCGACACGCCCGAGGTGACGGAACGCGTCACCCACCTCGTCGCGACGGCGCGCGCGGCCGATGAGGGCATCCTCGGCCTGCACCTCGAAGGGCCGCATATCGCACGACCCGGCGCCCATGATCCCGCCCGCCTGCGCGACCTGACCGCCGCCGACATCGCGGCCTATGTCGATGCCAGGGCCCGTCTGGGCCACCTCCTCATCACGCTTGCCCCCGAACGCGCAACGCCCGCGCAGATCGCGGAACTGGCCGAGGCGGGGATCATCGTCTCGCTGGGCCACACCGATTGCAATGTAGCCGATGCCGAGGCCGCCTTCGCCGCCGGTGCGCGCATGACCACGCATCTTTTCAATGCCATGTCAGGCCTGCATCACCGCGAACCGGGTCTCGTCGGCGCGGCCCTGACCAGCGGGCAGGCCTACGGCCTTATCGCGGACGGCCACCACGTCGCCGATGCCGCGCTGCGTGTGGCCCTTGCCGCGCACCCGGAGGGCGCGATCCCGGTCTCCGACGCCATGGCCATCGCGGGCACCGATGCCGAGAGCTTCAGCATCGGGGACCGCCGCGTGCATCGCAGGGACGGCAGGCTCACCCTCGACGACGGCACGCTCGCGGGCGCGGACCTGAGCCTGTTGGACGGACTGCGCCATATCGCGCGCGTCACCGGCCAGCCGCTGACCGCGGTGCTGTCAATGGGCTTCGATCGGCCGCACCGCCTGCTTACGGGCCGGCCCAACGGCCTGACTGAAGGCACGCCCGCGCGCATCCTGTTCGTGGAAGGCGGCCGGATCGAGGGGTTCGACGGCCACTCCTGGCGCGTGCTGCCCGACCGGGCCCTCAGACCGGCAGGCGGAGCTTCCCGGGATTGAAGATGTTCAAGGGGTCGATCCCGGCCTTGATCGCCGCCATCACCGCCATCGCCTCGGGCCCAAGCTCACGCTCCAGATAAGCCGCCTTGCCCTGTCCGATGCCGTGCTCGCCGGTGCAGGTGCCGCCCATGGAAATCGCAAGCTCGTTCAGCCAGCCGACGAAACGCTCGGCCCGCGCGACCTCGCCCGCATCCTCCATGTCGATCAGCAGGAGCACGTGGAAATTCCCGTCCCCCACATGGCCCACCACAGGCGCGATGAAACCCATCTCGGCCGTCTTTTCCTGTGCGGCCGTCACGCAATCGGCCAGCCGCGAGACCGGCACGCAGACATCCGTCGAAATCCCCTTGGCCCCTGGGCGCAGCGCGAGGCTCGCCCAATAGGCGTCGTGGCGCGCCTGCCAGAGGCGGCCGCGCTCCTCCTCCCGCGTGGTGAACTCGAAACCCGTGCCGCCATGCTCTCCCGCGATCTCGCCAAAGACCTCCGCCTGTTCGGCGACGCTCGTTTCCGATCCGTGAAACTCCAGCAGAAGCAGAGGCGCCTCCGGCAGCGCGAGCTTGGAATAGGCATTGACCGCGCGGACCTGCAACGCATCCAGAAGCTCGATCCGCGCCACCGGCAGCCCGTACTGGATCGACGCGATGACCGTGTCGCAAGCCGCCTGCACGCTCGGGAAAGAACAGGTCGCCGCCGAAACGGCCTCGGGCACGCCATGAAGCTTCAGTGTCAGCTCGGTGATGATCCCGAGCGTGCCCTCCGACCCCACCATCAGCCGCGTCAGGTCGTAACCCGCCGAGCTCTTCCGCGCCCGCGCGCCCGTCACCAGTACCTCGCCTGATGGCAGCACCGCCTTCAGCGCCAGAACGTTGTCCTTCATCGTGCCATAGCGCACCGCGTTGGTGCCCGAGGCGCGCGTCGCGGCCATGCCGCCCAGCGAGGCATCGGCGCCGGGATCGACCGGAAAGAACAGGCCCGTGTCCCGAAGATGCGTGTTCAGCGCCTTGCGCGTCACACCGGGCTGCACGACCGCGTCCATATCCTCGGCATGAACCTCGAGAATGGCGTCCATCTTGCTGAAATCGAGCGAAATCCCGCCCGCCGGCGCGTTCACGTGCCCTTCCAGCGAACTGCCCGTCCCGAAGGCCACGATCGGCACGCGATGAGCGGCGCAGATGCGCACGATCTCCTGCACTTCTTCCGTCGAGGCGGGAAAGATCACCGCGTCGGGCGGCTGGGTCCTGAGCCATGTGGTCGTATGTGCATGCTGTTCGCGGAGCGCCTGCCCCGTCTCCACCCGCGCAGGCCCCAGCCGCTGGCGCAACAGGTCGAGCGCCGTGGCGATGCCGGCCTCGTTTCTCGGCAGATCGGCGATCAGCGCCATGGTCCATCCTCCCCTGAACTCTTCACGTCACGCTATGCGCAGCCTGTCATCCGCTCAAGCCGAACCCGCCCCTTCATCTTTCCTGAAATACGACGGGGGAGGCCGAAGGCCGGGGGCAGAGCCCCCACCGAGGCCCGGAAGGGCCGAGACAAGGTCGACGCGGCGCAGCCGCTCCGCTTATTCGGCCGCCTGCGCCTCGGCAGCCGACGCGGCCTCGATCTCGGCGGCCTTCTTCTCGACCTGCTCCACGATGTGGTCGATCATCTGGTCATTCGACATCTTGTGGCTCTGCTTGCCGGCCAGGTAGACCATTCCCGATCCTGCACCGCCGCCGGTGAAGCCCACATCGGTCATCAGCGCCTCGCCCGGCCCGTTGACCACGCAGCCGATGATGGACAGGCTCATGGGCGTCTTGATGTGCTCAAGACGCTGCTCCAGCGCCTCCACCGTCTTGATCACGTCGAAGCCTTGCCGCGCGCAGGATGGGCAGGAGATGATATTCACCCCCCGGTGGCGCAGGCCCAGCGATTTCAGGATCTCGAAGCCGATCTTCACCTCTTCCACCGGGTCGGCCGACAGCGAAACACGCATCGTGTCGCCCAGCCCAGACCAGAGCAGATTGCCGAGCCCGATCGCCGATTTCACCGTGCCGCCGACAAAGCCGCCGGCCTCGGTGATGCCGAGGTGAAAGGGCGCGTCGGTCTGTTCGGCCAGCATCTGGTAGGCCGCGACCGTCATGAAGACATCCGAAGCCTTCATGGAGATCTTGAAGTTCAGAAAATCGTTGTCCTCGAGGATCTTGATGTGATCCATCCCGCTTTCGACCATCGCGTCGGGACACGGCTCCCCGTATTTGTCGAGCAGGTGCTTCTCGAGGCTTCCGGCGTTCACGCCGATCCGGATCGAACAGTCATGGTCGCGCGCGGCCCTGATGACCTCTTTCACGCGTTTCTCGTCGCCGATATTGCCCGGGTTGATCCTCAGGCAGGCCGCGCCGGCCTCCGCCGCCTCGATCCCGCGTTTGTAGTGGAAATGGATGTCGGCCACGATCGGTACCGGGCTTTCGCGCACGATTTCCTTCAGCGCCTTCGCGGACGGCGCGTCGGGAACCGAGATGCGGACGATATCCGCGCCGGCCTCGGCACAGGCCTGCACCTGCTCCACCGTCGCCTTCACGTCGGTGGTCAGCGTGTTGGTCATGGTCTGCACGGTGATCGGCGCGTCGCCGCCCACGGGGACGGGGCCGACGTGGATCTGACGTGTCTTGCGCCGGTCGATGTTGCGCCAGGGGCGAATGGGATTGTGCGACATGTCTGGCCTGCTCGCTGCGTCTTCACTCGTCTGTTGCGAAGATAGACCTGTCAGGCGCGCTGGACAATGACCACATGGGGACCGCGCGCGTCTGGGGGCGCGTCAGATCGCTGCCCCCTGCGGCACCGGCGTTACTCCGCGCCGCCGCCAAGGACCAGTTCGGCCACCTCGGGCAGGTCGGGATCAGCACCGGCATCGGCCATGGCGAAAGATGCGCTCAGTGCATCGGCCGACAGTTCCACGTCGCGTACGATGGACGCGCCGCTGCCGGCGGGGCCCAGCGTCACGCCGTTCACCGCGAAATAGAGCGACCCGGAATTGCCCGAGCGCAGAATCGGCGGCGCGTCGCTTTCGGGCAGCGTCCAGCTGTCGCCGGCGTTCAATGTGCCCTCGAACAACGTGGTGCCATTGGCCGAGGTGATCTGGATCCAGGTCGGCCGCACGGCGAAGACGAGAACCTCGTCGTCGAGCGGGGTCTGCGTGACCTGCACCGGGGCGGGACGTTCGACCGGAACGCCGGCGCGCGCCTGCGCCAGATCCGTTCCGCCGGCCTGCCGCAGCGTGGACAGCGTGCCGACCTCGTCGGGATCGAGCGCGGCCAGCGCCTCGTCCCGCGGGGCGAGAACCGGGCTTTCCAGCGGTTCGGGACGGTAGAGACGACCGCCATCCTCCGCCCCCGGCACGGCGATGTCGAAGCCCTGTGCCATCTCGAAGGCGCCGCCATTGGCACCCGTCAGCGGGTCGAGCTGCGCCAGCGTCGCCGGCGCCTCGTCCACCGGCGCGATCGACAGCCGCTGCACGTCCTGAAATATGGCCCAGGCGCCGTAGCCGATGCCGGCGGCCAGAACCAGAAGCACCGCGATCGAGCCCAGCGCGCCGGGTTCGAGCCGCTGGAGCCATGGTTCCGGCTCGGGCGCGAGCAGCTTGGGCGCGCGGCGCATCACGTCATTGGGATCGACCCGAAGCGGCGCGGGCTCGGCCATGCGGCTCGGCGCCTTTCGCGCAAGCGACGTGCCATGGCCGCCATGCACGCCGCGAAACCCCGTCTCCTCGCAGAATCTCTGGAAGGTGCGCTCGGGCTCCATGCCCAAGTACCGCGCGTAGGAGCGCACATAGCCCGCGATGAATCCCGCGCTCTGGAAGGCGCCGATATCGCCGTTCTCGATGGCGGCGACATAGGTCGCGCGGATGCGCAACTCCCGCTCCACGTCGAGCAGCGACTTGCCCAGCGTCGCCCGCTCGCCGCGCATCAGGTCGCCGAGCGGCACGTCGAACATGTCGTATCCGTCGAAATCGTCCCGCGACCCCTGCCCGCCGGCCATGGGGTCCGCATCACGAGACGCATCCTGCCCGAGGCGCCCGGCCTCGCGCTGGTGCGCGTCCCCCCACTGTTGGCCGTCGCCCTGGCCCATGTGGCATGTCCCGTTCAAAGGCCAGCACGCCACCGATATCTTGCGGGTGGCAGCCCGGCTTCATCGAAATGTTACCCCGAAACGCGCCTGATTCCCACGTCAGAACGCGCTTTGAACGGGATTAGCACGGGACGGTGCGCCATGCACCTGCAGAAACCGTCAGCCTGCAAGCTCGGCGCGATTCAGCGCACAGTGACTCCAGAGCGCATCCATCGCGTGAACCAGACCATCCAGCATCTTCGGATCGTGCACCGGCGAGGGCGTGAAGCGCAGACGCTCCGTGCCGCGCGGCACGGTGGGGAAGTTGATCGGCTGCACATAGACGCCGTGATCGGTCAGCAGCATGTCCGAGATCAGCTTGGTGTGAACCGGGTCGCCGACGATCACCGGTACGATGTGAGACCCATGATCGACGATCGGCAGGCCCAGCATCTTCAGCCGGGTCTTCAGCACCTTGGCGCGTTCCTGGTGAAGATCGCGCAGGGCCTGGTCGGTCTTGAGATGCCGCACGCTCGCCGCGGCCCCCGCGGCCACCACGGGCGGGATCGACGTGGTGAAGATGAACCCCGGCGCGTAGGAGCGCACGGCGTCGCACATCCGCGCCGAGGCCGCGATATAGCCTCCCATGACGCCGAAGGCCTTGCCCAGCGTGCCGTTGATGATGTCGAGCCGGTGCATCAGGCGATCTCGTTCGGCCACACCGCCGCCACGGGGTCCGTACATCCCGACCGCATGCACCTCGTCGAGATAGGTCAGCGCGCCGAATTCTTCCGCGAGGTCGCAGATCTCGGCGATTGGGCCGAAGTCGCCGTCCATCGAATAGATCGATTCGAAGGCGATGAGCTTCGGTGCCGCCGGATCGTCAGCCGCAATCAGCTCGCGCAGATGCGCCACGTCGTTGTGACGGAACACGCGCTTCTGCCCGCCGTTGCGGCGGATGCCCTCGATCATCGAGGCATGGTTCAGCGCGTCGGAATAGATGATCAGCCCGGGGAAAAGCTTGGGCAGCGTCGAAAGCGTCGCGTCATTGGCGATATAGGCGGAGGTGAAGACAAGCGCCGCCTCCTTGCCATGGAGGTCGGCCAGTTCGGCCTCCAGCCGCTTGTGATAGACGGTCGTGCCCGAAATGTTCCGCGTCCCGCCCGAGCCCGCGCCCGTGGCTTCCAGCGCCTCATGCATGGCCTCGAGGACGACCGGGTGCTGTCCCATGCCCAGATAGTCGTTGCCGCACCACACGGTGATGTCCGCCTGCGTACCGTCGGACTTTTTCCAGACGGCATGGGGAAACTGGCCCTTCTTGCGCTCGATATCGATGAAGGTTCTATAGCGGCCCTCGTCATGCAGTCGGTCGATGGCTGCGTCGAGCGCTTTGTCGTAGTTCACTGGCTGTCTCCCTTCTCCCGGCCGGGGGGCGATTGCGCCTCCTTCGGCCAGACAAGACGCTGGCGTTTCCGGCATTTCTCCCGCCGCGGCAACGGCAAGGATCGTGGTTTGTTCACCGGTGCCCCGGACATAGGTCGCGGGTTCCCGTCAGACCAAGGTACAAATTGCCGCGATGCCAACCTTGACCTAGGTCAAGCGGCGGCGACCGACCTCACCCCTCGACAACGGCAGTGCAATCGGCCACGCCGCAGGCGGCGAACGCCGCATCGCGCCCCTCGCCCACGCCCCAGCGGCCGGTGCTGGGCGAGATGGCCAGAACGCGGGACCGGCGCGGCAACGCGCGGTATTCGTCCTGAAGTGCGGCCGTGGCCTGCGCCGAAAGCTGGAGTGGACGGCCCGGCTCCCAGCCCTCGGGCCGGATGACCAGCGCAACGATGCAGGGCGCGCCGTCGCCCGCCCGGTTGGCCTCGCAGGCGGCGAGGGCCGCGGCGCGGGCGTTTTCCTCGTCGTGGAAATTGGCCGCCAGAGCCGTGAATTCCGAGGCAAGGCCCGCGTCCGGCGCCATGGCGAGCGCGCCGTAATAGGGCTGCGGCTGCACCCGGTTGATCTGGTCCAGCGTGGCAATGTCGGCCGCGGTCAGGGCGGGGTCCTCGATCACCTCCCACGATACCGCGCCATCCTCGGCGAAGATCATGGTGCGGGCCTCGCGCAGGCCCGGCAGCTCCTGCGCGGTGGCCGGCAGCGCGAAGCAGGACAGAACTATGACGGACAGGTACCTAAACACGTGACAACGCTCCCCCGAGGGTTTTCCAGCGGGGCGATGGATAGCTCTGCGCAGGGCATGAGGCAAGCCGCCGTGCCGCTACGTCGCGGTCACGATCCGGCGCGCGGGTCCGGCCCAGAAGCGCCAGATCATCAGCGCACCCGCCAGCACGAGGCCGATCACGAGCCCCCACCAGATTCCCGTCGCACCCCAGCCCAGCGGAAAGCCGAGCAGATAGGCGCAGGGCATGCCCACCATCCAGTAGCTCACCACCGCGTAGATCATCGGAACGCGCGTATCCTGCACCCCCCTGAGCAGGCCCAGCGCCATGACCTGTGCCGCGTCGGCCAGCTGAAAGAACGCCGCCACGATCAGAAGCTGCGCACCCAAGGCCACGATGACAGGGCGCATCGGGTCGTCGGGCCCGACGAACAGGCCCACGAGTTCCTCCCTCAGGCCGATCAGAAGCGCGACGGTCAGCGCCACCATCACCGCCGAAAGGCACAGCGCCGCGACCGCCGCCTGCCTGAGGCTCTCGAAGTCGCCCCGTCCCCAGGCCCGGCCCGCGCGCACCGTCGCCGCCGAACTTAGCCCCACATGCACCATGAAGGTGACCGAGATGATCTGCAGCGCGATGCCATGGGCGGCCAGCTCCTGCGTGCCGATCCAGCCCATCATGACCATCGTGCCCACGAAAAGCCCGCTTTCGGCCAGAAGCGTCAGGCCAATGGGCCAGCCGAGGCGAAAGACCGACAGGAACACCGGCCAGTCCGAGCGCCAGAACCGCTGGAACAGGGCGTATTCGGCAAGGCCGCGCGCCCGCGCCGCGAAGACCGCGAGCACCAGCAGGATCAGCGCATGCGTGCCCAGAGATGCGATGGCCGCGCCCGCGATCCCCAGTTCCGGCGCGCCGAGATTGCCGAAGATCAGCACCCAGTTCAGGCCCGCGTTCAGCACCGCCCCACCGAGCCACGCCCAGAGCACCACACGCGGCCGCTCCAGCGCCGAGAGATGCGAGCGCAGCACGAGGGCCAGAACCGCCGGCAGGATGCCAAGCCCCGCGATGCGCAGGTAAAGCTGCCCGTCGGTGGCGACCTGCTCGGACTGTCCCAGCGCCAGCAGGATCGCACCCGAGAACCAGAAGATCGGCAGGCTGAGCAGGCTGAAGGCGATGCCGAGCCAGAGGCCCATCCGCGTCACCCGCCGCACCTGCACCGCGTCGCCATTGCTGGACGCCGCTGCGACCATCGGCATGACGGCGAGGCCGAAGCCCATGCCAACGATCAGGATGACGTGGAAAAACGAGCCGCCCAGCGCCACCGCGGCCAGTTCCTCGACCCCGTACCAGCCCATCATGACGGTATCGGTCAGCGTCACCAGCACCTGCGCCAGCTGACCGCCGATCAGCGGCCCGCCGATCACGAGCGTCGCACGGATATGCTGGGTCAGCGTCATGAAGCGGCCTTAGTGCCGGGCGCGCGCCACCGCAAGGCCGCGCGGCGTCCCGTGGCCGGCGCTCAGACCGTGGCGAGCGCGAGGCCCGCCGCGATCCATGCCACGGTCAGCCCGACGGCGATCTCGAGCGCCGGCTGCACCCGGGCAAAACGCCCCGCCCCGTCCGAGAGGCCGGCCAGCGCGCCCCGCCGCAACATGACCGCCGCCAGCGCCACCGCGACCGTGACCGAGGCGGTGCCGAGCGCCATGGCGACGGTGCCCGCCACGCCCCAGCCGAACACGCCCATCTGCGCTGTCAGGACCAGCAGGAAGATCGCGCCGGTGCAGGGGCGGATGGCGACGGCGCCGATCAGGGCCGCAAGCTCCCGCGTCGAGGTTGCGGAGGCCACCGCCTCGGCCGACGGCATGTGGGCGTGGCCGCAGGCGTGGCCCCCATGGTCATATCCGTGGTCGTGGTCGTGCCCGTGGTCGTGCCCATGGTCGTGTTGCACCGACTGCGCCAATGCGCCAAGCCCGCGCAGGCCGCGATAGACCAGCCAAAGCCCGACCAGCGCGATAGCGGCAAAGCCGAGCGGCTGCAGCAGGCGTTCGGCCACGCCGGTCATGTACTCCCGGCTCCAGTTCAGCACCCAGACGCCCGCGCCCACCAGCGCGATCGCACTCGCGCCCTGCGCGAGGCTCGAGGCCAGCGCCACCGCCGAAAGCCTCACCGGCCCGACCGCGCGCGCCGCACCATAGCCGCCGATCAGAAGCTTGCCATGCCCGGGCCCGGCCGCATGGAAGAAGCCATAGAGAAAGCAGACCGCGAGCAGCGGGATCACCGCCGCCGCGTCGCCCGTCCGAAGCGCGCGCAGCGCGCGGCCCATGCCGCCCTGCGCCGCGCGCTGCCCTTCCATCGCCCAGGCCAGCACCAGCCGGTCCCCGCCCGAGGCCCAGAACACCGCCACGACCAGAACGGAGGCCAGCACGGCGAGGAGGATCATCGCACGCATGAGAACACCAGCTTGTCGGCGAAAAGCGCGCCCACAGCGGGAAAGTTGTCCTCCGCCGCCACCGCGCCGCCGATGGAGGCGAGCTCCGCCTCGAGCGCGGCATAGGCGGCGTCGAGATCGGCGCGGACAAGGTCGGGCGCGCAGTCGGGCGCACCACTCACCGAGGAGGGAAGCGTCGCCTCGAAGGCGATGAAGAACGCTTCGTCATAGACCTGCGCCTCGATCGCGCCCGCGCCCGGATCGCCCGTGACGGGGCGCCGGTGCACGGTCTCGATCCGCCCGTCGGGCCGCAGGGTCATAGACACCGGCTCGGGCGCGCCCAGCCCGAGGGTCTCGCCCTCGCGGCTCAACACCAGTCCGCCCTCGAAGCCGCTGTTCCAGTTGAGGTCGAAGCCCAGCGTTGCCTGAACCTCCTCTGGGGTGAGACGCCCATCGAAGTCCTCATCGAGGCCATAATCCTGCAACAGGATGAGCGTATAGAGCTCGTCGTAAAGCCATGTCACCTCGACGGCCGCGACCCTGCCCCCGTCATCGGTCGTGAGGGTAAGGCCGGCGTCGATGAACACATGCGGATGCGCGCCCGACGCCTGCGCCGACGCGAGACACATCGCCGTCGCGAGGGTCGGACCGGAGAAGATCATGAGCAAGCTGCGCGCCATGGCGCCAGATATGAGCAGGCCGCGCAGCGGCGCAAGGGCGCTGCCGCCATGTCGGCGGCTTTCCTCCGCGCCTCAGACACGCGCCGCGTTGTCTCTCATTCAGCGTTTTGTTCACGCGGCCGGACAGATTTGTTGAAGAAAAGGCATGCAATTCGCCACATTTCCGCCTCAAAGCTGAACGAATGTCCTGCGGATTAGTGCTGCCCCAAGAGGACGTGCGAGTGGTAAATTTTTTCAAGAGATTTCTCAACGAGGAGCGTGGCGCGATTACGGTTGACTATACCGTGCTCAGCGCCGCCGCGGTTGGCATGGCAATCGCCACGACGGCGGTCGTGACCGGTGGCATCGAGAACCTCACCCAACAGGTCGACGCAGAGCTCCGTGAACGCCAGTTGAACGATACGTTCATCTCGTTCGAATCGGCGCATTTCGAACCGCTTTACGCAGCCGGGCTTCTGAGCGAGGCGCAGGCCTCCGACCTGTGGAACAGTGCGAATGCAGCGATGAACCAGGAGCTCATCGACCAGCTGGCCGACGGCATCACCAAGATCCAGGAGGGCTCGATCACCGAGGCCGAACTGGGTGAGCTGTTCGCGGCCGCCTCTGTCGCCTATCAGCGCAACATCGTCGACGACGCCGTGCTGGAATTCTATTTCGGGCTGGACGGATCGATGCCGGGCGGATCGGAGCCTGTCGAGACGCTCTGATCCCGACGCCGCGCTTGGCGCACGCCACGGACAGACAAACGAACCCCCGATGCGCGGCACCGGGGGTTTATTGTTGCGCGCGTGTGGCGCCCGGAAGCTGCGGCGGTCAGGCGGGTTTCACGCGGCGCGTGTCGGGATGCAGAGACGCGCCCAGGATGTGCTGCGCACGGTGGATGACATGGCTCGCCTGCCCCACGATCAGCGGGTCGGGCGCATGGGCGACGCGCAGGTCCTTGTCCGGATAGTCGAGACTGCTGAGGAAGTGCAGCATGCAATTGAGGCGCGCGCGCTTCTTGTCGTCGGACTTGATCACCGTCCATGGCGCGTCGGCGGTGTCGGTGTAGAAGAACATCGCCTCTTTCGCTTCGGTGTAGTCCTCCCACTTGTCGAGGCTGGCACGGTCGATGGGCGACAGCTTCCACCGCTTGAGCGGATCACGCGCGCGGCTGGCGAAGCGGCGTCTCTGCTCGTCTTGCGTGACCGAGAACCAGTACTTGTAGAGCTGGATGCCCGAGCGGACGAGCATCCGTTCGAGATCCGGCGTCTGGCGCATGAATTCGAGGTAGTCGTTGGGCTCGCAAAAGCCCATCACCCGCTCCACGCCCGCGCGGTTGTACCATGACCGATCATAGAGAACGATCTCGCCGGCGGTCGGCAGATGCTCGACATAGCGCTGGAAATACCATTGCCCGCGCTCCTGGTCGGTGGGCTTGTTCAGCGCGACGACGCGGGCCTCGCGGGGGTTCAGGTGCTCCATGAAGCGCTTGATCGTGCCGCCCTTGCCGGCCGCGTCGCGCCCCTCGAAGAGCATCACGAACTTCTGGCCCGTCTCCGAGGCCCATTTCTGTACCTTCAAAAGCTCGGCCTGAAGCTTGGCCTTCTGCGCCTCGTAGGACTGGCGGCGGAGCTTGGTCCGGTAGGGATATTCTCCGCTTTCGAAGGCCTGACGGATTTCCGATTGCGTGGGCGTGCGGCGCCTGCGCGGCGTTGGCGGTGCGGCCTGCGGGGCGACTTGCGTTTCCGCCTCATCGGTCTGCGGGGCGACGATTTGCGGGGCGGCGTCCACCTGCTCCGTTTCCTTGCTCAGGTCTTTCACGGCGGTGGCCTCCCGGGGTCTGTTTCACTCAAGAACCCCGCAAGGCTAACGCGCTCGGGCGGAGTGCGCCTTGAGGCATGTCAAGAAACCGTCACGAAGCCGGGGATGGCGCTCCCCTGCCGCGGGCGCCTGCAGAACCCCATCTCAAGGCAGGGGCTGCATATCACCGACCCTTCCCCCGTGCCCCCAAACCTGCCATTATCGCGCAAAAGCCCCACAAGATAGAGCAGGACCATGGCCCCCACAGACGGCGGAGACCTTCTTTCCGGACACGAGCCGACGCAAGGCTACGACGCCTCCTCCATCGAGGTGCTGGAGGGGCTGGAGCCCGTTCGCAAGCGCCCCGGCATGTATATCGGCGGCACCGATGAGCGCGCGCTGCACCACCTCGTGGCCGAGGTGCTCGACAACTCCATGGACGAGGCGGTGGCGGGCCACGCCTCCCGCATCGAGGTGGAGCTTCACGCGGATCACTCCGTCACCATCCGCGACAACGGGCGCGGCATTCCCGTCGACCCGCATCCCAAGTTTCCCGACAAGTCCGCTTTGGAGGTCATCCTCTGCACGCTTCACGCCGGCGGCAAGTTCTCGGGCAAGGCCTACCAGACCTCGGGCGGCCTGCATGGCGTGGGCGTCTCGGTGGTAAACGCGCTGTCGGATCACCTGCGTGTCGAGGTCGCCCGCAACCGCGCGCTTTTCGTGCAGGAGTTCTCGCGCGGGGTGCCGCAGGGGCCTATCCGCTCCGAGGGCGCGGTCGCCAACCGGCGCGGCACTTCGGTCACCTTCCACGCCGACGAACAGATCTTCGGCTCCCACAGGTTCAAGCCAGCGCGGCTGCTGAAAATGGTCCGCTCCAAGGCGTACCTGTTCTCCGGCGTGGAAATCCGCTGGAAATCCTCCATCGACGATGGCGAGACACCGGCCGAGGCCACGTTCCACTTCCCCGGTGGCCTCTCGGACTACCTCAGCGAGACCATCGGCGCCTCGGCGACCTATACCGACACGCCCTTCGCCGGGAAGGTGGAGTTCCAACCCAAGTTCCGCGTCCCCGGATCGGTCGAATGGGCGATCACGTGGACGCCCGCGCGCGACGGCTTCATCCAGTCCTACTGCAACACGGTGCCCACGCCCGAGGGCGGCACGCATGAGGCAGGCTTCTGGGCCGCGATCCTCAAGGGCATCCGCGCCTATGGCGAGCTCGTGGGCAACCGCAAGGCCGCCAACATCACCCGCGACGACCTGATGGGCGGGGGCTGCGCGCTGGTGTCGTGCTTCATCGCCGAGCCCGAATTCGTCGGCCAGACCAAGGACCGGCTGGCGACAACCGAGGCCGCGCGCATGGTCGAGGCCGCCGTGCGCGACCATTTCGACAACTGGCTCGCCGCCAACACCAAGGCCGCGGGCTCGATCCTCGATTTCCTCGTGCTGCGCGCCGAGGAACGCCTGCGCCGCCGCGCCGAGAAGGAGACGGCGCGCAAGA
>CAZOBK010000035.1:0-39213 GCA_964578115.1 uncultured Roseicyclus sp.
ACGGGTTGGTTCGGGGCCCCGAGGACAGAAGCCGCGTCTCGATCCATTCGCCGCCGCGGCGGATGTTCTCGGCATGGAGCACCGCCCAGACGTCATCCTCCGTCATCCCCGGCGCGCAGGCTGCCTCCATCTCCGCCACCGATGTCTCGCAGGCATGGGACGCGCAGCGCATCGCCAATATCTCGTCGGGCCCCTTGATGGCGCGGGCCTTTTCCATGACCTCCTCGCCATCATGGAGCTCGCACCCCGCCGCCTCCAGCGCCTTCGCGCCTTGGAGCAGGATCTTGTCGACCGCCAGCCGCCGGTTCGACCCTGCATGGGCCGCCAGGACTTCTGTCACCTGCCCGGCGAACTCGCGCGCCGCCGCGCCGCCCCGGTCGCCGGTGGCGAAATAGAACATCGACGCGCCCGATCGGACCTCGGCCACAAGCGGGT
The DNA here is from genome assembly GCA_964578115.1 of uncultured Roseicyclus sp. GTDB lineage: Bacteria > Pseudomonadota > Alphaproteobacteria > Rhodobacterales > Rhodobacteraceae > Roseibacterium. The sequence goes on from CAZOBK010000035.1 coordinate 436, forward strand.
TGTGATCGGCAAGGAAGGGGGAATTCTTGTAATCCCAAAGCACCATGTGCCCGTCGGCGCAGACCATGCAGGCGCGGAACGGGTTGTGTGTGTTCCACAGCTGCATGTTCGTCGCGTCGGTGGCGTAGCGGATGTTGAGCGGGTCGAAGACCAGAACGCCCGCAAGGGCGCGTTCGGCCAGCCGGTCGACGATGCGCCTGAGCCTCCAGGCGCGCATGGCGTGCAGGTCGGGCAGGATCAGGCCCGCCGCCTCCCACTCGGCATAGGCCAGCGGCGTGGGGCCGATCTCGACCCGGTCGTTGTCGTTGAGGGTGCCGTCGGGCAGGGTGACGCCCTTGGTCGGGTCGATCTTGCGCGCGGTGACGCGATGGGCTTCATTCATGGGACGGACCTTCGGCATCCTCGTGGCCTCTGGCGCGATGGTTCCGGCGAAGACCGGGCGCGGCGCGCCACCAAACGGCACGGACAAGGGAAATCGGGTCGCAAATGGAGCATCACGTGCTGCACGCGCGGTTTCACTCGGCGCCCTGGATGGTGCCCGCCCAGCGCCGCCTGCCGGGGGTCCAGCCGCTCGATATGGCGGACTGGCTGACCGTGGACGAGGCCTATGACGGCCAGATGGCGCTGCGCGACCGGCTGCTGGCCCGGCAGCGGGGCGCGGTCCTTGCGCAATTGCCCGGCGCGGAGGCGGCCGGCGTGGAGGTTCTGGGCACCGTTCTGGCGCATCTGCCGACCGGCTTCACGCGGTCCGGGCGTGCGATCACGCGGCCCGACGGGGTGCGCATCGATCTCGACGCCGACACGCCGCTGGCCACCGCCGCGCGGCTGGTGCAGGAGGATCTCTGCATCCTCCGGAAACCCGGCGCGGCGGGGGAGCATGTGCTGACCGCCGCCGCCCTCTGCTTTCCCGCCAGCTGGACGCTAGCCGAGAAGATTGGCCGCCCGTTGGGCGCGATCCATGGCCCTGTCGCGGCCTATGGCGCCGAGATGACCGCCCGTGTGCAGCGCATGTTCGACACGATCCGCCCGGGCCGTCCGCTGTGGCGGCAGAACGCTCTGCTCTACGCCCGGCCCGACCTGCATCAGCCGAGGTCCGAGGCCGATCCCCGGGACGAGACCCATCTCGACACACCCTATCTGCGGTCCGAGCGGCAATGCCTATTGCGGCTGCCGCAGACGGGTGCAGTCGTGTTCTCGATCCACACCTATGTGTTGCCGGTCACGGCCCTTACGCCGGAACAGAAGGTAGCGCTGGAGGCGTTTCCCATCGACCATGCGGGCCATGGGGGGTAGGGCAGGGTAATGAGCGACGTCGAAGCCCAGTACGAGGCCTACCCTTACCCCGAACGTGACCCCGCCGACGAGGCGAAGCGGCTGATCGTGGGCTCGCCGTCGCACCCGGTGGAGCTCGACCACTACCTCTTCGCGGGCCGCAGGGACTGGACCAGACCCTTCCGCGCGCTGGTGGCCGGCGGCGGCACGGGCGACGCGCTGATCCAGCTCGCGCAGGTGCTGGCCAGCGCCGGGCGGACGGCGGAGATCACCTATCTCGACCTCTCCACCGCGTCGCGGCGTATCGCCGAGGCGCGGGCGGCGGCGCGGGGGCTCTCGAACATCGAATTCCACACCGCATCGCTGCTGGATGCCCGGAGTTTCGGAGATTTCGACTACATCGACTGTTGCGGCGTGCTCCACCATCTTCCCGATCCGCAGGCTGGCTTTGATGCGCTGGCGGGTGCTCTGGCGCCGGGTGGCGGGATCGGCCTGATGGTCTACGCGCCGCACGGGCGGTCGGGCGTCTACCCGCTGCAATCGGCCTTCGGTCGGCTGTTGGCCGGCCCGCCTGAGGACCGGCTGAAGGCGGCCAAGGCGATCTTCGCCCGGCTGCCCGAGGGGCACCCGTTCCGCCGCAATCCGCATCTGGGCGACCATCAGGTCAGCGACGCGGGGTTCTACGACCTCCTGCTGCACAGCCAGGACCGTCCCTTCACGATCACCGAGCTTGACGCGACCCTGCGCGCGGCGGGGCTGGCGATGACGGGCACGCCCAACGCCCATCTCTACGACCCCGCGCCCATCGTGGGCGAGGCGGCGGACCTCTCGGCGCTGTCGCCGCTCGACCGCATGGCGCTGGCCGAGGAGCTTTCAGGCTCGATCAAGCTCCACGTGGTCTATGCGGCGAAGGCGGGCGAGGCGAAGGGCAGGGTGGCAAGGCCGGGCCCACGGATGATCCCGCATCTGCGCGGCGCGGCCCGGCAGGCGCTGGCGCAGGCGGTGGCGAGGTCAGGCCGCATCCCGGTGAATTCCGCGCTGGGCAAGGCCCATGTCCCGGTGCCGAAGGGGCTTGCCCCGGTCATCGCGCGCATCGACGGGCGGGCGACGCTGGAAGAGATCGCGCGCGCGGCGGGCGGCGACTGGTTCACGCTGGCACCCACATGGGGCAAGCTGTCGGGGGCGCTGACGGCCTATGGCGTGCTGCTCTATTCCGGCGTTCTCAGGCGCTAGCCTTCATCCCCGAACACGCGGGCGAAAATCGTGTCCACGTGCTTGGTGTGGTAGCCGAGGTCGAACTTCTCCTCGATCTGGGCCGGGGAAAGCGCCGCCGTCACCTCCGGGTCGGCCAGAAGCTCTTCGCGGAAATCCTTGCCCTCTTCCCAGACCTTCATAGCGTTCCTTTGCACCAGCCGGTAGGCGTCTTCGCGGCTGACGCCCGCCTGCGTGAGCGCCAGAAGCACGCGCTGGGAATGCACGAGGCCCCGGAACTTGTTCATGTTGGCGATCATCGCGTCGGGGTAGATCACGAGTTTCTCGATCACGCCCGCGAGCCTGTGCAGCGCGAAGTCGAGCGTCACGGTCGCGTCGGGACCGATCATGCGCTCGACCGAGCTGTGCGAGATGTCCCGCTCGTGCCAGAGCGCCACGTTCTCCATCGCCGGGATCACCGCCATGCGCACCAGTCGGGCAAGGCCCGTAAGGTTCTCCGTCAGGACCGGGTTGCGCTTGTGCGGCATCGCGCTGGAACCCTTCTGGCCCTTGGAAAAGAACTCCTCCGCCTCCAGCACCTCGGTGCGCTGCATGTGGCGGATCTCGGTGGCGATGTTCTCGATCGACGACGCGATCACGCCCAGTGTAGCGAAAAACATCGCGTGGCGATCGCGGGGGATGACCTGGGTCGAGATCGGCTCGGGGCGCAGGCCCAGCTTCTCGCAGACATGTTCCTCGACGGCCGGATCGATATTGGCGAAGGTTCCCACGGCCCCGGAAACCGCGCCGGTCGCGATCTCCCACCGCGCCTTTTCCAGCCGGTTCCGGTTGCGGTCCATCTCGGCGTAGAACCGCGCGAAGGTCAGCCCCATGGTCACGGGCTCGGCGTGGATGCCGTGGGACCGGCCGATGCGCACGGTCATCTTGTGTTCCATCGCGCGCGCCTTCAGCGCCGCCAGCACCCGGTCGACGCCGGCCAGAAGCAGGTCGGTGGCGCGCACCAGCTGGATGTTGAACGTGGTGTCGAGCACGTCCGACGACGTCATCCCCTGATGGACGAAACGCGCCTCGTCATTGCCGATGATCTCGGCGAGATGGGTGAGGAAGGCGATCACGTCATGCTTGGTCACCGCCTCGATCTCGTCGATCCGGGCCACGTCGAATTCCACGTCCTTCGCTTTCCAGACCGCGTCGGCGTTTGCCTTGGGGATGACGCCAAGCGCGGCCTGCGCGTCGCAGGCATGCGCCTCGATCTCGTACCAGATGCGGAACTTGGTGGCGGGCTCCCAGATGGCGGTCATCTGGGGGCGGGAATAGCGGGGGATCATGGGCTGGCCCTTGTCATCGGAACGGGTTTCGCGCTCTCATAGGCAGGGCAGGCAGGAGGAACAAGGTGACCCGGCCACGCAAATGGACGCGCCCGGTGGCTGCGCTGGCGCTGGCACTGGCAGCAACGCCCGCGCTGGCGGAGTGGCAGCGGCTGGGCGCCGAGGGTCTGGTCGAGCGGCTGAGCGGGGCCGAGGTCGCCTATGAGGGCGTCGGCTGGCAGAGCTTTCTCGCCTCGGGCCAGACGTTCTATCGTGGCGGCGAGGCGCCATTCGGGAACACCAGCCGGGGTGAATGGCGGGCTCAGAACGACAGCCTGTGCAGCCGCTGGCAGCCCGGCGGCGAATGGGAATGCTACTGGGTCGAGGTGGACGGAACGGGCGGCATCCGTTTCATAGATGCATACGGCAATACCAGCGCGGGCCGTTTCGTGCCCGAGCCTGCGCAGGACGTGAGCGAGTGATCACGCTGGACGAACTGGAGGGACGCTGGACGCTCGAGCGACAGATCGACGACCGGCGCGCGGGCTTGACCGGGCTTCTGACCGGCACTTGCCTGTGGCGGCGCGATGCCGCCGGGCTGGTGCAGGCGGAAACCGGCACGCTCCAATACGGCGACGCCCCGCCGATCCGGGCCGAACGGCGCTATCTCTGGCGGGAGGCGGGCGCGGGACTGACCGTCTTGTTCGAGGACGGGCGGCCGTTTCACGACATTGGGCCCGGGCGGTTGAGCGCGCGGCACGACTGCGCGCCGGATACTTATGAAGTCACCTATGTCTTCGACGCGCCTGATTTGTTTTCAACAACATGGCGCGTCACCGGACCGCGCAAGGACCAGTTTATCCACAGCATTTACACACGGCTCTAGGACCCGTCGCCACCCAGCCTGTCGGCCTTTTTCCGGACCAGCACCGTGCGCAGGTCATGCATTGCCATCAGCAGCCGGTCGGTCACCTCCTCCAGCGCCGCGTCGGAGGCCCTCGACTGCGCCCAGTGCGCGGTGAGGTTGAGGTGGTCGATCGCGCGGTGGATGTCGTCGAGATCGCGCTGCTCCAGCAGGGTGCGCCGCTCCTTTATCCAGTGGGCGATGGCCTTGTGCTCGGCGTCGGTCAGGACATGGTCGCCATGGGGCCTGATGTTGCCGTTGCGGATGTTCACCACCGCGATCTCGGTCATCTCGATCCGCTGCTGCCGGTTCGCGGTCGACACGCGATAGACCGCGGCGCCGTTCTCGCGGATGCGGAAATAGAACTCGGGCAGGTCTGTCATGGGAGCGCGCAATCGCGGATAGGATTTCGGAGCTTTCACGTTATTGACCGGCGGTGACGGTGTCAAAAGCTATGCAACAGAAGGCTGTGTGTGCTGCCTCGAATCGAATTGGATTGTTTCCCCGTCGCAAACATTCAATCATCATCAAAAATAGTTGACTCACATAATATTAAAGTATGAGAATATTGGCATAGTTGTATATTAGGATGGGGGAAGAAATGAAACGAACATCAATGATCGGGGCGTTGTTGCTGGGAACAGCGGCGGTCGCGGGTCCGACGATCTCGGCGGCCAGTACGATCACCTCGATCGACTGGAACACGACGAATGTCGTCATCGGACCAGCGGTCAGCGGGGAGGAGGGCGCGGCAAGCGTCGTCTATCAGGGCCCTGTGGGCACGTCCGAAACCAACGGCCAGATCTACTACGAGGCGCCGGAGGCCAACACACCTGGCCTGATCGCGATAGATCAGAGTTACACAACGGGGCAGGGCACCTTCGACGGCTGCATCCGGGCGAGCGCCTCCAACGAATGCGCCACCGGCTTTCGGACCGGAAATCGGTTCAAGATGCAATTGACCGACACGGGCTCTGTCGACCTTGTGTTCGACGTGGCGAGCGTTGCGCCTGGCGACAGCATCTACCAGGTGTTCGGGCGGGCGGTGAACCTGACCACGCAGATGCTCGACTCCTTCGTTCTCGAGGTCGGTTATGGCGTGGGCTCGGATTTCGAGCGGTCCACTGCGGGCGACGGCCTGGCCTTCGCGGGCGACCTCTCGCTCGGTCCGAACGACCTGACCGCCTTCACGCAATACCCGTTCGGCCTGTTCGGCGACGCGCCGACGCGGAATTTCGACCTCGACGGCTTCTTCGACGATGCGCGCACCGGGTTCGCGCTCGACATCGCCGAGGACGTGCTGTCGAGCACCGGCTTCTACGGTGCATATGACGATCTCTTCGGAAGCTGGCTGTCGCGCGAGATGGCGCCGGCTGGTCTGCTGTACGATGATGACGGCGATCCGGATACGGACGCGCTGGTGATGGCATTCCTCAACGACGACGGGCTGTGGGAGTTGCGCCGCGATGTCGACGCCAATGGCGATCCGATCAGCATCCTCGACGCGCCGCGCACCTACGCGACGATCGACGAGGTGAAGGCCGCACTGGGCGTTCCGCTGGACTTCGAGCAGAACATCGAGGATCTGGCGAACCTCAACCTGAACTACGGGATTCTTCTTTCGGACAATTTCGCCAAGGACAGTTTTACCATACGGTTCAGCAGCTTCGCGGCCGATGTGGCGCCGGTTCCCCTGCCGGCCAGTGGTTTGCTGCTGCTTGCTGGTTTCGGAGCGCTAGGTGCGATGCGGTCGCGCCGGAAGAGCGCCGCGGCTTAGCCGGAAGAGCGCCGCGGCCTAAGCCGCCACGGCAGGTGAAGACCAGACCGGCCCGCGCTGTCCCGCGGGCCGGTTTCTCGTTCAGACGCGACGCGCCACGATGAAACGGGAGGGCGGTTTCGCGGGATAGTCGCCGCGTTCCTCGATCGCGAAGCCAGCCGCCTCGACGATCGCCTCGAGCCGGACGGGCCGCAGGAAGCGCAACGGCGGCGCCTTGCCGAACAGGCGCAGGACCCCGACCACCGGCCAGAGTACGAGGTAACGCCCGCCGAGACAGGGCGTCTTGGCGATCAGCACCCCACCGGGTTTCAGTAGGCCGCGCATCTCCGCCAGCGCGGCGGGAAGATCGGGCAGCAGGTGCAGGAGGTTGAAGGCGGTCACGGCATCGAACGGCCCTTGGGGCAGCGACCCGTCGCCGGGACGGGCGGCAGAGAAGGACAGGCCCGCGACAGGCTCCGCCGCCAGCTTTTCCTGCGCGATGGCGATCATGGCGTCGGCGTCGTCCGTGCCGGCGTAACGCGCCACATGCGGCGCGAGCCTGAGCGCGGTCGAGCCCGTGCCGCAGCCCAGTTCCAGCACCTCCGCCCCCGCCGGCAGATGCGCCAGCGTCCGCTCCAGCGTCTTCTCCCAATTCTCGGGCGAGCGCATGGGGCTGTCGGCATAACGCCGGGCCATGCCGTTCCAGAACGCGGCCTGAGGGGTTTCGGTGGTCATGGTGCAATCGCTCCTTCGCGCGACCCGTCGAAGGGACGGACGTAGATATCAGGTCTTGAGCCTCAGGTCGCCCTTTCGCAGCGTGAAAAGGCATCCGCCGTTGAAGCTCCGCCAGCGGCTTTCGGGGATATTGTAGCGCCGGAGCGTTTCCTCGCCGAAGATATCCGGGAGGCGGCGTTCGAGGATATCCTCGATATCGAACAGCATTCCGATCGTGTTGGGCAAATCCTTGCGGGCGAAGTTGCGCATGTGGTCGTGTTGCCAGAATCGTTCTGTTCGTTCGTCAGGGTCCATGTCGACGAATGATTCCTCATAGGCCTTTCCCACGACAGGAACGGAAAACATGTGCAGCCCGTCCGGGGCGAGCGCGCGGTGCAGGTGCCACAGGACGGCCGTCACGTTGCAAGGGATGTGTTCCATGACGTGGTTGTGCATGATGAGGTCGTAGTAATCACCAGGCAGCGCCTCGCAGTCGCTGCACAGGTCAAATTCCTCGACGGAAATGCCGCCCTTCTTCAGCCCCTTGTAGCGTTTCACGTCGATGTCGCGCACGTGGTAGCTTGGGCCCAGGATCTCGGCGATGCGCGGAAAGAGCGTGCGTTCGGGCGCGAAATGAAGGAACTTTAGCCCTGGCCGCAACTCGACGAATTTCTCGAGGTACAGCGCCACAAGGCGGTTTCTTTCGATCGAACCGCAATTCTTGCACCGGATCGCACCGCGGGTCTTGTACTCCACAAACTCCGTGCCGTTGCAGATATTGCACTCCATGGCCGCTCCACTCTTCATTCGTTCATAGCGCCGGCCCGGGCCGCTTTTCCGGCTTGAGCGCAACATGCTGTGCAGACAGGGTCCCGCCGCCTGAGGCGCGGCCGCCTCGGTCTTCGCTCAACTCAGGCCCGCGCAGAACTCCTGAATCCGTCCGCAGGCCTCCTTCAGGTTCTCGTCCGAGGTCGCGTAACTGATCCGGAAGCACGGCGAGAGGCCGAAGGCGCCGCCGAAGACCACGGCCACGCCCTTGTCCTCGAGAAGAGCCTTGGCGAAGGTCTCGTCGCTGTCGATCCTCGTGCCCGCCGGAGATGTCTTGCCGATGAGCCCGGCGATCGAGGGGTAGACGTAGAATGCCCCCTCCGGCACCGGGCAGGACACCCCCTCGATCTCGTTCAGCATCCCCACCACCAGGTCGCGGCGGCGGCGGAAGGTCTCGTTGTTGGTCGCGATGTAATCCTGCGGGCCGTTCAGCGCCTCGACCGCCGCCCATTGCGAGATCGAACACGGGTTCGATGTCGACTGCGACTGGATCTTGCGCATCGCCTTGATCAGTTCCTCGGGACCCGCCGCGTAGCCGATCCGCCAGCCGGTCATGGCGTAAGCCTTGGAGACGCCGTTCACGGTGAGCGTGCGGTCGTAAAGGCCCGGCTCCACCTGCGCGGGCGTGGCGAATTCGAACCCGTCATAGACGAGGTGTTCGTACATGTCGTCGGACATGACCCAGACTTGGGGGTGGCGCATCAGGACGTCCGTCAGCCCCTTCAGCTCCTCGGCGGTGTAGCCCGCGCCGGTCGGGTTCGAGGGCGAATTGAAGATGAACCACTTGGTCTTTGGCGTGATCGCGGCCTCCAGCTGTTCCGGCGTCAGCTTGTAGGAGGTCTGCGCCTGCGCCTCGGCGATGACGGGCTCGCCGCCGGCCAGCAGCACCATGTCGGGATAGCTCACCCAGTAGGGGGCGGGGATCACCACCTCGTCGCCGGGGTTCATTGTCGCCATCAGCGCGTTGTAGAGAACCTGCTTGCCGCCGGTGCCCACGGTGACCTGCGCGGGCGTGTAATCGAGCCCGTTGTCGCGCTTGAACTTGGCGCAGATCGCCTGTTTCAGCTCGGCAATACCGTCGACGGCGGTGTATTTCGTTTTCCCTGCGTCCATCGCGGCCATGGCGGCCTTCTTGATGTTGTCGGGCGTGTCGAAATCGGGCTCGCCCGCGCCCAGGCCGATCACGTCCTTGCCCTGCGCCTTGAGTTCCGCCGCGAGGTTCGAGACGGCGATGGTGGGGGAGGGTTTCACGCGGGACAGCGTGTCGGAAAGGAAAGGCATCGGGTCGCTCCGGGTTGAGTGCCGCCCCCGCATCCGGGGGATCGGTAGACAAGGGCCGTTTACTTGACCCGGCCCCATGCTTAGGGTGCGGCCGCGTTCCGATCAAGCAGGCTCGGCACCGGGCCACCACCGCGAGAGGAAGACGACATGAGCGACACCGTCAACGGTACCGCCGACGAAATGGATGACGACATGCACGACGATACCCATGGCGACACCCATGACGACACGACCGAGGCGCCCGGCTGGTACGACGCAGAGGCCACCACGTTCGGCGACCGCATGACCGGCGCGCGCGAGGCCTCTGGCCTCAGCCAGACGGAACTGGCCCGCAGGCTGGGCGTGAAGGTCAAGACCATCCGCGCCTGGGAAAACGACCGCTCCGAGCCGCGCGCGAACCGTCTGCAGATGCTGGCCGGCATGCTGGGCGTGTCGATCATGTGGCTTCTGAACGGCGAGGGCGACGGGCTGGAGGGGCCGGAAACGCCCGTCGAGATGTCCGACGACATGGCCGCGATCCTCAAGGATATGCGCAGCCTCAAGGTGGATCAGGCGCGGCTGGCCGAACGGGCCGCGCGTCTGGAGAAGCGCCTGCGCCTCGCGGTGTCGGGCAAGGCGGTGTGAGGGGCGGATGACCGAGACGCGCGAGATCCGGATCAAGCGGCTCAGGATGCGGTCCTGGCATCGCGGGATCAAGGAGATGGACCTGATCCTCGGCGGCTGGGCGGATGCGCATCTGGCCGGCGCCGACGACGCCACGCTCGACGCCTTCGAGGCGGTGCTGGCGGAGGCCGATCACGATCTTTATTCCTGGGTCTCGGGTCAGGCCGAGCCGCCCGGGTCGCTGGCGCCGATCCTGACCCGGATCGCGACCGAGTTTCGGCCTGCCGAGCTTTAACGGAATTTTTTGGTTTTCGGGTGTATCTCCGTCGCAAGCCAGCGTTTCGGAGAACATCATGAGTTTGCATGCGCCCCTCGCGTCGTCGGACAAGTCCGGTTTTCTCACCGGTTATCTGGACACGTTGTCGCTGGTGGAGCGTCTGCATCGTCTGCTGCTGGATGTGATCAAGGATGAATTCGAACGCGTCGGCGTGCTCGACATCAACGCGGTCCAGGCGCTCTTGCTGTTCAACATAGGGGACAACGAGGTCACGGCCGGCGAGTTGAAGTCGCGCGGCTATTATCAGGGCTCGAACGTCAGCTACAATCTCAAGAAACTGGTGGAGATGGGCTACATGCATCACCAGCGCTGCGAGATCGACCGCCGCTCGGTTCGCGTGCGGCTGACTGAAAAGGGCCGCGCGGTGCGCGACCACGTGGCGGAGCTATTCGTGCGTCATGCGGACGGGCTGGAGCGGCAGGGCGTGCTGGAAGCCGACGGGCTCGACCGTGTTAACCATTCGCTCAAGCGCGTGGAACGGTTCTGGTCAGACCAGATCCGCTACATATACTGAGCCACCCAAGGGCTGCAGAGTGCCGGTCCGGACATTCGCGTGCAGACGCAGCGCGCGCGGCGAGGGGCGCGGCGCCTAGCTCTTCTTGATCGGCACCCCGTAAAGCTCCAGCTTGTGCCCCTTGAGCCGGTAGCCGAGCTTTTCGGCGATCTTCTCCTGCAAGGCCTCGATATCGGGGTCGCAGAATTCGATCACCTCGCCGGAATTCATGTCGATCAGGTGGTCATGATGGTCCCGCTCGGCATCCTCGTAGCGCGCGCGACCGTCGCCGAATTCAAGCCTGTCGATGATCCCCGATTCCTCGAAAAGCTTCACCGTCCGGTAGACCGTCGCGATCGAAATATTCGGGTCGCGCGCGGTGGAGCGGGTATAAAGCTCCTCCACGTCCGGGTGATCATGGGAAGCCTCGAGCACCTGCGCGATGACGCGGCGCTGCTCGGTCATCCGCAACCCCCTGGACTCGCAGCGCTGTTCGATCGTTTCGCTCATGACGGCAGCATTCCCTCGGCAATGCCTCCGGTCTAGGAGATTCTGCGCATCGATAAAAGCCTGCGAAGGGATGCTGCCGTCCGGACGCACCGGGCCCGTCCGGTCGTTTCGCGGGGCCGACGGCGACGCAGCGCCACGCGCTTGACATGGCCCAGCCCCGCCGCCACTGCGAACCGACAAAGGAGAGCCCATGCCCCCCAAGACCCAGATCGACGCCTTCGGGGCCATATCGCTCACCGGTTTCGCGCTTCTGCTGGCCGTCAACCAGGTGGTCATCAAGGTCACCAATGACGGGCTTCAGCCGATCTTCTTCGCCGCGCTGCGGTCCATGGGCGGAGCGCTCCTGATCTACGGCTGGATCCGCTGGCGGGGTCTGGACCTTACGCTGCCGCGCGCGACGGTGCCGGCCGGCCTATTGATCGGGACGGCCTTCGCGTTTGAGTTCATCTGCCTTTTCCTCGCGCTCGACCTGACGACAGTGGCGCGCACCTCGGTGATCTTCTACACCATGCCGCTCTGGCTGGCGCTTGCGGCTCATGTCCTGATCCCGGGCGAGCGGCTGACCCGGATGAAGTCGGCGGGGCTTGTTCTGGCCTTCGCGGGTGTCGTTGTGGCAATGGTCTCGCGCGGGGCGACCACGGGGCAGGCGGCACTACTGGGCGATCTCTTCGCACTGGGGGCCGCCATGGGCTGGGCTGGGATCGCGCTGATCGTGCGCACGACCGCGCTCAAGACCGTGCGCCCGGAGGTGCAGCTTCTGTGGCAGCTCGTGGTCTCGGCGCCCATCCTGCTCGTCGCGGCGCTGTTCTTCGGCCCGTTCCTGCGCGACCCGTCGCTGATCCATTGGGCGGGGCTGGGCTTCCAGATCGTCGCCATCGTCTCAGCGGGGTTCCTGTTCTGGTTCTGGCTTCTGACGATCTATCCTGCGTCTTCGGTCGCGGCCTTCGCCTTCCTGGCGCCGGTCTTCGGCGTGGGGCTCGGCTGGCTCTTGCTGGGCGAGCCGGTGGGGCCGGGGATCCTGATCGCGCTGGTGCTGGTCTGCGCCGGGCTGATCCTGATCAACCGGCCCGCGCCTAAACCGGCCTGAGGCTCACGTGCCGCAGAATGTCTGCGTTACCTGTTCGCCCGGCGCCGGGGGCGCGGCGAGGTCCAGATCGCGCCCGACCGGGTCGAAGGGCCGCGAGAGCGCGCCGACCAGCCGCCCGAACGGTCCGAGATCATCTGCGAGTGCGGCCGAGATCGCCTCTTCCACCCGGTGATTGCGCGGGATCAGAGCGGGGTTCACGGCCTGCATGATCGCCACGCGGTCGGCCTCGTCCCGTCCCTCCTGCGCCAGCCGCGCGCGCCACGCGGTGAGCCATGGGGTCAGCGCGCCGGGGTTGCGCAATCCGGTCGCTGCCGCTTCCGGATCGGGACCCGACAGGGCGCGGAACGTGTTGGTGAAATCCGCCTCGCCCTTGGCCATGATGTCCAGCAGCTCGAAGGCCAGCGCGGCGTCGCCCTCGCGCTCCTCCGCCAGCCCCAGCTTGGCGCGCAGAACCCGGTGCCACGCTGCGTCGAACCGGTCGGCGAACCCGTTGACGGCCTCGGTGAAGCTCTCGATCGCCGCATTCCGGTCCGGCATCAGCGGCAGAAGCGCCGTGGCCAGCTGCGCGAGGTTCCAGACCGCGATTTGCGGCTGGTTGGCATAGGCGTAGCGCCCGAACTGGTCGATCGAGGAAAACACCTTGCCCGGGTGGTAGGCGTCGAGAAAGGCGCAGGGGCCGTAATCGATCGTCTCGCCCGAAATCGTCATGTTGTCGGTGTTCATCACGCCATGGATGAAGCCCACGCCCATCCATTGCGCCACAAGCTCCGCCTGCGCCGCGATCACCCGGTCCAGCAGGCCCTCGGGCCCTTTTGCGTCCGGGTAGTGCCGGGCGATGGCGTGCTCCGTCAGCGCGCCGAGCGCCTCGGTGTCCGTCCGCGCGGCGAAATACTGGAACGTGCCCACGCGGATATGGGACGACGCGACGCGGGCGAAGACGGCGCCGGGCATGCGCCCCTCGCGCAGGACGATCTCGCCGGTGGTGACGGCGGCAAGCGCGCGCGTCGTCGGAATGCCGAGGGCTGCCATCGCCTCGGACACGATGTATTCGCGCAAGACGGGGCCCAGCCATGCCCGTCCGTCGCCCATGCGGGAATAGGGCGTACGTCCCGCGCCCTTCAGCTGGATGTCGAAGCGCGCGCCATCCGGTGCCACCACCTCGCCCAGCAGCACCGCGCGCCCGTCGCCCAGTTGCGGCACCCAGCCGCCGAACTGGTGGCCGGCATAGACCTGTGCGATGGGCTCGGCCCCTTCGGGGAGCGCGTTGCCCGCGAAGATGGCCGCGATCTCGTCCGGGTCCTCGGGCAGTGTCAGACCCAGCCGGCCGGCAAGCTGCCGGTTGACGGCGATGAGGCCGGGTCGCTCCACGGGGACAGGGGGCTGCCGGGTGAAGAAGCGGTCCGGCAGGCGGGCGTAGCTGTTGTCGAAGGGAAAATGTGCGCTCATGGGACCAGAGGTAGGGCGGCTTGCGCCGGATTGCCAGAGTGCCGCTTGCCCTCAAAGCCGCGCCAGCCGCCCCGTGAGCAGATCGTAGAACCCGTCCGCGTCCACCTCGCCCATGAAGGTCGCGTTCTTCGCCCGGTCGGTCACGCCCCACCAGTCGGCCACGGTCATGCCGCGCGTCAGCTCGGACTGCGTCTCGATCTCCACGTTGATGTGCCGCCCGCCGAACAGCCCGGGCCGCACCAGATGGGCAATGACGCAAGGGTCATGAAGCGGCGCGCCGTCATGGCCGTATTTCTCCATGTCGAAGCGTTCGAAGAAATCGGTCCAGCTTGCCACGACCTCGCCCACCTGCGTTCCCAGCGCGCGGAAGCTGTCGATGCGCGGCCGCGTGGTCAGCACCTTGTGCGTGACGTCGAGCGGCATGACCGTGATCGGCACACCCGAGGCGAAGACATCCCGCGCGGCCTCGGGGTCCACGTAGATGTTGAACTCGGCGGCCGGCGTGACGTTGCCGACCTCGAAATAGGCCCCGCCCATCAGGACGATCTCCCGCACGCGCCCCGCGATGTCCGGCGCGCGCCGGAACGCCGCCGCGATGTTGGTCAGTGGCCCGAGGGGGCAAAGCGTGACCGTCTCCGACGGCTCGCCGCGCAACGTGTCGATCAGGAAATCGACGGCATGGCCGTCTTGCAGGGGCATGGTCGGCTCGGGCAGCGTGATCCCGTCAAGCCCGGTCTTGCCATGCACGTATTCCGCCGTGACCAGCGTCCGTTCGAGCGGCGCGTCGCAGCCTGCGAAGATGCGCATGTCGCGCCGTCCGGCCAGTTCGCAGACGATGCGCGCGTTTCTCTGTGTCAGCGCCAGCGGCACGTTGCCGGCCACGGCCGTAATGCCCAGAAGCTCGACCTCCTCGGGGCTGGCCAGAGCCAGAAGGATCGCGACCGCGTCGTCCTGGCCGGGGTCGGTGTCGATGATGATCTTGCGCGCCATGGCGGGGTCTGGGGCTCCTTTTGTGGCCTCTTTTGCGGCGAGTCCAACCCTTAGCGGCAGACCGATGCCGACGGCAACAGGCGTTGATGTCCCGCGCCGCGCGGCCCGAGCGGGTCAGGAAGAGCGCCGGACCTCCGGAGTGAACGGGACGCGCGAGGCCTGACCTGTGTCAATGTGCTGTCCCGAGACGCCCCTAGTGTGCCGCGAAACCGAAGCAGCGCGAAGGCCCCCTGCCGATGACCATTTTCACCGCGACGCCCTATGCCGAACTCGAACCGGGCATGGAGGCCAGCACCACGCGCCTCGTGCGCGCCGACGACCTCTATGTCTTCGCCCATTCCTCGGGCAACGTGAACCCCATGCACCTGCCCAAGGAGGATGGAGACGGCGATGGCAAGCCCGAGGCGGTGGCGCCCTCGGCCTGGGTGGCGGCGCTGATCTCGGGGGTTCTGGGCAACCAGCTGCCGGGGCCGGGGACGCTCTACCTGTCGCAGGAGTTCGATTTCGTCGGGCGTGCCCATGCGGGCGATACGCTGACCGTAAGTGTGCGGGTCGAGGACAAGGGCCTCGAGGGCGAGGTCGGGTTCTCCGTCCGGGTCGAGGGGCCTTCGGGCGCGATCTGCACGGGCACCGCGCGCGTGCTGGCCCCCGACCACGCCATCAGCGTCGACGCCAGCGGCGTGCCGGGCCTGACGGTGCAGAGCCACGCCAATTTCGACCGCCTGCTGGAGCGCGCCGAACCCCTGCCGCCCATGCCCACGGTCGTGGTCTGCCCCGAAAGCCCCGATGCGCTGATGGGCGCCATGCTGGGCCGCGATCACACGCTGATCGACCCGATCTTCGTGGGCTCGCGCGAAAAGATCGAGGCCGCCGCCGAAGAGGCGGGCGCCGATATCTCCGGCATCGAGATCGTCGATATCCCCGACCACCGCGCCGCGGCACTCCGTTCCGTCGCGCTGGTCCATGAGGGGCGCGCCCGCATGGTGATGAAGGGGCATCTGCACACCGACCAGTTGCTGCACGCCATCCTCAAGAAGGACGGCGGGCTCAGGACCAACCGGCGCCTCTCCCATGTCTTCGTGATGGATGTGCCGGGGCTCGACCACCTGCTGTTCGTGACCGACGCCGCGATCAACATCTCCCCTGATCTCGAATGCAAGGTCTCCATCGTGCAGAACGCCATCGACCTTGCCATCGCGCTGGGCGTCGAGACGCCCAAGGTCGGCATTCTTTCGGCGGTGGAGACGGTGACGACGTCCATCCCCTCCACGATCGACGCGGCCGTGCTCTCCAAGATGGCCGACCGGGGCCAGATCACCGGCGGGCTGGTGGATGGCCCGCTGGCGATGGACAACGCCGTCGATCTGGGCGCCGCACGGACCAAGGGGCTGACCGGCCTCGTGGCGGGGCATGCCGAGATCCTCGTCGCACCCAACCTCGAGGCGGGCAACATGATCGCTAAGGAGCTGACCTTCCTCGCCCATGCCGAGGCGGCGGGCGTGGTGATGGGCGCGCAGGTGCCGGTGATCCTGACCAGCCGCGCCGATGACGACCGCGCGCGGCTGGCCTCCTGCGCCGTGGCGGCGCTTTACGCCGCGCATCAGGGGAACGCGGCGTGAGCGACGGTCTGATCCTGACGCTGAACGCCGGCTCCTCCTCGATCAAGGTCGGCCTCTACGACAGCGCCCCGGAACCCGAGGAGCGTCTGCGTGGCCAGATCGACCGGCTGGGCCCCGAGGCGCGGCTGGTGCTGGGCGACGCGTCCTCGGACGTGGACGCCCCCGACCATGCCGCGGGCCTGTCCGCGATCCTCGACGCGATGGAGCCGCATCTGAAGGGCGCGCCCATCCGCGGCGTTGGCCATCGCGTCGTCCATGGCGGCCCCGATCTCGACGCACCGGAACGCATCGCGCCCGACCTGGTCGCAACGCTCGAGGCGCTGGCCCCGCTCGCCCCGCTGCATCAGCCCCACAACCTCGCCGGCATCCGGGCCGCCATCGACGCTTTCCCCGACGCCGTGCAGGTCGCCTGTTTCGACACCGCCTTTCACCGCGGCCACCCCTGGGTCAACGACACCTTCGCCCTGCCGCGGCGTTTCTACGACGAGGGCGTGCGCCGCTACGGGTTCCACGGGCTGAGCTACGAGTTCATCGCGGGCAGGCTCGCCTCGGATCACGCCGACATCGCGCAGGGCCGCGTCATCGTCGCCCATCTGGGCAACGGCGCCTCGCTCTGTGCGATCCGCGAGGGGCGTTCAGTCGGCTCAACCATGGGGTTCTCGGCGCTCGACGGAATGCCCATGGGCACGCGCTCGGGCCAGCTCGATCCGGGCGTGATCCTGCATTTCCTCGCACAGGGCATGGATGCCGACGAAATCACGACGCTGCTCTACCGGGAAAGCGGCCTTCTGGGCCTGTCGGGCCTGTCGCATGACATGCGCACGCTGCTCGAATCCGACATGAAGAACGCGGCGGAAGCCATTGATTACTATGTATTTCGCCTGAGGCGCGAGATCGGTGCCATGGCCGCCGTGCTCGGCGGCCTCGACGCGTTGGTCTTCACCGGGGGGATCGGCGAGAACAGCCCCCAGATCCGGGCGCGCGGCCTGGACGGCATGGGGTTCCTGGGGCTGAACCTCGACGCCGACGCGAACGCCGCCAACGCCACGCGGATCGGCGCGGGCCCCGTGCCCGTCCTTGTCCTGCCCACCGACGAGGAACGGGTGATCGCGCGCGCGACCGCCGCCGCGCTCAACTGAGCCTGTTTCATCCTGGCAGAAAACCTCCGGGGGGAGCCGCAGGCGGGGGGCAGAGCCCCCGATGCACCCCCCTGTCACGCAGGCGTCACATCCGTCTGGTTCACCGCCCGCAAAAAGGGGGACCCAATGTCGAAAGAACTGAGCGAGGCGCCGCTCATCCACGAGGGCGCGCGCGTCACCAACTCCACGCTCGGCCGCTACACCGAGGTCGGACCGGGCAGTATCCTGCTGAACGCCACGCTGGGCGATTATTCCTACACCACGCGGTTCTGCGACCTCGCCAACACCACGGTCGGCAAGTTTTCCAACATCGCCGCCTTCGCGCGGATCGGGCCCACCGATCATCCGCTCGACCGGGCGAGCCTGCATCATTTCATGTACCGGTCCGCCGATTACTGGCCCGATGCAGAGCATGACACGGATTTCTTCGCCCATCGCGAGAGCCGCCGGACCGAGATCGGCCATGATACCTGGATCGGCCATGGCGCGATCATCAAGCCCGAGGTCACCGTGGGCCATGGCGCGGTCATCGCCGCGGGCGCCGTGGTGACGAAGGACGTGGCGCCCTACACGATCGTCGCGGGCTGCCCGGCCAAACCGCTGCGCGACCGCCAGCCGCCAGCCATCGCCGAGCGGCTGATCGCGCTGGCGTGGTGGGACTGGGACCATGCCCGTCTGCGCGAGACTCTGGACGATTTCCGTGCACTCGGCGCCGAGGCGTTCCTCGAAAAATACGAAAGCGCCGAAAGAGCTTGAAGCGGCCGCGCAAAAGCGCAACTTGGGCTTCATGCGTATCGTGACCATCCTTGTTGCCCTCGTTCTCGTCGCCGTCATCGCGGCTGCGGTCTGGTTCCGCATGGCGCCAATGCCGCCCGAGACATGGCATGTGGACCCGGCGGAGGCCACGCCGCCCGCCACGCCGAATTTCGAGCTGCGCACCGGTGCCGACGCCCCGCGTCTGGCGGGGACGCCAACGGAGGTGATGCTGCGGCTCGACGCCGTCGCCAAGGCCGAGGGCGCAGAGCGGATCGGCGGTGACCCTTCGGAGGGATTCGTGACCTATGTCGCGCGCTCGCGCATCATGGGTTTTCCCGACGCAATCTCGATCCGGCTGCACGAGGATGGCGACCGGACGCGGGTCGACATCTTCTCTCGCGCGCGCTTCGGACAGTCCGACATGGGCGTGAATGCCGCCCGCGTGACCCGCTGGATGGACGCCGCTTCCTCTTGACCCGGCCTGCCGCGCCCGGCACATCGCCCCCATGCTTCCCCAGGATCGCCTGCGCCAGATCACCGAGCGTTTCGAGTTTCTCGAAGCGCAGTTGAGCGCGGGCGCGGCGCCCGACGCCATCGCAGGCATCGCCCGCGAGTATTCGGAACTGAAGCCCGTCGTCGCGCGCATCCTGGACTGGCGGGAATTGAACGCCGAGCTGGATGAGGCCCGCGCGCTGGCCGAAGATCCGGAGATGCGCGACCTGGCCGAGGATGAGGTCGCGCGCCTGACCGCCGCCATTCCCGAGGCCGAACACGCGCTGCGCCTTGCGCTTCTGCCGAAGGACGAGGCCGACACGCGGCCCGCCATGCTGGAAATCCGGCCCGGAACGGGGGGCGAGGAAGCAGCACTTTTCGCAGGCGATCTTCTGCGGATGTACACCCGCTACGCCGAGGCAAGGGGCTGGAGTGTCGAGATCGTCGACCTGCAGGAGACCGAGCTTGGCGGCATCAAGGAGGTCACGGCACGCATCGCGGGGGAGGGGGTCTTCGCGCGGCTGAAATACGAGTCCGGCGTGCACCGGGTGCAGCGTGTGCCCGAGACCGAATCGGGCGGGCGCATCCACACCTCCGCCGCGACCGTGGCCGTGTTGCCCGAGGCCGAAACCGTGGATATCGACATTCCCGCAACCGACATCCGCATCGACACCATGCGCGCCAGCGGCGCGGGCGGCCAGCATGTGAACACGACCGATTCCGCCGTGCGGATCACGCATGTTCCCAGTGGCATTGTCGTCACGAGTTCCGAAAAATCGCAGCACCGCAACCGCGAGATCGCCATGGCGGTGCTGCGCGCGCGGCTCTACGATCTCGAACGCAGCCGCGCCGCGTTGGAGCGGGCGGCGGATCGCAAATCGCAGGTCGGTTCGGGTGACCGGTCCGAACGCATCCGGACCTACAACTTCCCGCAAGGGCGGATGACCGACCACCGGATCAACCTGACGCTCTACCGGCTGTCCGAAATCATGCAGGGCGATCTCGACGAGGTGATCGACGCGCTGACCGAGGATGCGCAAGCCGCCCTTCTGGCGGAGATGGGCCCATGACGTCAGCCGGGACGCCGGCCGAGGCTGTCCGGCAACTCGCCGCGGCGGGCGTGGCGGACCCGCAGCGGGACGCGCAGCGGCTGTTCGACTGGGCCTTGGCGCAGGGTCGGGCGGCGGGCGGTGCGCAAAGCCGCGAGGCCCCCAGTCCCGCCACGCTTGAGGTTTTCCGGCAGGCCATCGACGCGCGGGCGACGCGGCGTCCGGTGTCGCGGATTACGGGGCGGCGCGCCTTCTGGAAACATGACTTCACGATCTCCGATGCCGTTCTGGACCCGCGCCCGGATACCGAAACTCTGGTCGAACTGGCGCTGGAGGCACCTTTCGAGACGGTGCTCGACCTTGGCACCGGATCGGGCTGCATCCTGCTGAGCCTGCTGGCGGAGAGGCCGGGCGCCACGGGGCTCGGCACCGACATTTCCGCCGACGCGCTGCAGATCGCGCAAGAGAACGCGGCGCGTCTTGGGGTTGCGGGGGCGGATTTTGTGCAGTCGGACTGGTTCGCGGAAGTGCGCGGCGCGTTCGATCTGATCGTCTCGAACCCGCCCTATATCGCCGAAGCCGAGGTCGCGGGGCTTGCGCCGGAGGTTCTGCATGATCCGTCCATCGCCCTGACACCGGGCGGCGACGGGCTCGACGCCTACCGGGCGATCGCGCGGGACGTGGGGCGGTATCTGGTCCCCGGAGGCCGGGTGCTGGTGGAAATCGGCAGCGAACAAGGCCCGGCCGTCAGCGCGCTTTTCGAGGCCGCAGGCCTTGCGGACGTGACGGTCCATCCCGATATCAATGCAAGGGATCGCGTCGTCACCGCATGTCGGACAGCGCGGCACGTCGCCTAGCGCGGCTTTTCGGTCCCGCCGCGGGAAAAACCCGCTAAAATCCGCCGTTTTCCGCGTTTAGGCCTTGTTTCGGTCACTCCGGCATGCTTAACAAGACCAGCGTTGGACGGTTGGCACTCTGCCTCCTCGCGCTGATTTCGTCAGATACCGCGGGCCAGAAAAACGGATTGGGCCCAGCGTGTTCGCGGCCCGGGGGCATATTCTGCCCCACCTCTGCAACACCCAGGACAACTGGATCAATAGACGCACCATGAGATCATCTAAGAACCGCTCGCGGTCCAAGGGGAACCGCAACCGCTCTGTCGGCAATATCGTCAACCGAGTGTTCGACAGTTCGGGCCCGGAGGGCAAGGTGCGTGGCACCCCGCAACAGATCATAGACAAGTACAACCAGTTGGCCCGCGACGCGCAGCTCGGCAATGACCGGGTGGCGTTCGAGAATTTCCAGCAGCATGCGGAACACTACCTGCGCCTGCTGGCCGAGGCGCAGCGCGAGATGGACGCCCGCCGTGACCAGCAGGGCGGACAGCCGCAGGGCGGCCAGTCGCAGGGCGGCCAACCTCAGGGCGGCCAGCAGCAGAAGCCGCAGCAGGGCCAGCAGGACGGGGAAGCCAAGGCGCAAACCGACGCCTCCGGCGACAGCGAGAGCCGCAGTTTCGACGCGGTGATCGATCAGCCCGGGTCGGAGGACAGCACGCTTGTCGAGACGCCGGAAAGCGGCTCCAAACCGCGCCGGAGCCGCACGAGACGCCCACGCAAGGCCGAGGGTGACGCCAAGGAAGCCGGTGAGGCAAGCAACGGGTCGAAAGCCGACGATGGCGGCAGCCGGTCGAACGGTGAGGATGGTGGCCCACCGCGTGAGGCGGCCGAGTAAACTCTGTCAGAGCGCCAGGGCGCCCGCGGACTCGATGGCGCGCCAGCCCCGGATGAGCTTTCTCTCGTTTAGCGCGCAGATGCCGCCACCGCCCGCGATCCCTGGCCCCATGCTTTCGTCTATCGGGTGATCCAACAAGGCGCAGAGCAGGAGCGTCGACACGCCGCCATGGGTGACGATGACGATTTCGCCCGTCCCCGGCGTGGCCGCGACCACCCGATCCACCGCCGCGACGATCCGCGCCTGCGCGTCTCGCGCCGGTTCCCAGCCGCGGATGCTGTCATCGGGATGCGCGAAGAACGCCGAAGCGACGCGTGAGAACTCGGGTTCGGGGATGAAGCCCGTGGCGCTGCGGTCGTTTTCACCCAGCCCGGGATCGGTCCGAGCCATGAGCCCGCATGCCTCGGCTAGGGGTGCCGCGCCCTCGCGCGCCTTGCGTTCATCGCTCGACCAGATCGCATCCGGCGCGGGTCGGCAAGCTATCCAGCGCTCCGCCAATGCCGCGTGCCGTGCCGCGCCCTTCGGGTTCAGGCCCCAGTCGGGAACCGGAACGGCGGGGTCGATCACCACATCGGCATGGGTGACGATCCAGATCAGCCGGCTCATGCCAGCGCCCGCGCCAGCGCGCAGAACGCCTCGAGCGGCACGTCCTCGGCCCGCGACGTGGGGTCGATCCCGGCGGCGCGAAGCCTGTCCTCGATATCCGGGGCCTGCCCCCTGAGTGCCGCGCGAAGCATCTTGCGCCTCTGGTTGAAGGCCGCCGCCACGACGCGGGACAGCACCTGCGGATCGGCCGGGTAGCGCGGCTCGGCCAGCGCCTCGATATGCACCACGGCCGAGCGGACCTTGGGCGGCGGGGTGAACGCCTCGGGCGGCAGCGTCATGGCGATGCGGGCCGTGCTGCGCCACTGGGCGAGGATGGCGAGGCGGCCATAGGCCTTGGATCCGGGCGTGGCCACGATGCGTTCGGCCACCTCGCGCTGGAACATCAGCGTCATTGTCGACCAGCGCGGCGGCCAGACCGGCGGCGTCAGCCAGCGCACCAGCAGTTCGGTTCCCACGTTGTAGGGCAGGTTGGCCACGATCCGGATGGGCGGGTTCAGGTGTGTCGCCCAGTCGAGGTCCAGCGCATCGCCATGGATCACCTCGAGCCGTCCGGGGTAGGCTGCGGCGATCTCGGCCAGAGCGGCGAGGCAGCGTGCGTCCTTTTCCACCGCCACCACGCGGCGCGCACCCTCGACCAGAAGCCCGCGGGTCAGGCCGCCGGGGCCGGGACCCACCTCCAGCACGTCGGACGCTGAGAGATCGCCCGCCACACGCGCGATCTTGGCCGTCAGGTTCAGGTCCAGAAGGAAGTTCTGCCCCAGCGCCTTGCGCGCCGAGAGACCGTGGGCGGCGATGACCGCGCGCAGGGGGGGCAGGGTGTCGATCGCGCTCATGGATCCGGTCCGGCGAGGCGGCAGGCACCGTCTCGGGGCTTGTAGCCCCTCACCGGCGCCGGTGCGCTCCGCGCGGGGAGTTTTTCGCCAGGATGAAGGGGGGCGGGCCCGCTCATGGCCTCGCGGCGCGCGCGGCGGCCATGCCTGCGGCCATGTCCAGCGCGGCGATCAGGCTGGCGGGATTGGCCCGGCCCTTGCCCGCGATGTCGAAGGCGGTGCCGTGGTCGGGGGAGGTGCGCACGAAGGGCAGGCCGAGGGTGACGTTCACGCCCTCGTCGAAGGCCAGCGTCTTGATCGGGATCAGCGCCTGGTCGTGATACATCGCCACCGCCGCGTCATAGGTGGCGCGGGCGGCGGCGTGGAACATCGTGTCGGCGGAGTGCGGACCGGTCAGGCCGAACCCCTCGGCGCGCAGGGCCTCGATGACGGGGGCGATGATCTCGATCTCCTCGCGGCCCATGACCCCGCCTTCGCCGGCGTGCGGGTTGAGACCCGCGACGGCGATGCGGGGGTGTTCGACGCCGAAATCGCGGCGCAGAGCGGCATCGGTCAGACGGATCGTGTCCGACAGGAGGGACGCATCGAGCGCGCCCGGCACGTCCTTCAGGGGGATGTGGATCGTTGTGGGCACCACGCGCAGGTCGGGGCCGGCCAGCATCATCGCCACGCGGTCGACGCCCGCCAGATGCGCCAGGTACTCGGTATGGCCGGGATAGGCGAAGCCCGCGCCCTCGATCAGCGCCTTCTTGTGGATCGGCCCGGTGGTCAGCGCGCCGGCCTGCCCGCGCATCACGAGGTCGACAGCGTGGGCGATGGTGGTGATCACGGCCTCGGCGTTGCGCGGGTCCGGCCGGCCCGGCACGGCGGGGGCTGGAAAGGCATGGGTCAGAACCGGCAGGCCGGAAAGGGACGCATGGGCCGCCTCGGCGGGTGCGGATATGGTCCGGATCGGCGCGCCAAGGCCCCGGAGGTGGTCGGGGTCTCCCAGCACGAAGAAGGGCCGGCGCGCGCCGAGACGTTGCCACGCCGCGACAGCGAGTTCCGGGCCGATCCCGGCGGGCTCACCGATGGTCAGGGCGATGGGCGCGGGGGAGGCGGGGGCCACGGGGGCTTACCCGTCGCCGTAGACGATGATCGCATCCGCGCGCAGTTCTTCGAGAAAGCCCGAGGCATAGGCACCGATGCGGCTCTGGAACAGTTGCTCGCGCACCTGGTCGCGGGCGCCCTCGGGGATCTCGGTGCTGCGGCCGCAAAGCATGGTGACCAAGAGGAGCGTGCCATCGCCGCGGGTGATGTCGAAGGACATCTCGTCGGCATCGAGGCGGCTGAGGGCCGCGGCGATGTCCTGCGGGATCTCTGAAGGGGGAAGGACCTGCCGTTCGAACCCCTCGGGCCGGACGCCGTAGAGGTCGTCGCAGGTATCGACGCGGTTGCGCAGCGCCTGTGCGCGCGACAAGGCGTCCGATCCACGCCCGCCGACGATGGGGATCGTGGCATAGTCGATGGCCGCCACGCCCGGTGTGTCGGATCCGCCACCGGCCAGCGCGCGGTCGATCTCGGCATCGGTGACCTGCGCGCTTGTGGCGAAGCGTGCGCGCACCACGTTGCGCCAGCTGATGCCGGCGGCGATGAAGTCGCGGACCGTTTCGGGTGCGACACCCGCCTGGCCGAGCGCGTTGATGAACTGCTGCGCGTTCATGTTGGCCTGGCTGGCGAAACTGGCCACGCCTTCCTCGATCTCCTCGGGTGTGGCCACCACACCGAAGCGTTGGGCGGCCTGCGCCTGCAATCGTTCGTTGACGAGGGTGTCGCGCGCTTGCGCCACCACGTCCGCCGGGGCGTTCAGAAGCGTCAGGAAGCGCCTGCGCTGCTGGATCTCGTAATTCGTGACGATGTCGTCGTTCACGCGCGCGGCCACCGCGAAGGGGCTTTGCGCCTGAGCCTGCGGCACGCCCGAGAGCGTCGCGGCCAGCATCAGCGCCGCAGCGACAGCGAGGATGCGCGAGAGTGGTTTTGGGGCGGTCTGTGCGGTCATGGCGTCCTTATCGGGGGCTGTCGTCTCGGGTGCAAGGGCCAGCCGCGCAGTTCCGCATGATGGCATCGCGGTGCCGCGAACCACCTGCGTCGCCGGTCTCGGCCATCCAATGGCATTACCGGCACGCGCGGGCACGGCTGCGGCCCTCTCGTGTTGCGCCAAAGCCGTTCAGCGCCACGGTCAGGCCGAATTCCGTCGACGGGTCGAGCGTGGTGGAGGTGGTGTAGCGCCGGGAGACCGAAAGCTCCAGATCGACGCATTCGTTCTCGTACCCCAGGCGGAGGCCCGCCCGCGTGGGTTCCGCCTCGGCGAAGTCGTAGCGCCAGTTCACGCCGGCCGTCCAGTCGCTGTCGAAACGATAGCCCGCGTCGAAGGCCCACTCGGCGAGTTCGTCGGGGCGCCCTTCGTCGGAGTCGGCCTCGAGATAGGTGTAGGTGGAGGCGACGTTTGCCATCTCGCCGCGCCAGTTCAGCACCAACTCGTTGGACGTGAAGTCGAGCTGCTGGTCGAAAAGCGCGCGATTGATGACGCGGACACTGTCGCCAAGCGCGAAATGCGTGGCCAGAAGCCAGTCCGACGTGTCCCCGTCGAGGCCGGAGCCGGGGGTGAATCGACCCAGATCGTCGGCGCGCAGCACGATGCCCGCGGTGATCCCCGCCGACCAGCCAAGCGGATCGAGGCGGGTATAGCCGATGCCGATCGCCGCGCGGTTGCCTTCCTCGCGCTGGTCGGAGCCGGGAAAGCGGTCCAGCGCGAAGAGGTTGGCCTCGTCGAATTCGACGATGTCGCTGTCCTCTACCACCACAGGGTCGCCATGTGTTTCGGACCAGGCCACCTGGATGGCGGGCTCGAGCAGATGCTGCACCCCGCCTGCGTCGGTGCGTTGGAGGGGATAGCGCAGCGTGATTGCGCCATAGGGCGTCAGCCGTGCCTCGGTGTCGTTGAGCGTGGGGACCGCGTCCTGCCGGGCGGTGTGCAGATCGCCGGCAAGCGCGGCCTCGAAGGTCAGGAGGAGCCCGTTGTCCAGCACCTCCGTCCGGCGCCAGTCGAGTGTCGCCGAGAAGCGGGCGGCATCGGTGGCCAGCGTTGTGCCGATGGGACCCGGCGTCGAGCTTGGCCGGACATAGCCCAGCGCGTCGAAGCGAAGCTCGGCGATGCCGCCAAGCGCGCCCGGCTCGAACCGTTGCACAAAACGCCCGTCGGCCACGTAGGTGGGCAGCGTGTCGTTGTCATCGCCTTCGCGCAGCGATGTCAGATTGCTGATACCTGCGTCGAAGAACGTGTCCCTTTCGGTCCGACCGATGCGGATGTTGCTTTCCAGAAGGTCGGTGTCGGGCAGGCTGTAGGTGGTGAGATAGCCGTCATCGGTCACGCCCTCGATCTGGAAGCTCAGATCGATGTTGCGGCCGATATCGAAGGTGCCGTCAGCGAAGATATGGCCGCGGATGTCATCGTCGGTCAGATCGTCCCAGGTCAGCGAGCCCGAGGCCTCGATCCGTCCGTTGCGGAAGGCCTGCCTGTAGCGCAACTCGATCGTCTGGCTGTCTCCCAGCCCGATCCATGGCGTCAGCGTCAGGTCGGCGTGATCGCCCAGCATGATGAAGTAGGGGACGCGAATCTGCGTGCCCGTCGTGTCGGTGGCGCGGATCGAAGGCGCGAGAAAGCCGGTGGACCGTTCCAGCGTCGGATCGGGCAGGCGCATCTGCGGCAGCCAGATCACCGGCACGCCCATGACGCGGAATTGGGCGCCCTCGAAATAGAGCTGCTGTTCCACCTCGTCGTGGATGATGCGGCGCGCGCGGATTTCCCATAGCGGCGTGGGATTGTCGAAGCAGACCTCGCAGGAGGAGGCGACAGCCTGGTAGGCTTGGCTGTAGCGCCCGTCGACGCGGTCGATCTGGGTGGCGGCGATCTGCAATTGCCGGTCGAGCACGAGGCGGGCGGATTGCAACACGCCGTCGCGCAGATCGGCCGAGAGATCGGCGAAATCGGCAACGATCACTGCATTGCCCGACGGGTCGATCAGGGTCAGCGGGCCTTCGACCGTGATGCGGTCGCCAACCTGCGAATAGGTGATGGAGCTGGCGCGCAGCCGCGCCCCCTCGAAGAAGACCTCGACGCCGCCGCGCGCGGTGATCGCTTCCGACCCCTGGTCGAAGCGGATATCGTCGGCGATGAGCGAGGCCGGCGCGCCCTGGGCAACAGCGGGCTGGGCGGGCGCCAGACATGCCGTGCCCGCAAGCAGCGCCGCCGCGGTGGCCCGCCGCGCGCGTCCAATGATATCCGTGCCTCTACCCATCTTCCGTATGCAACAAGACGCCCACGGCAAGCAGGATCGCCGCCACCGGCGGCGCCCACGCGACGAGGGCGGCGGGCAACTGCCCGCTTTCCCCGAGAACTTCGGCGAAATCGCGGATGAAATACACCCCAAAACCGAGCAAAATCGCCGCAAGCACCATGATTCCGGTGCGCCCGAAGCGGGTGTGCCGCATGGTGAAGCCCGCGCCGATCAGGACCATGGCCGACAGCATCAGCGGATTGGAAAGCTGCATCTGCAGCCAGATGCGGTGCTGGACCGCGGCGAATCCGGCCGCGTTCAGCTGTGCGATGAAGCCCGGAAGCTCGTAGATCGGCACCGTGTCGGGCCGCCCGAAACTGTCGCGGATCTGCTCGGCGGTCAAGGTCGACGGCAGAACCAGCCTGTCGTGGAGGACCGACGCGGCTTCCGCATTGTCGACGCCGGCGAAGGGCCACAGCTTGACCTCGCGCAGTTCCCACGCGCCACCCACCAGCAGCGCCTCGCCCGCGCTGATCCGTTCGGTCAGCAGGCCGTTTTCGTCGAAGGTGAAGAAACTCGCGTCGAACAGATGCGTGCCGTCGGAATTGGTGCCCTCGGCATGGATGACCGTCTGCTCCGACAGCGTGCCCTGCCGGAGCCATAGCCCCTCGGCACTGACCGACACGGTGCGCTGCTCGGCCCCCTGATAGCGGGCGACCGTCATCTGGTATTCGCGCGATGTCGCCGCCACAATCGGATTGAGGATCAGGAGAGCCAGTATCCCGATCCCGAAGGCGACAAGCACCGGCGAGGCGGCCGAGCGGATGGCCGAGCGCCCCGCGCCACGCACCACCACCAGTTCGGATGTACGCGCAAGACCCAGGAACAGCACCAGCGTCGCCAGCATCACGAAAAGCGGCAACCACATGTAAAGCGCGCGGGGCAGGTTCAGAAGCGACAGTTCCACCACCGCGCCCAGCCCCTGATCGCCACCGATGCGGCGCATCTGTTCGGCGATGTCAATGGGCAGAAGGATGCCCACGAAAACCGCGATCACGATGCCGAGAGAGCGCAGGAACCGCCGGGCGATATACATGTGCAGGATCATGCCGCGGCGCCTCGCGGGCGGAGTTTCCGGACGGCCCCCTTGGCGATGTCGCGTCGCGCGCCCGCCAGCACGATCAGGACCGTCGTGATGCCGAGTGCGGCCGCCGGTTGCGCATAGGCCAGGTACCACAGGTCGGCATCCGTCCGCGCCACCGCCTCCGAGGCGTTCCAGATCACCTGAAGCGGCACGACCAGCACCACGGCCAGCAGGATCTGCCGCCAGACGCCGAAGCGCGAGAAATGGCCCAGCATCAGGCAGGCCGCCCCGATCAGCGGCGGGAAGATCGAGAAGATGGCGCGTGCGATCCGGTCATGGCCCTCGAAAAGCATGCGGGCCAGCGGCAGCCTCATCTCCTCGGCCATCGTGGCATCGGCCCGGATCAGCAGCGCGGTGGGCAATTCGCGCACGTCGTAGTTGCGCCCCCGACCCTCGGCGATCAGCGCCGCCACGTCATAGGTGAAATCGGCGAAGGTGACGGTCGACAGCAGCCCGGTTTCCCGGTCGAGCGACTGGGCCATGCCGTCGAACATCACCAGCCGGGGCCCGGCCTCGGATCGCACCAGAAGCGCGGTCGTCGCGGTGTAGGTTGTCTCCACATCCGGCTGCGAGCGGTCCTGCAGGAACAGGTCGCGGAACTCCCCCAGCTCCGAGATTTCGCGGATGTAGACGGTCAGGCCGGCTGTGGGATGGATGAATTCGCCCGCGCGCAGGAAGCGACCGGTCAGATCCTCCTGCACCTCGGCCGATCGGTCGATGAACTGGCTGCGCGCGACCGGCGCGAGGATATTGGCCAGAACGCCCAGAAGTGCGGCCAGGAACAGGCCGAAGACCAGCACCGGGCGCATCAGCCGCCACGCCGAGAGCCCGGCGGTCTGCATCACCACAAGCTCGCTGTCGCCGATCATCCGGTTGAAGATGTAGAGCGTCGCCACGAAGGCCGCGATCGGCAGCACCAGCATCATGATCTGCGGCAGCGCCAGCGCGGTGAACTCGAGGAACACGCCGAGGTTCTGGCCATCGGCGATCAGCGTATCGAACAGGTCCACCGCCGCCTCGATCCAGTAGACCGAGATCAGCACGAGGCTGAAGAACCCGAAAAGCACGATCAGCTGCGTCAGGATATAGCGATCGAACTGTCCCAAGCCTGTACTCCTGCCTCTTCCGGGGCGGCGGTATGGGGCGACGATGGCAGACGCGCCCCGCTTCCGGACGCCGCTGGCCCGCATCCCCCAGATGATGCGCCCACGCGCGGGTGGGAGGCCGTATCTGGATGGTAGACCAATCCGGCGGTAGGCGACAGGCCGATCTGGCCATCCGGCGCAGGCCGTCCTAATGTCGCGACCGGAAAGACACGGGCGCGCATACAAGGGGCGCTCACACGGGCCGCAGAAAAGCCAACAGGACGCGAAATCACCATGACCAAGCCGATCACGCTCAGCTTCACCGAAACCGATCTCGACGCGCTTGCCCGGATCGAGGGAAAACTCGCCGTCATCGTCCCGCCCGAGGGCAAACTCGACCCCGCCGGGCGGCGCCTGAACCGCCTGACCAAGGGCGCGCTGGCGCGGCTGGCCGAGGCCGAGAGCTTCGACAAGGCCAAGGTGGGCGACGTGGTGAGTCTGTCCTTTCCGGCCGGCCTCGCCGCAGAGGGGCTTCTGGTCTGCAAACTGCCACGCCGCCCGAGCGTCGAGGAGGCGCGCAAGGCCGGTGCATCGCTGGCCAAGGCGCGCGGCAAGGGCCATCTGACGATCTGCGCGGGCGCCACGGCGCGGGCCGAGGAACTGGGCCTCGGGCTCGTGCTGCGCTGCTACGACTTCGCCGACCACAAGACGGGCGAGGCCTCGCCCCCGGAGGATGCCACGCTGCTGGTCACGAAGCCCGAGGACACGGCGGCGGACTGGGCCGGCCTCGCGCCGCTGGCCGATGGCGTGTTCTTCACCCGTGACCTCGTCAACGAGCCCTCCAACGTACTGACCACGAACGATTTCGCCAAACGTCTCGAAGGCCTGATCGATCACGGTGTCGAGGTCGAGGTGCTGGAAGAGGTCGATCTCGAGAAGCTCGGCATGCGCACGCTGCTGGCCGTGGGGCAGGGGTCCGAGAGCCCCTCCAAGGTCGTGGTGATGCAGTGGAAGGGCGGCGGGGACGAGCCGCCGCTGGCGCTGATCGGCAAGGGCGTGGTGTTCGACACGGGCGGCATCAGCCTCAAGCCCGCCGGCGGCATGGAAGACATGACCATGGACATGGGCGGCGCGGGCACCGTCGCGGGCGCGATGAAGGCCATCGCCGGGCGCAAGGCCAAGGCCAATGTCGTGGCCCTGGTGGGCCTCGTCGAGAACATGCCCGACGGCCGCGCACAGCGGCCCGGCGACGTGGTGAAATCCATGAAGGGCGACACCGTCGAGGTCATCAACACCGACGCCGAGGGGCGCCTCGTTCTGTGCGACGTGATGTGGTACGCGCAGGAACGCTTCAAGCCCACTGGCATGATCGACCTCGCCACGCTGACCGGTGCCATCATCATCGGCCTCGGCCACGAGAACGCGGGCGTGTTTTCCAACAACGACGCCTTCTGCAACGCCTTCCTCAAGGCCGCGAAGACCGAAGGCGAGGGCGCGTGGCGCATGCCGCTGGGCCAGGCCTATGACGACAAGCTGAAAAGCCGGATCGCCGACATGAAGAACGTGGGCGGACGCGATGCGGGGTCCATCACGGCGGCCCAGTTCCTAGGGCGCTTCGTGAAGGAAGACACGCCCTGGATTCACCTCGACATCGCGGGGGTCGCCAGCGTGAAGTCCGACACGACGCTGGCGCCCAAGGGCGCGACGGGCTGGGGCGTTCTGGCGCTCGACCGGCTGGTGCGCGACGGCTACGAGGAGGCCTGAGGCGGCCCATGGGCGAGGCGTATTTCTACCAGCTGACGCGGGCGCCGCTTGAGGTCACGCTGCGGGTATTGCTGGAGAAATCGCTCGCCCAGCCGTGGCGCGTGGCGGTGCGCGGACGCACCGACGAAACGCTCGGGCGGCTGGATGCGCAGCTCTGGCTGGGCGACGGGTTCCTGCCGCACGGGCGCGCGGGCGGCGCCCATGACGCCGATCAGCCCGTGCTTCTGACGACAGGCCCGGCCGCCAACGCGCCCGATTGCCTCGTCTCGGTCGAAGGCGCGGATGTCACGGCCGATGAGGTCGCCGCCCATGCGCGCGTGATGATCCTGTTCGACGGTCACGACCCCGGCGCGGTGGAGGCCGCGCGCGCGCAATGGCGCACGCTCACGGGGGCGGGCGCTGCGGCGAAATACTGGTCGGAGGATACGGGCAGCTGGAAGATGAAGGCGGAAAGCGCCGCCAAGGGGTAAGCGCGCCTAGCGTTCCAGCACGAGCCGGCCGCCGGAAATCTCCAGCCGGTCGAAGCGTTGGAGATAGCTCATGCCCAGAAGGCTGTCCTGCATCTCGGCCCCGTTGACGACAGCCCGAACGCCGGTATCCGTGGCCTTTCCCAATGCGATCCGGTCAAGCGTCACGGGCGCCGTGTCCACCATCCCGTTGGCGGTGAAGGCGCGGCCCGAATAGATCAGCGTGTCGGTGTCGATCCCCGCGCGTTCCGCGTCGCCACGGCTGAGAACCAGATCGGTCGCGCCGGTGTCGACGACGAAGCGGATGGGCGTGCCGTTGACCTCCATCGTCAGGTAGTAATGTCCATCGGCGCTTTGCGGTACTTCCACGCGCGCGCCCTCCATCATCACCGACTGACGCGGGGTGACGGTCTGGCGGATATCGGTCCAGAGCCCAACGGCCACGATCGCGCCGAGGAAGATGAAGCCCCAGATCGCCGCGTATTGCGCCAGCTTGCCGAGGTTTTTGCGCTGCGACACCAGCAGCCAGCCACCGATCGCCGTTCCCAGAAGGGCAAGGTAGATCAGGTTTCCGATCTGGTCGCCGGTGAGGGAGGTCAGAGTGTCCATGGCCCATATATAGGATCACGCCGGCTCAGATCACCTGCAAATCGCGCATCCCGTCGATGACGAATTGCACCGACAGCGCGGCCAGAAGCATCCCCAGCAGACGCGTCACCACGTTGATCCCGGTGGGCCCCAGCGCGCGCTCCAGCGGGGCCGCCAGCAGGAACAGCGCGAAGA
Source organism: uncultured Roseicyclus sp. (assembly GCA_964578115.1). Lineage (GTDB taxonomy): Bacteria > Pseudomonadota > Alphaproteobacteria > Rhodobacterales > Rhodobacteraceae > Roseibacterium. The sequence goes on from CAZOBK010000035.1 coordinate 32,957, forward strand.
CACAGGCCAGCACCAGCGCCATCACCGCGTGCACCAGCGCGATATGCAACAGCTCCGCCCCGTCCTGCCCCGTCAGCAGGATCATCGTGGCAATCGCCCCCGGACCCGCGATGAGCGGGATGGCGAGCGGAAAGACGGAGGGATCGTCGGCATGGGCGGTGTCCGCCTGACCCTGCCGCCGCTGGCTGCGGCGTTCGAACAGCATGTCGAGAGCGGTCAGAAACAGAAGCACCCCACCCGCGATGCGAAAGGCGGGCATGGAGATGCCGAGGAAATTCAGCACCGCCTCGCCCGCCAGCCCGAAGAGCGTCAGGATGCCGAGCGCGACAAGGCAGGCCCGCAGCGCCACGCCGCGCCGCTCGCCCACCGTCTGGCCCGCCGTCAGCGCCACGAACAGCGGCGCCAGCCCGATCGGGTCGATGATCACGAAAAGCGCCACGAAGGCGGGGATGTAGGCGGCCAGTTCCATCGCGGCGCACCCTAGGCCGGTCGCCCGCAACTGGAAACCGGTTTCGCGCGCCCGGTCGCGCAGCGTGTGTCCCGGCGGGGATCAGCCGGCCTCGGCCTGTTCCAGCTTTTCGGCGGCGGCCACCCACATCGCCTCGGCGCGGTGGAGGCCTTCCATCACCTCGGCGTATTTTTTCTGCCAGGTGCCAAGCTCGCCCGCGCGCGACTGCTCGTACAGCTCGGGATCGGCGAGTTTGGCGGCGAGCTTGTCGCGCATCTCCTCGATCTTGGCGAGACGCGCCTCGCATTTGCGGACCTCGCTGCGCAGCTCCTTGACCTGATCATGGGTGAGCGGCTTCTTCGTGGGTTTCTCGGGCTTTGCGGACTTCGCGGGCTTTTCATCACCTGCCAGCAGAAGTGCCCGATAGCTTTCAAGATCGCCCTCGTAAGGCGCCACGCGCCCGTCCTTCACCAGCCACAGCCGGTCGGCCACGAGGCTCAGCAGGTGCATGTCGTGGCTCACCAGCACCACGGCGCCGGAATAGGCGGTCAGCGCCTCGACCAGTGCCTCGCGGCTTTCGATGTCGAGGTGGTTGGTGGGCTCGTCGAGGATCAGCATATGCGGCGCGTCGAGCGTGGCCAAGAGCAGCGACAGCCGCGCCTTCTGCCCGCCTGAAAGCTTCGCCACGATGGTCTCGGCCTGTTCGGCCATGAGCCCGAAGCCGGCCAGCCGCGCCCGCAGCTTCGGCGGCGCTTCTTCGGGGCGTTCGCGGCGCAGGTGCTGAAGCGGCGTCTCGTCGGCGTGCAGCTCGTCGACCTGATGCTGCGCGAAATAGCCGATCCGAAGCTTGGAGGAGGCCGTGATCCGGCCCTCGCAAGCCTGAAGTTTGCCCGACAACAACTTGGAAAGCGTCGATTTTCCCTCTCCATTCCGACCCAGCAGCGCGATGCGGTCGTCTTGATCGATCCTCAGCGACAGGCGGCTCAGCACCGGCTTGCCGCCATAGCCCACGGCGGCATTGTCGAGGTTCACGATGGGCGGCGAAAGGTCCTCGGGCTCGGGGAAGGAAAACACCGTGCGCGCGGCGTCCTCCGGCATGCGGATCGTCTCCATCCGCTCCAGCATCTTGACCCGGCTCTGCGCCTGTTTCGCCTTGGAGGCCTTGGCCTTGAACCGGTCGACGAAGGCCTGCAGATGGGAACGCTGCGCCTCCTGCTTCTTGGCGGCGGCGGCCTGCACGGCGCGGGTCTCGGCGCGGGCGCGCGCGAATGCGTCGTAGCCCCCGGAATAGAGCGTCAGGTCCCGCCCCTCGAGGTGCAGGATGTGATCGACCGCCCGGTTCAGCAGGCCGCGATCATGGCTGATGATCAGCACTGTATGCGGGTAGCGCGCGAGGTAGCTTTCGAGCCAGAGCGCGCCTTCGAGATCGAGGTAGTTCGTCGGTTCGTCCAGGAGCAGCAGGTCGGGCTGTGCGAACAGGACACCGGCCAGAGCGACGCGCATCCGCCAGCCCCCCGAGAAGGCGGAGCAGGGCATGGCCTGTTCCTCCTTGGTGAAGCCGAGGCCCTTCAAGATGGCCGAGGCCCGCGCCTCGCCCGACCAGGCGTCGATATCGGCAAGCCGCGTCTGCACCTCCGCGATGCGGTCGGGATCGTCGCTGGTGTCGCCGAGAAGCGCCGCGCGTTCTTCATCCGCCGCCAGCACGGTGTCCAGCAGCGAGAGCTCGGTCCCCGGCGCCTCCTGCGAGACACCGCCGATCCGCGCGCGGGCGGGCACGGAAATACTGCCGCCATCGAGCGTGAGCTGCCCCCTGATCAGCCGGAAGAGCGTCGTCTTGCCGGCGCCGTTGCGGCCAACGATGCCCACCTTGTGTCCCGCGGGGATCGTGGCGCTGGCGCCCTCGAACAGGGGGGTGCCGGCAACGGCGTATGAGATGTCTTCGATCCGCAGCATGGGTGGGGTTTGGCGGTCTCGGACGCCCCCGTCAACACCCCGCTCGACACCCGGCGCAACAGCCGGGTTTTCATCCCCCAACCCCCATGCTAAGCGCGCGACAAATCCTTCCCGATGGAGCAGACCATGGCCGTTCAACGCACCTTTTCGATCCTCAAGCCCGACGCCACCAAGCGCAACCTCACCGGCGCGATCAACGCCAAGATAGAGGCCGCGGGCCTGCGCATCATCGCGCAGAAACGCATCCACATGACCCCCGCGCAGGCAGGCGAGTTCTATGCCGTCCACAAGGAGCGTCCGTTCTACGGCGAGCTCTGCGAATTCATGGCCTCCGAACCGGTGGTGGTTCAGGTGCTGGAAGGCGACGACGCGATCGCGAAATACCGCGAAGTGATGGGCGCGACCGACCCGGCGGAGGCCGCCGAGGGCACGATCCGCAAGGAGTTCGCGCTGTCCAAGGGCGAGAACTCCGTCCATGGCTCCGACGCGCCCGAGACGGCCGCCGAGGAGATCGCATACTTCTTCGCGGGGACCGAACTGGTCGGCTGACCCTTTGCAACACCGTCATGCAAGAAGGGCCGCCCGGTGGGGCGGCCCTTTTTCGTGGTGGCGCTGCGGGCCGGCCGTGAGCCGACCCGCGCCAAGGATCACATCGGTTCGGGACGCGGGGTCGCGTCCGTCGAGGGCGGCAGCGTCGGGTGCACGACCTCGGGGATCTCGCCGGTCAGCGTGCGCAGGAAGGCGGCGATGTCGTCGATTTCCTGCTCGGTGAGGTCCGCGCCCAGCTGTGAGACGCCCATCACCGCGACCGCCTCTTCCAGCGACCAGACCACGCCGGAGTGGAAATAGGGCGCCGTCAGCTCGATGTTGCGCAGGGGCGAGGCGCGGAAGACGTAGTCGTCGGCCGCCGTCTCGGTCACCTGGAACCGGCCGCGGTCACCCACCGGCAGAACGTTCGCGCCGGGGCGTTCCACGAGGCCGAAGGGATAATAGGCCTCGCCGCCCATGTTGATGCCTGCGTGACAGGAGGCGCAGCCCTGGTCGATGAAGGACTCGAGCCCGCGCACTTCCTGTTCCGTCAGGGCGTCGATGCCCTTGAGATACTGGTCGAACCGTGAGTTCGGCGTGATCAGGGTGGCCTCGAAGGATTCGATGGCGCGGGCGAAATTCTCGAAGGTGACCGGATCTTCCTCACCGGGGAAGGCCTCCTCGAAGGCGGCGACGTATTCCTCCATCGAGTTCAGCGTCTCGAGCAGCCGTTCCGGCGTGTTGTTCATCTCGACGCCGGCGACGACCGGGCCCATGGCCTGTTCCATGAGATCCTGCGCGCGGCCGTCCCAGAACTGGGCGATGTTGAACACGGCATTGTAGACGGTGGGCGAGTTGCGCGGACCGGCCTGCCAGCCATGGCCGATCGAGGTCTCAAGCCCGTCGCCGCCGCCGAGGCCCACATTGTGGCAGGACTGGCAGGAGAACAGGCCCGAGCGCGACATGCGCGGGTCGAAGAACAGCATCGCGCCGAGGTCCACGCGCTGACGGCTGATGATGTTGTTCGGCAGATCCGGCGGGGTGATCGGGATCGGATCGAACAAGTCATTGGCGAATTCGCGCAAGTCATCCTGCGCCGATGCCGCTCCGGCGAAGGCGGTTGCAAGGGCGGTGATTGCGGTCAGCGTCAGAAGGCGCATTTGGCTGTCTCCAGTTGAAACGACGTTATCCCACGCGACGCGCGCGGGCGGGTCCGTTCTGGGAGATGGTGGGAGGGGATTGTTTGACATGGCTCAAACTAGCCGCGCTGCAGCATGCGGCGCGTTGTAGCAGATCGGCTCAGCGGCGGGGGCCGGTGCCGATCCGGTCGAGGATCGCGTCGATATTGGACAGCCCGCCGGCCTCGGCGACGAGGGTGTCGAACCTGTTGCGAAGGCGGACCTTTTCCTCGCCGGCGCAGTCGTTCCATGGCCGTCCCTGCAGCCCCATGACAAGCGTGTAATAGCCGATGAAATGCGGGCGCGTGCCGCAGCGTAGCATGGCACCATAAGCGGCGTCGGCACCGATCTTGCGCAGGTGGGTCGCGGTGTGGATCCCTGCGCGGGAAAGGGCGGCCGCTTGGGCCGGTCCGATATTGCGGATGGCGGTGACGGGATCGTCGCCGGTGGCCGATGTATCGTCCGTCATGTGCAGGCGCGGCCTGCGGGCACGTGCGCCCGGACGCCTGTCAGATGCTGGCCCAGTCGGTGAACCGGACAGGGCGTGGACGGGGTTTTTCGGGATTGGCACCCTTGGGCGGGGTGGGTTGGGGTGTTGCGGGCATAAAAAAGCTCCCATGCGTCATGTAAACGCGATCAGTGAACCCCAGGTGCGCCGCAGAATCGACCGCAAAGATGGAAACAATATGGCGCCAATGTGTCATCAGCGCAGATGTGGCGCAATTGCACCACTAAGAAAATTATGCTTTTCAAATAATTAGCCGGTTTCCCTCTGCGCGCCGCAATACGGACGCCGATAGGCTCGTCTGCCTTATTCGCCCTCGCGTCCAATGGGTGCCATGTCTGGGAAAAAAGCTGACGACCCGGCCAGTTGGAAGAGAGACGAGGAGCCGGGTCGCCAGCAGGTTTTTCGCGTCAGGCCCCGAGGTTGCAAGGAAGGGAGGAGACGAACCCCGAAACTACTGACACGTTCACCTTCGCCCGGATTTCTGCGCTGCGGAATGTGCGGCGTGCAACCGGGGGGTGATTTTCCACGGATGCTGCATTCTTGGGCGGGCGGACAGGCCCGGGTTTCCGTTTGTTGTGCGGTTTCGGGAGGCGCGGGCGGGGTCGACGCCTGGTTTGCGCCCGATAGCCTCCGGTCCACCGGGCCGGGAGATTCGCCGGCTCTCCGCTGGACGGCGCCCGGTGGCGCATCATCGCGCAAATCCGCAGCCGTCGCATGGGGGCTGCACGTCGGTTTGACCGGAGACCGCACCCACAAGCGGTTCAGGTTACGTGGTTGCAGGAGACCCCGCTGGACATGCGCGACGTTGGCACGCGTGCCCGGTGCGTCGGCGGCCACGTGTCGGCATGTGCCTGGACACATTCTCCGCCCATGACGCCTGACGACTGTGAATTGCACATCGCGACGGCCTACAGGTGCGGCGGAGGCGTGATGCCGAATCCGGTGTCGTCAGGCGTATTGTCGGGATCGCCTTCGTTCCAACCGGTCTCGTATTCGCCGTTGCCGTCCGTATCGCTATAGCACACGCCGGAATTGCAGAACATCGGGACACCGCCGCCGCCGCCGCTCTCGCCGCCGGATCCGGTCGCGCCCGCCACGCCAAGTTCGCGATTTGCCAACTCGGTGCCCACATCACCGCTCAGATCGCTGACGCCCGCACTCACAAGGCTCATTGTAGCCATCCCGGGCCGACGATTGCTGCCGTGAGCACGACCCAATCGACCGTGACGGCCCCGTCATCGTCTTTCCAGAAACTGTTCACCATTTCGGTCCTCAAGTTAACGAGTCGTTCTCGACTTACGAGTTTTCGTTTTAAACCAAGGCGAAACCACGACCGGACTCTGTGATTATTCGGATGTGGACTCTACTCTCTTGTCGGGCAATGCCTTGGAGGATCGACAAGGGGCGATGGCGAATGACCTGCCCGGGACCCGGTCCTGGCGGTGTGGTTGCGGGTGGGCCGGCATCCGGCACGCCAGACACGCCGGTCACGGCGAAGGTCGCCGCGGCGCGCCCATGTGCGCCGGACGATCGAAGGGAATTGTGCAGCCGTTGCGGCCAAGGCGCGCCCGCTACGTCCTCGCCACTGTGAGCTACTCCCCAACTCTTGGACAGTTTCCGGTGTGATTTAAGCTACTGCCTG
>CAZOBK010000036.1:0-35298 GCA_964578115.1 uncultured Roseicyclus sp.
CATCATGGATTGCGAGACCTTCGACATCCTCGGCCGCTACGAGATGGACCGCGGCAAGCAGGACAAGCATTACGATTTCTGGTGGAACCTGCCGCGCGACTACATGGTCAGCTCCGAATGGGGCCTGCCGCCGCAATTCGAGAACGGCATCGTGGCCGAGGACCTGCTGTCCAACAAGTACGGCCATTCGATCCATTTCTGGAACCTGCGCGAGCGCAAGAACGTGCAGACCATCGACCTGGGCGAAAATCACCAGATGGCGCTGGAAATCCGGCCTGCGCATGACCCGTCCAAGGATTACGGCTTTTGCGGGGTCGTCGTGGATACCACCAACCTGCAGGGCGCGATCTTCACCTGGTGGCAGAAGGATGACGGCACCTTCGAGGCGAAAAAGACCCTCACCATCGATCCGCGCCCCGAGAAGGCCGAGAACCTGCCACCGCTCTTGCAGGGGTTCGAGGCGGTGCCGCCGCTGGTCACCGATATCGACCTCAGCCTCGACGACAAGTATCTCTATGTCGCCTGCTGGGGCCTGGGCGAGATGCATCAATACGATGTCTCCGATCCGATGAACCCCAAGCTCGCCGGCAAGGTCGAGATCGGCGGTATCGCACGCGGCACGCCGCACCCCAACGGCAAGCCCTTTGCCTACGGCCCGCAGATGGTCGAGATCAGCCGCGACGGCAAGCGCGTCTACTGGACCAACTCGCTCTATTCGACATGGGACGATCAGTTCTATCCCGAAGACGAGGGCGGCCAGATGGTCATGGCCAATGTGGGCGCGAATGGCGGTCTGGAGCTCGACCCGGACTTCTATATCGAGTTCCCCAAGGGCTACCGGAGCCACCAGATCCGCCTCGAAGGCGGTGACTGTTCCACGGACAGTTTCTGCTACCCCTCCGTCTGACGGGTGGAGGGCGTCGATACGGCAACGGCCCTGTGGTGGGCCGTTGTCGCCTCAGGCATCTATCACGGGGTCAATCCCGGCATGGGCTGGCCGCTGGCGGTGTCGGCGGCCCTGATGGATCGCGACCGGGGGAGCCTGTTCAAGGCGCTCCTCGCGCTTGCGGGTGGGCATCTCGTGGCGATGGCGGCGATCCTGTTTCCGTTCACGGCGCTGCTTTTCCTTGCCGAATGGCAGCGCGAAATCCAGATCGGCGCGGCCTGCCTCGTCATCGCGCTGGGGGTCTACCTGCTGATCAACCGCCGGCACCCGCGGTTCCTTGCGCGGGTTCCGCCCTCGCGGCTGGCGCTGTGGTCATTCCTCGCGGCCATGGCCCATGGCGCCGGGCTGATGCTGGTGCCGATCTACCTCGGCATCTGCCGGACCATCGAAACCGATACCGGCCACGCGGCGGCCTCGGAGCTGATGGCGGGCAATGCCGGGATCGCCGTGGCGGTCGCGGTGTCGCATACGCTGGCCATGACGCTGTCGGGCGGGGTCATCGCCTTCGGCGTCTATCGCTGGCTGGGCCTGCGTTTCCTGTCGAAAAGCTGGTTCAACCTCGATCTGGTCTGGGCGCTGAGCCTCGTCCTGGTGGGCGTGATCTCGCTCCTGTTCGTGCATTGAGCGGGTCGGCCCGTCTTGGGCTAGGCCGCTCGGGGAGTATCGGTCGCGAGGCCCATTTCGCGCAGCAGTGCGGCGCAGTCCGGGTCGCGCTCGGCCAGTTCCAGCGTTGCGGCGAGCATGCCAACCTTCGAGCCGCAGTCGAAACGCTTGCCCGAATAGCGAAAGCCCACGAGGCCGACGCGCGACACGCCGCGCGCAATCGCGTCGGTCAGCTGAATCTCACCGCCGGCACCTGGCGTTTGCGTGGCGAGGGCCTCGAAAATCGAGTGGTCGAGCACGTAACGCCCGACCACCGCGTCGCGTGAGGGCGCGTCCTCGGGGGCCGGCTTCTCGACCATCCCGTCGGAGGTCAGGCGCTGTCCGTCGCGGCCCGTTACCGACAGGATGCCGTATTTCCGGGTGTCCTCCGCCGCGACTTCCATCGTGGCGACCATGTGACCGGCGCTGTCCGGATCGTAGGCCGCGATCATTTCGGAAAGCGCGCCGGGAGGACCGAGGATCAGGTCATCGGGCAGCAGGACGGCCACGGGGCCGGGCAAGGCGTGGCCGCGCGCGCAGAGCACGGCATGGCCCAACCCCAGCGGTTCGTCCTGCATGACGAACACCACATCATCCTGAACGGGGCAAAGCGCGCTTTCGGCCAGTTCCTCGGCGAGGTCCTCCTTGCCGCGTGCGGTCAGCGTTGCACGCAGCCGCGCATCGTCCATGACGTGACGCTCGATGGCCTGCTTGGAGGGGTGGCTGACGAAGATCATGCGCTCCACGCCCGCGTCCCGTGCCTCGTCGATCGCGTATTGGATCAGGGGCGTGTCGAGAACCGGCAGCAATTCCTTCGGCGTGGCCTTGGTGGCCGGCAGGAACCGCGTTCCAAGCCCTGCGACGGGGAAAATTGCGGTGCGAACATGCGATGTCATCGGTGAGTGCTCCCTCGATTTTGGCCATGCTGTGCTGCGGCAATATCTAAGCACTCTGAACGAATTGTCAAAAAACGACCTGTATGTGTCGCATTTGCTCAATGGATAGCTATATTTTGGGGCAGGGATGCTCGCCTATCGATTATCTCGTGGGCGAAAAACAGCCTTCAATCCCGGGTTTCTCCCAAAATCCGACAATTTTCGCGGATGCAGCATTGACCTTTCCGCTCAGAAATGCACGTTTTACGACATGAATGGTCTTTAAACGACATTCCCGCCGCAAACGACGGCGTACCGATGCGGGCTGCCTCCGGGCCCCGTCCCTTCACTTTCCGACCAGGTGGCAAACGAGATGCAGCATCATGTCGTCGCGGCGATTCCGCGCCCAAACCATCCGAAGCGCTTCCACCGCGTGGCCGTTCTGGGCGCGGGAGCCTGGGGCACGGCGGTGGCCGCGACATTCGCCAAGGCCGGCGTGACCACGCGCATCTGGGGCCGCGACATGCAGGTCTGCGATGCCATCAACGCGAGGGCTGAGAATTCCCGCTACCTGCCCGGGGTCGCGCTGCCCGATACCTTGCATGCCGTCCACGAGATGCGCGCGGCGCTCGACGGGGCAGAGGCCGCCGCCATTGTCGTGCCCTCGCGCTCGGTGCGCTCGGTGGCCCGGCAGATGGCCGAGTACCTGCCGAAGGACGTACCCGTCGCGGTCTGCGCCAAGGGCATCGAAGCGGAGACCGGGCTTCTGATGACGCAGGTCGCCGAGGAGGAACTGGGCGGCAATCCCGTGGGCTGCATTTCGGGCCCGACCTTTGCGGCCGAGACCGCGCTGGGCCATCCGACCGCCGCGACCGTCGCCTTCCCGTTTTCGCATCGTGACCGGCTCACGCCTGACGAAAGCCCGGCGGTCCGCGTGGCGATGTCGCTTTCGACCGAAAGCTTCCGCGCGTACGTGTCCGACGATCTGGTCGGGGTGGAGGTCGGCGGCGCGGTCAAGAACGTCATCGCCATCGCCTGCGGAATGATGACGGGCGCGGGCTTTGCCGAAAACACCCGCGCGGCGCTGATCACCCGCGGCGTCGACGAGATGAAGGCGCTGGCCGAGGCGCTGGGCGGGCGCCGCGAGACGGTGACGGGCCTTTCGGGAATGGGCGATCTGACGCTCACCTGCTCCAGCCCCACCTCGCGCAACATGTCGCTGGGCCTGCAACTCGGGCAGGGCACCCCGCGCGAGGCCTGTTTCGACGGCCAGCCCGTCGTCGTGGAGGGCGAGATGAACGCGCGGTCCGTCACCGACCTTGCGCGCCGCGTGGGCGTTTCCATGCCCATCAGCGAGGCTGTGCGCGCGATCCTGCACAATGGCGCCGAGCTTGGCGATACCTTCGCCGCGCTCTGGTCGCGTCCCATCGAGGGCGAGCCGCGCGCGCTCGACCTCTCCTTTGATCACCCGGCCACGGACATGGCCATCCAGCAACTTGCAGAAAGGTTCACATGACCCAGATCGTAGCATCCGACACCACAGGAGATCTCTCGAAAAAGGCGCTCGTTCTCGCCACCGATCTGGACGGCACGTTCCTCGGCGGATCCGAGGCGTCGCGCGCGCGTCTCTATGAGTGGATCGAGGGCAACCGCGCCGATGTCGGGCTGATCTTCGTGACGGGTCGCGATCCGGGCTTCATCCGCAACCTGACGCGCAAGGGGGGCGTGCCGCGCCCCGATTACGTGGTGGGCGATGTCGGCACCACCATTGCCTCGGTCGACCACGACCACCTGCTCAGCCCCATCGAGGACCTCGAGGCCGAGATCGCCGCCGCATGGGGCGACGCCGGATCGCGCGTTCAGGCGGCGCTGCACCACGCCACGGGGCTGCGCCTGCAGTCGACCGGGTTCCGCTATCGCGTCAGCTACGACATGGACGCGGAGCTGTTCGATGCCGCAGCACTCGATACCGTCGCCGCGATGGGTCTCGATGCGCTGGTTTCCGACAACCGGTTTTTCGACGTCCTGCCCAAGGGCGTCAGCAAGGGGCCGTCGCTCCTGCGGCTTCTGACGCATCTGGGCGTGGCCAACGAGCGTTGCCTTGTGGCGGGCGACACGCTCAATGACCTGTCGATGCTGTCGCTGGGGCTTCCGGCCGTGGCGGTCGGCAATTCCGAGCCGGATCTGGTTTCGGCGCTGGAGGGCCAGGACCACGTGCATTTCGCCTCTGGCGAGGGAGCGGCCGGCATCGCCGAGGCCATTCTCGCCTTCGACGCCCTGCGCCGTCCCGCCGCCTGAGACCCCGAAAAAGGAGATAGTCCATGTCGTCAGATCTCGTCATCGTCTACCACCGCCAGCCCTATGAAGAGGTGGAGGAGGACGGCCGCATCGTCCTGAAGGAAAACGCCAGCCCCAACGGCATCGTTCCGACGCTGAAAAGCTTTTTCGGCGCGGTGGATCACGGCGCATGGGTCGCGTGGAAACTGGCCGAGGATCCCTCCAACCCCGAATTCGAGCAGGTCATCGAGATCGACGACGCCTACGGCAAGTATTCGGTCTCGCGCCTTCCGTTGTCTGCGCATCAGGTCAGGGAATTCTATCACGTCACCTCGAAAGAGGCGTTCTGGCCGATCCTGCATTCCTTCAAGGAACGCTACAATTACGACCCCGTGGACTGGCCCAATTTCCGCGAGGTGAACTGGGCCTTCGCCGAGGCCGCCGCCGCCGAGGCCGCCGAGGGCGCGCTGGTCTGGGTGCATGACTACAACCTCTGGCTGGTGCCGGGCTACCTGCGCAAGCTCAGGCCAGACGTGCGCATCGCGTTCTTCCACCACACGCCGTTCCCGTCGGCGGACGCCTTCAACGTGCTGCCCTGGCGCAAGGAGATCATCGAAAGCCTTCTGGCCTGCGACGATGTCGGGTTCCACACGCCGCGTTATGCGAACAACTTCGTGTCCGTCGCGCGCAGCCTCTTCGACGTGGCGTCGGTCAAGCGGGAAACCGTGCCGGAGAAATGGATCTCCGAAGGCACTGCATTGGTCGAGCGGCTGATGCCGGTGGAATTGACCCATGCCGGCAGGACCTTGTCGGTCAGCGTGACCCCCGTGGGCGTCGATGTGGACTACATCGAGGAAAACGCGCATTCCGACGAGGCGGCTGAACGAACCGCCGCCATCCGCGAGGAACTGGGCGACACGCAGCTGATCCTGTCGGTCGGCCGCACCGACTACACCAAGGGCGGGATCGAGCAACTTGCCAGCTTCGAGCGGCTGCTCGAGGCCAACCCGGAGCTTCTCGGCAAGGTGCGACTGATGCATGTCTCGGTTGCCGCCAACCGCAACATGACCGCCTACGAGAATATCCAGAACGAGATCGAACAGACGGCCGGCCGCATCAACGGCCGCTTCGGCACGCTCGACTGGCAGCCGATCACCCTGATCTCGCGCGCGATCCCTTTCGTGGAACTCGTGTCCTACTACCGCGCCGCCGATGTCGCCTGGATCACGCCGCTGGCCGATGGCATGAACCTTGTCTGCAAGGAATTCATTGCCTCCCGCGTGGATGGCGACGGCGTTCTCGTCTTGTCCGAATTCGCCGGCGCCGCGGTGGAGCTCGGCAGCGCGGTTCTGACCAACCCGTTTTCAAATAGGTCCATGGACAGTGCGATCCTTTCGGCGCTTCGCATGCCCGGCGAGGAACGGCGCGCGCGCATGGCAGGCCTGCGCGAGGTGGTGCTGTCCAACACCGTTCGGGACTGGAAGCCGGGGCGGCTGAAGCTGAGCCCCGCCGGGCGCGTGCCATCGGCCGCATAGGCCGGTCCGGGGCCGGCAACGATCCCCTGGCATTCAAGTCTCCGGGTCGATGTGCCGGGCCGGACGCCGGGGACGTCGATGGCTTTTCGAAAGGGATTGATAGTCTTTGCCAAATGGAGCGGTTGGAGCCGGCGATGGTGATTGCATGATGCATCTGCGGGGGTGTCGTTTTTTGGAAATCATGACCTTTGGGAGGAGTGTCAGAAGACCAAGCCGGAACATTTCGAAAATGCTGAGCGCATCGGACCGGGCGACGACCCGGACCGCGTGGAACGCGCCGACCGACGCCGCTTCATGCGCGGGGCCAGCCTTGCCGCCATGGGTGCCGTGGCCGGCTTCACGATACCTTTCGAAAAGAACATGCCCGCCGGCCTCGTCCCCGCGGCCTTCGCGCAGGATGATCCGCTCGCGGGCAAGGACGGGCTGACCCTGTTGGGCGACCGTCCGGTGAACGCCGAGACGCCCGCCCATCTGCTGGATGACCCGATCACGCCCACCGAGCGGCATTTCATCCGCAACAACGGCCAGTTGCCGTTCGAGATGGATGCGGCATCCCGGACGCTGACGGTCGACGGGTTCGTCGACAACCCGATGACCATGACCATCGCCGACCTGCGCGAGAATTTCGAGGTCGTCACTCGGGCGCTGCACATCGAATGCGGTGGCAACGGGCGCTCGGCCTTCGATCCACCGGCACGCGGCAACCAGTGGACGGTGGGCGCGGTGGCATGTTCGGAATGGACGGGCGTGCGCCTCAAGGACGTGCTGGAAGCGGCCGGCGTTCAGGCCGCCGCTGTCTACACCGGCCATGAGGGTGCGGATGTTCATCTGTCGGGCGACCCCGAGAAGTTTCCGCTTTCGCGCGGTCTGCCGATCGAAAAGGCGCTCGACGACGACGTTCTGATCGCCTTCGAGATGAACGGCGGTCCGATCCACCCGATGAACGGCGCGCCTATGCGTCTGGTCGTTCCGGGCTGGCCGGGCTCGTGCTCGCAGAAATGGCTGACGCGGATCTGGGTCCGCGATCAGGTCCATGACGGCGAGAAGATGGGCGGACAGTCCTACCGCGTGCCGGCCTATCCGGTGGCGCCGGGCACCGATGTGCCGAACGAGGACATGGTCATCATGGAGGCTATGCCGGTCAAATCCATCGTCACCTTCCCGGCCAACGGGGAAGAGACGGCTCTGACGACCGAAGTGCGCGGCCATGCCTGGGTCGGCGACCGGACGGTCGAAAAGCTGGAGGTCTCCATCGACTTCGGCGCGACATGGGCCGAGGCCGAACTGGACGACCCGGTCAATCGTGGCGCGTGGCAGAACTGGCGCACGAACGTGGACTTTCCGCAGGCCGGAATTACGAGATCTGGGCGCGGGCGACCGATAGCGAAGGCGTCTCTCAGCCCCATGCGATCTCGTGGAACCCGCGGGGCTATCTCAACAACACCTACCACCGCGTTGGCGTGATGGCCGGCTGAGCCGATAACCGGAACACTTGGGGCGCGGAACCGGCATGGTCCGCGCCCTTTTCACGCTCAGGAAAGACGGAAGAATGAACACGACTTACAGCGGTCTCGGCCTTGCAGGCGTTCTTGCCGCAGCCTTCGTCATCGGCACGGCAGGCGCGCAGACGACGGTCACCGACGATCAGGGGCGGAGCGAGGTGATTTATGAAATCGGGACGTTCCATCCCGCGCCCGGCGCCCAGATCACCTATGATCTCTGCACGACCTGCCATTCCGAAATGATCATCGCTCAACAGGGCCAGACGCGCGAAGGCTGGGACGAGATCCTCGTGTGGATGGTCGAGGAAATGGGAATGGCCGAACTGATGGAAGAAGAGCGCGAGCAGGTGCTCGACTATCTCTCCACCTACTACAACCCGGACCGGCCCTACTTCCAGCAGGATTGACGCGCCCCGGCGGCGTTGCCGTGCTCTAGCATCTCGTCATCGCCGTGCAGGGTATGCCGAAGGGGGGGCGTGGTGTTCAGGATGGTGCTTCTGCCGTCTCGGTTTGCAGGCTCCGGCTCGCCGCGCTCGGGTCACGAACGGAGACCGCCAGCCGGTCGAGCAGGGCCTCGCCCTGGAACTCCGCGCAGCATCCCGTCTCAAAGGCGCTCTGGATGAGCTCGCAGCGGCACGGTGGCGGACCGGCTTGCCACCTCGTTTCCCGTATCGCTAATCTCATCGCACGTGATCCCGGGTTGTGGACCGATGTATCGGCCCCGACGATTGTTCAAGGCCGACGGTAACCGACTGAATGAGTCGGATAAAGGGATTCCTTGTCAATATACCGGGGCCTGTCCGCAAGGCTGTGGGCCCGGATCATGCGAAGCCCGATCCTTGCCGCGTCATCGCCCTCAAGGCCGCGACCCTGTTGGCGGTCGAGGGATGGGTCGAGAACAGCCGGTCATGGGCATGGGCGTGCAGGGGATTGATGATGAACATATGCGCGCTCGCGGGATTGCGCTCGGCCGACTGGTTGTCGATCCGCGAGGCAAAACCCTGGATGCGCTCAAGCGCCGAGGCCAGCCAGTCGGGCCGGCCACAGATCTCCGCGCCGATCCGGTCCGCCTCGTATTCGCGGCCCCGGCTGATCGCCATCTGCACGAGCCCCGCCGCAAGCGGCGCCAGAATGACAAGCGCGATCAGCCCGATGATGCCGACCTGCCGGTCACGCCCGCCGAAAAAGAAAGCGAAGTTCGTCAGGATCGAAATCGCTCCGGCCAGCGTTGCGGTGATCGTCATGATCAGCGTGTCGCGGTTGCTGATATGGGCCAGCTCATGTGCGATGACGGCGGCCACCTCCTCGGCGTTCAGACGGCGCAAAAGGCCGCTCGTGACGGCGACGGCGGCGTTCTGCGGGTTCCGGCCGGTGGCGAAGGCGTTGGGCTGATCGGTGTCCATGAGATAGACGCGCGGCATCGGCAGCCCGGCACGCCCGGCGAGGTCGGAGACCATGCGATGGAGATCAGGCGACGTGCGTGCGTCCACCTCTTGCGCGCCATGCATGCGCAGAACCATGCGGTCGGAGTTCCAGTAGGCGAACACGTTCATCCCGGCGGCGATGAGCAGCGCGATCATCAGACCCGTCTCGCCGCCGAGAAGCAGGCCGAACACGCCCACGAGGGCGGTCATGGCCGCCATCAGGATCGCGGTGCGCAGATAACCTTGCATTTCGGAACAAGTTCCGTTTGACGAGCATCCGAGCAATGATGTCGCCCGTTCGATTGCGACGCAACGATTATCGCGCCCCCGGGCCCTTGGCATCGGCCCGGTGCCGAGGCCGCCTCTCGCCGGAGTCGAAGGCCAGCTTGCCGCTTGACGCGACCGGGTGGGGACGCAGGTTGACGGTTGCGCGCGCCGAGCATGAGGATTGGAAGAGCCCTGACACGTCTGTCGATCACAAGCTGGAACATCCACCGCGGACGCGGCGAGGACGGCGTGATCGACCCCGCCCGCACGGCGGACGTGTTGTTGCGCGAAGTGGTCGCCGAACCGGCCAACCTGCTGGTGCTGCAGGAGGCGGACGAAGAACGGCCGCCCCATCGCGGCATCCTCGATCTGGCCGATATCGAGGCGCGCACGGGCCTGCGCCATGTCCACGGGGACCGGACGGGGCGGTGGGGCGACGAAAGCCACGGCTTTCTCGGCGTGATCTTCCTTGCGGGCGCGGAGATCGAGGTCGAGGAAATGGCGCTACTCGATCTGCCCGGACATTGTCATCGCGGCGCGGTCATCCTCGATATCCGCAAGGACGGGTGCCCCTTGCGGGTCGTGGGCACGCATCTTTCGCTCTCGCAGATGTTGCGCATCGCCCAGATGCGGACGCTCGGGCAGCACCTTTTCCGCAGGAACGCGCGCCCGACGGTGCTGTGCGGCGACCTGAACGAATGGCGCCCGTGGGGCGGTACGGCGTTCTCGCGGCGCGTGCTGGGAGACGTGCTGGGCGAGAGGTTCACGGGACCGGCCACGGCCACGTTTCCGGTGCGGCGTCCGCTGCTGCCGCTGGACCGGTTCCTTGCGGCCGGCGGGGCGCGCGTGCTGCAGGCGCAGGTGCTGGACGGGGAGGGCATCCGCATGGCCTCGGACCATCGGCCGCTCAGGGCCGAGATCGAGGTTTCGGCAACCCGCTAGATCAGACGCCGCCGTCGCGCGCCCGCGTCCAGCGATGGAGCCAGACCGGCGCGTCGGTGCTGTCGCCGTTGCGGAGAACCACCCGGATGTCCGCAGCGTCGACCTCGCCCGGGGTGAGCAGGAAGGTCAGTCGCGTGCCGCTGCCGTCTGGAAGCGCGAAGATGCTGGCTCCGTCGATCCGCACCGTGGAAGGTCCGGTGATCTCCGGTGCGAGGCCAATCGGCGGACCGCTGAGATCGACGACATAGCGCCGCGTGCCGGGGCGGTCGTGCTCGCGTCCGCTGCGGCTCTGGACGATGGTGCGGCGGGCTTCCGCGTCCGGGGTGCCCTGCGTCCAGGTGATGGAATAGGCGAAGCGGTGTTCGCTGCCCGGCTGCAATGGCGCCTCGGGCCGCCAGAAGGCGACGATGTTGTCCATGAACTCGTCCCCGGCGGGGATCTCGACCAGCACCACCGCGCCGCGCCCCCAGTCGCCCTCCGGGCGCACGATGGCGGAGGGACGGTCGTGATAGCGCGCCTCGGTGTCCTCGAAATCCGCGAAATCGCGCGGCGTCTGGAAGAGGCCGAAACTGACCGGGCCGTCATCGACAAAGGCCGAGGTCTCGACCCGCGCGGGGTTCGAGATCGGCCGCCACAGACGCTCGCCCGCGCCGTTCTCGATCAGGAGCAGATCGCTGTCATGCACCCTCGGCCGGAAATCATCGCTGACCGAGGCCCGCAGCGGCCCCTTGAGATACATTGACGTCAAAGGCGCCACGCCGATATCCGCGATCGCGCGCCGCGGCAGGAGGGTGACGGCAAGCTCCGTCACGGTATCGCGGCCCGGGCGCAGGGTCATGTCGAGATGCCCGGCCAGCGAGGGGCTGTCGATCACCGCCTCGATCCGCACCGCGCCGGATTGCGCGGGATGCACGCGCAGTTGGGTAAAACGCGGGAATTCCTCGGGCGTGGGGCCGCCGGTGCCCAATGCGACAGCGCGCGCGGACAGGCCATAGACCATGGCCTGCCCGATGGCGCGAAAATAACTTGCGCCCTGCAGGACCAGCACCTCGTCCATGCCGTCGGGCGAATTCAGCGGATAACGCAGCCGCAACCCCGAGAAGCCCGCGCCGGGGGCGATATCGGGCACCTCGTCGAAATAGCGCGTGTCGAAATCGAAGAGACCGGGCGCGAAGGCGATCTCCTCCGGCCCGTCGCGGGTGACCCGGTCGATGCGGACGGGGTCGGGAAAGAACAGGCCGGGCGGCAGGAGATCGAGCGCGAAGTCCGGGCCATGAGGCAGCACCGCGGAGCGGCCGGGGATCGGCCGGATGCCGCGATATGCGTCATAGTCGAGCCCCGCGAAGGGCGGGGGAAGAGGCGGGGAGTGATCCGTGAAAGGTCTGGCGGCGCGGCGGCGCGCCTCGTCCAGAAGCGTCGGCTCGGCTTCGGCGACGCCAACGCCCGGCCGCAGAAGCGCCGTGGCCGCGACACCGGCCATGAAACTCCGCCGCCGCATCAGGCGGGTGCGTCCATGATGCGCATTACGAGCGGCGCGAAACAGATCGGCAGCGCGACCGGGGCCAGCCATGCGGCCGCCGGTCCCGCAGCGAGGACGGCCAGTGCCACGAGACCCCAGCCCGCCATTGCCTCGGCCATGCCGGGGCGCAGGGCGGGCCCCGCATCCGTGCCGGATTTCCAGCCGCAGTCCCGGCCGAGGCAGACGGAAAGCACCGCGCCGGCCTGCCGGAGCATCACGAGAGGCGCGATCACGCTGGAGACGGCCAGTTCGCCCAGCGATGCCCTCAGGACGGTCGCGCGCCGCCCCGGCGTCCGGGCGGCCCGCCACCGATCCGCCAGCGCGCAGAACTTGGGCAGGAGCAGCACCCCCGCCACCACCGCCAGCGGCAGGATGCCGGCGACCGGTACGCCGCCCAATACGACCAGCGCGACGAGGATCAGCCAGACCGGCGCCACGAGATAGCTCAGAACACCGAGGACAAGGTGCAGACGGCTGACTGGGGCGAGCCCCGGCTCCGCCAGCAGACGCAGATGCTGCAGGTTGCCCTGACACCAGCGCCGGTCCCTTGCGTGAAACGCGCTGACGGTCTGCGGCGCTTCCTCGGCGCTGCCACCGGTGTCGGGATCGAGCGTCACCGCCCAGCCCGCGCGCCGGATCCATGCGGCTTCGACGAAATCGTGGCTCAGGAGCGCGCCACCCCAGGGCGCCGTGCCTGGAAGAACCGGCAGGGCGCGCGCGGCGCGGAAGGCGGCGAGGCGGATGATCGCGTTATGGCCCCAATAATTGCCGCTTTCCCCACTCCACGCGGCGAAGCCGCGCCCGAAACCGCGCGACATGAGACGCGCGGCGATCCGCTGATGGCGGCCGAGCCGGGTTTGCCCCGGCAAAAGCGCGATACCGGCCTGCAGGAGCCCCAGCGCCGGGCGCTGGTCCATCTGCCAGATCATTTGCGCGATGCGCCGGGGCGTCATGCGGCTGTCGGCGTCGAGCACCAGCATGTGGTCGAACCGCGCGCCATGGGCATCGACCCAATCCCCGATATTGCCGGGTTTGCGGCCGGTGTTCCGGTGCCGGCGTCGATAGCTCAGCACGCCCGCGTCCTGCAGCGGCAAAAGCGCGTCCTCCTCGCGTGTGACGAGGTCGGCGCCGGAGGTATCGGACAACGCGAAGATCTCCACCGCGCCCAGCAGCCCGGCCCGGTCCAGCCCGGCGCGCAGGGCGTCGAGGTGGCGCGCCAGCGGTCCGGGATCTTCCTTGCAAAGTGTCACGAGGATCGCCGTGCGGCTTTCCGGGCGCCACGTGGCGGGCGGCGCCGGCCGGAGCGGGGGGGGCAGGAGAAAGCCCAGAAGCGCCGTCGCCGCACCGCCGGAAATCCACACGCCCGTAAGCGTGACCAGCGGCAAGGCTGCCAGGGCTGCCGGGGTCCAGTCGGTGACGGCTCCCGCGAAGGCCGCGACAATGGCAAGCGTCATCCCGGCCGAAAGCACCAACGCCGCGACACGCGGTCCATGCCATGCGGGCCTTGCGACTTCCGCGCCCAGGCGTGGTTCTGCAAGCGACATGGCGATACCGGGGCCTTCCTGTTCGGTTGCGCCATCGTGGGCGCGTGTTTCGGGTCAGCTATGGCAAGCTTGCGCGGGAGCAAGGGGCGTCAGCCGCCCCGCCCCGCGAAGGGCGGCCACATGCGCGAAAAAACGCCGTCGCGGCGAACGATGCCGTGATACGCGGCGGCGGCGACATGCAGTGCGATCAGCGCTGTGATGGCGATCCCGCCGTAGAAATGGACGGTCTTTGCCGTCTCGGCGAGCGCGTCCGAGCGCGGCACAAGCGACGGGACGCCCAGCCAGTCGAGCGTCTCGATCGGGAACCCCCCCGCCTTTACGCGGGTATAGCCTGCGATCGGCATGATGACGAGCAGCGCATAGAGCGACAGGTGCGACACCCCCGCAGCCATGCGCTGCCAGCCCGGCGCATCCGCGGGAAGCGGGGCTGGCGGATGCCGCCAACGGTAAAGTGCGCGCAGAACCACGAGCAAAAGCAGCAGAACGCCCACATTCTTGTGAAACACGAAGAGTGCGTTCTGCAGCGACCGATCGAGATCGGGCTGCACCATCACGAAGCCCGCAGGGATCGTGGCAAGCACAAGGACCGCCATGCCCCAATGAAGCAGACGCGCGATCCGACGGTATTCCACTTCGGAGTTGGACACGCTGTTTCTCCCGTTCAAACTCCAGCTAGCACCCGCGCTGGGTGCTTCAAGTCCACCTCAGCGGCTTGACTGTTCGCGGCGGGGCACAATCTCTGCAGGATGGCATTCGCAAGATCGCATCGTCAGAAGCGCTGGCCGCTTCCGGGGCAAGGCCTCCTTTCATCTCCTCTGGCGGAGTTCGCAGCGACATCGCTCGCATTGGCCGCCGGTCTGATCATCCTCACCGCGTTGATGCCCGGTGCGGGCCCTGGTCCGACCGTCGCGGCGCTTCTGTTTTTCGCGGTGGGAGCGGCGGTCGCGGGGCGCGCCCTCAGCCGGAGCTATCCGCATGATCATCTGGGTTTTTGCAACGCCATCACGCTCGCGCGGCTTGCTCTGACCATGGCGCTCGTCGCGCCACTGGTGGCGGGGGCTGGCGCGTCCTGGGCGGTCTTCGCGGTCGCGGTGATCGCGCTGTCGCTCGACGGGTTCGACGGCTGGCTCGCGCGCCGGCAGGGCTACGTCTCGGAGTTCGGCGCGCGCTTCGACATGGAGGTGGACTCCGTGCTGGCTCTTGTCCTGGCGACAAGCGCGGCCATGACAAGCGGGCCGGGTGCCATCGCGATCCTGCTGGGCCTGCCCAGATACCTCTTCGCCGTCGCCGGATGGGCCCTGCCGTGGATGCGCCGCGATCTGCCCGAGCGGTTCAGTCGCAAACTTGTCTGCGTGGTGCAGCTCGGCGCGCTGATCGCGCTGCAGGCCCCGATCCTGCCCGACGGCCTCGCCGTGGCGCTGGTGCCACTTGTGGCTCTGGTCCTTGCGTGGTCCTTCGCACTCGATGTGACCTGGCTCTGGCGGCGCAGGGCATGACACGACGCGTCACACAACTGGCCCTCGGGGCGCTTGTTCTTCACCTGCTTCTGATCCAGCCGAACCATCCGGCGGCGATGACGTGGCAGGCGCTCTTCGTCTTTCCGCTGGAATTGCCGGTGATCCTGCTGGCGCTGATCGCGCTGCCGCAGGCGGGCTGGGGCCGCGTCGCACGCGGCGTCCTGGTGGCGGTCCTGATGGCGATCGCGGTCCTCAAGGCGGCCGATTACGCGATGTTCACAGCACTGGGACGCGGCTTCAACCCGGTGGCCGACCTGCCACTGATCGAGGCCGGACTGCGGCTGATGACAGGCGCCATCGGCCCTGTCCTGACGCTAGGCGCGGTGCTTGCGGCGCTGGTCGCTGTCGCCTGCGTGGGCTGGGCGCTCTGGTGGGCGAGCGGGGTCTGGGCGCGGATCGCGGCGCCGCCGCTTCTGGCACGCGGCTTGGCCGCGGCATCCATCCTTTTCGCCGGGGTCGCCACGGCCGAGATCGGGCATGCAATGGGCCGCTGGGACCTGCCGCTCTCGCCGCCCGGTGCGGCCTTCACCGCGCGTGTGGGGCTCGAGCGCATCGAGACGGCGCGCGCCACGCTCGCTGATCTGCGCGCCTTCGAGGAGGCGGCGGCGAACGACCCTTACGCCGCGCGCGATGGCCTGCTGCGCGGCATCGACCGGGACGTCCTGATCGTCTTCGTGGAAAGCTATGGCCGGGCGAGCCTCGACACACCGCTTTATGCCGAAACCCACCGCGCCACGCTGGCCGAGGCCGAGGACCGTCTCGGCGCGCTGGGCCTGTCGATGCGCTCGGGGCTGCTGAGTGCACCGACGCGTGGCGGGCAAAGCTGGCTCAGCCATGCGACATTCGCCAACGGGCTCTGGATCGCCGATCAGACCAGCTATGGCGCTGTGCTGGCCAGTGGCCGGCGCACCCTCTTCCACTTCGCTTCGGATGCCGGGTTCCGCACCGCCGCGGTGATGCCGCAAATCACGCTCGACTGGCCGGAATCTGCGTTCATGGGTTTCGAGACCGTGCTGGCCGCGCGTGATCTCGGCTATGCCGGTTTGCCCTTCAACTGGGTGACGATGCCCGACCAGTTCACCTTTGCGGCGCTCGACCGGCTCCTGCGCGATGGTCGGGACGAGCGCCCGCTTTTCGCGCAACTCGCGCTGGGGTCGTCCCACGCGCCATGGGTGCCGGTTCCCGAGCTCGTTGCCTGGGACCAGATCGGCGACGGGCGCGTCTTTGACGAGATGGCCATGTCAGGGGATCCGCCCGATATGGTGTGGCGCGACCGGGACCGCGTACGCGACCAGTACCGGCAGGCCGTCGATTACGCGCTCAACGTCGTGTTCGACTACGCCGCGCGCCATGCCGCCGACCCGCCGTTGATCCTTGTCGTTGGCGACCACCAGGCCGCGGGTTTCGTGGCGCTGGACGACCGCCCGGACGTGCCGGTGCACGTGATCGGCCCCGAGGCGCTTGTCTCGGCGGCGGCGGGCTGGGGCTGGTCCGAGGGGCTCATCCCCGGCGAGGGGGTCGAGGTCCGGTCCATGGCAGACATGCGCGACATGATCCTCGACGCCTATTCGCGCCCGCGCGGGTCGGGAGGCGACAGTTGACATTGCTGGGCAGAACCATACCCGCCTGGGCCTTCAGGCTCTTGCAGATCGGGGTCGCGCTCGGCCTTCTTGCGCTGATCTGGCGCGCGGCGGATGGGCCGGAGGCGGCGCACAGCCTGGCCACGGCGGACTGGCGCTGGCTGGCGCTCGCGGTTCTGGCGCTGAGCCTGCAGACAGTGCTGTCGGCGCTGCGCTGGAAGCTGACGGCACGACAACTGGGCATCCGGCTCGGCGCGCGGCAAGCCATCAGGGAATACTACCTCTCGCAGGTGGTGAACCAGTCGCTGCCCGGCGGCATGATCGGCGATGCAGGCCGCGCCGTGCGGTCCCGCTCGCAGGCAGGCCTTCTCGCCGCGGGACAGGCCGTGGTGTTCGAGCGGCTGGCCGGTCAGATCGCGATGTTCGCCACGCTTTCGGTGGCGTTCCTCGCGACGCTGGCGGCTCCGGGCGGGTTCGAGTGGCCCAGCTGGCTGATAGCACCCGTGGCCATTCTCGTGGCCGGGGGCCTGTCCCTGCCGTTGCTTGCGCAGGCCGCGACTTTTCTTCCCGGCGCTGCGGGGCGCGCCCTCCGGCAGGGCCGGGCCGCGCTCCATTGTGCGATCACGGCCCGGCCCGCGCTGCCGGGGCAAATCGTCCTGAGCATCGGCACCACGCTTTGCAACCTCGCGGCCTTCGCGTTCTGCGCGCGCGGCGTGGGCGTGGAGCTTGGCCTCGTCGCCACGGCCGCTCTGGTGCCACTGATCCTGTTCACCATGCTGATCCCGATCTCGGTCTCCGGCTGGGGGCTGCGCGAAGGTGCGGCGGCGGTCCTGTTGCCGGTCGCCGGGGCGACGGCCAGCGGCGGGCTGGCCGCGAGCGTGGCCTTCGGGCTCGCCTTCATCGCGGCGGTGCTGCCGGGCGTTCTTTTCCTGTGGTTCGGGGCGCGGACAGAGGTGCCCGAAACCGGTCAGATGCCAGCCAAAGGTCCGAAAGGGACGATCCGACGCGCAGTGTCGCCTTGCTTCTCGCGGGAGCAACCCTAGCCTCCATGAGGCAGCCGAAAAGGAAATGATCATGCGACACAACCTGAACCGCCGCACGCTGCTGGGCACCGGCGCCGCCGCGATCGGCGCCGGCACGCTTGGCCTCACCGCCCGCCCGGCACTGGCGCAGACCGCCGTCAGCCTGCAACTTTCGTGGCTTCATTCCTCCCAGTTCGCGGGCTCCTACATCGCGCTCGATCGCGGCTGGTGGGCCGAGGCGGGCCTCGACGTGTCGCTCCTGCCCGGCGGGCCGAACGCGCCGGTGGAGCCGCCCGTGGTCTCCGGATCCGCGCTGGTGGGGATTTCCGCCGCCGACTACACGGCGGCCGCCGTCGAACAGGGCGCGCCCTTCAAGATCCTCGCCGTGGCGATGCAGAAGAACCCCTTCGTTATCGCTTCGCTGCCCGCCAACCCTGTGAACGAACCCGCCGACCTCGTGGGCAAGCGCATCGGCATGGCGCTGGCCAACACGCCGGTGCTGCAGGCGCTGTGCACGCTGAACGACGTGGACATAAACGGGATCGAGATCATTCCGACCCAGTATTCCGCGCAGCCCCTGCTGGCCGGTGAGGTCGATTGCCTGCTTTGCTGGGAAACCGACCTGCCGGTGGCGATGACGATGCAGGGCGTCGAGAGCCTGACCATGCTGATGGCCGACTACGGCTACGCCGTGCATTCCCAGACCTACATCGCCACCGAGGACAGTCTCGCCAACCGGAGGGCGGAGCTTGTCGCGCTGATGTCGGGCGAGGTGCGCGGTTGGGAGGCCTATCGCGAGGATACCGACGCTGCCGCCGCGCTGACGCTGGAGATGTATCCGGATGCGGGTCTCGATCTGGAAACGCAGCAACTTCAGGCCGCGCGGCAGGTGCCGCTCATGTTCTCCGAGCTGACCGACGCCAACGGCTTCGGCTGGTGGACCGATGACACGGTCGCCGCCAATGTCGAGACGCTGGCGCTTCTGGGGCAAACGGTGACGCCCGACCTGTGGGACCGCTCCATCCTCGAAGAGGTCCATGGCGCATGACGTGACCCCCCCGCCGGAGGTCGTCTGCACCTCGCTGGCCAAGACCTTCGCGGGTGGAACGGAGGCGGTCCGGCCGATCGACCTGACCTTCGCGGCAGGTCAGACGACGGCGCTGGTGGGTCCGTCGGGGTGCGGAAAATCGACGCTCCTGCGGATGGTGGCGGGGCTCGAGGCGCCCAGCGCCGGGCGGATCGAGATTGGCGGCGCGCCGCCTCGGGCCACGCTCCGGCGCGCCGGGCTTTCGGTGGCGTTTCAGGATCCGTCGCTCCTGCCGTGGCGGAGTGTGAGGGGCAATATCGAGCTTGCGCTGAAACTTGCGCGGCGGCGGGCCGGCCCTTCGGAGATCGACCAGCTGATCGACCTCGTGGGCCTCGACGGGTTCGCCGAGACCCGTCCGGCGGAGTTGTCCGGCGGCATGCGGCAGCGCGCCGCCATCGCCCGCGCGCTCGCCACAAGGCCGGGGCTCCTGCTGCTCGACGAGCCTTTCGGGGCAGTGGACGAGCTGACACGCCGCCAGCTTGCGCAGGATCTGCCGCGCATCTGGGAGGCGCGGGGTACCACGACGATCCTCGTCACCCATTCCGTCAGCGAGGCGGTGTTGCTGGCTGACCGTGTCATCGTGCTTTCGCCGCGCCCGGCCGAGCTCGTCGCCGATATCGCCGTGGACCTGCCGCGCCCGCGCCCCGAGGACGCCGCCCGGACCGAAGCGGCCAGCGCGCTGATCGACCGCGTATTCGCGGAGCTTTCGAAGGGCATGGCGGCCAGCAACCCGCCGCTCGCCGCGCAATGACGGATGCGACGACCGGGACGGGACTGCCCATCGCGGCCGCACGGCGCGGGGCAGGCGGCTCCGGCCCGGTGCTGGGTGTGCTGTTCCTGCTGGCGGGATGGGAGCTTGCGGGACGGCTTCTGACCGAGGCCTTCGTGCTGGCCGCGCCGAGCGAGGTCGCGCTTTACCTCGTGCGCGACTGGCAATTGATGCTGCGTGCGCTCGGGGTGACGCTGGGCAATGCAGCGACGGGGTTCGTCATCGGCAACGTCGCCGCCGTGGCGCTGGCCGGGATCGCGCTCCTCTGGCCGCGCAGCGAGCGGGTGATCACCGGGCTTGCGCTTCTGGTCTTCTGCCTGCCGCTGGTGGCGACCGGGCCGATCCTGCGCGTCTTCTTCGGCCCCGGCCCGGGCCCGCAGATCGCGCTGGCCGCGCTTGCCGTCTATTACACCACGCTGATCCCGCTGCTCGTGGGCCTGCGCGCGGCGCCCGACAGCTGGTTCGACCTGGTGCGCAGCTACGGGCGTGGCCCAGTGTCCGCGCTGGTTCATGTGCGGGCGATGGCGGCGCTGCCCTACCTCTTCACCGGGCTCCAGATCGCGGCGCCGGCGGCGTTTCTGGGCGCCATGGTGGGCGAATTCACCGGCGCCGAGCGCGGCATGGGCGTGCTCACGGTCCGGGCGATCCGCGCGCTCGACGTCGAGATGACATGGGGCCTTGCCACCGTCGCGACGGCGGTGGCGATCCTCGCCTATGTCGGCATCGGCGCGCTGGCCCGCCGCGTGCTGCTCGAGGCGCCGCCGGTGATCCTCGCCGCACCGGCCGTGGCGACGGGCAGGCGTCTGGGCGGGTGGATCGACACGGGCCTCGTGATCCTTCTGGCGCTCGGCGGATGGGCCGGCGCGATATGGGCATTCGGGCTGAACCCGTTCTTCGCCAAGGGGCCGGGCGATGTCTTCGACGCACTTGTGGTCGCGCCCGATGCGGCGGCCACCCGCGCCACCATCGGCGCGGCGCTGACCGAAAGCGCGGTCTACCTGATCCCCGGCTATATCGCCGGGCTCCTGGCGGGGGCGGCGCTCGCGATCCTGCTCATACTCGTGCCGGCCGTCGCCAGCACGGCCATGCCGCTGGCCATCGCCCTGCGGTCCGTGCCCATCGTGACGACGGCGCCGTTGATCGTCCTGCTGCTCGGACGCGGGGCCGTGGGGACCATCTTCCTCGTGGCGGTGATGGTGTTTTTCCCCAGCTTCGTCGCCTGCCTGCAGGGCCTGCGGCAGGCGCCGGGCCAGGTGATGGCGGTGTTCGACAGCTACGCGGCGGGGCCCTTCACGCGGCTCGTGCGCGTCCGCATCCCGGCGATGCTGCCGGCCTTCTTCGCCGCCGCGCGCATGGCGGTCCCGGCCTCGGTTCTGGCACTCACCGTCGCCGAGTGGCTGGCCACCGGGTCGGGGATCGGCAGTCTCATGGCGCTGTCGGCCTCGCTGTCGGATTACGACATGCTGTGGTCATCGGTCGTGCTGGTCTCGGCACTCTCGGCGCTGGGCTACGTGCTGGTGGGCGCGGTCGAGCGGCGGGTGCTGGCCATCTACGCGCCGGAGCAGCTGGCATGACGCTGCGCCGCGCGGCCTTCGCGATCCCGGGCGATATCACCACGCCCACGGGCGGCTACATCTACGAACGCCGCCTGCTGGAGGGGTTGCGCGCGCAGGGAAGGGACGTGCGCCACCTGAAGCTTGGCACGTCTTTTCCCGACCCGACGGCAGAGGACATGACCGACGCCATCGCGCAGCTCAACGGCCTCGAGCCCGACCGCGCGGTGATCCTCGACGGGTTCATCTCGGCCACGCTGGACACGGATGCGCTGGCCGCGCTGCATGTGCCGAGCGTGGCGATGGTTCACCACCCGCTCGCGCTTGAAACCGGGCTGGAGCCGGAGCGCCGCGACCATCTTTTCCGGATCGAGCGTGCCAATCTGGCCCATGTCGATCATGTGCTGGTGCCGAGCCCGGCCACGGCGGCGATGCTGACCGGATCCTACGGAGTCGCGGCCAGGCGCATCACCATCGCCCGGCCCGGGACGGTCCGCCCCGAGCGTCCGCGCGCGCCGACCACCCCCCCGCTGATCCTTTCGGTGGGCATACAGCATCCGCGCAAGGGGCATGACATCCTGCTCGAGGCGCTGGCGCGCATCACCGATCTGGACTGGACGGCGGTGATCGCCGGCAAGGTCTATGACGCCGAGCATGCCGCGGATCTTGCGCGCCTGCACGCCGACCTCGGCCTCGGCGCGCGGGTGAAACTGGCGGGCTACGTGCCCGATGCCGACCTGGCGGAGCTTTACGCGGCGGCGTCCATCTTCGCGCTGGCCACGCGTTACGAGGGCTATGGCCTTGTGTTCGATGAGGCGCTGGCGCACGGCCTGCCCATCGTCAGTTGCCGCACCGGCGCGGTGCCCGACACGGTGCCGGAGGCCGCCGGCCATCTCGTCGCGCCGGATGATGCCGGGGCCTTGGCAGACGCGCTGGCCGACCTCTTGAGCGACGGGGCAGGCTACGACGCCCGTGCGGATGCCGCACTGGCAGCCGGGCGGGGTCTGCCGGGCTGGGCCGATACCGCCCGCGTGGCTGGTGCTGTTCTGGATCGCATCTGACCGGCCCGGCGCAAGGGATGCCCTGCTTGCGACTGTCGGCCATGGTCCTCGGGCGGCAACTGTGCTGATTGAACAGGCAACAGCGGCGCGGCTGGACCGGCGCGCCGCCATATGCGGTGCGGAGAGGGCAGCGAGAGCAGATGGCGGAACCGGATTACGACGCGATCGTCCTTGGGGCAGGGGGCGCGGGCCTGATGGCGGCGGCCACTGCCGGGCAGGCCGGCGCGCGTGTCCTGCTGATCGACCACGCCGAAAAGCCCGGCAAGAAGATCCTCATCTCCGGCGGTGGGCGGTGCAACTTCACCAATACGGGAACGGAGCCGGAGAACTTCCTGTCCGACAACCCGCATTTCGCCAAATCGGCGCTCAGCCGCTACACCCAGTGGGACTTCCTCGCTTTGGTCGAACGCCATGGTATCGCGTGGCACGAAAAGACGCTCGGGCAGCTTTTCTGCGACGGCTCCGCCCGGCAGATCGTCGCCATGCTGCTGGAGGAATGCCGCAAGGGCGGCGTCGAGGTGCGGCTGTCCACCCCCATCGGCGAGATCGCCCATGCCGACGGGCGGTTCCGCGTTGCGGGCGCGTCGGCACGCCAGTTGGTGATCGCGACGGGCGGGCCATCGATCCCCAAGATGGGGGCAACGGGCGTGGCCTACGACATCGCGCGGCGCTTCGGCCTCGAGGTGGTGACGCCGCGCCCGGCGCTGGTGCCCTTCACGCTCGGAGAGGAGGACGCGCTTTTCAAGGCCATCCCGGGCGTGGCCTTTCCCGCAACCGCCCGAGTGCGCGACATCGCCTTCGAGGAGGCCGCGCTTTTCACGCACAAGGGCCTGTCGGGGCCGGCGATCCTGCAGGTCTCCTCCTACTGGGCGCCCGGCGATACCGTGTCGCTCTGCGTCCTGCCCGACGCGGGCAAGGTTCTGCGCGCCGCGCGGCAGGAGACGCCCCGGACGCACCTGAAGTCCGCGCTGTCCCGTCACCTGCCGTCCCGTCTTGCCGACGCGCTTGCGGTGCGCATCGGGCTGCAGCGGGAGCTTGGCAATTGTTCGGATGCCGAGCTTCGGACGGCGGCCGAGGTGCTGACGGCGCTCACGTTCCGGCCAACGGGCACCGAAGGCTACGCCAAGGCCGAGGTGACGGCGGGCGGCATCGCGACCGCCGCGCTGTCCTCCAAGACGATGGAGGCGCGCGACGTCCCCGGGCTTTACGCCATTGGGGAGGCCGTCGACGTGACCGGCTGGCTTGGTGGCTACAACTTCCAGTGGGCCTGGGCCTCCGGCGTCGCGGCGGGCCTTGCCATCGCGGAGCGCGTCGGGGCGCGGGTCGGGGCGCGCGTCGGGGGGCGCTGAGGCGCATCGCGGGATCGTGTCGGTCGCCGCGGAGTTTCAAGGCCCCGACTCCGTGCCGTTCAGGCGGCGACCGACACCTGCAAGACTGGGCATTCTTGGGCGGGACGGCAATTCACGCGGTGTCACGATTTGGAGCGCGCTGCACGGACGAATGGACGCCGGGCCGCGTCAGGTGGTTCGGAGCGACGAAAGGCAAGCATGGACGGTATCTTGCGGGAGATCCACGGATATGGTCCGGAGAGGATAGCCAAGCTTCGGGATCCGGCGCGATGCGTGGCAAGCCGTGGGTTGAAGGAAAGACGGGTTTCATGACGTCAGCACTGTTGAAGACGGTCGAGCAGCGCCTTTTGTGGCTGTCGCACTGGATGATCCATAACGCCAACCACCTGAGGGAGAACGTGGACGGCATCAAGGTGGGCGGGCACCAGGCGTCTTCGGCCTCGATGGTGTCGATCATGACCGCGCTCTATTTTTCGGCGCTCAGGCCCGAGGACCGGGTGGCCGTCAAGCCGCACGCCTCGCCCGTCTTCCACGCCATGCAGTACCTCATGGGCAACCAGCCGCGCGACAAGCTCGAGGCGTTTCGCGGCCTCGGCGGGGCGCAGAGCTATCCATCGCGGACCAAGGACAGCGACGACGTGGATTTCTCCACCGGCTCCGTGGGGCTGGGTGTCGGGATCACGGCGCTTGCTTCGATCGTTCAGGATTTCATCGCCGCCAAGGACTGGGGCGGCGAGATCCCGCAGGGCCGGATGGTGGCGCTGGTGGGCGATGCCGAGATGGACGAGGGCAATGTCTACGAGGTGCTGCAGGAGGGCTGGAAGAACGGTCTGCGCAACACGTGGTGGATCATCGACTACAACCGCCAGTCGCTGGACGGGATCGTGCGCGAGGGGCTTTTCGAACGGATCGAGAAGATCTTCGAGGCCTTCGGCTGGGACGTCATCAGGATCAAGCATGGCGCGCTCCAGCGGGCGGCCTTCGAGGAGCCGGGCGGCGCGCGGCTGCGGGACTGGATCGATGCCTGTCCCAACGCGGAATACTCGGCGCTGACCTACATGGGCGGCGCTGTCTGGCGCAAACGCCTGATGGATGATCTGGGCGATCAGGGCGACGTGACGGCGCTGCTGGAGCGGCGTTCGGACGCGGAGCTTGCCGCCTTGATGGAGAACCTCGGCGGCAACTGCGTGGAGACGATGGCCGAGACCTTCGCGACGATCGACCACGACCGCCCGATCTGTTTTCTCGCCTACACGATCAAGGGCTGGGGCACGCCCATCGCCGGGCACAAGGACAACCATGGCGGCCTGATGACAAGGGCCCAGATGGCCGAATGGCAGCGCCACATGGGCGTGCCGCAGGGGCAGGAATGGGAGCCCTTCGCGGGCGTTGACGACACAGAAGCCCTCCGCGCCTTCCTGGCCGGGGTGCCGTTCTTCGAGAAGGGTATCCGGCGCTTCGCCGACACGCGCCTCCCGGTGCCCGCGATCGCGCCGCCGAAGGACCGGGAGATCTCGACCCAGGCCGCGTTCGGCAAGATCCTGGACGAACTCGCCCGCGGCGACAGCGCCCTCGCGGCGCGCATCCTGACCACGTCCCCGGATGTGACAGGCACCACCTCGCTGGGCCCCTGGGTCAACCGCCGCAAGCTCTTCGCGCGCGACGCGCTGCCCGACGCCTTCATCGAGCACCGGATCCCGTCGACCGCGAAGTGGAACTTCGACCCGGCCGGTCAGCACGTGGAGCTGGGCATCGCGGAGATGAACCTCTTCCTGCTGCTCGGCGCCGCGGGGCTTGCCCACAGCCTCTGGGGCAAGCGCCTGATCCCCGTGGGCACGGTCTACGACCCCTTCGTGCACCGCGGCCTCGATGCGCTGAACTATGCCTGCTACCAGGATGCGAGGTTCATCATCGTGGGCACGCCGTCCGGCGTGACCCTCGCGCCCGAGGGCGGCGCGCATCAGTCGATCGGCACGCCGCTGACCGGTATGGCGCAGGACGGGCTGGCGAGTTTCGAGCCCGCCTTCGCGGACGAACTCGCCGTCATCATGGAATGGGCCTTCGACTATCTCCAGCGTGACGGCGAGGGCGACCCGGACGAGCGCACTTGGCTGCGCGACGAGACCGGCGGCTCGGTCTACCTGCGGCTGACCACGAAACCGCTGGAACAGCCCGGCAAGCGCCACGACGACGCCTTCCGGCAGGGCGCCATCGACGGCGCCTACTGGCTGCGTCCGCCGGGCCCCAATTGCGAGGTGGTGATCGCCTATCAGGGCGCCGTCGCGAACGAGGCCATCGCCGCCGCTGGCCGGATCGGCGGTGCGCGTCGCGATGTGGGCGTTCTGGCGGTGACCTCGGCCGACCGGCTGAACGCGGGCTGGACCGCGGCGCAGCGCGAACGCGCGCGGGGCAATCCGGCGGCCGTGAGCCATGCCGAACGGATGCTGAGCGCCCTTCCTTCGCATTGCAGCCTCGTCACCGTCCTGGACGGCCACCCCGCCACGCTGAGCTGGCTCGGCTCGGTCGCCGGCCATCGCGTCATTGCCCACGGCGTCGAACATTTCGGCCAGACCGGGACGATCGGCGATCTCTACCGGCATTTCGGGATCGATCGCGATGCGCTGGTGGCCTCCGTGCAAGGGCTTACCACCGGCGCGAAATTCGACTGATCCTGCCCGAGGGGACAATGGGGACCGGGTGCGACCGGTGGGCGGCGCGATCACCACGCCATGGATGCGCGTGACACTTCGGCACGCCTCCCGGAACTCGCATTGTCGGACAAGACCAGCAGGCGTCGTGGCTCAGCGCAGCGTGGT
Source organism: uncultured Roseicyclus sp. (assembly GCA_964578115.1). Lineage (GTDB taxonomy): Bacteria > Pseudomonadota > Alphaproteobacteria > Rhodobacterales > Rhodobacteraceae > Roseibacterium. Next base: position 26,228 of record CAZOBK010000036.1, read on the forward strand.
CATCCAGCCGAGCGTCGCATCGGTCGGGCCGTCGGGCTTGTACTCGGCCCCCAGCGGCATGTCCCAGTCCAGCGCCGCGATCTCGGCGAAGACGGTCGCGTAATCCACCTCGCCATGGTCAGGGGGACCACGGTCGGGGACGGCGGCGAACTGGATGTGACCGATCAGCGGGCGCAGCGCGCGCAGCCGACCGATGACATCGCCCTCCGTTCGTCCGACATGGTAGCAGTCGAACATCAGCCGCAGGTTGGGCGCGCCGACCGTGCCGATCAGGTCGGCCGCCTGCTCGGTGGTGTCGAGGAAATAGCCCGGCGCGTCGAAACGGTTGAGCGGCTCGATCAGGATGGTCCGGCCAGCTGCCGCAGCCCGGTCGCAGGCGTAGCGCAGGTTGGCGACGAAGGCGCGCCCAGCGTCCGCCCCTTCGGCCACCCCGGCCATGACGTGCACGCAGAGTGCGCCAATGGCTTCCGCATACTCCAGCGCGTCGTCGATGGCGGCGCGGGCCTCGGCCTCGCGGCCGGGCAGGGCGGCCAGCCCGTTCTCGCCTCCCGCGACATCGCCGCGGCGGGTGTTCAGACCCAACATCGGCAGGCCCGTCTCCTCCAGCGCCGCCCGAACCTCTGCCGCGGGCGTGTCGTAGGGCCAGTGGCATTCCACGGCGTCGAACCCTGCGGCCGCTGCCGCGCGGATCGCGTCGGGCAGGCTGCGGTCGGTCCACAGAAAGCCCAGATTGGCGGAAAAGCGGGTCACGTGTCCCACTCCACGTCGAAACGGGTGATCACTGCGCGCATCTGGTCGCCGGTCAGCATCCGGGGCGAGGCGCCGCGCAACAACAGCGCCAGACGCGCCGTCGCCTCCAGTTCCTCCATTGCCGCACAGGCGGCCGCCACATCGCGGCCCGCCACGACGGGTCCGTGATTGGCCAGAAGCACAGCGCTGCGCTTGCCCGCCAGACCGCGCACGGCCTCGCCCATCGCCGGATCGCCCGGGACGAAGAACGGCAGGAGCCGGACCTTGCCCAGCTGCATGATGGCGTAGGGCGTCAGCGGCGGCAGGACATTGTCGGGATCGGTCTCGGGCAGCATCGACAGCGCGACGGAATGGGTGGCGTGCAGATGCACCACCGCGCCCGCCGTGCTGCGCGTGTCGTAGAAGGCGCTGTGCAGCGGCATTTCCTTGGTCGGCGGATCGCCCCCGACCAGCCGCCCGGAGGCATCGAAGCAACTGAGCCGCGCGGGGTCGAGCCGTCCGAAACTGGTGCCCGTGGGCGAGACAAGCAGCCCGCCATCCTCGGTCCGGGCCGAAATGTTGCCGGTGCTGCCATGGGTCAGACCGCGGTCGAACAGAGACTTCGCGAGGTCGCAGATCTGTTCGCGCAGGGCGGTGTCGGTCATGGCGGGCCCTCCAGCATGCGATCGGCCTTTTCGAAGAAATCCTCCGCGCCGAAATTGCCCGACTTCAGCGCCACGACCAGATCGGGGCGCGCGCGAAGCGCCGGCACGCCGGGATCGATCTCGGGCCCGATTTCCAGCGTCGACAGATGCAGGCCCTCGACCACCGCGCCCGAGGTTTCGCCACCCGCCGTGATGACGCGGGTGGCGCCGCCGGCAACGACAAGGCGCGCCACCTCGGCGAAGAACCCCTCCAGCACGCTGGCCGATGTCTCGCGGCCGAAGCGCTCTTGCACGCGCGCGACCTCGGCGGGGTCCGCAGAGCTGTAGGCAAGCGGCAGACCATCGGCTTCCAGCAGCCACGCGGCGATTTCGGTGGCGGTCATACGGCCCTCGATCACGTCGGCCGCGACGATCTCGCGGGCGGGGTGGCGCGCGGCATGGCGGGCCACCTGAGCACGCGTCGCGTTGGAGCACGACCCGGACAGCACGACGCCCTTGCCGGGCTGCCCTTGCCATGGCACCGGCGCGGGAACACAGCCAAAATTGGCCGGGAGGCCCAACGCGACGCCAGAGCCGCCGGTGATCAGCGGCAGGCCGTGGGCGGCCTTGCCGATGGCCATCAGGTCGGCATCGCGGATCGCATCTACGACGATGTGGCGACGGCCCGCCGCGTGCTGCGCGTCGAGCGACGCGGCGATCCGTGCAGGTCCGGCAAAGACGTCTTCTGCCGGAACATGGCCGACCGGATACCGTGTCTGCGGGGCCAGCCAGCGGCGGATATCGGCATCGGTCATCGGCGTCAGCGGGTGGTGTTCCATGCCGGATTCGTTCAGGAGCCTGTCCCCCACGAAGAGATGCCCCTGATAGACCGAGCGCCCCGTGCCGGGAAAGGCCGGGCAGACGATAACCTTCTGCGCCTCCAGCGCCTCGGCCAGCGCATCGGCGACGGGGCCGATATTGCCCTGGGGCGTGGAATCGAAGGTCGAACAATACTTGTAGAAGATTTGTTCGCAGCCCTGCGCCCGCAGCCAGTCGAGCGCGGCGAGCGATTTCCGGACCGCCTCGGCTGGGGCGATCGAGCGGGTCTTGAGCGCCACGACACCGGCCTCGACTTCCGGCGCGGCGGGGGCGTCGGGGATGCCGGTATATTGCACCACCCGCATGCCGCCCTTGGCCAGCGTGTTGGCCAGATCGCCGGAGCCGGTGAAATCGTCGCCGATGCAGCCCAGGCGCATCAGGCCTCTCCGGGCAGGGTGAGCCCGGCGTTGCGAGCATAGACCTTGGCCACCGCCGCGTCATCCTCGGGGCCGAGACCCATCCCGGCGGCGGCGAGGTATTGCTGAAGCGCGGCAGCGGTGATGGGTGCTCCGAAACGCGCGTCGCGCGCGATGTCCAGAACGATGCCAAGATCCTTGGGCCAGATATTGACCTGGCTGTGCGGGGTGTAATCTCCGTTCACCACGTGTGGTGCGCGGTTTTCCAGCATCCAGCTGGTGCCGGCGCATTGACGGATCACCTCGAGGAATGTCTCGGGCGCGATGTCTTGCGTCATGCCGAAGGTCATCGCCTCGGCCATGGCGGCGATGTGGACGCCGGCGAGCATCTGGTTGACCGCCTTCATCGCCGACCCCGGACCCGCGCTATCGCCGAGTTCGAACACGGTTTCGGCCATGGCGTCGAGGCCCGGGCGCGCGGCGGCGAAAGCCTCGGGCGTACCGGCGGCCATGATGGAAAGCTGGCCCGTGGCGGCCTTGCGCGATCCGCCCGAAATCGGCGCGTCGAGATAGCGAAGCCCGCGCACGTCTGCCATGGCTTCCATCTCGCGGGCGAAGGCTGGCGCGACGGTCGCGCAACTGATGATGACGCCGTCCGGCGCAAGACGCGCCGCCAGCCCGCCCTCGCCGAAAAGCGCGTTGCGGGTCTGGTCGGCGTTCAGGACCACCGAGACGAGGATATCGGCCTGCGGGCTGTCGGCGTCCAGCGCCATCCCCCCGCCCGCCACCAGCGCGGCCACCCGGTCGGGGTTCGTGTCGGTGCCATGGACCTCGAGGCCGGCCCGCAGGCACGACGTGGCCATCCCAAGACCCATGGAGCCGAGCCCGGCGAAGTGAAGGATCATCTTTATAGCCCCATGATGGTTTGCATTGGCCAGAGCGAGACCGCCGGCACATAGGTGACGATCATGAGCGCGGCGAAGACGGTTATGACAAACCACAGCAGCTGTGGAATGATGCGCTCGACCGGGATATTCGCGACCGAACAGGCGGCAAAGAGGTTCACCCCCAGAGGCGGCGTGATCATGCCCAAGGCGAGGTTCAGCACCATGATCAGTCCGAAATGCACCGGATCGACCCCATAGGCGATGGCAATCGGGGCGAGGATCGGCGCCAGAACGAGGATCGCGGCGGAGGTTTCGATGAACATGCCGACGACCAGCAGCAGGATATTGACCGCCAGAAGGAACACGAAGCGCGTCTCGATCACTGCGCGGATCAGGGCCGCGATGTCGTTGGGCAGGCCCGAGCGCGTCACGAGGAACGAGAACAGCGCCGCCGCCGAAATGATCAGCATGATGGCCGAGGTCGCCAGAACCGTCTTTGTCAGAACGTCGGGCAGATCGCGGAACTTGAGCTCGCGGTAGAACAGCATCCCGACCACCAGGGCCACGGCGACGGCGGCGGCACTGGCCTCGGTCGGGGTGAAAACGCCGGTGTAGATGCCACCGAGGATTGCCACCGGCACCAGCATCGCGGGCAGCGCCGCAAGGGCAGCCGGCCCCAGCCGCGGGCGCTCGTCCCCGTCCTTCGCGCCGATGCCGCGCACCCGGCACAGGATCAGCACCAGCGCCATCAGAGCGCCCGCGACCAACAGTCCGGGGCCAAGCCCGGCCAGAAAGAGCTGGCCGATGGAGGTGTCGGTCGAGACGCCATAGAGGATCAACGGGATCGACGGCGGGATCAGAACGCCCAGTTCCGCCGAGGAGGCCTGCACCGAGGCCGCCATCGGCTTGGGGTAGCCATGCTTGACCATCGCCGGGATCAGGATCGCGCCGATCGCGAAGGTCGTGGCCACGGACGAGCCCGAGACGGAGGCGAACATCATGCAGGTCAGCACGCAAGTCGCGGCCAGCCCGCCCTGCACGCCGCCGACGATGGCCTTGGCGAGGTCCACCAGCCGCTGCGAGATGCCGCCCACCGACATCAGGTTGCCCGCGAGAATGAACAGCGGGATCGCCATGAGCGGGAAGCTGTCGAGCCCGGTGAACATGCGCTGCGCGACCAGCAGCAGCGGCAGACGGCCATGCGCCTCGATCCCGATGACCGAGGCCAGACCGATGGCCACCGCGATGGGAACGCCCAGCAGGAAGAAGATGCCCAGCGACAGGGCCAGCGCGGTGTTCATGGCTGGGCCTCCGCCGGGGCCGGCTCATCCCCGTCCGGTCTGGGCCAGTCACCGCGCGCTGCCCGGATCATGCAGCCCATCACGGCAAGCGCGATGAAGACCGATCCGATAGGCAGCGCCGCGTAGACCCAAGCGATGGAGATCTGAAGCGCGGCCAGCGTCTGCCCGGTCACGCGCTCGGTCATGGCCCAGCCCTGCCAGAACAGGATGGCGAAAAAGATCAGGGTCAGGACCATGGAGAGCTGATAGAGTGCGAGACCGAGTTTTCGCGGCAGCGCGGTCTGAATGAATTCCAGCGCGATCATCGTCCCTTCGCGAAAGGCCGGTGCGACGCCAAGGAACACCGACCATATCATCGCCGAGCGGGTGATGACCTCGGACCATGTCGACGGCTGTCCGAAGGCGAAGCGCGTCGTCACCTGGTACATGGCGAGCGCCGCCGCGATCACCAGAAAGGCGATCGCCGCCCAGAGCGCGATCCGCGTGGTGATCGTTTCGATCCTCAGAAACAGCGATGTGGCCCGTTTCATGGTACAGCTTTCTCGACACGACCCGGTGAAAACCCGGTGAAAAGGGGCCGGCCGGCATGTCTGCCGACCGGCCCGCAGGGGTTGGGCGCTCAGGCCCGGGGCTTCATTCGAAGGCGACGATGCGCTCGATCAGCGCGCTGCCGAACTGGTCGGTATAGACCGGCCATGCGGCCTCGGCGGCCAGCGCCTGGAAGGGCGCGCGGTCGATCTCGGTGATGACCTCCATCCCGTTCTCGCGCATCAGCGCCACGCCCTCGGCCTCGAGACGATCCACCTCGGCGCGGGTCGCCGCGGCGGATGCGCGTGCTGCCTCGTGGAACCAGCCCTGCTGCTCTTCGGTCAGTCCGTCGAACAGGATCGGGGAGGCCAGCACGATGGCGGGCGAATAGACATGGCCGGTCAGCGTGACATAGCCCTGCACTTCCCAGAACCGCGAGGCGGTGATCACCGTGATCGGGTTTTCCTGCCCGTCCACGACGCCTTGCTGCAGCGCGCCGAACACCTCGGGGAAGGCCATCGGCGTGGGTGCTGCACCCATACCCTCGAAGGCGGCCATGTGCACGGCGTTCTCCATCGTCCGCAGCTTCAGCCCACCCAGATCCGCCGGCGTCGTCACCGGGCGCTGCGAGTTGGTCACATGGCGAAAGCCGTTCTCGGTCCAGGCCAGGCCGACAAGGTCGTTCGCACCGATGGCGTCCAGCAGCTCCTGGCCGATCTCTCCGTCCAGAACGCGGCGGGCATGGTCGTAGTCGCGGAACAGGAACGGCAGGTCGATGGCGAGGACCTCGGGGACGAAATTGCCCAGCGGGCCGGTCGAGGTGATCACCAGATCGAGCGATCCGATCTGCAGGCCCTCGATCATGTCGCGCTCGCCGCCCAGCTGGCCGGCGGGTGCCTGCTCGCCGGTGAAGGTGCCGCCCGACAGCTCGGCCAGGGTGTCGAGGAAGGCCTGTGCGCCAACGCCGTAGTGCGAGCTGGGCGAAAGCGAATGCCCGATCACGAGGTTTTCCTGCGCCTGTGCCGCGCCCGCAAGTGCGACCGCCGAAAAGGCGCCGAGAATGTAGTGTTTCATCTTCTGTCTTTCCCTGTCTGGTTTCTGTCGCGGCCTCCTCAGGCCGCGGTCTCCATGCGGCGGCGATGCTCCTCGATCAGCGCCGCAATTCCGGTGTTGGGCAAAAAGCCCAGCGCGCGTGCGCGCGGGCACAGGATCTCTCCCGGCCAGGAGGCCACGATCGCCTGAATGGTTGGATCGGGTTCGGGCATGATCCGCGCCGCGACATGCTCGCCTGCGACCCGTGCAAGGGTGTCGATCATCTCGCCCACCGTGACGGTGATGCCGGGAAGCGTCAGCGTCGTCGTGTCGCCAAGGTCCGACTGCTCGAGCGCACAGGCGCGCAGGGTGTATTCGAGCGCCTTTTCCGGCGAGGCGAGATGCAGCCTCAGATCGCGCCCGACGGGCAGCTGGGCGGGCTGGCCGGCAAGGGGTTCGCGCAGGATGCCGCTGGCGAAGCTCGACGCCGCGCGGTTGGGCGCACCGGGACGGATCGAGATGGTGGGAAACCGCAGGCTGCGCCCGCGGATAATGCCGCGCCGCGTCGCATCCCGCACCAGCAACTCGCCCATGAGCTTCTGCGTCCCGTAGGACGAGCGCGGGGCGGGGAGGGTATCCTCGGTGATGGTGTCATTGTCGGCGCAGGAAAACACCGCGACCGAGGACGAGAAGATGAAGACCGGCGGGCGCGCCATGCGGCGGCAGGCCTCCATCAGGGCCAGGGTGCCCTGCAGGTTGACCGCCATGCCCAGATCCCAGTCGGCTTCCGCCTGTCCGGACACCACGGCGGCGAGATGAATGACGAGATCGGGCGCGTCCGAGGCGATGCGCGTCAGGATCGCGGCATCGCCAAGCCCGCCATGCAGCGGGTGCACCCGACGGCAGTCGGCGGCCAGCGCGTCCAGCGGTTCGGCGGCGATGTCGAGGGCGAGAATGGCGGAGACGCGGCGCTCCGTGCCGTCCAGAATGACGGTTTCGGCAGCGTCGAGCGCCCGCACGACCATCTGGCCGATGAAGCCGGCCGCGCCGGTCACGACGATTCGCATGCCGATTTCCTCCCCTTGATGGGAGGCTCGCAAATGATGACAGCGCTGTCAATTATGTTTGATTTTTTACCTTAATCAGGGAATTACTGTGACACTCAGCATGACAGCCCTGTCATTCAGGCGGCCGCAACATGAAGACGGACCCGGATCAAACCGACGAACACAGGCCGACCCTCGCCGAGGTCGCCCGGGTTGCCGGGGTGAGCGAAATCACCGCCAGCCGGGCCCTGCGCGGCGGAACCCATGTCGCGCGCGCCACGCTGGAGCGCGTGCAGGCGGCCGCGCGCACACTCAACTACATGCCCAACCGGCTGGCCGGAACACTCGCGGGAGGACAATCGCGGCAGGTGGCAGTGGTCCTTCCGTCACTGTCCAACAGCGTGTTTTCCGATGTGCTGAACGGGCTCGAGACCCGGCTGGAGCAGGCGGGCCATCATCCGATCCTCGGCGTGTCGAACTATGACCCCGCACTGGAGGAACGGCTTGTCGCCGATCTGCTGTCGTGGCGACCGGCGGGCCTCGTGCTGGCGCCGGCCGTCAGCACGGCGGAAACCCGGCGTTTGCTGGCCGCCTCGGGCGTGCCGGTGGTGGAGATCATGGACGCGGACCCCGATCCGATCGACGTCGTCGTGGGCCTGTCGCAACGCGCCACGGGGCGGGCGATGGCGCATTACCTGTTGGGGCGCGGCTATCGCCGCCTCGCCTATGTCGGCCATGACATCTCGACCGACCCGCGCGCGCTGTCGCGGTTGCAGGGGCTCCGGGAGGGTCTGGCCGATGCCGATGTGACCCTCGTCGCCTCGGTCATGCTGCCCGGCCCGTCCTCCGTGCCGCTGGGCCGCGACGGGGTGGCCCGGCTGCTGCGGGACTGTCCGGCGGGTGGTGCGGCCGGTCCGCTCGCCGTATGTTTCTCCAATGACGACATGGCGGTCGGCGGCATGTTTCACGCCATGTCCGCCGGGCTGGACGTGCCGGGCGATCTTGCGCTGGCCGGGTTCAACGGGCTGGCCATCGGCCAGGCCCTGCCGCTGCCGCTGACCACCATCGCCTCGCGCCGGGTCGAGATCGGCGATCTCGCGGCCCGGGCCCTGCTGGCGCGTGTCCGGGGGCTGCCGGTCTCCCGCGTGCAGGACGTGGGATTCCGGCTCATCACCGGCGCGACCACCTGAAAAGACAAGCCGTCCGTCAGCCCCCAAGCCGTCGATGTGACCTCGCCGCGGTGATCTCAAGACCCGTGAAGCGTCGCGTGCGCGCTGGACTTCGGCCTTCGGCAAGCGGAGGGGAACAGCGCATCGGTCGTCAGCGCCCATGAGGTGCGGATCGACACGCTGGCGCGCAGGAAGATCGTCCTCGCGAAGAGACTGGAGAAAACCGTGTCGCCAAAGCGACGGTCGGAAGACTGTTTTGAGCTCGCTCCCGAAATCCTGGCAAGGCATTGGATATTATAAAAATATGGCACTCACGCCATGGGCCGGACGGTGCTCGGACCGGTCTTTTGCGAGCCGCTCAAACACGGAGTACAACGGGTGTATGAAGCTCCCGAACCATCCTTTGGGTTCGGATACGCAGCGGGAATTTCGGGGGCGTGATTTCGATGGTGCCGCAGGGGAGGATTGAACTCCCGACCTCACCCTTACCAAGGGTGCGC
>CAZOBK010000037.1:0-35101 GCA_964578115.1 uncultured Roseicyclus sp.
TTCTGCTCGGTGGTGAAGGCGCAATGATCCGTCGCCACCACGGAAAGGGAGCCCGAGGCGAGACCGGCCCAGAGGCTGTCCTGATGCTGCTTGTTGCGGAAGGGCGGCGACATGACCCGGCGGGCGGCATGGTCCCAGTCGGGGTGGAAATACTCGCTTTCGTCCAGCGTCAGGTGCTGGATCAGAGGCTCGCCCCAGACGCGCTTGCCCAACTGCTTGGCGCGCCGGATCGCCTCATGCGCCTCCTCGCAGGAGACATGCACGACGTAAAGCGGCACGCCCGCCATGTCGGCGATCATCACCGCGCGGTTCGTGGCCTCGCCCTCGACCTGGGAAGGCCGCGAATAGGCATGCCCCTCGGGCCCGGTATTGCCCTCGGCCAGAAGCTTCTGCTGAAGCTCGGCCACCACATCGCCGTTCTCGGCATGGACCATGGCGATCGCGCCAAGCTCGGACAGCCGCTTGAACGATGCGAAGAGCTCATCGTCATTGACCATGAGCGCGCCCTTGTAGGCCATGAAATGCTTGAATGTGTTGATGCCGCGGTCGCGGACGACGCCTTCCATCTCGTCGAAGACCTGCTCGCCCCACCAGGTCACCGCCATGTGGAACGAATAGTCGCAATTGGCCCGCGTCGACTTGTTGTCCCACATCTGCAGCGCGTCGAACAGGCCCTGCCCGGGGCTGGGCAACGCGAAATCGACCACCATCGTGGTCCCGCCCGACAGCGCCGCGCGCGTCCCGCTTTCGAAGTCGTCGGTCGAATAGGTGCCCATGAAGGGCATTTCCAGATGGGTGTGCGGGTCGATGCCGCCCGGCATGACGTAGCAGCCCGTGGCGTCGAGCACCTCGTCGCCCTTCAGGTCCTTGCCTATCTCGGTGATCATGCCGTTTTCCACGAGGACATCCGCCTCGTAGCTGAGGTCCGCGGTCACCACCGTTCCGCCCTTGATCACCGTGCTCATGCGCAATCTCCCCGTTGTTGTCCCGGCGTCACTGCGGCCGGGTGCAGATCATCCGTCCATCCCGCGTCAGAAGCGGCAGAAAGGTCACCTCGACCGGACCGACATAGCGGTACCAGTAGCAGCCGTCGCTTTCGACGCGAACATTCGACATGTCCTGTCCGGGCGCGACAAGGGCCGCGAGCTGTTCGGTCAGCGGCTCGCTTTCGCCCTCGGGCGTCGGCGGCGCGCCGCACGCCGCAAGGGCCAGCACCATGGGCGCGGCCAGGTATGTGTTTCGGATCATTCCACGATCTCCGCTGTTTCCACCACGGCGTGGAATAGCACATCGGTCCCCGCTGTCGCCCACTCCGGCGATATTTCTTCGGCTTCGTTGTGCGAAAGCCCATCGACGCAGGGACACATGACCATCGCGGTCGGCGCGACGTCGTTGATCCAGCAGGCGTCATGGCCCGCGCCGGACACGATATCCATATGGGAATACCCAAGCCTTTCCGCGGCTTGGCGGATGGCGTTCACACAGTTCTCGTCGAAGGCCGGCGGGTCGAACTGCCCCACGATCTGGGCCTCGAAGCTCACCCCGATCCCTTCGCAAAGCCTGGGCGCGCGCTCCATGAACTCGTCGACCATCCCGTTCAACTTTTCGAGAAGATGGGTTCGCATGTCGACCGTGAAGACGACCTTGCCGGGGATGATGTTGCGCGAGTTCGGGTAGACGTCGATATGCCCGATGGCGCCCACGGCATTGGGCTGGTTCTTCATCGCGATCTCGTGGACAAGCTCGGTGACCAGCGCGAGGCCCCTCCCAGCGTTCTTGCGCATGTGCATGGGCGTGGAGCCGGTATGGCTCTCCTTCCCTGTCACGGTGCATTCGATCCAGCGCAGGCCCTGCCCATGGGTGACGACGCCGATATCCTTGCCCTCGGCCTCCAGGATCGGACCCTGTTCGATATGCAGCTCGAAAAAGGCGTGCATGTCGCGCGCGCCGACCTTCTCCTCGCCCTTCCAGCCGATGCGCTCCAACTCGTCGCCGAAGCGCTTGCCCTTCGCGTCCACCCGGTCGTAGGCCCAGTCCAGATCATGCTTGCCCGCGAAAACCCCCGAAGCGAGCATGGCGGGGGCGTAGCGCGTCCCCTCCTCGTTGGTCCAGTTGGTGACCACGATGGGGTGTTTCGTCTTGATGCCGAGGTCGTTGAGCGTGCGGATGATCTCCAGGCCACCCAGCACGCCCAGCACCCCGTCGTATTTCCCGCCCGTGGGCTGCGTGTCGAGGTGAGAACCCACATAGACCGGCAGCGCATCGGGGTCCGTGCCCTCGCGGCGGGCGAACATGTTGCCGATCTCGTCCACGCCCATGGTCATGCCGGCCTCTTCGCACCACTGTTGGAACAGCGCGCGGCCCTCGGCATCCTCGTCGGTCAGCGTCTGGCGGTTGTTGCCGCCCGCCACGCCGGGGCCGATCCTGGCCATCTCCATGAGGCTGTCCCACAGCCGCTCGCCGTTGATCTTCAGGTTCTCGCCGGGTGCGGCCATGATACTTCCCTTGTCTTCGTCTTGCCGGTTGCCCCCGGGCGGGGGAACGCCCTTGAAAGGGCGTTCAAGCGCCTTGCAGGGCGTTTGCCCCGCTCAGTGCAGCCGTTTCAGAATGTCCCTGAGCGTCCCGAACAGCGTATCGATATGCCCCTTCTCGATGATCAGAGGCGGGGACAGAGCGATGATGTCGCCCGTGGTCCGGATCAGGACATTATGCTCATAGGCATCGAGGAACGCGCTGAAGGCCCGCTTGGTGGGTTCGCCCGCGATGGGCTCCAGCTCGATCCCCGCGATCAGCCCCATGTTGCGGATGTCGATCACATGCGGGCAGTCGGTCAGAGAATGGACCGCGTCCTCCCAGTAGCCGGCGAGGTCGGCCGCGCGTTCGAACAGGCCCTCCTCCTTGTAGGTCTCGAGCGTCGCGATCCCTGCGGCCGAGGCGATCGGGTTTCCGGAATAGGTGTAGCCGTGGAAAAGCTCGATCAAATGCTCGGGGCCCTGCATGAAGGCGTCGTGGATCTCCTTCGTCGCCAGCACGGCCCCCATCGGGATCACGCCATTGGTCAGCCCCTTGGCGCAGGTGATGAGGTCGGGCATCACGTCGAAATGATCCGCCGCGAAGGGCGAGCCGAGGCGCCCGAAACCGGTGATCACCTCGTCGAAGATCAGCAGGATACCGTGTTTCGTGCAGATGTCGCGCAGCCGCTGCAGGTAGCCCTTGGGCGGGATCAGCACGCCGGTGGACCCCGCCATTGGCTCCACGATCACCGCAGCCACCGTCTCGGGGCCATGCAGCGTCACGATCCGCTCCAGTTCATCGGCCAGATCGCCGCCATGCTCCGGCTGGCCGCGGGTGAAGGCGTTCTTGTCGGGCAGATGGGTGTGCGGCAGGTGATCGACACCCGTCAACAATGAGCCGAAAAACTTACGATTGTTGACGATACCACCAACCGAGATGCCGCCGAAATTCACCCCGTGATAACCGCGCTCACGTCCGATCAGCCGGGTCCGCGTCCCCTGCCCGATGACGCGCTGATAGGCGATGGCGATCTTCAGAGCGGTCTCCACGCTTTCCGAGCCGGAATTGGTGAAGAACACATGCTCGAAGGGTTCGGGCGCCATGTCGCGCAGCCGGTTGGCAAGCTCGAACGCCTTGGGATGACCCATCTGGAAGGCGGGCGCGTAGTCCAGCTCGGCCGCCTGGGCCTGGATCGCCTCGACGATCTTCGGGCGGTTATGGCCCGCGTTGCAGCACCACAGCCCCGCGGTGCCATCCAGCACCTCGCGCCCGTCCGCCGTGCGATAATGCATCCGGTCCGCGCTGACGAACATGCGCGGGTTCTTCTTGAACTGCCGGTTGGCCGTGAATGGCATCCAGAAGGCGGACAGGTCGTTCGGAACCGGGTTGATACGGTCAAGGGCCATATCGGCACTCCCCAAATCGGCCCCGGTCCTGCGCCGCCGGGTACCACCATTTTCTTTTTGACCAAACGGTCAAGACCACGCTAGCAGAGGCGCCGTGTCAGTCAACGGGGCCAAAAAGGATTGTCCTTGAGCCCAAGCCCGAAGACAAGCCTAATGATGCCGCGCAGGGCGCCACTGCCCGAGGCATGGGCAGGCGGTGGATGGGCCCGGATGCGGCGCGCGCCCGAAAACCGGGCCGAAGGGAAACGGCGATGGACGCACAGACCGACAAGCCGCGCACGCGGATCCAGATCCGCAACCGCGAGACGATCCTCGACGCGGCCCTCGAGGTGTTCTCGCAATACGGCTACCGCGGCGCCACCGTGGACATGATCGCCGCCGCCGCCGGCCTGTCGAAGCCCAACCTGCTCTACTACTTCCCGACCAAGGAAGACATCCACGTCACGCTCCTGAGCCAGCTCATGGACACCTGGCTCGACCCGCTGCGTGCTCTGGACGCGGACGGCGACCCGGTCGAGGAAGTCCTCGCCTACGCCCGCCGCAAGCTGGAGATGAGCCGCGTTTTTCCAAGGGAATCGAGGCTCTTCGCCAACGAGATCGTGCAAGGCGCGCCGCGCATCGGCGCCTCCCTCTCGACCGACCTCAAGACGCTGGTGGACGACAAGGCCCGCGTCATCGCAGGCTGGAGCGCGGCGGGCCGGATCGCCGACGTGGACCCCCACCACCTGATCTTCTCGATCTGGGCGCTGACCCAGCACTACGCCGATTTCGACGTGCAGGTACGCGCGGTCCTCGGGCCGCAGCGCGACCCGCTCGCCGAGGCCGAGGTCTTTCTCGACAGCCTGTTCCGCCGCCTGCTTGTCCCCCTCAAAGGCCCTCACAGGCCGTGACGGGAACCTCCTGTCCGCCCCACCGTTGACCGGGAAAGGACCAGGAGGCATGCCGATGAACTATCCCTACACGATGACGCTGCAATCCGTGGAGCCGGTCACCCATGACACGCGCCGCTTCCGCTTTGACCGGCCCGACGGTTTCCGGTTCGAACCCGGACAGGCCACGCATCTGGCGATCGACCGGGAGGGCTGGCGCGACGAGGATCGGCCCTTCACCATGGTATCGCAACCCGAGGTACGCGAGCATCTCGACTTCGTCATCAAGATCTACGACGACCATGACGGCGTGACCAGCCGGCTCGACACGCTCAAGCCCGGCGACCGCGTCTTCGCCACGGAGGCGGAGGGCGCGATCACCGACCATGGCGCGGGCACCTTTCTCGCCGCAGGGGCGGGCATCACGCCCTTCATCGCCATTCTCGACGCCCGCGCGCGGAATGGCGGGCTGAAGGGCGAGACCCTGATCTTCGCCAACAAGACCAAGCGCGACATCATCCTGCGCGATCACTGGGACGATCTCGACGGCCTGACGACGCATTACATCACCGACGAAACCGGCGACGCCCTGCCCGACGGCCCGATAGACAGGGATTTCCTCGAGGGGCGCCTGCCCATCGACCGGCCGGTCTATATCTGCGGGCCGCAGGGCTTCGTCGACGCCATGCGGCAAGCCGCCAATGACCTCGGCGTACCGGAAGAGCACATCGTCACCGAGGCGGGCTGGTAGCCCCTTCATCTTTCCGAAAATACCGCTCGGGGGAGCGCGAGGGGGCAGACAGCCCCCTCGCCCGCACCTCACTCGGCCGCTTCGCGCGTCGCCGGGTTGTTGGGATGCGTCGTCCAGTTGGCGTAATCGTCCGACACGGTCTTGCCGGTGCGCAGATCCACGACGCCGGCCTCCAGTTCCTCCATGGTGATGCAGCCCTCCACCGGGCAGACGTTGACGCAAAGGTTGCAGGCCACGCATTCCTCGTCGATCACCTCGAAGACGCGATCCTCGGACATGGAGATCGCCTGGTGCGACGTGTCCTCGCAGGCGGCATAGCAGCGGCCGCACTGAATACAGGCGTCCTGGTCGATCCGCGCCTTGGTCACGTAGTTGAGGTTCAGGTACTGCCAGTCGGTGACGTTGGGCACCGCGCGGCCGATCAGGTCCGACAGCTCCATGCCCTGCTCGTCGAGATACTGGCTGAGGCCCGATTTCATCTCCTCCACGATCTTGAAGCCGTAGGTCATGGCCGCGGTGCAGACCTGCACCGTGCCCGCGCCCAGCGCCAGGAACTCCGCCGCGTCGCGCCACGTGGTGACACCGCCGATGCCCGAAATGGGCAATCCGTAGGTCTCCGGGTCGCGCGCGATCTCGGCCACCATGTTGAGCGCGATGGGCTTGACCGCCGGGCCGCAATATCCGCCATGCGACCCCTTGCCGTCGATCGAGGGCTCGGGGCTGAACGTGTCGAGATCGACGCTGGTGATCGACGAGATCGTGTTGATCAGGCTGACCGCATCCGCGCCGCCCTTCTTGGCCGCCCGCGCGGGGTAGCGGACATCGGTGATGTTGGGCGTCAGCTTCACGATCACCGGCATGCGGGTGTTCTGCTTGCACCAGCGGGCGACCATCTCGATATATTCGGGAACCTGCCCCACGGCCGACCCCATGCCGCGCTCACTCATTCCGTGCGGGCAGCCGAAATTCAGCTCGATCCCGTCCGCGCCGGTCTCCTCCACCAGCGGCAGGATCGCCTTCCACGCCGCCTCCTCGCATGGCACCATGATCGACACGATCATCGCCCGGTCGGGCCAGTCGCGCTTGACCTGCTTGATCTCGCGCAGGTTCACCTCGAGCGGGCGGTCGGTGATCAGCTCGATATTGTTGAGCCCCAGAAGCCGCCGGTCGGCGCCCCAGATCGCGCCATAGCGCGGGCCGTTGACGTTGACGATGGGCGGGCCTTCCTCGCCCAGCGTCTTCCACACGACGCCGCCCCAGCCCGCCTTGAAGGCGCGGACGACGTTGTATTCCTTGTCCGTGGGCGGCGCAGAAGCGAGCCAGAAGGGGTTGGGCGATTTGATGCCGAGGAAGTCTGTCGTCAGGTCAGCCATGGGTCAGGTCTCCTGTTCTCGCGGCCATTCGGGGCGTCTCAGGGGCAACGCACGAAGAGGTCAGGCGCGGTGCCGTCGTCGAGGTCGATGTATAGCGTGTCGGGGTCGGTCAGCGTGAAACTGATCGAGGTCATGTAGTCGATGGGCACTTCGACGAGGCTCACATCCTCGCCCTCGCCCTGAATGTAGAGGTTCTGGCAGTCGACCCGGGTCGCGAAGCTGGGCGCGGTGCCGTTCGCCGGGTCGCGGCGCGGGGTGCAGACCGTGTGTTCGTTGAAGCCAATATGGCCCTGCCCCACCCAGAGCCGCGTCTCGACCCCACACCATTCGCCGAAGAAGGGCGATCCCCCCTGCGCCACGACCGGCGCGGCGGAGAGGATCAGCAGAAGGGCGGCGGAGCGGATCACGGCGCGCGACTGCCATCAGGCCGACAGAGCGCGGTGGATGTCCTCGGCGGCGTCTCGCCCCTCGGCCACCGCCGTGACGGTCAGGTCCTCGCCGCCCGAGGCGCAGTCGCCCCCGGCCCAGACCCCCGCGACCGAGGTCTTGCCCGCCCCCGTCACGGCGATCTTGCCGCGTGCGAGCTCCAGCTCGTCCGGCGCGCCCTCCAGCGTCTGGCCGATGGCCTTGAGCACCTGGTCGGCCGGAACATCGAAGGTCTCGCCCGTGCCGGTCAGCGCATGGCCGTCCGATTTGGTGTATTCCGCGCGCACGCCCGTCACTGAACCATTGCCGAGGATCTCGACCGGCATCGCGTTGAAGACGATGCGCACGCCCTTGGAGGCCGCGAGGTCCTGCTCGTAGCGGCTGGCGGGCATCGCATCGCGCCCGCGCCGATAGAGGATCGTGACGCTTTCCGCCCCCAGAAGCTTCGATTGCACGGCGGCATCGATGGCGGTCATGCCACCGCCGATCACCACGACATTGCGGCCCACGGGAAGCGTGCCCAGATCGCCCGACTGGCGCAGGTCCGAAATGAACTCCACCGCGTCCTCGACGCCTTGCCGTGTCTCGCCGTTCGCGCGCAGCGCGTTCACGCCCGACAGGCCCATCCCGAGGAACACCGCGTCGAACCGCTCGCGCAGGCCCGCCAGCGTCAGGTCCGGGCCCAGCGCCTTGCCGGTCTCGATGGTGATGCCGCCGATCTTCAGCAGCCAGTCGACCTCGGCCTCTGCGAAACCGCCCACCGTCTTGTAATAGGCGATGCCGTATTCGTTCAGACCGCCGCTTTTCGTGCGCGCCTCGAGTATGGTGACATCATGGCCATGCATCGCCAGCCGGTGCGCGCAGGCAAGGCCCGCGGGCCCCGCGCCGATCACCGCGACTTTCTTGCCCGTGGGCGCGGCGCGCTCGTAGGGGTGAACACCCGTCCCCATCAGCGTGTCGGTGGCGAAGCGCTGCAGCCGGCCGATCTCCACCGGTTTGCCCTCTGCCATCTCGCGCACGCAGGCCTCCTCGCAGAGCGTTTCGGTGGGGCAGACGCGCGCGCACATGCCGCCGAGGATGTTCTGGTCGAAGATCGTCTTCGCCGCAGCCTCGGGCGTGCCGGTCGCGATCTGCCGGATGAACAGCGGGATGTCGATGTCTGTCGGGCAGGCCGTGATGCAAGGCGCGTCATGGCAGAAATAGCACCGGTCCGCCGCAACCAGCGCCTCGTGGGCGTCGAGGGGCGGGTGCAGGTCCGCGAAATTCTGGTCGAGTGCCTCCGGGTCGAGCCGGGCAGAGGCGATACCGGGGGTGAAAGGACTGTTCGTCATCTTGATCTGGTCCCTGTCGGATGGCTGGCGCGTTTGGCTGCTGTCTGGCCTCACGCTGGCACGGCTCTTATTTTTTATCAAATGGTAAATTATTCGATTGGCGGTCCGATGGCCCCCTTGCATCTTCCACAAGCAGCGCTTGCCGAAAAAACGTGCATCCGGCGGACGCCGGAGCGATGATGGAACGCACGGCGCGTTGCCCGGCGCGGTGCCGGTGCCATGCACGGGCGGACTTTTCCCCCGGCAGACCATGCGATATAGGGCGCCAGATCATGCGCGCGGGGGTGCGGGCGTTCTCCGACACCACGCTTGAGCGACACTGCGACAACAGCAAACCACAGGGGCGAGGATAGATGGCCGACAAAACTCACGATCAGGACGTGGCGTTCATTCAGGCACTGGCCGAGCTTCTGCGCGAAAACGACCTGACCGAGCTTCACGTTAAGCGTGAATATGGCGATACCGACAGCCTCAATGTCCGCGTCGCGCGCCATACCGCGGCCGCGCTGCCCGCCGCGCCCGCCCCCGCGCTGGCTGCCCCCGCCGCGCCGCCGCCCCCGTCCACAGCGCCCGTCGCTGCAACGCCCGAGGACCCCGCCCAGATGGAGGGCGCGGTGACGTCGCCCATGGTCGGAACGGTCTACCTCCAGCCCGAACCGGGCTCGGCGGCCTTCGTGTCGGTGGGCGACAAGGTGGCCGAGGGCCAGACGCTGCTGATCGTCGAGGCGATGAAGACCATGAACCAGATCCCGAGCCCGCGCGCCGGAACCGTCAAGCGCATCCTCGTCGAGGACAAGTCGGCCGTCGAATACGGCGCGCCGCTGATGATCATCGAGTGAGGCAGGGCCCGATGTTCAACAAGATCCTGATCGCCAATCGCGGCGAGATCGCGCTTCGCGTCATCCGGGCCGCGCGCGAGATGGGCGTGGCCACCGTGGCCGTCCACTCCACGGCCGATTCCGACGCGATGCATGTGCGCATGGCCGACGAGGCGATCTGCATCGGCCCACCGCCCTCGACCGATAGTTACCTGAGCATGGCCTCGATCCTGTCGGCAGCCGAGATCACGGGCGCCGAGGCGATCCACCCGGGCTACGGCTTCCTCAGCGAGAACGCCAATTTCGTGCAGGCTGTCGAGGATCACGGGATCAAGTTCATCGGCCCCTCTGCGGCCCATATCCGCATGATGGGCGACAAGATCACCGCCAAGGAGACAATGGAGCGACTGGGCGTGCCCTGCGTTCCGGGCTCCGCCGGCGGCGTGGCGCATCTGGAAACCGCGCAGATCGTCGCGCAGGACATCGGCTATCCGGTGATCATCAAGGCGACCGCCGGCGGCGGCGGACGGGGCATGAAGCTCGCCCGGTCCGAGGCCGAACTGGAAAACGCCTTCCGCACCGCGCGCTCCGAGGCCAAGGCCGCCTTCGGCAACGACGAGGTCTATATCGAGAAATATCTCGGCCGCCCGCGCCATATCGAGGTGCAGGTCTTTGGCGATGGCAAGGGCGGCGCGGTGCATCTGGGCGAACGCGACTGTTCGCTTCAGCGCCGCCACCAGAAGGTGCTGGAGGAAGCCCCCGGCCCCTCCATCGACACCGAGACCCGCACGCGGATCGGCGAGACATGTGCGCGTGCCGTGGCAGACCTGGGCTATGAGGGCGCGGGCACGATCGAATTCCTCTTCGAGGACGGAGAGTTCTTTTTCATCGAGATGAACACGCGGCTTCAGGTGGAGCATCCGGTGACCGAGGCGATCTTCGGCGTGGACCTTGTCCGCGAACAGATCCAGGTGGCCGCCGGCATGCCGATGTCCTTCGCGCAGGACGATCTGCGGCTGAACGGCCACGCCATCGAAGTGCGCATCAACGCCGAAAAGCTGCCGAACTTTTCCCCCTGTCCCGGTCGCATCAGCCAGTATCACGCGCCGGGGGGCTTGGGCATCCGGATGGATTCGGCGCTTTATGACGGCTATTCGATCCCGCCCTATTACGACAGCCTGATCGCCAAGCTGATCGTGCATGGCCGCGACCGGCCCGAGGCGCTGGCGCGGCTGAACCGGGCGTTGGGTGAGTTGATCATAGACGGGATCGACACCACCGTGCCGCTGTTCCACGCGCTCCTGCAGGAGCCGGACATCCTTGACGGCGACTACACGATCCACTGGCTCGAGGACTGGCTCTCGCGCAACGTCGGCTGAGGCCGCGCAAGATAATTGCGTGGGAAATCCAATGCTTTCGCGGAATCGACATGGGCGAGGCCTGCCTGCGCGTGAAAACGCTGCGCGCGCGCCTACTTATTGAACCATGCCGCACGACATGTATCGCCCCGCACGCCCGCCGCTCAGCCCCGCGCTGATGCTGCGGGCGTATGCGGCCGGCATTTTCCCGATGTCCGAAGGGGCCGACGACCCGACGCTGTTCTGGGTCGATCCGCAGCGGCGCGGCGTCTTTCCGCTGGATCGGTTCCATATCTCGCGCTCGCTGAACCGCCGGATCCGCAAGAGCGGCTTCGAGGTGCGCGTGAATTCCGATTTCCTCGGCACCGTCGCGGGCTGCGCCGATCGCGAACCCACCTGGATCAACGCCGAGATCTTCCAGTGCTACATGTCGCTTCACGCCTCGGGCCACGCCCATTCGGTCGAGGTCTGGGAAGATGGCGCGCTTATCGGAGGGGTCTTCGGCGTGGTGCTGGGCGGTGCCTTCTTCGGCGAATCGATGTTCTCGCGGCGCAGTGACGCGTCCAAGATCGCGCTCGCCTGGCTGATCGCGCGGCTCAACCATGGCGGCTTCCGCCTGTTCGACACGCAATTCGTGACTGAACATCTGCAGTCGCTGGGCGCTGTGGAAGTGCCGCGCGCCGTCTACCGCGACGCGCTGCAGCACGCGCTTGGCTGCTCCGCCGATTTTCTCGCGATGCCCGAAGGTCTACCGGCTCAGGACGTGCTGGCGCATCTGAGCACCCAGACGTCATAGCGCGGATGCTCCAGCGCGCTCAGCGCTGGCGAGGATGCGACCATCCAGCCGTCGAACAGCGTGTTGCCCCCGGTGTCGATCACGCGAACATGCGCGAAGGCGTCCGATGCGGGGTTGTCGGCGGGATACCGGCATTCCGGCACATGGATCGCGATCCGCCCGAAAAGAACGGTCTGCCCGATCTCCAGCTCGATATCCGTGGGTCGGCCCAGCATGCGGTCGAGCGCCCTGAGCGTGATGCGCCCGCCCGTGCGGGTGACCGGCTGGCTGACCGACGTGACCGGCGTGGATGTGCCGGGAAACCGTTCGACAAGACCGCCGTTCTGACCGGGACGCCCGGGACCGATGGCGACGCCATTGTCGGCCGGCGGCAGAAGCACCGCCTGCCCGTCCAGCCACGGCATGTCGAGCGGGTCGTTCTGGCCGATGGATCCCCCACCGGGGGGCAGGCCTGAGCCTTCGGGCGCCGAACCTTCTGGCCCCGATCCCTCTGGCAACGTGGTTTCGCCGAAGGTGTCGAATTGCTGCGCGGATGCCACGGATACGGGCATGGCGAGCGCGACCATCACCGCAACGCATATGGCCCGACCGCGCATCACCCGCCCTCACCGCTGACGAAGCGCATCAGGAGCGTGATCAGGCTCACCGAGCTTTGCGTGTCGTAGAAGGCATCGCCGGGCGACAGCACGAAGGGCGAGCCGCCGGGGATGATCTCGACGAAAGTGCCGCCCAGAAGGCCTTCGGACGAGATCGCGACGGCGGAATCGTCGGGCAGTTCGATCCTCTCGGCCAGAGCGAAAGTGGTCTCGGCGCGGAAGGTTTCGGGGTCGAGTTCCATCGCCGTGACGGTACCCACACGCACGCCGGCCAGCCGGACCTCGGTGCCCACGCCAACCCCCTCGGCGGAGCGGAAGGACGCGGTCAGCGGATAGCTCCCGCCGCTGCCGGAAAAGCCCCCGGCCGAGGACGTGGCGTAGATGAAAAAGCCCACCGCGGCCAGAACGACTGCGGCGCCGACGATGATTTCGGTGACTGTGTCGTCGCGTTCGGCCATGGCGGCCTGTCCCCTCCCGCGCCGGTTGCCCTATTCCGGGCTCCAGGCCTCGTAGTCCCGCCGGTCCTCGGGTTCCGCGCGGCGGATGGAACCTGCCGGCGCATAGGCCTGAGGCGTGCCGGTCAGGTTGGGCAAATGCGGCTTTTCCCATGCCTTGTGGGTCATTGGCTTTTCGCTGGGCGTCTCGTCCCAGGTATGGTGCAGCCACCCGTGCCAATCCGCATCCACCCGGCTTGCCTCGGCCTCGCCGTTGAAGATCACCCAGCGCCGCTTGCCGTCGCGCGACCGGTAGAAAATGTTGCCCTGCCCGTCCTCGCCCACCTTCACGCCGTTGCGGGCGGTGAAGATCTGGGTTCCGAGCGTCTGGCCGTTCCACCAGGTGACGAGACGTTTGAGGAAGTCGAGCATGGTCGGCGCGCCTTTGGCGAGGGTTCCGGTGAGGTCCCGCGCCTTTTGCCCGATGCGGCCCGGCGCGTCCAGTGCTATGGGGTCGCGCGGCCGATCCCATCGCGGCGGACGCGGCTTCGAAACCGCGCTCCCGATCCGTGCGGGATGTTCCGCCTCGAGACCGAAACGCGACCCCGCGTTTCGCGGGGCGCGCCGCGCCCGAACGTCCGGGCTTTCCTGCGTGCGACGCATTGTGACCGCCCCCCGCTTGGCCTAATCCTTTGGCCAAACCGCATCCGACGAGGGAAGAGATCCATGACCGACGGCCCCAGCTACGGCTTCGACACGCTTCAGATCCACGCGGGCGCCCGGCCCGACCCGGCGACCGGCGCGCGCCAGACGCCGATCTACCAGACCACGGCCTATGTGTTCCGCGACGCCGAACATGCCGCGGCGCTGTTCAACCTGCAGGAAGTGGGTTTCATCTATTCGCGCCTGACCAACCCCACCGTTGCCGTCCTGCAGGAACGGATCGCGACGCTGGAGGGTGGTGTCGGCGCGGTCTGCTGTTCCTCGGGGCATGCGGCGCAGATCATGGCGCTGTTCCCGCTGATGGGGCCGGGAAAGAATGTCGTGGCCTCCACCCGGCTTTACGGCGGCACGGTCACGCAGTTCAGCCAGACCATCAAGCGCTTCGGCTGGTCCGCCAAGTTCGTCGATACCGACGATCTGGACGCGGTCCGGGCGGCCATCGACGAGGACACGCGCGCCGTCTTCTGCGAGGCGATCGCCAATCCAGGCGGCTATATCACCGACGTGCCGGCCATCGCCGCGATCGCCGATGAAGCGGGCCTTCCGCTGATCGTCGACAACACTTCGGCAACCCCCTACCTGTGCCGCCCGATCGAGCTTGGCGCGACGCTTGTGGTGCATTCGACGACCAAGTATCTCACCGGCAATGGCACCGTCACCGGCGGCTGCGTGGTGGATTCGGGCAAGTTCGACTGGTCCGCCTCCGACAAGTTCCCGTCACTGAGCGAGCCCGAGCCCGCCTATCACGGGCTGAAGTTCCACGAGACCTTCGGCCCGCTCGCCTACACCTTCCACGGCATCGCCATCGGCCTGCGCGACCTCGGCATGACGATGAATCCGCAGGGCGCGCATTACACGCTGATGGGCATCGAGACGCTGAGCCTGCGCATGGAGCGGCATGTGGAAAACGCCGTGAAGATCGCCACATGGCTCGAGAACGACCCGCGCGTGGAGTATGTGACCTATGCCGGTCTGCCCTCCTCGCCCTATCACGGGCGGGTGGAGACCATCTGTCCCCGCGGGGCCGGCGCGCTCTTCACCTTCGCGGTAAAGGGCGGCTACGAGGCCTGTGTGAAACTTGTGGATAGCCTCGAGATCTTCAGCCACGTGGCCAATCTGGGCGACACGCGCAGCCTCGTGATCCATTCCGCCTCCACCACGCACCGGCAGCTCACCCCCGAACAGCAGGAGGCCGCAGGCGCCGCGCCGAACGTGGTCCGCCTGTCGATCGGGATCGAGGACGCGGATGACCTGATCGCCGATCTGGACCGCGCATTGTCGGCCGCAGCGCGTTAGACTCACTTCGGGCCAACAGCAGCGCGCCCGGTATACCGGGTGTGGGGCGCGCTGAGTTATCCACAGAAAACTGCGTTATCCACAGGCTGGGAGCACCCGCACAACGGGCTGGCGCATAATGCTTTTTCTGCTCCGCAATTCACGTTAAACTGAATCCCGCCGATCAGGGGGCTGCGACGCCGGGGACCTGTTTCCCATGGCGCCCACCTCCTGTAAGAGGGAGCGATTGCCGGGGGCAGGTCCCGGCAGATACCGCAGAGGTCCGGTGTGACTGTGGAACTTGCCCTATTGATTTCGTCCGACGGCATCGCGCTGGCGCATCGCCAGTCCGCGGGGCATTGGGCCATCCTCAAGGACGTGTCGTTTTCGAACACGAACCTCGACAAGGCCATGAAGGGCCTCAGGAAAGAGGCGGAAGCGCGCGCGGGCGAAGGTTTTTCCAGCCTGTTGATCCTTCCCGACGATCAGATCCTCTACAGCTCGCTGACCGTTCCCACCGACGACCCGGAACTGACCGCCTACCGGATCGAGGAAGGGCTCGACGGGATGACGCCCTATGCGGTGTCGGAACTTGTCTATGACTGGCGCGCCATCGAGCCCGATCGCGTGAAGCTTGCCGTGGTGGCGCGCGAAACCCTCGACGAGGCGCGCAGCTTCGCCGAGACGCACGGCTTCAAGCCTGCCGGTTTCGCCGCGATGCCGCCGCAGGAACGTTTCCCCGGCGTGCCGCTCTTCGACTTGTCGGGGGACGCTGCGGGCACCGCCTTTTCCGACGACGGGATCGCCTTCGGTCCCGACACATTCGGCCAGGAACCGGACGAAGACGAAACACCGGAAGCCCCTGCAGCGGATGCAGCGCCCGAAGCCGGCACCGTCCCCCAGGTCGGTGACGCGGAACCCGGCGAGAGCCTGATCGACGCGGATGACAGTGGCACCGCTGCGCCCGCAACCCAGCCCCCGTCGGAGACGGAGTCGCCCGGGGCGTCCGATGCCCCGCCCTTGGAGGAAGCGGCGGCAGAAGCCGCGACCGATGGCGCGGAGCAGGACGCCACGAAAGCCGGTGCCAAGCCGCCCGAACCTGAGCCCGAACCCGACCCCGAGGCCGACGCGCTTGCCGAAGCGGCCGACCGCGACCCCGAGGAGGTCATTGCGTCCGCCGACGAAAGCGCGACCGACGCGCCCACAGCCGTCCGAGCGGAAGAGACCTGGGAGGACGGGGCCGAAGCTTACGGCACCGGGGGAGACGAGACCGGGATCGGCGCGCCCATGCCGCCACTCGAGGACCCCGCACTGACCGAACCCGTCGCGCCGATTGAGGAAACGGATCTGGACGAACCGGGGGCAGACCGGATCTCGGATGCCGTGCGTGCCACCCGCAACGCCAGCGCCGCCATGGGCACGGGGGGCATGGACCCCGACGACATCGAACCATCCGCAGCACCCGGGTTCTCGGAACGCAGCGCGCCGCTGCCCGCCCGCGATTCCGACGACGATACCGTGCATCAGGCACCCCGGGACCCTGTGCAAGACGACAGCCCCGGGGAAGAGGCCGCTCCGGTCGGGCAGAACCCGCTTGCCGAACGCCTGTCGCGGGTGCGCGACGCCAGCAAGAGCCGCGCATCCGGGACGGCAAAGCCGATTGTCCCGCCGGGGCGCGGGACCGGCGTGGCGGCGCCCCCCTCGCGCAAGGGGCGGCTCTCGGGCCTTACCGCAGGACCCTTTCCGGGCAACGGAGAGACAGGCGGCACGACCGAGACTGCGCCCCAAGGGCTCGGCGGCCGTCTGGGCGGGCTGATCGGGCGCGGCCGCAAGGGGGCGGATGTTCCGGACAAATCTGCCCAGTCCAGTGCCGGTACCGGCGCGCGCGCGATATCGGGGAAGGGCCGGCTGACCACGTTGGGGGCTGCGCTGCGCCCGGAGCCGGCGCAGGCCACGCCGCCCCAGGCCGCGGAGACCGAAACGCCCACGCTGAGCACCGCGAGCGACAACGAGGACGCGAACCTCACCGGCGGACTTCTCGGGCGCACCCCCGATGAACCGACGGGTCCGTCCTACCGCACCGGGCTGTTGCTGACGATCGTGCTGCTGATCCTTCTGGCCGCCATCGCCGTGTGGTCGGCCCTGTTTCTGCCCGACAGCCCGGTGGCGCGCCTTCTCGGCGGTGCCGAGGAGGTCTCGGCGGAGGATCCGCTCGACGCGCCCGACGCGCCGCTTGCGATCACGGCACCCCCAGCCATCGGGGAACTCGCCGCCGTCGACGCGCCGCCCGGAGCGCTGCTCGACGAACCCGAGGCGTCGACCGATGCTCTTGTGGCGGATCCGATTCCCGAAGACGAGGCGGCCGCGGACGGGATCGACATCGCTGCGGCGCCTGAGGCCGATGTGCCCTCGACGCCCGAGGCAACCCCGCCAGCCGAACCGGAGGCCCCGCCCGCCGAAGCCGCCGCAGACGCCGTGCCGGAGGTCGCGCCCCTGCCACCCCTTCCGCTCGAGGCTCTGCCCAGCCTCGAGGACACCGAGGCCGCCTATGCCGAGTACGGGATCTGGCAGCGCCCCCCCGACAGGCCTGACCTCGCGCCGATCGATTCGCTATCCGATCTCGGCCTCTCGGCGGTCGATCGGGAGGTCGCGGCGCTCGACGCCATCTCGCTGCCCACACCACGTCTCGACCCGTCCGAAACGCTCCGGAGAATGCCGTCCCCGCCGCCCTTTGGCAGCAGCCCCGCCAGAACGGCCGGGGGCCTCGTGGAAGCGACGCCCGAGGGGGTAATCACGCCCGACGGTGTGCTGGTGACGGCGGGCACGCCGCCGGTTCAGTCGATCCCGCGCCCGCGCGAGGCGGTGCTGCCGGCCCGGACGCCGACCTTCAGCATCGAGGACGCAATCCTCGGCACAATCCGCCCGGCGCCGCGCCCGGGCGATCTGGGCCTGGCCGCCCCGCAGGAGGCGCAGCCCGGCGAGCCCCCGATCACGCGCGCCAGCCTGTCGCCGCAGCCGCGCGCCCTCGCCGCAGCGCCCGCGGCCGCGGAACAGGCCTCCGCGGCCTCGCTCTTCCCGCGGCCGGACACCGGCGTTCCGCAGGACGATGCGGCCGGTCCCAACACCGTGGCCCGCTCCCTCGTCCCCGCAGCGCGTCCGGGCGACATGGCGACCATCATCGCCAACGCGGTCCAACCCGAGCGGCAGGACCCGGCCCCTGTGGTCGAGGCCGCGGCGGTGGCGCCCGGCCCCTCCATCCCCTCCAATGCGGACGTGGCCCGTGCCGCGACGCAAAGCAACGAGATACGCCTGCGCGAGGTCAACCTGATCGGTGTCACGGGCACGGCCTCGGACCGGCGCGCACTGGTCCGCCTGCCCTCGGGGCGCTTCGTGCGCGTGGGCGTCGGCGACCGGCTGAACGGCGGCCGTGTGGCCGCGATCGGCGCCTCGACCCTGCAATATGTCCGCAGCGGCAGAACGGTCACGCTCGACATCCCGGGCTAGACGCCTGCCGCGAAACGCGCGCGACGCGACCGGCCGGCCCGAATGGGCAGCGCACCCCTTCCTTCATCCTGGCAGGAAAACTCCCGCCGGAGGCGTCCGACACCGGCCCCGGGCGATGCCATCGGCCTCAGATCAGGACGACCACGGCCAGTCCCAGGAACGCGAAGAACCCCACCACGTCGGTCACCGTCGTCACGAACGCGCCAGAGGCCAGCGCCGGGTCGATCCCGAGCCGGTCGAGCGCCACCGGGATCAGGATCCCCGCCAGCCCCGCCACCAGCAGGTTGATCACCATGGCCACGGCGATCACGGCCCCGAGCGTGGGTGAGCCGAACCAGACGAGGCCCACGACCCCCATCACCACCGCGAAGATGGCGCCATTGATCAGGCCCACCCCGGCCTCCCGCGTGGCCACCCGCATGAGGTTGGCGCGGGTAAGGTCCTTTGTCGCAAGCGCCCGCACCGCCACCGTCAGGGCCTGCGTCCCGGCATTGCCGCCCATGGAGGCCACGATCGGCATCAGCACCGCCAGCGCCACGATCTGGGCGATCGCCTCCTCGAACTGCGCGATGACCAGCGAGGCGAGAATCGCCGTGATCAGGTTCACGAAAAGCCACGGCAGCCGCTGCTTCGTGGTCTCCCCCACCCCGTCCGACAGGCTCGATTCCTCGCCCACGCCAGCCAGGCGGAGGATGTCCTCCTCATGCACCTCGTCGAGCACGTTCATCGCGTCGTCGATGGTGATGATGCCGACCAGTCGCCCGTCCTCGTCCACAACCGGCGCCGAGATCAGGTGATACTGGTTGAACGCATAGGCCACCTCGTCCTCGTGCTGGGCGGCAGGAATGGCGCGGAAACTGTCCTCGGCGATCTCGCGCAACGGTGTCTTGCGCGCCGTCGACAGAAGCCGGCCCAGCGTGACGTAGCCCGTGGGCTTCATCCGCGGGTCGGTCAGGATCACATGATAGAACTGTTCGGGCAGGTCGGTCTTGTGGGCGCGCAGGTAGTCGATCATCTCGCCCACGGTCCAGTGCTCGGGCGCGTGCACGACCTCGCGCTGCATGAGACGGCCGGCGGTCTCCTCCGGGTAGGCCAGCGCCTGTTCCACCGCCGTCCGGTCCCGGTCGTCGAGCGCGTCCAGAAGGGCCGCCGCCTGCGCGTCGTCTAGATCCTCGAGGATGTCCACGACATCGTCGCTGTCGAGCCCGCGCACCGCCGCGGCCACCACCTCGGGCGGCAACAGGCCGATCACCTCCTCGCGCAGACCCCACTCGAGCTCCGACAGGACCTCGCCGTCGATCCCCTTGGACCAGAGGCCGAGCCATGCTGCCCGCTCCCCGGCCGAGACCTGTTCCAGAAGGTCGGCGATATCCGCCGGATGCAACGGCTCCATGAGCGCGTCGATGACCGCGACCTCGCCCATGTCCACGGCCTGCCGGAGCGCACCGCGCAAGCTGTCGTCGAGCGCGTAGGCGTCGCGCGCGCCATCGGCCGGATCGGGCCGCACCTCGTCCATCTGATCGCTCATGCCTGCCGCTCCATTCCCGTGCCGCGCGCCGATTTTCCCTAACATAGCCCGTGACCTGCCGCTATGACGGGCTGGGCCGAAAACGACAGGGAGACCCGGCAGATGACGGAACGGCTGATCCTCGGCCAGATCCTGCGCCTCGATGCGGACCCGGCGCTTGCGGGGCCCAAGGCCGCCGCACATGACCGGCGCGGCGCCCTGCGGATCAAGGACGGGCTGATCGCCGAGATCGGCACGGCGCAGGCGCTCCGCGCCGCCCACCCCGCCCTGCCCGTGGACGACCATGGCGATCGCCTGATCGTCCCCGGCTTCATCGACGCCCACGCGCATTATCCGCAGACGGCGATCATCGCCTCATGGGGCAAACGGCTGATCGACTGGCTCGAGACCTACACCTTCCCCGAGGAGATGCGGTTTTCCGACCCCGCCTATGCCGCAGACGTGGCCGAGCGCTACCTCGACCTCCTGCTCGCCCATGGCACCACGACGGTCTGCAGCTACTGCACGATCCACCCCGAAAGCGTCGACGCCTTCTTCACCGCGGCCGAGGCGCGGGGCATGCGCGTTCTGGCGGGCAAGACCTGCATGGACCGCGACACGGCACCCGAGGGGCTGCGCGACACCGCAGCGTCGGCCTACGACGACAGCAAGGCGCTCCTGCAGCGCTGGCACGGGCGCGGGCGGCTCTCCTATGTCATCACGCCCCGCTTCTCGCCCACCTCGACCGAGGCGCAGCTCGCGGCCCTCGGCGCGCTCTGGGCCGAGCATCCCGATTGCCTGATGCAAACCCATATCTCCGAGCAGACCGACGAGATCGCCTGGGTCAAAACCCTCTACCCGGATGCCCGCGACTATCTCGACACCTACGAGGCACACGGGCTCCTGGGCGCGAAGGGCCTCTACGGACACGCCATCCATCTGGAGCCGCGCGAGATCGACCGCCTGTCCGAGGTCGGCGCCGCCCTCGTGCATTGCCCAACCTCGAACACCTTCATCGGCTCGGGGCTTTTCGACATGGGGCTGCGTGCGCGCCTGCGCGTGGGGCTCGCCACCGACACCGGCGGCGGCTCCTCCTTCTCGATGCTGCGCACGATGGCCGCCTCCTACGAGATCGCGCAGCTCAGGGGAACCGCGCTGCACCCGTCCGAGCTTGTGTGGCTGGCCACCGGCGCCTCGGCCGAGGCGCTCGGCCTCGGTGACCGGATCGGACGTCTCGCGGAGGGCTTTGAGGCCGACCTTGCAGTGCTCGATCTCGCCTCCACCCCGGCCATCGCCCAGGCCAGCGCGCGGGCGGACGACATCTGGCAGGCGCTCTTTCCGACGATCATGATGGGCGACGACAGAGCTGTGGCCGCCACCTATGTGGCCGGCCAGCGCATGGGCGGTCCGCCCGCCCTTCATCCTGGCAAATAAACCTCCGGGGGAGGCCGAAGGCCGGGGGCAGAGCCCCCCGCCGACGGGCCCGCCGCAGGCGAGACCGGAGAGGACGGGAATGCGACCGCAGGGCGCTCCGGTAAACGCGCCTCAGCCGGCCTTCCGCATCGCCTCGACGATCTCGTCCACGATCCGGCCCATCAGTGCCTCGTCCTCGGCCTCGGCCATCACGCGGATCAGGGGCTCCGTCCCGGATTTGCGGATCAGCACGCGCCCCGTGCCGTTCAGGCTCGCCTCGCCCTCGGCGATCGCGGCCTTGACCGCCGGATCGCCCAAGGGCTCGGTGCCTGCGGTGTAGCGCACGTTCTTCAGGATCTGCGGCACCCGCTCGAAGCGGCGGGCAAGCGCGCTCGCCGGCTGCCCGGTGCGCACCATTTCGGCCAGGAACTGCAGCGCCGCCATCAGACCGTCGCCGGTCGTCGCGTAATCCGTCATCACGATATGGCCCGACTGCTCGCCGCCAAGGTTCCAGCCGCCCTGCCGCATCGCCTCGACGACGTAGCGGTCGCCCACGGCGGTGCGGTGAAGCGACAGGCCCTTGCCCTTGAGGAATCGCTCCAGCCCGAGATTGGACATCACCGTCGCCACCAGCGTACCGTCCTTCAGACGGTCCTCCGCCGCCCAGCGCTCGGCCAGGAGCGCCATGATCTGGTCGCCATCGGCTTGCGCCCCGGTCTCGTCCAGCAGGATCACGCGGTCGGCGTCGCCATCGAGGCAGATGCCCACATCTGCGCGGATCTCCCGGATGCGCGCGGCGGCGGCCTCCGTCGCGGTCGAACCCACGCCGTCGTTGATGTTGCGCCCGTCGGGCGAGACGCCCATGGCGACCACCTCGGCGCCAAGCTCCCACAGGACCTCGGGCGCGGCGCGGTAGGACGCGCCATTGGCGCAGTCGAGAACCACGCGCAGCCCGGAGAGGTTCAATCCGGCGGGAAAGGTGCTCTTGACCCGCTCTACATAACGGAAACGGCCGTCGTCGATGCGCTTGGCCCGTCCGATATGGCCGGCCTGCGCGGGGCGGACCCCGGCCTTGAGAAGCGCCTCGATCTCTTCTTCCGCAGTATCGGAAAGCTTGAAGCCATCGGGGCCGAAGAACTTGATCCCGTTATCCTCGGCCGGATTGTGGCTGGCCGAGATCATCACGCCCACGTCGGCCCGCATCGACCGGGTGAGGAGCCCAACGGCGGGCGTTGGCACCGGACCCAGCAGCAGCACGTTCATCCCCGTCGAGGTGAACCCGGCAGTCAGCGCGTTTTCCAGCATGTAGCCCGAAAGCCGCGTGTCCTTGCCGATCACCACCCGGTGTGGCGCGCTGTCGTCGCGGCGAAAGAACCGACCCGCCGCCGCGCCAAGGCGCAGCGCCAGTTCGGCGGTCATCGGGTGGGTGTTGGCCCGCCCGCGCACCCCGTCGGTTCCGAATAGTTCTCTTGCCACGCGCGCGCCCCCGTGCCTCGTTTACCGCCGTTGTCCCACCCTGCCGATCCCGGCGATCTCAATCAGGGCCGGACACGGACCGCCATAATGCGATGGCCTGCCGGTGCGTGTCCATATCATGAACCCGCAGAAACTGAACGCCCTGCGAGACCGCCCAGATCGCCAGCCCCGCGGACCCCGGGCCACGGTCCTCCGCCCGGGGCACCCCGCCCACCCGGCCCACGAACCCCTTGCGCGACGCGCCCAGAAGGATCGGGCAGCCCAACCCGTGAAACAGGCTGATCCGCGTCATCAGCGCGCGGTTGCCGGCGTCGGTCTTGCCGAAGCCGATCCCGGGATCGACGACGATGGCCTGCCGCGCCACGCCGGCCGTCACGGCCTGCGCCACCGCTGTCTCCAGCGCATCATAGACATCGAGAAGGACGTCGCCGTAGGCGCCCTGCTCCGCCATGGCTTGCATCGTCTCGGGCGTGCCGATGGAATGCATCAGGATCAGCGGCGCACCGGAGCGGGCGGCGACATCGGCGAGGCTGGCGTCGAAGCGCAGACCGGAGACGTCGTTGAGGATATGCGCCCCCGCCTCCAGCCCGGCGCGGGCGACGGCGGATTTGCGCGTGTCGAGGCTCAGGACCATGCCAGGCGCCCGCGTGGCCAGCGCCTCGATCACGGGGCGGATCCGCGCGATCTCCTCGGCCTCGGGCAGCTCCGCCGCACCAGGGCGGGTCGATTCGCCGCCGAT
Source organism: uncultured Roseicyclus sp. (assembly GCA_964578115.1). Lineage (GTDB taxonomy): Bacteria > Pseudomonadota > Alphaproteobacteria > Rhodobacterales > Rhodobacteraceae > Roseibacterium. Next base: position 23,310 of record CAZOBK010000037.1, read on the forward strand.
ATCGATCAGGTCGGCCCCTTCGGCCACCATGGCCTCCGCCCGCGCGACCGCAACGGCCGGATCGGTATGGACGCCGCCGTCCGAGAAACTGTCGGGCGTCACGTTCAGGATGCCCATGAGGCGCGGCGCGTCCAGCGCAAGCCCCGCCACCGGCGCGCGCGGTCGCATCAGCCGGTCGAGAATCTGCTCGGGGAGTTCCGACGCCGGCACGATCTCGGGAGGGCGCCCGCGCGCGAGACGCTCGACCGCGGAGAACCGCGCCCAGCCCCCGGCCAGCGGCAGCGCGCCCGGACGCGCGGCCGGATCGGTTTCGGCGATGGGGCGGAAATAGTCGGTCATGGCCCCCCGCTACCTTGCAGAGCGACGCACGGTGAGTCCGAATTTTGTCGCAGAACCTGCCGAAAAGGCCAATTGACCGCGCCGTGACCCCTCCTAGTCTGTAGCTCATGAAATCGCCTAATCCATTTCAGACACGTCATCTTGTTGGACGCGTGCCATCGGAGGCGGACACCGCGCTTTATGATCGCGTCTATGGCGGCTTGGGCGCGCGCGAGTTGCAGCGCAACCTGCAGGACGCGGCCCGGCATGGCGTGGCGCCCTGGACGCTGCAGGTCGGCGGCCGCGACGTGGGTGTCGGGGGCTTCCGCCTCGGCTTTGGCGCGGATGAGGGGATCGAGCTGATGCTGGCGCTGGTACCGGACGTACCACAGGTGGGGCTTGCGGGCGAATTCCTGACCGACGCGATCCTGTTCGGGGAGGGCACCCTGCGCGCCGACCGCGTCTTCGCCTTCGCCGACAGCGAGACGACGCTTTCCATGCGCATGCTTCACGACGCCGGATTTCACGATGCGGGCCCCGCGCCGGTCCCCGGCCGGCCGGATCGCCGGATCATGCGCTGGACGTCAGCCAGCCTTCGGCGGGCATAGACCCGGCGGCGAGCGCGATCCGGTGTTCCGGCGCCGCGACGCTTTCGGGCAGCGGATCACGGGTCTCGCCGATCTCCAGCACCGCGCGCGCGTCGAAGGCGTCGGCCAGCCAATAGCCGAGCGCGAGCGGCGCGGTGACATGCCCCCCGGGCCCGTGCACGGCATCGAGCACCAGTTTCGACGGCGCCCAGACGCTGATCCCGTCATGGCGCATGGCCCAGTCAAGCTCGGTCCGCGTCTCCACCACGACGCAGCGCGGGTCACGCGCGGCCAGGCACCAAGCACCCTGTTCGATGGCCAGAAGGTCGATCCGGCGCTGCGGCATGGCGTGACCGGCGCGCGGCACCTCCACGTCCGGGCGATCCACGCACAGGATCAGCGGCGCGCCTTCTGCCTGCAGCGCGTCCAGAAGCGCGCCCAGATCGTCGCGGGCGACGGCCTCGTTGGACAGGAACACCACGACCGGATGGGGCGCGTGTTCCTCCAGAAGGCGCAGACGCCGGCGGCCTTGCGGGGCCTCGCGCACGATCTCGACGCCCAGCGTGTAGGGCCCCCGGTCCAGCTTGCCGATACGCACGAAGACGCGCGCGGCCAGCGGATGGGCGAGGATGCCGTCGGCAATGCGCGAGGCCAGCGTCTCGAGCAGGTTGACACGCTCGGCCTCGAGCGCCGCGTCGATGGCCTCGACGATAGTGTCGTAGGACAGGATGCGGTCCACGTCGTCGGCGGCACTTTCGGCGCGCGTCTCGACCTCGACGACCACATCGAAGCGGATCGTCTGGGTCACGCCGCGCTCGGCCTGAAAGGCGCCGATCTCGACCTTGCGCAGATGCTCGGTCATGGAGATGCGGTCGCGCGGCGCGCCGGACGCGGTCGCCTTGGCGCGTTCGGACGGGTGAGAAAAGGCGGTTGGAAGATCGTCGGTCATGGGGCCGCCCTAACACGGGGTGGCCGCGGACCAAAGACGACAAGCGTCATCGACGGGTCGGAACGCGACCCCGGGTGCCGCGTTTCAGTACTGCTGGCGGTAGAACAGGTGCACGCCGTATTCGGCGGTGCGTGGGTAGACGCGGGACCAGCGCGGATCGACCCAGTCGGCATGGTAATGGGTGGCGCCACCGGTCAGGTCGCGCGGCGCGCCGTCGAGCATGATGCGCGCGACATGGCCCAGACGGTGGAGTGCCCGCGCATCCGTCATCTCTTCGGGTTGGCCGTCGCAGGTATAGGTGAACTGGCAGGCAAAGCGCCGGCCCGTGCCTTCGTTAACCACATCGCAAACACTATCGGGGTAATTGGCGTGGTCGACACGATTGAGGATGACTTCCGCCACCGCATACTGGCCCTCGATGGGCTCGCCGCGGGCCTCGAAATACAGCGCCTCGGTCAGGCAATGCCATTCGTCGCCGCCGCGCGGGCTGCGCAATCTGTCGAGTGCCGGGACGGACATGATGCGGGGATCGTCGCCCGAGCGGCCCTCGAAGGGCGACCCGAGGCGGCGCAGACGCGTTTCAGACAGGGTGGAGAGAGAGGCCATCTCGACCCCCATGAGGCCACCGAGTCGCACCGAGATGCCGCCATCGGGCGCCGTCGACGTGGACAAGGTCACATCCGCCGCGACCGGCGTCGCGACAGGCACACTCAACATGGCCAGGCCGACAGCCCATGCGGCCAGCGCAAGTCGTCTCGACATGGTACCCCTTCCGGGCGAACTTGACGTCCGCTCTCGACATATTGGTGATTCGCAACTGTTTAGACCGAATCGCGCTCAGGCCCAAACCGACACCGAATCTAGCGTTAGCCAAACATGACCACGCAAAAAGTTGTTAGCATTTCGTAAACAATCAGGCGTCAGCGTCAAGATCAGGGTGAATGTCGCCGTCCAAATCCCTGTCCGCGATGGATAATTGCGCCGCGGCCAGTTTCGCCACCGGCACCCGGAACGGCGAACAGCTGACGTAATCGAAGCCAGCGCGGCGGCAGAACCCGATCGAATCGGGATGCCCGGCATGCTCGCCGCACATCGACAGCATCACGTCCGGGCGCGCGGAACGTCCCCGCGCCGCCCCCAGCAGGAGCAATTCGCCCACCCCGTCGAGGTCGAGCTGCTGGAACGGGTCCTCCTCGAACACGCCCTGCTGCACATAGGCCGACATGAAACGGCCCGCGTCGTCGCGGCTGAGGCCGTAGGTCATCTGCGTCAGGTCGTTCGTGCCGAAGGACAGGAACGCGGAATGCTCCGCGATCTCGCCCGCGCGCAGCGCGGCGCGCGGCGTTTCCACCATGACCCCGAGCCTGTAGGCGAAATCCTTGCCCGTCTCGGCGCGAACGGCCGCCGCGATGGCGTCGACGCGGCCCTTGACCAGTTCCACCTCGCGCCGGGCCGAAACGAGCGGAATCATGATCTCTGGAACCACGGCGGCCGCTTTCGTAGAGGCGCGGATCGTGGCCTCGAAGATCGCGCGGGCCTGCATCTCGTAGATCTCGGGCACGGTGATGCCCAGCCGCACGCCGCGCATGCCCAGCATGGGGTTGTATTCCTGCAGGCTCTCGATCCGCGCCGACACGCGGGCCAGCGGCAGGTCGAGCGCCTCGGCCAGCGTGCGGATGCCCTCCCGGTCGCCGGGCAGGAACTCGTGCAGCGGCGGGTCGAACAGGCGGATGCAGACGGGCTGACCCTGCATGATCTGAAAAAGCTCGGTGAAATCGTCGCGCTGCATCGGCAGCAGAAGCTCCAGCGCCGCGGCCCGGTCGGCGGGGTTCTCGGCGAAGATCATCTCGCGCATCACGGTCAGGCGCGCGGGGTCGAAGAACATGTGCTCCGTCCGGCAGAGCCCGATGCCGTCCACGCCAAAGCGCTGCGCCATGGCCGCGTCCTCGGGCGTGTCGGCATTGGCTCGCACCCCGATGTCGCGCGCCAGATCGGCCCAGTCCATCAGCGTGGCGAAGGCGCCGCCAAGGGCGGGCTCCACCATCTCGGCGGCACCGACCAGAACCTCGCCGGAGGTGCCGTCCACGGTGATGATGTCACCCTCGTGGAACACCTTGCGGCCGGGCACGGTCAGGGTCTTCTTTCGCTGGTCGAGTTGCAGCCGCGTGGCCCCGGTGACGCAGGGCAGGCCCAACCCCCGCGCGATCACCGCCGCGTGGGAGGTCGTGCCGCCGCGTTCGGTCAGGATGCCCTCGGCCGCATGCATGCCGCGGATATCCTCGGGGCTGGTCTCGCGGCGCACGAGGATACAAGGCTCGCCCTGAGCGGCAGAGGCCTGGGCTGCGGCGGCGGAGAACACGATGCGCCCGGTGGCGGCGCCGGGGGCGGCCGCGATCCCGCGCGTCAGGACATCGCGTTCGGCCTCTTCTGACACCTGCCGGTGCAGAAGCTGGTTGAGCGTGTTGGGCGGAATGCGCCGCAGCGCCTCGTCGCGGTCGATCACGCCCTCTTCGGCCAACCCGATTGCGATGGCGACATCGGCCCGGGCCGAGCGCGGCGCGCGCACCGCGTCCAGCACCCGAAGCTCGCCATCCATCAGCGTGAACTCGATCTGCATCTCCTCGTGCAGGCGCCGGCGCACCAGCGCGCCGAAGCGGCGAAGCTCGGCCACCTGACCGGGCGCGTCATCCTCGAGCGCCGGGCCGCGCGTGTCCGTCTCGATGAACATCGCCTCGGACCGTGACAGCGCCGCACGCCCCTGCCCCTGCGGCAGGTAGCGGCCGGTGACCTGCGGCTCGCCGGTGTCGGAACTGACGAACTGCACCACACCGGCCCCGGAAATGCCCTTGCCCGGACCGCGCGCCATGCGCTGCACGACGAGGCCGAGGCCCGCATCGGCCGGCGCGCCCTGCGCCTGCCGCAACAGCCTCGCGCTGGTGCCTTCCCAGGCGCGCGCCATGCTGCGCAGCACTTCGCTGAGCTGGGTGGCGGGATCCTGGGGAAAGGCCTCCTCCATCTCGTCCTCGTAATGGGACTTGGCCAGCCGAGGGGTCATCGGCCCGTCGAACCCGTCGGGCTCGAGGCGCATGACATTGACGGCATAGGCGCGGATGAAGCCGACATAGAAAGCGTCCGCCGCGTCGTGCCCGAAGGTCTCGGCCAGACGCTCATGCACCGCGTCGTTCATCCCGATGTTCAGGATCGTGCCCGGCCCGCCCCAGTCAGGCGCCTCGCTGGACGACCGCACGGAAACCAGCGCACCATCGCCGAACACGCCCACCAGCGCCGCCATGTCGGGCAGACGGCCCTGCGCGATGGCGCGCACGGTGTCGAAGGGCAAGGCCACCGTCATCGGCACAGGCAGGTCAAGCCGGATCAGCCGCTGCAGGCACTTCGCGCGGTTGCCATGCCGCTCGGTCCTGATCTCGGCGGTATGCGTGATTTCGGTGAAGTCGGGGGTCGTGAGCATGATGCCGTCCGGAATGCCCGCGCGTTTGCGGTTGCAGCATAGAACATACAACCCATGCGCGACCTGTCCAGTTTACCGGACGGCGCGGCGGTGCGGCGTATTGGAACGTTACAATCGGATCACCGTCACGGTCACGGCGCGTGCGCCTAGCCCGACAGCTTGCCCAGATCGGCCACCTGTTCGCAGGTTTCCACAATCTGATGCAGCAAATTCAACCGGTTGCGGCGTACGATCTGGTTCTCGGCATTGACCTGCACCGCCTCGAAAAACGCATCAATCGGACCGCGCAGCGCCGCCATATGGCCCATGGCTGCGGCGAAATCCTCGGCCGACAGCGCGGGCGCGATCCGGGCGGTTGCGGTTTCGAGCGCAGCGAAAAGCGCCCTCTCCTCGTCGGTCTCGGCGAACTTGGGATCGGCGCCGAAGCGGTATTCCACGCCATCCTTCTCCTCGGCCTGGGCCAGGATATTTGCCGCGCGGCGATAGCCCTGCACCAGGTTCTCGCCCTCGGGCGTCCTGAGAAAATCCTGCAGCGCGCGGGCGCGGGAGACCACGAGCGCGAGGTCGTCGACAGGCGGCTTCGACAGTGCGGCGTCGATCACGTCGTGGGTGATGTTTTCGGCGCGCAGGTGCTGCTTGAGACGGTCGTGGAAGAAGGCCAGCAGGTCGGTGGACAGGTCCGGCACCCGGTCGCCCACACTGCGCAGGACCGAGCCGTCGGTCAGGTCATGCGCCGTGCCGTCCTCCCGCAGCCGGTCGAGCACCGCGCGATAAGCCGAACCGAACACGCCGTGATGGGCGATCTCGTCGATGATCTCCTCGAGCGTGTCGATCACGTCATCGCCCACCTTGGGACGGTGAATGGTGATCTTGTGGCGCAGGATCTGCCGGTCGATCAGAGGGTAGAGCCGCAGGCGCAGGTGATTGTCGACGAGAATGCGGATCACGCCCAGCGCCGCCCGGCGCAGCGCGAACGGGTCCTTCGACCCCGTCGGCTTCTCGTCGATGGCCCAGAAGCCGGTCAGCGTGTCGATCTTCTCGGCCAGCGCCACAGCGACCGACAGCGGTGCGGCCGGCACGTCATCGGAGGGGCCAAGCGGCTGGTAATGCGCCTCGGCGACGGCGGCGATCTCGGGCGGATGGCCCGCGGCCTCGGCATAGTAGCGGCCCATGACGCCCTGAAGCTCGGGGAATTCGTAGACCATCTCGGAATGGAGGTCGGCCTTGGCGATGCGGGCGGCGACGCGCGCCTCACCGGGGTCGGCCCCCACCATCGGCGCGATCTCGGCCGACAGCGCCGCGATGCGTTCCACCCGGTCGGCGACGGAGCCGAGACGACGCTCGAAGGTCACCGATTTCAACGCTTCCTGCCAGTCGCCCATCCCCGCCTTCGCCACGCGCAGGTCGTTGTCCCAGAAGAATTTCGCATCCGACAGGCGTGCCGACAGCACCTTCTGGTTGCCCGCGAGGATCGTCGCGCCCTCATCCGCCGTCTCGCGGTTGGCGACGGTGACAAACCGCTCGATCCGGCCCGATTTGGGATCGCGGACGGAGAAGAATTTCTGATGCTCCTTCATCGACGTCCGCAGCACTTCCGGCGGCAGGTCGAGGAAATCCGTCCCGATCTCGCCCATCAGCACCACGGGGCATTCGACAAGCCCCGCGACCTCGGCCAGAAGGCCCTTGTCCTCGACCACTTCGAGGCCCGCCGCGAAGGCGAGGTTGGTGGCGTCGTGCCAGATCGCATCAGCCCGTGCCCGCGGATCGAGGATCACCTTTGCGGCCCGCAGTTTCGCCTCGTAATCCTCGAAGGAGGTCACCGCGAACCGCCCCGGCGCCATGAAGCGGTGACCCTCGGTCGTGTCGCCCGAGGCGATGCCGTCCACGTCGAAGGGCACGACGCTTGCGCCCGCCTCGTCGCTCAGGATGCACAGGATCGAGTGAAGCGGCCGCACCCAGCGCAGCGATCCCGCGCCCCAGCGCATGGATTTCGGCCACGGGAAATTGCGCACCACCTGCGGCACGACCTCGGCCACGATCTCGGCTGCGGGACGGCCCGGCCTCGTCAGCTTCGCGAACCAGACCTGCCCCTTCTTGTCGTCGCGCGCCTCCAGCTGGTCCTTCGTCAAGCCGGTAGACCGCAGGAACCCCTCCAACGCCTTTTCGGGCGCGTCGGTGCGGGGCCCCTTGCGCTCCTCGGTGACGGTCGGGCTCTGCGCGCTCAGCCCCTCAAGCGCCAGCGTCAGGCGGCGCGGCGTGGCATAGGCGCCGGCGGCGGCATAGGTCAGCCCCGCCTCGACCAGCGCATCGGTGACAAGGCGCCTGAGGTCCTCGGACGCGCGCGCCTGCATCCGGGCGGGGATTTCCTCGGAAAAGAGTTCCAGCAGAAGGTCGGGCATCGAGCGTATCCAGCGGTTCGGGGGTCCGGGCGTCTGTCGGGTCGGTGTATCGCGTTTCGGCGCGGCGGGGGCAACCGGCTTGGCCGTTATTCCAGCGATCCGTTCAGCTGGTGCCAGCCATAGGCGCGGCCGTCGGGAAAGATCGCCAGCACCCGGTCGACGCCCGCGCGCGCCTCGCGCTCGGCCAGAACGGCCTCGGCCTGCCCGGCTTCCAGCGCAGCACCGATGGCCTCGGCGTCGAAACAGTCGAACCATCCCGGCGCGACCAGCGGCGTGGGATCGTCATAAGGCGCGCCCCTGAGCGCCGTGGCCACGCCCGCCTCGTCCAGCGTGAAGCAGACGCGGAAGCGCAGCGGCGAGGTATCGGCGTCGATCCCCTCGAAATCGCCGGGCTCAAGCGGCAGAACCTCGCCCGTCAGCGTGGTGACGACGAGATCGGCGCTTTCGATGGGGGCATAATAGGCGCGGGTCTGGAAATACCATTGCGCCGCCGCGAAAACGGCGGTCACGCCCAGGATCGCGACAACAAGCCAGCGACCAGACGTCATGCGGCCTCGCCCGTCCAGCCCCCGGCCTCCGTCGCCACGAAGGCGTCGGCGCAGAGCTTGGCCAGCGCGCGGACCCGGCCGATATAGGCCTGCCGCTCGGTCACCGAGATCACGCCGCGCGCGTCGAGCAGGTTGAACAGGTGGCTGGCCTTGATGCACTGGTCGTAGGCGGGATGCGCCAGCACGATGCGCTTGCCCGTGCGCGGGTCCTCGTGCGGCTCGGCCAGAAGGCGCTGGCACTCGGCTTCGGCATCCTCGAAATGCCGCAGTAGCATCTCGGTCTCGGCGGCGTCGAAGTTGTGGCGGGAATATTCCTCCTCCGTCTGGCGGAAGACATCGCCGTAGCTCAGCGCGATGGGCGCGTCGGGGTCGTTGAAGGGCATGTCCATGACATGGTCGATGCCCAGCACATACATCGCCAGCCGCTCCAGCCCGTAGGTCAGTTCGCCCGAGACCGGGTGGCAGTCATGGCCGCCCACCTGCTGGAAATAGGTGAACTGGCTGACTTCCATCCCGTCGCACCAGACCTCCCAGCCGAGGCCCCATGCACCCAGCGTGGGGCTTTCCCAATCGTCCTCGACGAAGCGGATGTCGTGGACATCCAGATCGATCCCGATCGCAGCAAGCGAGCCGAGGTAGAGATCCTGCAGGTCTGGCGGGCTGGGTTTGATGAGCACCTGGTACTGGTAGTAGTGCTGCAGCCGGTTGGGGTTTTCGCCGTAGCGCCCGTCGGTGGGCCGGCGCGAGGGCTGCACATAGGCCGCGGCCCAGGGTTTCGAGCCCAGCGAACGCAGCGTGGTCGCCGGGTGAAACGTGCCCGCGCCGACCTCCATGTCATAGGGCTGCATGATCGCGCAGCCCTTCTCCGCCCAGTATCTCTGCAGCCGCAGGATGATCTCCTGAAAGCTGCGCGGGCGGGTCGTCTTTGCGGCGTCTGGCATGGCGTCAGGGTCCGGGGCGTTGGGCGTGAGGGGGCTTGCGCGCCTCTCTAGGGCGTGGCCGGGGTGGGGTCAATCTCGGCCCGGGCCCCGGCGATGGCGCAGGACTGCCACAAAACATCGTCAACTGACGCGGTCCGGCTGGTGCATCGCCCGCCCGCTCTGCTAACGTCCCGTGCGACGGCGCTGCCGCACGGACGCACCGGGCGGCGCGGAGCAGTGATTTGAAAACGACGGGATAATTGACGCGATGCTGATGAGCTTTCTCCGGGGTCTGGCGACCCTGACGCTGACCCTCGGACTGGTCATGATCGTGACGCAGGGCCCCGCCCGCGCGCAGGACCCGACCGAACGGGTCTGGATCCAGATCGAAAGCTACGCGGCCCTCGGCAATACCGAGGCGCGGCTGAGGACCTACACGCCGGAGTTCGACAATGTGAACGGCTTCAACGCGGGCGGCTTTTACGCCATCACGCTTGGGCCCTACGTTCGCGCCGAGGCGCAGCGCGTGCTGGCCGAGCTTCTGGCCGCGGGCCGCATCCCGGCCGACAGTTTCATCCAGCCGCGCACGGCCTATTCCTCGCAGTTTTTTCCCATCGGCGAGGACCGTCTGGACGGGGGTGTCGCCGAAGCGCCAGCCCCCGAGGCAGCGCCGGAAGAGGCCGCCGCAGTGGTCGAAACCGCGCCCGAGCCAGTGGTCGAACCCATCGTCGAGGCAGCGCCCGAACCGGAGGCCGCGCCCGAACCGGAACCCGAGCCTGAGCCCGCGCCGCAGGTGGTCGTGGTGCAGGAGGAAACCCCCGCCGAGGCCCGCCAGAGCGAGGCGCAGCTTACGCGCGCGGAGCGCGACGCGCTGCAGATCGCGATGCAGTATTTCGGCTTCTACCGGGGCGGCATCGACGGCGCTTTCGGCCCGGGCACGCGCGGCGCGATGACCGACTGGCAGATCGCCCGCGGACTGGAGCCTACGGGTGTGCTGACCACGCGGCAGCGGGCGCAATTGATCGAGGAATACGAAACCGAGCTCGCGCGGCTCGGCTATGCGCAGGTCACCGACGCGACGGCGGGCATCGACGTGGTGCTGCCCATGGGCATGGTCGCCTTCGAGGAATACAACTTTCCCTTCGCCCGCTACACACCCATCAATGACAGCGGGCTGACCATCCTGCTGATCAGCCAGCCGGGCGACCGCGCGACGCTGTTCGGTCTTTACGAGATCATGCAGACGCTCGAGATCGTGCCGCTCGAGGGTGAGCGCGAACGCGGCCGCGACAGTTTCCTGCTGACCGGCCGGAGCGACAGTTTGCGCAGCCATACCGAGGCGCGCGTGACCGCCGGCGCCGTCAAGGGCTTTTCCGTGATCTGGGAGCCGGAACGCGACACGGACGTGCAACAGATCATATCGCGCATCCGCGAGACCATCGATTACTTCCCCGGCACGCTCGACCCGGCCTTCGCGCCGGAAAACGCCGGCGAGGATATCGACCTCGTGTCGGGCTTCGAGGTGCGGCGGCCGGAACTCGTGCGCTCGGGCTTCTTCGTCGACGCCGCCGGCACCGTCCTGACCACGACCGAGGCCATCACCGGCGCGACCGGGCAATGCGACCGCATCCTGATCGACAACGCCTATCCCGCAAGCGTGGCCTTCCGCGACGACGCGCTGGGTCTGGCCGTCCTGCGCCCCGAGCAGGCGCTGGCGCCGCTGGCCTTCGCACGCATCGCGCCCGACCCGGCCCGTATCCGTGGCGATATCGCCGTGGCGGGCTTTCCGTTCGACGGCGCGCTCTCCTTCGCCTCCACCACCTTCGGCAACATCTCGGCGCTGGAAGGCGTCGATGGCGAGGCGTGGATGCAGCGGCTCGACCTGACCACCGGCGACAGCGAGGCGGGCGGGCCGGTGCTCGATGCGTCTGGCGCGGTTCTGGGCATGGTGCTTCCGGGCACGGCCGGTCAGCGCATGCTGCCCGACGAGGTGACGCTTGCGCTGCGCTCCGACAGCCTGCTCGAGGCCATGGCCTCGGCGGGTGTGCCGCTACAGACGGCCGCATCTGTCGGGACCACGCTCAACCGCGACCAGCTGGCGCGGCTGGGCGCCGACATCGCCGTGCGCGTCAGCTGCTGGAACTGAGCAGTACCCAATCCATCCCGCCGCCCGGTCCAAGATCAGGCGGCGGCGCCCTTCCCCTTGCAGCCCCCCGCGATATGTTGCACGACGGCATGGCATCGATATTCCCCCCATCACGCCCGAGGACAACATGGCAGACGGCAGCTTGAGCATGGACGCGAAACCGACCGAGGAAATTTCGGTACGCGAGGTGTTCGGCATCGACAGCGATATGCGGGTCAAGGGCTTCGCGGAGCGGACCGACCGCGTTCCGGCGATCGACACGACCTACAAGTTCGATCCCGACACGACGCTGGCGATCCTCGCGGGCTTCGCCCACAACCGCCGCGTCATGATCCAGGGCTATCACGGCACCGGCAAATCGACGCATATCGAACAGATCGCCGCGCGGCTGAACTGGCCCTGCGTGCGCGTGAACCTCGACAGCCACATCTCCCGGATCGACCTGATCGGCAAGGA
>CAZOBK010000038.1:0-34973 GCA_964578115.1 uncultured Roseicyclus sp.
ATCCGCATCGAGAACCTCGTCGTCGTGGCCGAGGCGGCGCGCCTGCCCGGGGGCGATGCGCGTGACATGCTGTGCTTCGAAACGTTGACATGGGCGCCGATTGACCGTCGACTGGTACGATCCGAGTTGTTGACCCCCGAGGAACGCGACTGGCTCGACGCCTATCACGCGGGCGTGGCCAAGCGCATCGGGCCGCGCGTTGATGCGGACACGGCCGTGTGGCTGGAACAGGCGACCGCGCCGATCTGACCGTCACACCATGTGACACGAAACCGTCACATACCCCCGGCACAGAGGCCGGAGACAGACGATACGCGAAGGGCATCGCCCCGGGGCGGAACGGAAGGGAGAGACCGATGGCAGACCATATCACGATCAGGAAGGCGACCGGCAAATGGGTCGTGCGCGCGGGCGGTGCCATTATAGGGGAATCCTCGGACGCGCTGGAACTGGTTGAGGGCAGCGCGCCGCCGGTGATCTACTTCCCGCGCGAAGACATCGGCATGGCGTTCCTGGAGAAAACGGACTCGAGCACACGCTGCCCCCACAAGGGAACGGCGACCTATTATTCCGTCTCCACCGCGGCGGGCGACATCAGTGATGCGGCCTGGTCCTACGAGGACCCCAAGGAAGACGCGGCGCAGATCAAGGATCACCTCGCCTTCTACGGCGAGAAGGTCACCGTCGAGCAGCTTTAGGGCGCAATCAGCGCGGCGAGCGTTCCGTTCTCCCGCGCGCGCATCAACGCCGCGAGCGCATCGTTCGACGCGGCCTCGTCCTCGCCCCAACCGCCTTCGATGGCGAGGATGAAACCGGGCCGCGCCCCGGGCATGGCGATGAGGTCCGGCGCCTCGGCCCAGCGCGCCAGCATGCTGCCGCGCCAGCGCTCCCTCAACACGGTCGCGATCGCCTCGGTGTCGGTGCCCGGCGCGAAGAGAAACCCGATCAGTGCCGCCTCCTCGCGCCGGTTCACCACATCGGCGATGACGACGCCTTGCAGGCCCAGATCGCTCCAGTCCTCCAGCCCCGTGCCGGTGAGGTCGATGGAGATCCGCGCCGAGACCAGCCGTCCGTAGCGACGGACGGCATCGCCGAGGCCCGACACGATCTGCGCGACGTCGCCCCGGTCGGCCAGCGTCGCACCGCCGCCGGTCTGCATCAGCTCGATCTGCGTCCAGCCCGAGGCCCAGAGCGCCCATTCGCCCTCCACGACGAAGCGCGCCGACAGGCCCTCCGCGCCGCCGAACGGGTTGGTGGGATCGGCGCGGGACGGGTCGCGCCCGTGATCCGTCTCTCCGTCCCAGAGCACCATCTGCCCGTTGCGCGTCGCCATCTCCAGTCCGCGCCCGAAAAGCGCGCCGCGCAGCCGCATCTCGGAATCGGGAAACAGGAAATGCAGCCCCATCCGTGCCGGCGGGGCCGCGACCTCCAGCGTGTGCACCCAGTCGCGATAGTAGAGCTCCATCGCCTCGCCCTCGCCCGCGACAAGCGCCTCGGCCTGGGCTGCGCTGGCGGAACGGAGCGCGGCGTATTCATGGGCCCAGTCATCGGCGGGCCAGGCGAGGTTGCCGCCCCTCGCCACGCCCCGCACGGCATCGCCGTTGCCGTAGGAGATGTCGAGCCGGGGCGCGCCCGGCGGCAGCGCCGCCTCCGGGACCCGGCGCAGCATGTCCGTCAGCTCCCCGGTATCGGCCGCCGCCGGAACGGGCAGCGCGATCAGGGCGATGGCTAGAAGGCGTGACAGCATCCGCATGGGCCCGAGCCTAGCCAGCGCCGCCGCGACCTGACAAGCCGCTTTGCCTGCGTCACTCGGTCAGGAATGCTCCTCCTCCGCCGTGGCCGCGAGCGCCTTGTTGTAGGCCTTGAGCGCATCGACATGGAACAGGGCGCCTTCCAGCGCGGGCGGCCCGTCACCGGGGGCGAGCTTGACCACGGGGACGAAATCGAGCCCCGTACGCTCGAAGATCGGCAGGGCGCGCTCCAGCGTGGCGTTGGTGTCGGTGTAGATCCCCTGCTCCATCAGCGTCAGCAGCCGCTCCTCGGGCGCGGCGTTCTCGTGATCCATCGGCCGCATCACGCGGCCCACCCGGAACATGGCCAGCAGATAGGCCTGCGGCCCGGCGGCGAGATGGATGTTGCGCCGCTCCAGCTGCGTCAGGAAGAACGACCGGTCCACCAGCCGCGAGGCGAGCGCGGTGGAGATCGACACCGCCACCATCACCGCAAGCCCCGTCTGCCAGTCGCCCGTCAGCTCGAACACGATCAGCGTCGTCGAGATCGGCGCGCCGAGGACGGCGGCCGCGACGGCACCCATGCCCGCCAGCGCATAGAGTGTCTGCGACCCCGACACCTCCGGCATGAGCGATGTCGCGATGATCCCGAAGGCCAGCCCCGACGTCGCCCCCAGCATGAGCGAGGGCGAAAACACCCCGCCGCCCATGCGGCCCGCGATGGTGATCGCCGCCGCCGCAGCCTTCACGATGGTGAAGACGATGGCCTCGTGCAGCAGAAGCTCGCCGGTCAGCGCCGCACTCGTGGTCTCGTAGCCCACGCCGATGATATGCGGAAACCAGATCGCGATGGCCCCCAGCAGAAGCCCCGCGATCGCCGGCCTCAGCCAACGCGGAATGCCGGTCAGCCGCTGCACGAGCGTGCCCATGTCCTCGGCCCAGAAGGTCGCGCGCATGAAGGCCACCGCGATCAGCCCCGAGACCAGCCCGAGGATCAGGAAGGCCGGAAGCTCCACGTAGAACTGAAGGGCGCCGCCCTCGATCAGGCTGAACTCGGTCACATCGCCGAATTCCAGCCGGTTGATGACGGTGCCCGCCACCGAGGCGATGACGATCGGCGCGAAGGCGTGAACCGCGAAATGCCTGAGCACCACCTCCAGCGCGAAAAGCGCGCCCGCGATGGGCGCGTTGAAGCTGGCCGAGACCGCGGCGGCCACCGCACAGCCCAGGAGGTCCCGCCCGGTGATCCCGTCGGCCCGGATCCACCGCGACACCCATGTCGAGATGACGGCCGCGAGGTGCACCACCGGCCCTTCCCGCCCCGAGGACCCGCCCGAGCCCAGCGTGATCATCGACGCGACCGCCGAGGCAAGCCCCGCCCGGGTCTCCACCCGCCCGTTGTTGAGCGCGGCGCCCTCGATCACGTCCGCCACGGACCGCACCCGCCCATCGGGGGTGAACCAGTGCAGGATCAGCCCCACCACCAGCCCGCCCGCCACCGGGATCAGCAGGATCATGATCCATGGCAGGCTCTCGGCGAAACTGTGGATCGTGCGGATGTCCTCCACGCCGTAAAGCGTCTGCTGCAGCGTCTCGATCCCCTTGCGGAAGAACAGCGCGGCGAAGCCCGCGGCGATCCCGATCAGAAGCGCGATGAACCAGAAGGTGACCTGCCCCGGCCCCTTCTGGCGCAGCACCTGCCAGCCGCCGCGACAGGCGGCGAGCACATGGTCGATCTGGTCCCGGACCAGTCCACGGCGCTCCTCGGACACGCTTTGCGCCTTCCCTTCCACACACGAACGCCACCGGACCCTGCCGCCGGGCGTCTCGTGTGACGGGCCTAGTCCACTCTTCCCCCCGGTTGCAAGGGCCGCGCGTCAGGCAGGCGACACGCAAGCCCCTTCATCCTGGCAGAAAAACTCACGCCGAAGGCAAAACGAAAGGACTCCCGCGCGACTGCGCGGATGGCGCGGCTGAGCGGCTCCCGCATGGGGGCCCGAAGACGCGCCGCTTCCGTTGCGCGCCGTCAGCCGCCCTGCCCCGCCGCCGCCAGAAGCGCGCGCGCGGCGGCGCGCGCCTCCTCGGTCACGGTGTCGCCGGCCAGCATCCGCGCGACCTCGTCGACGCGCTCGGGCGGGTCCAGCGGCTCCACCCGGCTCAGCGTCATGCCGTCGGCCACCGATTTGGATACACGCCAATGATGCGCGCCAAGGGCTGCCACCTGCGGCGAATGGGTCACCACGAGGACCTGCCCGTCCCGCGACAGCGCCGAGAGCCTGCGGCCTACCGCGTCCGCCGTCGCGCCCCCCACGCCGCGGTCGATCTCGTCGAAGATCATCGTCAGCCCGCTGTCGTCTCGCGTCAGGCAGACCTTGAGCGCCAGCAGGAAACGCGACAGCTCGCCCCCCGAGGCGATGCGGTTGAGCGGCCCGGCCGGCGCGCCGGGGTTGGTGGCGACGGTGAAGGTGACCTGATCGGCCCCGCTGGGCCCGGGTTCGGCCGGGGCGAGAACGGTGGAGAACACCGCGCGTTCAAGTTTCAGGGGCGCAAGCTCCTCGGCCATGGCGGCATCGAGCCTGCCCGCCGCCTCGGCGCGCGCATGGCTCAGCCGGTCAGCGGCCTCGCGCCAGGCGGCGACGACATCCTGATGGGCGGCGCGCAACCCGGCGATTTCCTCGGCCCCGCCATCGAGCGCGGCGACGCGCGCCTCCAGATCGGCGCCGAAGCGTTCCAGATCGTCGGGCACGATCCCATGCTTGCGCGCCAGCCCCCTGAGCGCAAAGAGCCGGTCCTCGGTCTCTTCCAGCTCGGCGGGGTTGAAGACCAGCGTGTCGGCGAAAGCGGCCACTTCGGATTGCGCTTCGGACAGTTCCACCGTGGCGCGCTCCAGCGCCGTGAGCGCCGCGTCGAGACCGCCCTCCGCGCGGTCCGTCAGGCCGTCGAGCCAGCGGCGCGCGTCGCCGATCTGTCCCTCCGCGCCGTCGAGCGACAGTGCGGCGGCGGCCCGCGCCACGTCCTCGCGCATCTTCTCGGCGGCCTGCATCAGGCGGCGGCGCGCATCGAGCTCGGCCTCCTCCCCCTGTCGCGGCGCGAGCGCCGCGATCTCGGCTGTGGCGTGGCGCAGGAACTCTTCCTCGCGGCGCATCTCATCCAGCCGTGCCTCGGCCGTCTCGAGGGCCTTGAGCGTCCTCGCCCGGTCGCCCCAGGCAGTCGCGACGGCGGCGCGCAGAGCGGCCAAACTCCCGAAATCGTCCAGCATCGCGCGGTGGTTGCGCGGATCCAGAAGCCCGCGGTCATCCTGCTGCCCGTGCAGTTCGACCAGCACGTCCGACAGCGCGCGCAACACGTCGCCCGAGGCGCGTCGGTCGTTGACCCATGCCGTCTTGCGCCCGTCTGCGGCGTTCACCCGCCGTAGGATAAGCTCCTCCCCGACGGGCAGGCCCGCCTCCTCCAGCACCTGATGGGCACGGTGCTCGGGCGGCAGTTCGAAGACCGCCACCACCTCCCCCTGATTGGCCCCCGCCCGGACCAGATCGGCACGCCCGCGCCAGCCCAGCACGAAGCCCAGCGCATCCAGCAGGATCGACTTGCCCGCCCCGGTCTCGCCGGTCAGCACGTTCAGCCCCGGCTGGAAGGCAAGCTCCAGCCGGTCGATGATCAGCAGGTCACGGATGTCGAGATGCCTGAGCATGGGCGCACCATCGGGCGAGGGACCGGGCGATGCAAGCACCGCCAGGCCCCCGCAGTCACGGGAAACGGATCGTCAGAGCCAGTCGCCGCGCACGGTCTGGTCCCAGACCTCCCTGAGCCAGCCCTGCCCGGCGGCGTCCGGCGTGAGGCCCTGCCCCGTGAGCTGCCGGAACGCGTCATCGTAGAAGGGCGAGCCCTGGAAGTTGTATCCCAGGATCGCGCCGGCGGTGGACGCCTCATCGGTCAGGCCCAGCGCGAGATAGGACTCGACCAGCCTGAGCAGCGCCTCGGGCGTGTGGCTCGTGGTCTGGAATTCCTCGACCACCAGCCGGAAGCGGTTGATCGCGGCAGTGTAATGCTGGCGGCGAAGGTAATAGCGGCCGACCTCCATCTCGCTGGCGGCAAGCTGATCGAGGGCCACGTCGAAGCGCAGGATCGCGTCCTGGGTGTATTCGCTGTCTGGATAGCGCTCGATCACCAGCCGCAGCGCCTGCAGCGCGTCATAGGCCACCGCCTGATCGTTGCCGATCTGGTCCATCTGGTCGTAATAGCTGAGCGCCAGAAGATACTGGGCATAGGCCGCGTCCGCATCGGCCGGGTAGAAATCGAGATACCGTTGCGCCGCGATGCGCGCATTGTCGTAATCGCGGTCTTGGTGGTAGGAGAACGCCGCCATGATCAACCCGCGCTTGGCCCATTCGGAATAGGGGTGCAGGCGCTCGATCTCGACGAAAAGCTCGGCGGCATCGTCGGGGCGGTCGCGTTCCAGCTGCGCTTCGCCCTGCTGGTAGATCGTCTGGGCATCGAGCTCCTCGATCGATGCGGTCCGCTCACGCGGGGCGAAAAACCCCCCGCCGCTCCGCTCGCCGCCGCCACAGGCCGCCAGAAGACCGATAAGCGCGACCACCCCGCCGCGCCTTAGCCAAACCATGCCAGCCGATGCTGATCTCCGCATGCGCTCCATCCCCGCTCGTTCCGCGCGTCCGGATGCCCGCACACGCCCAGTGGAGCGGCATCTAGCACAAAGTTTTTGGGGGCAAAACGCTTGAAATGGGAACGGACCCGGATGCGCGTTCAAAAGCCCGCGTGCGAGGCGCCCGCGGCCCTCAGGCCACGTTGGCCAGATCGGCCGCCTTGACGCCCATGCCGGGCAGGCGCGCGGCCTGTTCCGGCGTGCATTCCACCACCCGCGTCGCACCCGGCGTGGCGAAAAGCGCACGCAAAAGCCGGTTGGTCAGCATGTGACCCGCGCGCACGCCTGTATAGCGCGCCAGAAGCGGCGCGCCCGCCAGCGCCAGATCGCCCAGCGCGTCCAGCATCTTGTGGCGCACGGCCTCGTCGGCATGGCGGAAGCCGCCGGGGCTCAGCACCTCTTCGCCATCCACGACGACGGCGTTGTCATACGTGCCGCCCAGCGCGAGGCCCACGGCATGCATCGCGTCCACATCGGCCTGACGGCAGAAGGTGCGGCTGTCGCAGTATTCGCGCACGAAGCGCCCGTTGGCGAGGTTCGCGACGCGGCGCTGCCGGCCGATGGCGGCATCTGTGAAATCGATCGAGAAATCCATCTCGAGCCCCTCGGCGGGGGAAAGCATGGCGGTCGCCGCACCGTCAGTCACGACAATCTCGCGCGTGACCTCGATGGCGTGGATGCCGGCGTCCTGCCGCTGGATGCCCGCGTCCAGGATGCCCCGCACGAAGGGCGCGGCCGAGCCGTCGAGGATCGGGACCTCGGGTCCGTCGATTTCCACCACCGCATTGTGGATGCCACACCCCGCAAGCGCGGCCATGACATGTTCGATGGTGGAGACGGACGCGGACCCGTCGCCATCAAGCCGCGTGCAAAGCCGGCTCTGCGCCACCCTGTCGTAGCGCGCCGCGATGTGGGGCGCGCCGGGCAGGTCCACGCGGCGGAACCACAGACCCATGTTGGCGGCATGGGGACGGATGGTCATCCGCGCAAGACGGCCCGTATGGAGCCCCACGCCGCTGAAATTCACGTCCGATCTGATCGTCGCCTGCATGTCGAAACCTGTCGTCCCTTTCGTCCCCGTGCCGCGTGCTTCGGGTGCAACCTCGCCGGACCATGTCCCTGGCCCTCGCGCGACCCACCCCGCGATCTTTCGGGGGACGCATCCGCCCGGAGTGTCCCGGCGGTTTCCGTCACTTACCGGCTACTCCTGCGGACGGAAACAAACAATTCAACGATTATGACGGGCTGCAACAATGCCGACTCATCTCGGCAGAAACCTGCCGACACCTGTGGAGATATTCGCTTAGCCTTTGAAACCAAAGAAAAAGGGGTCGGCGTGGAACCGACCCCTCTGTTTCGATTGTGACTGGATTCAGTTGGCCTGACGGCGCAGGAACGCAGGAATTTCGATACGCTCCTGATCCGGGTCCACCGCGCCATCCTCGTCCCGGGCGGGGATGTGGCTTTGCGGCGGGGCACCGGAGAAGCTCGGCGTACGCCGCGCGACGGGCGAGGACGGCTCCTCGCCATGGCCGGTCATCCGGTTGATCAGGTTATTGATCCCGAACCGCGTCCGCGACGGCTGTTGTGCGGCGTCATGTTCAGGGGCCGGGGTCGGGGCCGGACGCGGCACGTCGCGCTGGATCGCGTCGCGCAGACGCGCAAGCGCTTCGGGCGTCGGCGCGCCGGCTGGTGGCGCCTTGGGCGCGACGAAACCGCGATCCTCGGGCCTCGGGGCGTGGTGCATCGAGACGGAAGCGGCCGGGACCGGCTGCACCGGCGCCATGGCGGGGCGATAGGCCGGGGCGGGCACGCCTTCTCCGGCTTCATCGATCTCGAAGAGTTCCTCGGGAACCTCCTCGGCGGGGAAGTTCTCGAAGAGCGACGGCTCCGCCCGCTCCGGGGCGGCCTCGGGCGCTGCTGCGGCCTCGGAAGCCGTTGCGGTTGCGGCGGCGATTTCCTCCAGCGTTTCGGTCATCGGCGCGCGGCCCTTCATCGCGGCGGCGCCGTAGACGTCGCGCACGGGCTCGGCCACTTCGCCGGTGACATCGATGCCGGTGGCGACGACGGACACGCGCATGCGGCCCTCCATCGCCTCGTCCAGCGTCGAGCCCACGATGATATTGGCGTCGGGATCGACTTCTTCGCGAATGCGGTTGGCGGCCTCGTCCAGCTCGAAGAGCGTCAGGTCATAGGCGCCGGTCACGTTGATGAGCACGCCGCGCGCGCCCTTCAGGCTGATCTCGTCCAGAAGCGGGTTGGCGATGGCCTTTTCGGCGGCCTGCAGCGCGCGGGTCTCGCCCTCCGCCTCACCGGTGCCCATCATGGCCTTGCCCATCTCGTTCATCACAGCGCGGACATCGGCAAAGTCGAGGTTGATCAGGCCCGGACGCACCATCAGGTCGGTCACGCCCTTCACCCCCTGGTAGAGGACGTCATCGGCCAGCGCGAATGCCTCTGTAAAGGTCGTCTTCTCGTTGGCCAGCCGGAACAGGTTCTGGTTGGGGATGATGATGAGCGTGTCCACCACCTTCTGCAGCGCCTCGATCCCCTCGTCGGCCTGGCGCATGCGTTTGGCGCCTTCGAACTGGAAGGGTTTGGTCACCACGCCCACGGTCAGGACGCCCAGCTCGCGCGCGGCCTGCGCGATGATCGGTGCAGCCCCCGTGCCGGTGCCGCCGCCCATGCCGGCGGTGATGAAGGCCATATGCGCGCCGGCGAGGTGATCGACGATTTCCTCGATCGATTCTTCGGCAGCACTGGCGCCCACCGCGGGCCGCGCACCTGCGCCGAGACCCTCGGTCACGCGCGCACCCATCTGGATGCGCCCGTGCGCCTTGGACTGCGCGAGAGCCTGCGCGTCGGTGTTCGCCACCACGAACTCGCAGCCCTCGAGGCTTTGGGAAATCATGTTGTTCACGGCGTTGCCGCCGGCCCCGCCAACGCCGAACACGGTGATACGCGGTTTGAGGTCCTGCCCCGCCTGGGGCATGGTGAGATTGAGTGTCATCGCTTCGGTCCGCCTGTTGTCCGGGTTGTCCGGTTCTCGTGAAAAACGCCTGCGGTCTCTCGCCGCTTTGGCCACAACTGCCTCTGTGGTGACGAAACCTTAATGATTCCTCCCCCGCCCGTCACGCGGAAAATCGGAGTTATCCCCGAAATATGGGGCGGAAACCCGCCGATTTGGCTGCAGCTTGCGTTGAAACGCTAGATGCAGGGTCTACCAGTTGTCGCGGAACCAGCGCACGGCGCGCTTTACGCTGCGCGCCGGATAGCGGTCGGCCGGCGTCTCGAAATCCCACCATTCGTCCTGCGGATGCGCGGCGAACAGCGCGAGACCCACACAGGCGGAAAATGCAGGCCCGCAGGCCGATTGCGGCAGGCCCTGCACCCGCAGCGGACGCCCAAGCCGCACCTGGTTGCCGAGGATGCGGCTGGCCAGCCCGTCGAGACCGGGCAGAAGGCTCGCGCCGCCGGTCAGGACGATGCGCTGGCTCGGCAGATGATCGAAGCCTGCCGCGTCAAGGCGCGCGCGCGTTTCCTCGAGGATCTCCTCGATGCGCGGGCGCATCACGCCGATCAGCTCCGAACGCGAGACCGAGCGTCGGTCGTGGTGCCAGTCGCCCGTCTCGCTCTGCAACTCGATGATCTCGCGGTCGTCGAGCCCGGTGGCCATCACGCCGCCGAAACGCGCCTTGATCCGTTCCGCGTGCGGCATCGGGATCTGCAGCCCGTGGCTGATATCCGAGGTCACGTGATCGCCGCCCATCCGCACCGTGTCGGCGAAGATCATGTGTCTTTTCATGAAGATCGACAGCGACGTTGAACCACCGCCCATGTCGATGCAGGCAGCACCCAGCTCCTGCTCGTCCTCAACGAGACTGGAAATGCCGCTGACATAGGGCGCGCTGGCCAAACCCGCGAGGTCGAGGTCGCAGCGCTTGACGCAATGCAAAAGCGTCTCGATCGCGCCCGCCTCGATGGTCAGAAGGTGCATGTCCACCGACAGGCGGCTGCCCACATGGCCACGCGGATCCGCCAGCCCGGTGCGGTGATCGAGCGAGAAATTGACCGGCTGGGCGTGCAGAACCTCGCGCCCGTGGCCGATATCCGGCACGTCGCAGGCCGCGAGCACCGAGGCGATGTCGCCGTCCTCCACCGACCCGGTCTGCAGCGTGATCTCCCCGTCCAGCCCATAGCTGCGCGGGCGCGCACCCGACAGCGAGACGATGACATGGTCGACGCGGGTCTGCGCCATCTTCTGCGCGCCCTGAACGGCGGTTCGGATCGCGCGCTCGGTTTCCTGCACCGTGTCGATCTCGCCGAATTTCACCCCGCGCGACCGGGTCGTGGCGGCGCCGATGACACGAAAGCCTGCCTGCCCCGCCATGGCGCCGATGCCGTCGCCGGGCGTGATGTCGGTTTCGTCGAAGCGCAGCACGAGGCAGGCGATCTTGAAGGTGCCGATATCGAGCACCGCGATCACGCCACGGCGCATGGCTTCTTCACGCTTGGCCCGCATGGCCCGCTGGGATTGGTAGAGAAGGTTCATCCGCGTTCGTCTCCGACAGGAACAAGGCCCGCGCGCTGAAGCTCCAGAGTCTCCATCGCGTCGGGGGTCAGTTGCACGGTCAATTGACCCGGGTTGCGCAGGTCGATGCGCAACAGGTCACGGTCGAGGATCTGCTGCACGTCGTGCAGCACGAGCACCCGGTCGAGCGCCGCGCGCGGCGCCTCGGCAGGCAGAAGGATGCGGGGCCCGTCCCGCAGGACGATGTCCCAGCGGCGTTCGCCCACGCGCACGAGGCCGCGAAGGCGCTCGCCCAGCGGGCGCGCGGCCTCCAACAACGCCAGCGCCTCGGCCACGGCGAGGTCGGCGTCCTGCCCAGCGATCATCGGCAACGGCTCGGTCGGCGGGCGTGCGGCAAGATCGGCGACGAAGTTCCCCTCGGCATCGATCAGGACCGTGCCCGCGCGCGACTGCCAGATCAGCGCGGGAACCCGTTCGGTGATCTCCACCGACAGGGTCCCGCCGCCGGCGTTGCGGACCGAGGCCGAGGCGACGGGCGGCAGCCCCTCCACCCGGTTGCGCAGGGCGGCGAGGTCGATGTCGAACGACGAGATCGGCAGGTCCAGCGCCAAGGTCGCGCGCACCTCCTCGGTGACCACGGGGCTCGCGCCCTCGATCGACAGGACGTTGATGCGAAACTCCGGCCGGTCCTCGATCTCGCGGCGGATCTCGGCCACCTGATCCCGCAGCGCCTGCACCCGGGCCTCGTCGGTGGCGTACCACAGGAGCGATGCGATCACCGCGAAGGACGGCAATCCGACCCTGAGGAGCGCGCGGAACAGCGGCGTCAGCCACAGCCGCTGCACACGGTAGGTCAGCCGCGAGGGCGCGGGGTCGCGGTGCAGGCGCGCAGGCTCCGCCTCGGGGCGCGGCGCGTGAACGGGGCCGCGATGGGCGATCAGCGGTCGCATGAGGCATCCTCCACAAGCCAGCGGCAGAGCGCCCCGAAGGACAGGCCCGTGGCCTCCGCCTGTTCGGGGGTCAGCGAGGTTGGCGTCATCCCCGGCTGGGTGTTGGTCTCGAGCAGGATCAGGCCGGCGAGGCCCTTGTCCTCGTCCCAGCGGAAATCCGTCCGGCTGACGCCCCGGCAGCCCAGCACGCGATGGGCGCGGGCGGCATAATCCATGCAGGCGTCGAAGATCCCGGCCGGGATGTCGGCTGGCACCACGTGGCGCGATCCGCCGGGGGTATACTTGGCCGCGTAGTCGTACCAGCCCTCGGTCAGGATGTCGGTGACGGTCAGGGCGCCGGGGTCGCCGGGCCCGTCGCCCACGACCGAACAGGTCAGTTCCCGCCCCGCGACGAAGGCCTCGACCATGACGCGTTCGGGCATCTCGGGGCCCAGTTTCGGCGGGCCATTGGCGCCCTCGGTCACGAGGTAGACACCGACGGAAGAGCCTTCATTGTTCGGCTTGACGACATAGGGCGGTGCCATGACGTGGCCTGCCTCGACCTCCGCGCGGGCCGCGATCACGCTGTCGACGACGGGCAAGCCGTGGACGCGGTAGAGATCCTTGGTGCGCGCCTTGTCCATGGCAAGCGATGAGGCCAGCACACCGGAATGGGTGTAGGGGATGCGCATCCATTCCAGCAAGCCCTGGACGCAGCCATCCTCGCCCCAGCGGCCGTGCAGGGCGTTGAAAACGACGTCGGGTTCGATCTCGGCCAAGCGCTGCGCGAGGTCGGGGCCGGCATCGACCTCGATCACGTCATATCCCTCGCTGCGCAGCGCCTCGGCGCAGCCCTGACCAGAGCTGAGAGACACCTCGCGCTCGGCGGAGGGGCCACCCATCAGGACCACGATGCGGGACGCAGGTCTGCTCGAACCTGTCACCAGCCTATTGCCTCTGTCTGCCGCCGGAATTCTGTCGCCCGGTCAGCGGTTTATCGTTGCGCCCCCTTTCTCGTGCGGGGGTCGGTCGCGCGGCAACCCTATGACCCGGGCCGACCGATGCGCTTGATTTCCCACTCTAGCGTTATTCCGCTGTGCTCGAAAACCCTTTTTCGCACCTCCTCGCCCAGACCTTCGAGGTCTGCGGCGGATGCGCCACCGGCGTTGACGAGAAAGTTGGAATGCATCGGCGACATCTGCGCCCCGCCCCGCGTTGCCCCCCGCATCCCGGCGTCGTCGATCACCCTCCACGCCTTCAGATCATGGGTGTCGTCGGCGCGGCCCGTGGAGGAAAACCCGGCCGGGTTGCGGAAGGTCGACCCGGCGGTGCGGTCCCTCGTCGGCTGGGTCGCGTCGCGTTTGGCCAGTTGCTCCTCCATCCGCGCGGCAAGCGCTTCGGGATCGCCTTCGGGCGCGGTGAAGCGCACTTCGGTGACGACGGCATCCTCGGGCAGATCCGTGTGGCGGTAAGAAAACGCGATATCGCCGGGGCCGAGCGTGATGCGCGTGCCGTCCCGCAGCACCGCGTCGGCGCCTGCGAAATGGTCCGCGACATAGGTGCCGTAGCAGCCCGCGTTCATCCGCAGCGCCCCGCCGATGGAGCCGGGGATCGTGCGCAGGAAGGTCAGGTCGCGACCCGCCTCTGCAGCTCGCTTCGCCACCTGCGCGTCGAGCGCTGCGGCGCCCGCGATGACGGTCCCGCCCTCGACACGCACGGCGTTGAAACCCCGTCCGAGGCGGATCACGACGCCCGCGATGCCTCCGTCCCGGACAATCAGGTTCGATCCGACCCCCATGGGAAAGACCGGTATACCGGGTCCGAGCGCCGCGAGGAAATCGCTCAGATCCTCCGCATCGGCGGGCAGGAACAGCCAGTCCGCCGGCCCGCCCACGCGCAGCCATGTCAGCTCGGACAGGTCGCGATTGGGCGTCAGGCGGCCTCGTGTGGTGGGCATCTCGGTCATGGCCGTCGCCTAACGCGAAACGGCGCAGCATGCCAGACGGAGCGCGGCATCATCCACGGGCGCGCCTGCATCGGCTCGGGCCAAGCTCAGTCCTCGCGCTCGACGCGGACCACGATGCGCTTCATCCTCTGCGCCGCGCGCAGGAGCGGCCAGCGCAGGACCGACGCCCCGGCGGCAAGGCAGATCAGGCCCCAGACGGGACCCGTCTGCAACGTGACGTAACCCAGAAGCGGGATGCCGGTGGCGATCAGGACCCAAGCCGCGGGCCAGTGAAAGCGCTGCGGCGCCATGCCGGCGAGGCAAGCGACAAGGCCCCAGACGCAGGCGAGGATCAGCGACAGCGGCATCAGACCTCCCCCGGATGCGCGGCCCGCGACAGGAGCAGGACGGCGGCGACCAGCCCCGCAAGTCCGAAGACCGGACCAGCTTGCAGCGTCATCAACCCCAGAAGCGGAATGCCCGTCCCGATCAGGCCCCAGACCATGGGCCAGTGAAACCGGGGCGGCACCGCGGACATGCCGCCCGCGGCAAGGCCCCAGAAAAGCGCGAGGATCAGGCAGACCGGCATCAGGTTTCTCCTGCAAGGCGGACGCGCAGATGGCGGACCAGCGCCATGAGCGGACGGCGATACATGGAAAGGACGGCAAAGAGCACGGCGGCAACCCAGATCCAGCCGACCTGCAGGCCGACGTAGACGCCGAGTGGCACCGACAGGATCAGGAGCGTCAGCCCCGGCGCGTATTGCAGGCGCATGGGCAGCATCGCCACGATGGCCGCGGCCAGCACCCAGAGGCAGGAAAGGGTCAGCGACAGCGGCATGGGGCCCGCCCCTTCTGTTGCATGGGCGCCGTCATCCCGACACCACGCGTTTTTCCAGATCGGCCAGACGCGCGGGCAGCCCTTGCGCCCAGGTCGAGATCGTGCCCGCGCCGAGACAGACGACGATATCGCCCGGTCGCGCCTGTTCGCGCACCAGACGTTCCAGATCATCCTCGGAGGTGACGGCGCGCGCGTGGCGGTGACCATGGGCGATCAGGCCGGCCACCAGATCGTCGCGGCTTGCGCCCTCGATCGGGTCCTCGCCGGCGGCGTAGACCTCGGCGATGCCGACCACGTCGGCGTCGTTGAAACAGGCGCAGAAATCCTCGAACAGGGTGGCGAGCCGCGTGTAGCGATGCGGCTGATGCACGGCGATGACGCGGGCGTCCTTGCGGTCGGCCACGGCCTGCCGCGCGGCCTTGAGGACCGCGGCGATCTCCACCGGGTGGTGGCCGTAATCGTCGATAATGCTCACGCCGCCAACTTCGCCGACCTTGGTAAACCTGCGGTTGACGCCACCGAAGGAGGCCAGCGCCTCGCGGATCTCGGAGGTCTTGAGCCCCAGATGCCGCGCCACCGCCACGGCGGCCAGCGCGTTCGAGACGTTGTGATCGCCCGGCATGGGCAGGCTGCAACCCTCGATCACCTTGTCCTCGGCCTGCAGCGCGATGTCGAAATGCGCCACCCCGGCCTTGTATTTCAGGTTCACCGCGCGCACGTCGGCCTGCGCGTTGAAGCCGAAGGTCACCACGCGGCGGTCGGTGATGCGGCCCACCAGCGCCTGCACCTCGGGGTGATCGGTACAGCACACGGCAAGCCCGTAGAACGGGATGTTGGAAACGAAATCGAGAAACCCCTGCCGCAGGTTCTCTATCGAGCCCCAGTGCTCCATGTGCTCGGGGTCGATATTGGTCACGATGGCGATGGTCGCGGGCAGCCGGTTGAAGGTGCCGTCGGACTCATCCGCCTCCACCACCATCCACTCGCCCTGCCCCACCCGCGCGTTGGACCCGTAGGCGTGGATGATGCCGCCATTGACAACCGTGGGGTCGATCCCGCCCGCATCCAGAAGCGTGGCCACCAGCGTCGTGGTGGTCGTCTTGCCGTGCGTGCCCGCCACCGCGATGTTGGAGCGGAGCCTCATGAGTTCCGCCAGCATCTCGGCCCGGCGCACCACCGGCAGACCCCGGAGCCGCGCAGCGTCGAGTTCCGGGTTGCCCGGCTTGATCGCGCTCGAGATCACGACGACCTCTGCCGCCTCTAGGTTCTCTGCCCGCTGGCCGATGAAGATGCGCGCGCCCAATTCCTGCAGCCGCGCGGTGATCTTGGACGGCTTCAGGTCGGACCCCTGCACGGTGTAGCCGTGGTTCAGCAGCACCTCGGCGATGCCGGACATGCCGATCCCGCCGATGCCGACGAAATGGATCGGGCCCAGCTGGGTGGGGAGTTTCGTGGCGGCGGCGTTCATGCGGCGTCCTTCCTGCCGGATGCGGCGAGTTCCTCGACCAGCGCGACGAGGCGCTCGGTCGCGTCGGGCACAGCAACCGAGAGCGCGGCCTGCGACATGCGCAGCGCCGCGTCGGGTTGCGTGAGAATGGCGGCGATCGTTTCGGACAGCACCTCGGGGGTGAGCTTGCGTTCCGGCATCAGTGCCGCGGCCTCGGCTGCGACGGGGCCGCGGGCATTCGCGGTCTGCTCGTCACGCACGGCGGCGGCGTAGGGGATGTAGATCGCCGGACGGCCCACAACGCAGATATCTGCCACCGAAGAGGCGCCGGAGCGCGCGATGACCAGCTGCGCCTCGGTCAGGCGGCGCGGCATGTCCTCGAAGAAGGGCTCGACCTCGGCGCGCACGCCCATATCGGCATAGGCCCCGGCCACGCGGTCGAGATCCTCGGGCCGGGCCTGCTGGGCCACGCGCAGCCGGTCGCGCAACCCCTCCGGCAGAAGCGCCACCGCGGCCGGAACCATGTCCGACAGGATGCGCGCGCCCTGGCTGCCACCGAAGACCAGCAGGCTCATCGGCCAGTCGCCGGGCGTCATGTAGGGGGCGCCAGCGCGGGCAAGAATCGCGGCGCGCACCGGGTTGCCGGTGTGCACGCCCGCCACGCCCGACGGAAGCTCGGCCGGCCAGGTCCCGCAGGCGACCGCATCGACGCGCCGTGCGAACACCCGGTTCACCCGGCCCAGAACGCCGTTCTGTTCGTGGATCGCGCGCGGCCTCCGCGTCAGCCACGCCGCCGCCATCGCCGGGATCGCGGGATATCCGCCAAAGCCCACCACGACCGACGGTTTTTCGGCCAGCATCCGCACCGTGGCGCTGACGATGCCGCCGAGGATTCGGAACGGCACCAGCGCCTTGGCGAGAACCCCGCCCCGCGCGAAGGTCGCCGAAGCCACCTGCCGCACGCTCACCGTGTGGGGAAAGCCGCCGGTATATCGCGCCCCGCGTGCATCGGTCGACAGCGTCACCCGCCAGCCCCGGCGCACCATCGCCTCGGCCAGCGCCTGTGCGGGGAACATGTGCCCCCCGGTGCCGCCGGCTGCGATGATCAGATGTGGTGCGCTCGTGCTCATGGGTGGGTCCGGTCGATCCTCAGCGATGTCGGGCAAGCAGGATGTCGCCGATATCGCCTTGTGGACGCTTGCGGGTGAAACACAAGACCATCCCCACCGCAATGCCCGTGGCGATCAAAGACGAGCCCCCGTAGCTGACAAATGGCAGCGTCATTCCCTTGGCCGGCAACAATCGCACCGCCACGCCAAGATTGATGAAGGCCTGCAGGGCAATCAGCGACACGAGGCCGGTTCCGGCAAGGCGGATGAACGGGTCCCGCTCGCGCATCAGGCGGTAGAAGGACCGTACGATAATGGTGGCGAAGAGCGCGATGATCGTCACGACGAGGATCAGACCGTATTCCTCGGCCGCCACGGCGATGATGAAATCGGTATGGGCGTCCGGCAGGGTCCACTTGACCGAACCCTCGCCCAGCCCCGCACCGAAGAGACCGCCCTGACGGATCGCGTCGGTGGCGAAGGCCAGCTGCGTATTGGGATCGACCTCGGCCGAGAGAAACCCGTCGATACGGCGCGCGAAATGCTCGGAGTTCTGGTAGGCGAAGTGGCCCGCCAGCCCCACGGCGCCGATCACGCCCACGAGGATCGTCATCGGCGCACCCGCCACGAAATAGATCACCGACCAGGCGAAGACGATCAGCGCGGCCTGTCCAAAATCGGGCTGCAGCGCGAGGAAGGCCACGATGGTCACGGTCACGGCCAGCGACACGGCCTTTCCCGGGGGGCCGCCGATCTCGTAGCTCGCCGCGATCATCCATGCGGTGAACACGACATAGACGGGCTTGAGAAACTCCGAGGGTTGCACGGATGCGAATCCCAGCGAGAACCAGCGCACCGCGCCCTGCCCGTAATCCGTGCCGAAGATGGGCAGCAGCATCAGCGCGCCCATCGCGGCGAAAAAGCCCAGCACACCGAGGCGGCGCACCATGGTGGGCTGCATCATCGAGACCAACACCATCACGCTCAACGCGAGGCCGCCAAAGGCGAATTGCCGGATCACGTAATGAAAGGGGGCATGCCCGTTTCGCTCGGCCAGCGGTGGCGAGGCTGCGAAGCCGAGAAGAATACCGATCGCGAAAAGCGACAGGACGCAGCCGATCGTGACCCTGTCCACCGTCCGCCACCAACGTGGCAGAACGGCTTCGCCGGATTGCACGACAATGGTGCCATGCGCCATTTCCGTCATGTTGCCTGCCCGGGCCCTTGGGACCCTTGTTCTTGGTTATCGGGCTTCTGACGTGCCCGTATCGCTGCCCATCCGCGCCGGTTGATCCCGCGTCGGATGGGCAAGTCTAACCCGAAATGAACGGTTGAGCCAGCAAAGATATGCGAAATGTGGTGTGCTCGGGCCGCGGCGTCGCGATGCGCCCGCAGCGCGGGATTTGCCGGCAATTACGACCCGGAAAAGCCCGCTTTTCCGGCGCCTCAACCGGGTGCGGCGCGCGGCGGCTCCCACAGTTCCAGCTTGCGGCCGTCGGGGTCGACGATCCACGCGAGCCGGCCATAGTCGTTGTCCCGCCGTGTCGGCAGCGTAAGGCGCGAAGATCGTGCGCGCGCCCTGCCCGGAGGACGCCGCGCTTTCGTCGTGCATGAAGTGGAAGCTGCCGAAATCGTCCGGCTCCAGTCCGAGGACGGCGACGTACCAGTTTCTGGTCGCCTCCATGTCGGCGCAACGGGGAAACACGCCGCCGATCCCCATCACTTTCGCCATGGCCGGTGCCCCGTCATCAAGACAACGGCAATTGTCGCGCGGCCCGCGCGCTAGCCCGAAAGCTTCCCGACCTGCGCGATGAAATCATCGCCGCGTTTCTCGAAATTGTCGTATTGGTCGAAGCTCGCCGCCGCGGGTGCCAGCAGCACCGTATCCCCCGGCTCCGCCTCGGCGGCCGCGCGGGCGACGGCGGTGCCCATGTCGCCGCAGACCTCGTGGGGCACATCGCCGAGGCCGAGCGCGAAGCCCTCCGCCTCGCGGCCGATGACGTAGGCCTTGGCGACAGTGCCGGTGGCAGCCGCAAGCGCCTCCATGCCGCCCTCCTTCGCCAGCCCGCCGCAGATCCATCGGATGCGCGGAAAGGCCGAGAGCGCATTGATCGCGGCGTCCACGTTCGTGGCCTTGCTGTCGTTGACATAGGCCACGCCGCCGATCTCGGCCACCCGCTGGCTACGATGGGGCAGGCCCGTGAACGTCGCAAGCGCTTCCTCGATGACCCTCGGCGCAAGACCCAGCGCGCGCACCGCCGCATAGGCGCAGGCCGCGTTCTGCTGGTTGTGCGCACCGGGCAGGCCCGGCATCGCGCGCAGGTCGATCGAGGCGATCTGCCGCCCCTTGCGCCATTCCGAGAGCCAGCCCCTGCGGGTGGAGATGTCCCAGCCCGGACCGGAGAGTTTTCCCGCCGAGACGCGGATGAGCCGCCCGTCCCCGGGTCCTTCGGCAAGCTGGTTGGCGAGGAACCGGCCCTCGGGTTCGTCCACACCGACGATGGCGCGATCCGGACCGCCCTCGGAGAAAAGCCTGCGCTTGGCGGCGAAATAGCCGCCCATCCCGCCATGCCGGTCGAGGTGATCGGGGGAGAGATTGGTGAAGACCGCGATGTCGGGCGTGAGCGCGCGAGCCAGTTCCGTCTGGTAGGAGCTGAGCTCCAGCACGATCACCGCGCCGTCGCCGGGCGGGTCGAGGTCGAGGACACCGCGCCCGATATTGCCGGCCAGGTCCGTGGGCGTCCCGGCCTCCGTCAGCACGTGGGCGATCAGCGCCGCAGTGGTCGATTTGCCGTTGGTCCCGGTCACCGCGATGACGCGCGGCGGCGTGTCATGGTGGACCCAGTCGCCCTGCCCCAGCGAGCGGAAGAAGAGGCCGATGTCGTTGTCGACCGGTATACCCGCCTCCATGGCCGCGGCGATGGCCCGGTGCGGCGCAGGGTAGAGATGCGGAATGCCGGGCGAGGTCACGAGGCAGGCCACGCCGTCAAGCGCGCCCTTGCCCATCGGATCGTGCAGCGTCAGCCCCTCCGCCTCGGCCGCCGTGCGGCCGGCGGCGCCGTCATCCCAGCACAATACCTCGGCCCCGCCCGCACGGAGCGCCCGCGCAGCCGAAAGGCCCGAGCGGCCCAGTCCGAGGACCAGCACCCGGTGCCCCGCGAAATCGCTGACCGGGATCATGGACGCGGCTCATGCATCGTCGTCATCGACCTCTACCTGTCCCGTCAGACGCCGCCAGACAATACCCCAGTACATCCCCACGGCAAGGAGCAGCGACAGGGCGACGATGGCGATCCAGGTGTTGGCCGTCGGGTCCTGCAGGTCGATCCAGCCATAATCCCACAGCACCCAGACCAGCGCCGCAGCGACCGCGACCACGAGGATCGCGCCAAGCGCGCCGATCCCGCGCAGGATGGCGATGAGGAACACGATGTAGACGGTCAGAAGCACAAGGCCGATCAGCACCGCAAGCGGCGTCTGGTCCGGCCAGTTGGCCTCGGCCCAGCGCACGTAGTTCCACGCGGTCGGGTTGTAGGTGGCCGCCAGCAGCCCGAAGGCGAAGCCCCAGCGCAGAAGAAATCCCATCGCGCCCTCCCGGCGACCGCCCGCGCAGCCCTAGCGCAGCTTCAGCGTCGCCAGACCGATCAGCGCCAGGATCAGCGAGATGATCCAGAAGCGGATCACGATCTGTGGCTCGGCCCAGCCCTGTTTCTCGAAATGGTGATGGATGGGCGCCATGAGGAAGACACGCTTTCCGGTGGCCTTGAAATAGGCGACCTGGATGATGACGCTGACCGCCTCGGCCACGAAAAGCCCGCCGACGATGGCCAGAACGATCTCGTGCTTGGTGGCCACCGCGATGGCGCCGAGCGCGCCGCCCAGCGCCAGAGAGCCGGTGTCGCCCATGAAGACCGCCGCGGGGGGCGCGTTGTACCACAAGAAGCCCAGGCCGCCGCCGATGAGGCCCGCGGTGAAGATCAGCAGCTCGCCCGTGCCCGGCACGTAATGGACGTCGAGGTATTCGGTGAAGTCGACGCGCCCCACCGCATAGGCGATCACGCCCAGCGTGCCGGCCGCGATCATCACCGGCATGATGGCCAGCCCGTCGAGCCCGTCGGTCAGGTTCACCGCATTGGCCGAGCCCACGATCACGATCATGGCGAAAGGCACGAAAAGCCAGCCCATGTTGAACAGGACGTCCTTGAAGACCGGTACGGCCAGTTGCGCCGACAGGTCCTCGGGGTGGACGCCGATGGCCACCACCGCCGCGATGGCCGCGATGATGAAGCCGAGGCCCAGCCGGACCTTGCCCGACACGCCCTTGCTGTTGTTGCGGCTGACCTTGGCCCAGTCGTCGGCGAACCCGATCAGGCCGAAGGCCACGGTCACGCCGAGCACCATCCAGACATAGGGGTTGTCGAGCCGCGCCCAGAGCAGCGTCGAGAGCGTCAGCGCGGCAAGGATCAGGAGCCCGCCCATGGTCGGCGTGCCGGCCTTGGCCTCGATGTGATGGGCCGGACCGTCCTCGCGGATCGGCTGTCCGGCGGCGTATTTCCGCCTGAGCGCGTTGATCAGCGGTCGTCCGAAAAGGAACCCGAAGATCAGCGCGGTGAAGAACGCCCCACCGGCGCGAAAAGTTATATATCTGAAAAGATTAAATATATCGCCGCCATCCGACAGCTCGCTCAACCAGAAAAACATTCAGGAGGATCCTCGAGACTTGGTCGGGTTCGCTTGCCCGAGTTTCCGCAAGGCGTCAACCACGCGCGAGACGCGGCTGCCCTTGGAGCCTTTCACCAGCACCACGTCCCCGGCCCTGAGCGCGCGGGGCACGTTATGGGCCAGCGCCTCGGCGGTCTCGGCGTGAAGGCCGCGGCGCGGCGCGGCAAGGGCGTTGTGCAGATGCTCCATCAGCGGCCCGGCCGTGTGCACGATGTCGATCTTCGCCATGGCGGGGTGGTCGGCCAGCTCGGCATGGAGCACGGGGGCGTCCGCACCGAGTTCCAGCATGTCGCCGAGGATCGCCACGCGCCGCCCGCCGGGGGGCGGGTCGATCGTGGCGAGCACGTCGAGCCCGGCGGCGAGCGAGGCGGGATTGGCGTTGAACGCGTCGTCGATCAGCTCGATCACGAGGTCTCCGGCACCGCCCAGATCGAGCCGCTCGCGCGTGCCGCGGCCCGAGACCGGGACCCATGCGGCAAGCGCCATCGCGGCCTCGGCCAGATCGGCGCCGAGCGCGTCACAGACCGCCAACGCGATCAGCCCGTTCATCGCGTTATGCGCCCCCGGCACCGGCAGCCGGTAGATCAGCGCCTCGCCCCGGATCAGGGCGCGGGCCGAGGACCCGCCGTCGGAGGCACGCAGATCGGTCAGCCGGATATCCGCCGTCTCCGCCGCGCCGAAGCTCAGCAGTCGCGCGCCCACCGCCTGCGCCTTGTCGAAAAGGATCTGCGCCGTCTCGATATCGGCATGCGCCAGCGCGATGCCGCCGGGGGCGAGGCCGTCGTAGATCGACGCCTTCTCATGGGCGATGCCCTCGATCACGCCGAAGGCCTCCAGATGGGCGGGCGCGACCGTCGTCACCACCGCCACGTCAGGTTGCGCCAAGCGCGCCAGCGGCGCGATCTCGCCCGGGGCATTCATGCCGATCTCGATCACGGCGTATTCGGTGTCGGCGGGCATCCGCGCCAGCGTCACGGGCACGCCCCAATGGTTGTTGAAACTGGCTTCCGCCGCATGGGTGCGCCCCTGCGCGCCGAGGGTCACGCGCAGCATCTCCTTGACGGTGGTCTTGCCGACGGAACCGGTCACGGCGACGACCTTGGCGGAAGTGCGGGCGCGCGCGGCGCGCCCCAGATCGGCCAGCCCGTCCAGCACGTCCGGAACGATCAGGAGCCGCGCCGGGTCCACACCGTCGGGCACCTTGGAGACCAAGGCCGCCACGGCGCCGCGCGCCAGCGCGTCGGCGACGAAATCGTGCCCGTCGCGGGCAGCGGAGAGCGCCACGAAGAGGTCGCCCGGGGCCACGGTGCGGCTGTCGATGGAGATGCCGGTGGCCTCCCAGTCGCCCGAGACGCGCCCGCCGGTGGCCCGCGCGGCCTCGGCGGCGGTCCAGAGGGCCGCGCTCATGCCCGCCCCTCCAGTGCCGCGACGGCAACCGAGGCCTGTTCCACGTCGTCAAAGGGGTAGACCACGTCGCCCAC
Source organism: uncultured Roseicyclus sp. (assembly GCA_964578115.1). Lineage (GTDB taxonomy): Bacteria > Pseudomonadota > Alphaproteobacteria > Rhodobacterales > Rhodobacteraceae > Roseibacterium. Next base: position 23,398 of record CAZOBK010000038.1, read on the forward strand.
CTGCTGCCCGGTCTCATGCCCCTTGCCCGCGATCAGAAGCGCATCGCCCGCCTCCAGACCGTCGACCGCGCGCAGGATCGCCTCGGCGCGGTCGCCGATCTCGGTGGCCTCGGGGCAGCCCTGCAAAACCGCCGCCCGGATCGCGCCCGGATCCTCCGAGCGCGGATTGTCGTCGGTCACGATCACGATATCGGCCTCAGTCGCGGCGGCCCGGCCCATCAGCGGCCGCTTGCCCCGGTCCCGGTCGCCACCCGCGCCGAAGACGACATGCAGGCGGCCAAGGACATGGGGACGCAGCGCCCTGAGCGCCGTTTCCAACGCGTCGGGCGTGTGCGCGTAATCGACATAGACCGGCGCGCCGTTGTTGCGGATACCGGCCAGCTGCATGCGGCCGCGCACGCCTCTCAGTTCGCCCAGCACGCCGAAAACCGCGTCGGGTTCCTCGCCCGAGGCGATGGCGAGGCCGGCGGCCGTCATCACGTTCATCGCCTGAAACGCGCCGATCAGCGGCAGGCGCACCCGGATCGGACGGCCCCATGCCTCGACCAGCACGTCCTGCCCGCGTTCGTCCAGTCGCCGCCCGGTGATCTTCAGTTCGGCCGCCGACGCGTATTGCGCGACGCCCACCACCTCGGTGCCGCGCGCCTCCACGACCTCGGCCACGCGGGCCCCGTAGGCGTCGTCGATATTGACCACGGCCACCCCGTCATGGGGCAGAAGCTCGGTGAAGAGCCTCAGCTTGGCGTCGAAATAGGCCTCCATCGTGCCGTGATAATCCAGATGGTCCTGCGTGAGGTTGGTGAAGCCCGCGGCACACGGGCTGACGGCTTCCATCCGGCGCTGGTCGAGCCCGTGGGAGGAGGCCTCCATCGCCACGCGGCCGATCCCGTCGGCGCGGATGTCAGCCAGAAGCGCCTGCAGCGTCAGGGGGTCGGGCGTGGTGTGGATGCCCGGCGCGCTGTAGCTGCCTTCTACACCCGTGGTGCCGATGTTGACGGCGCGATGGCCGAGCCGTTCCCAGATCTGTCGGGTGAAGCTGGCCACGCTCGTCTTGCCGTTGGTGCCGGTGACCGCGACCAAGGTCTCGGGGCCCGGCCCGAACCAGAGGGCCGCGGCATGGGCCAGCGTGGCGCGCGCGTCCTCGGCCACGATGAGGGCGGCATGCGTGCCGGCCAGCGCGCCCGAGGCCAACGCCGCGCCCTCCCGGTCGGTCAGGATCGCCACCGCGCCCTCGGCCAGTGCGGCCTCCACGAAGCGCGCGCCATGGACCTGCGTGCCGGGAAGCGCCGCGAAAAGCGTGCCGGGACCCACCTTGCGGCTGTCGATGGCAATATCCGTGACCGTCGCCTCGGCACCGGCCTGCGCCGTCAGGCCCAGTTCCGCGAGGGATTTGGCTGTTCTCGTCATCCGTGGCCCCGCCCAGGTCGCATGGTCTGGCGCCATCCGGCGCGATCAGTTCGAACTGCTGGATAGCGGAGAACCGGCCACCTGTTCAACGGCGGGCCGCAGGCCGAGGAGGGGTGCGGCGCGCCGGATGAGCTCTGCCGCCACCGGAACCGTCGTCCAACCGGCCGTCCGGCGCGGCTCGGACCCCGAAAGCTCGGCCGGTTCGTAAAGCGTCGTGATCAGCACGTATTCCGGCGCGTCCGAGGGGAAGACGGCGGCGAATGTGTTGATGTTGCGGTCCTCGTAGTAACCGCCGCCACGGGTGCGCGGCATCTCGGCCGAGCCGGTCTTGCCACCCACCATGTAGCCGTCCACATCGCCGAAACTGGCCGTGCCCTCTGTCACGACCGAGCGCAGAAGCTCCCGCATCCGGGCGCTGACGGCTTCGGAGATCACGCGCGCGCCCCTTGGCGCCATGCCCTGCGATGCGTCGCGCCGCAGAAGCGTCGGGGACACCACCGTGCCCCCGTTGACCACCGTGGCATAGGCCGCGGCCAGATGTACGGGCGAGGTCGAGATGCCATGACCGTAGGAGATCGTCATCGTCGACAGCTCTCCCCAGCGCGCGGGATAGAGCGGCCGTCCACTGGGCGCCTCGACCAGTTCCAGCGACGTCGGCTCCATCAGTCCCAGACGGCCGAGGAAGTCCTGCTGCTGCGTGTTGCCGATCATCTGGGCGATCCGCGCGGTGCCGATATTGGAGGAATAGGTGAAGACCTCCGCCACGGATTGCTCGGACCCGCGGTGCCGGAAATCGGTGATCGAAAAGCCCGCCATGCGCAGCGGGCTGCGGGTGTCGATCATGTCGTCGAGGTTCACCAGACCCTCTTCCATCGCCTGGGCGATCGTGAATGTCTTGAAGACGGAGCCCAGTTCGTAGACGCCCTGCACCGCCCGGTTGAACAGCGGGCTGTCGGCCTGATCGCCCTCGATCAGCGGGCGGGGCCGCGCGTTGGGGTCGAAATCCGGCAGGCTCGCCATCGCCACGATCTCGCCGGTGCGGATGTCCATCAGGACCGCGGAGGCGGCCGAGGCGTTCATCAGCGCCATGCCGCCCGCCAGCACCTCTTCGACGGCGGCCTGCACCGTCAGGTCGATCGAGAGCGCCAGCGGCCCGTCGCGGGCGGGATCGCGGAGGCTGTCGTCGAACTGTGCCTCGACACCGGCGACGCCCACGACCTCGGCGGCGTTCACCGCCTCCTGCCCGAAGCCCGCGCCGCCCAGGATATGCGAGGCCACGGCACCGTTGGGATAAAGCCGCATCTCGCGCGGGCCGAAGAGAAGCCCGGGCTCGCCCAGATCGTGAACCATCTGCTCCTGCTCGGGCGAGATGTAGCGGCGCAGCCAGATGAAGCGGCTTTCCGAGGTGAAGCGGCGCTCGAGGTCCTCGGCGTTCATGTCCGGGAAGATCTCGGCCAGACCGGCGGCGGCGGCAGCCGGGTCGACGATCTCGTGGGGGTGGGCGTAAAGCGCGTTGGTGGCGAAATTCGTAGCCAGCACACGTCCCTGCCGGTCGACGATATCGGCGCGCGTATTCAGGATGGCGGTGCCCGAAACGGCGAGGCTTGGTTCCTCGGCCTCGGTGGTGGCCAGCGCGCCCATGCGCATGCCCACGGCACCGAAGGCCAGCAGGAAACACAAGGCCACCAGCAGAAGGCGGCTTTCGGCGCGCACCCGCATCCGGTCGCGTTGCGCCTCGTGGCGCAGACGCAGGTTCTCGCGTTCGATCGCGTCGGGGTTCTCGCCCTTCTGGCGCGCCTCGATGATCCGCGCCAGCGGCCGGAGGGGGGTGCGCGTCATGGCTGCTGCCCCCCGTCCGCGCCCGTTGTCGCGCCTCCGGTCGAGGCGTTCATCAGAAGAAGGCCCTCGAGCTGCTCCATCGGGTCGGGCTCGGGCCGCGGACGGGGCAGTTCCGCGACGGTGCCGAACTGTTCGGGCACCATCGGCAGAAGCTCGAGCCGCTCGAAGTTGAAATCCACCAGTTCGCGCAGCCGGTCGGGGCGGTTGAGATAGGCCCATTCGGCGCGCAGGACCGAAAGACGCTCGCGCTCGGCACCGATCTCGCGCTGGAGCCGTTCGACATCGCGGATCGCGGCCTGGGTCTGGATGGTCTGGGAATAGGCCCAGTAGCCCAGCCCGATGACCGCCAGCGCCGCAAGGATGACCGGCAGCCCGCGCATCAGGTGATCCCCCCGATCTGCGGCAGTCCGAGGCGGGTGGCGTCCACGGCCTCGGCCGGCGCCTCGGTGCGGGTCGCCACGCGCAGCTTGGCGGACCGCGCGCGGGGGTTTGTCGCGATCTCGTCCGCGTCCGGCGCGATGGCCTTTTTCGGCGTCAGCACGAAACCGGGATCGCGCACGGCCTCGGCAGGCGCGTGGCGGGAGCCTCCGCCACCGGCGGAGGAGCGTTCGGCGAGGAAGCGCTTGACGATGCGGTCCTCGATGGAATGGAACGTCACGACCGCGAGCTTGCCGCCGGGCCTGAGCGCGCGTTCGGCGGCGGCAAGTGCCGCCACGAGCTGGCCCAGCTCGTCATTCACCGCGATCCGCAAGCCTTGAAAAGTGCGCGTGGCCGGATGGATCTGCCCCGGTTTCTTGCGCGGAAGGCAGGATTCGACGATGCCGGCGAGCCTCAGGGTCGTTTCGATCGGCGCCTTCGCCCGTTCGGCCACGATGGCCCGCGCGATGCGGCGCGCGGCGCGCTCTTCGCCGTAGAAATGGATGATGTCGGCCAGCAGCGCCTCGGGCGCATCGTTCACGAGATCGGCGGCCGACGGCCCCTCCTGCCCCATGCGCATGTCGAGCGGCCCCTCGCGCAGAAAGGAAAAGCCCCGCTCCGCGCGATCGAGCTGCATGGAGGACACGCCCAGATCCAGCGCCACGCCGTCAAGCCCCGGATACCCGGCGGCGGCGGCGTGTTCGTCGAGCTCGGAGAAGGTGCCGGGAACGAGGACAAGCCGCTCTCCCCAGGAAGCGGCCCAAGGCGCGGCCAGCTCGAACGCCAGAGGATCCCGGTCGATCCCGATCACCACATCGGCCCCCGCTTCAAGCAAGCCACGGGCGTAGCCACCAGCGCCGAAGGTGCCATCGAGCCACACGCCAGAAATCGGGCCGACCGCCCGAAGAAGCGGCCCCAGAAGGACCGGCATATGGGGCGGCACGGGGGGCGTTTGGTCGCCCTGCCCGGTCATTTCGAATCGACATCTGCGGGGTCAACGCGACGCTTGTTGGCCAGCGAGATGGGGTTGAAGAACTCTTTACCTTCACCGAACTTCTCCAGCATCTTCAGAACTTTGTCATCAGCGGCCGCACCATCGTCCGGCTTGAGGATGTGAAACTTCTGGCCCTTGCCCTGGAACAGCGCCTCGCCGTCCAGGCCCAGCTTCTCGCGGGCCGCGGACGGCAGCACGAAGCGGCCCGTCTCGTCGACGCCGACCTCGTCGCATTTCACGAAATAGAGGTATTCGAGCAGCTCGCGCGCGCTCTCGCCGTCATCCATGTCCTCGATGCGGCGCACGAGGTCGTCGTAGTAGTCGCCCGAAAGGCACTCGACGAAATCCGTGGTGGGGTTGCCGTAGGCGATATAAAGGCGCGCGGCATCGCCGGGTCCGCAGCGGCTGTCGCCGGACTGCAGGGCACGACGGAACTTGGCCGGAAGCGAAATCCGGCCCTTTCCATCCACCTTGTTCAGGCTTTCGCCTTGAAACCTGCTGTCCACGGGCCTTGCGCCTTCTTGTGTCGCCCCCGGGCTGTCGCCATTTTTTCGCCGCATTGCGGCCTTATTTTAGCGGCGGAAACGGAAAACGGCGGATTGAGCAAGCTGCCACTGCTCAATCCGCCGCCCTCGTCCCATCGCTGGGTGCCCGACTACGCATGCCACCTGGGGGGATGTCTGCTCGCTTGCGCGCCGGATCTCTTTTTTCTGGCGTTCGAGATTGCCTGTATGAACCTGCCGTTTTTTGTTTTTGGTCCGGGCTCGTTGGCCCGCTTGTCGATCTCGTTGGCCGATGACCAATGGGTGCCATGGGATTATCTCCCAATCAACACCTTTTTTTGGGAATTTGCCCCAAGACACGCCACCATGCGGAAATACAACACGCATTGCACCGGGCGCGACGGGCAATAGCCCGCCACGTCTGGTGGAATGATCACAACCAGCCGCTATATATAGTCGAATTGGGGGTTGGGCCGCGTTTTCCCCAGCCGTGGAAGAAAATGCCGGAAAAAACCGTTTCAGGGCGGAAGAAACCGTTTTCCTCCGTTCAGGAACCCGCTCAGGGGAACGAATCACCCCATTCGGGTCACCGGGACGGCGCGGTCAGGCCATGCCGCCGAGGATGAATCGCCGTGCCAGCGCCGCGTAGGCATCCGACATCGGCCCCTCTCCGGCCGCGATGGGGATCCCGGCGTCGCCCGCGATCCGGGTCTCGATGCTGATCGGCAGCGCGCCGAGGAAGGGCAGGTCCAGCCGCTCGGCCTCGGCCTTCACGCCGCCCTCGCCGAAGATATGCGCCTCGTGGCCGCAATTGGGGCAGACGTAGCTGGCCATGTTCTCGATCAGGCCCAGAACCGGCGTCTTCAGCATCTCGAACATGTTGAGCGCCTTGCGCGCGTCCAGAAGCGCCACGTCCTGGGGGGTGGAGACGACGATCGCCCCCGTCACCTCGGATTTCTGGCACAGCGTCATGGCCACGTCGCCGGTGCCCGGCGGCAGGTCCACCAGAAGGATGTCGAGCTCCCCCCACTCCACCTGCGTGAGCATCTGCTGCAGCGCGCCCATCAACATGGGCCCGCGCCAGACCACGGCCTTTTCCTCGGGCAGCATGAAACCGATGGACATGCAGGTGACGCCATGGGCCGTCAGCGGAATGATCGTCTTGCCGTCGGGTGAGGACGGACGCTTGTTCACGCCCATCATGCGCGGCTGAGAGGGCCCGTAGATATCGGCATCCAGCAGCCCCACGCGGCGACCCTGCCGCGCCAGCGCCACGGCGAGATTGGAGGCCACCGTCGACTTGCCCACCCCGCCCTTGCCGGAACCGATGCCGATGATGTGCCGCACGCCCGAGGGTTTCATCGAGCCCTGCTGCGGCTTCATGTGGCCGCCGATCTGCAGGTTGGGCGGCGCGCCTGCGGGCGCTGCGGGCTTGGGCGGCGCCTTGGCCGCGGGTCCGTGGGCCGTCAGGGCCACCATCACCTGATCGACGCCCGGCAGTTTCTTGAGCATCTGCTCGCAGGCCAGGCGCACCGGTTCCAGGCGCTTCGCGGTCTCGGGGCTGTCTGCCTCAAGGATGAAGGACACGCGCCCGTCCTGCACGCTCAGAGCGCGCACGAGATCGCGCGAAACCACGTCACCGCCATCGGGCAGGGTCAGGTCCGACAGCGCCTGAAGAATCGTCTCTCGGGTCTGGCTCATGTCCTGTCCTTTCTTGCGCGCGTTCACTGTTTCCCCCCGCAGATAGGCTGAATCTCAGCCGCGTGCACCCCCGATGCGCCAGAGCGCCGTGCCGAAGAGGCCGATGCATCCCGCGATCACCAGCGCCGGCCCGATCCCGAACAACTCGGCCAGCGCCCCGATCAGGCCCGCACCGATGGCCACCGCGCCGACGCCGACCACCGTCCAGAGGCTCATGACCCGCCCGCGATAGGCGTCGGGCAGGTCGGTCTGGATCGCCGCCTGCAGGCTGACCCCGCACCAGGTGGCCGTGAACCCCGCCAGCGATGTGGCCAGAAGCGCAAGCGGCCAGACAGGCGCAAGCCCCATGCCCGTGACCGCAGCGAAGCCGAGGAACATGGCGGCCAGAACGCTGCGCGGTATGCTGGCCCCGGCCGCTCCTGCGCCCCACGCCTTGAGCATGGCCGAGACCAGGGCGCCCGCTCCCGCCGCCGCCGTCAGCATCCCGAGCCCCGCCGCGCCCTGCCCGAAGGCGCCATCGGCCAGCACCGGCAGAACCTCCAGCGCGCCGCGCACAAGCGTCGCGAAGACCAGCGTCAGGATCAGCGCCTCGCGGATCAGGGGCGCATCCGCCGCAAAGCGCAGGCCGCCGCGCAGCTCTTGCAGGAACGGAGCACGCTCGCGTTGGGGAAGCGCGCGCGGGCGGAGCCGCGGCAGGATCACCAGCATCGGAATGTAGCACAGGACCGCCACCCAGAGCGCCACGCCCGCCCCGGCGCTTGCGATCATCCACCCGGCAAGCACGGGCGCCACCAGCCGCGCGAGGTTGAAGTTGAGCGCGGTGACGGAAACCACGTGCTGCACCATCTCGCGTCCCACGAGCCGCGGGCCCAGCGACATGCGCACCGGATGATGCGCCGAGGAGGTGATCCCGATGGCCAACGCGGCCGCCGCCACGCCCCAGGCCCCCACCACCGGCAACGACAGGGCCAGCAGCGCGAGAATCCCGGCCATGATGCCGTTGGTGGTCAGCGCCGCCCGGCGGATATCCACCCTGTCGGCCATCACGCCGAAGAAGGGACCGGCCACCAGCGTCGGCGCGAGGCCCAGCGCCGCGACCAGCCCGACGAATCCCGCCGAGCCCGTCCGCTCCCACGCGAGCCACGCCAATGTGACCCGCTGGACCCAGATCGCCTGCACCGCGAAGAAGACGCCGACGAAAAAGCGCGTGAACTGCCGGTCGCGGAAGGCGCCGCCCGCGATCATTTCCAAAGCGCTTTCAAAGCCTTCCCGTGAGCGCTACCAGAGCCTTGCAATTTCTGCATGGCAGCATTGAGCGAGTGGTTATTGTGCAGTTGCAGCATATCCCTATCTTTCGACCTCAACGGGGCAGGAAACAGGCCCCACGCGACGGGTCGGAAGTGACCACCGTGAATTTTTTGTCGAGGACACCATGGCTTACGTATCGAGCAACAGGACCGCAAGTGCTTCTCTCGGCCCCCGGCTGGGCGAGATGTTCAAGCAGGCGGCCGAAGCATATTCCGCGTGGCGGCTCTATCGCCGCACGCTCAACGAGTTGCAGGGCCTTTCCGTCCGGGAAATGGACGATCTGGGCCTGAACCAGTCCATGCTGCGCCAGGCGGCGTTCGAGGCCGTCTACGGCAAGCTGGACTGAAACAGAGGTTTCCCGCGGCCCTCCTCCTCCCTTCGGGCTTCGGGAACTTGCGGGTGCATCCACCCTCCTCCCAATCGGATGCACCCGCCTAATCTACCGGCCCGACTGGTCGGAAACGGACTCGGCCCCTCCTCCTCCCTTGGGGTCGTGACGACAGGCGAAAGGTCCCGCTCCTCCCTGGGGCCCGACGCCCAACATATCGGCGCCTCCTCCTCCCTTTGGCGCTGAGATCTGGCGGTGGTGCCTCTCCTCCCTCTGGCACCACCGCCATTTTTTTTGATCCGCCCGCGCCCGGCTCCCGCTTCAGCCCCGTTCGTCCTTGGGCGAGCCCATGACCACATAGGTCGTGATCGTGGCCACCTGCGGCAGGGCGCCGAGGATGTCGGTATGAAACCGCTTGTAGGACGGCAGGTCGGCGGCCTCCACGCGCAGCAGATATTCCACGGACCCCGTCACATTATGGCACTCGCGCACCTCGGCCGAGGCCGCCATCGCGCGCTCGAACGCCATCTGTTCGGGCTTGGTATGGGATTTCAGCCCCACGGCGAGATAGGCCACGAAGCCCACGCCCAGCTTCGCGGCGTCCATGACGGCCCGGTAGCCCCGGATCACGCCGGCAGCCTCCAGCGCCTGGACCCGGCGCAGCGTGGCCGAGGGGCTGAGCGCCACGCGCTCGGCCAGCGCGAGGTTGCTTATCCGACCGTCGTGCGCAAGCTCGCGCAAGATCAGGCGGTCCTTGTCGTCGATATTGGTCATTTGTTGCATAGACTGTCGTGAGACGCCGCAGATTGCAATTTCATGCCGCACCAAATGCGTCAGTGTTGCGCCCATGACCCTCGACACGCTTGCCGCGCTCATCCTCTTCGCCTTCGCCTCCTCGATCACGCCGGGGCCGAACAACGTCATGCTGCTGGCCTCGGGCGCGAATTTCGGGCTGCGGCGGACGGTGCCGCACATGCTGGGCATCTCGGGCGGCCATGCGGTGATGGTGGCGCTGGTGGGGTTGGGCCTTCTGGGCCTGTTCGCCGCGCTGCCGTGGTTGCGCACGGGCCTGACGGCGGTCAGCGTGGCCTACCTGCTGTGGCTGGCGTGGAAGATCGCGAATGCGGCGCCACCGGCCGAGGGCGCGGCGAAGGGCCGTCCGCTGACCTGGGCGCAGGCCGCGGCGTTTCAGTGGGTGAACCCGAAAGCCTGGTACATGGCGATCTACGCGCAGACGAATTTCGCCTCGGGGGACGGCGCGTGGACCGGCGCGGTCCCCGTGGCGCTGGTCTTCGCCGCGGTGAACCTGCCCTCGGTCACGGTCTGGGCGTGGGGCGGCACGCAACTCAGCCGTTGGTTGCACGTGCCGGGACGGCTCAGGGCGTTCAACTGGGCGATGGCGCTATTGCTGGTGGCCTCTCTCTGGCCGATGCTCAGAGGAGGCTGACGGCCACCGCGTCCTTGCCGGGGCCCGACACGGGCCGCGCCCGCATCGACGCCAGATCGACCATGACGCAATCGGGACTGGTGGCCCGCGCCACGCCCAGAAGCGCGCGCGCCGCTCCTGCCCCGCGCCTCAGCGCAAGCCGGTCGTAGCGGTTGTTGAGCAACATCAACCGTGCCTCGGCGATGCTGCGGGCGACATCCACGCGATCGGTGGCGCCTCCAAACAGCGCAACATGCCCCCGGGCGCGCCCGGGGTCGGGTTCATAGATCAGGGTCTTCATCGGTTCCTCCCTAGCCCGGGCCTTTGGCCCGTCCCCACATTCATGGGGCCGCGTCCCGATGATCTGTCTCGCACGCCAGCTTTACCCGCGTTCACGCAAAAACGACAGCTTTGAAATCTTTCGCGAGCCTGATCGGCCTAAAACGGCACATCGCCGGCGGCATCGGCGGCCACGAGGAACCGGCCAACCACGTGCTTTTCCCCGGCCTTGTCGAAACGAACGCCCAGCTTGTCGCCCTCGACACTGATGATGGATCCATAGCCGAATTTCTGGTGAAACACGCGGTCGCCTTCGGAAAAGACGCTGACCGCCTCGGCGTCGATGGTGATTCCCTTGGCCTCGGAGGGCTGGCGCAGCCCGTGGCGACCCTGGTTGGCCTGCAGCCGTCTCCAGCCCGGCGAGTTGTAGACATCGGCCCGCGCCGCCTGTTCGTGCAGGTCGGAGCCGCGCATCATGCCGCTGACGGGGCTGGCCGAGGCGGCCATGCCGCCCTGATGACCGTAAAGACCAGGGGGCGTCAGCACCTCCACATGCTCGGCAGGCAACTCGTCGATGAAGCGCGAGGGCAGCTGGCTCTGCCACTGGCCATAGACGCGGCGGTTTCCCGCGAACGAGATCGTGCAGAGTTTCTCGGCGCGCGTGATGCCCACATAGGCGAGGCGCCGTTCCTCCTCGAGACCCTTCAGCCCGGTCTCGTCCATGGACCGTTGCGAGGGGAACAGCCCGTCCTCCCAGCCCGGCAGGAAGACGGCGGGAAACTCCAGCCCCTTGGCGGCGTGGAGCGTCATCAACGTGACCTTTGGTTCCGAATCCTCCTGCTCATTGTCCATGATGAGCGAGACATGTTCGAGGAATCCTTGCAGGTTCTCAAAGGATTCCAAGGCCTTGATCAGTTCCTTGAGGTTCTCCAGCCGCCCCGGCGCCTCGGGCGTCTTGTCGTTCTGCCAATGCGCCGTGTAGCCGCTTTCGTCGAGGATCACCTCGGCCAGCTCGATATGGGACAGCTGATCGCCCGCCCCCAGATCTTCTATGAGGTCGTCCGACGTGGCCGCCACCGCGCCCGCCATCATCGACCGCCAGCGCGCGAGACCCTCCAGGAGCGCGCGCAATTCCTTCGCGCCCTTGCCGCCCAGCGCGCCGGTCTCCACCGCCAGCCGCGCGCCTTCCACGAGGCTCACGCCATTGGCGCGCGCCAGCTTCTGGATCGTGGCCTGCGCCTTGTCGCCGAGGCCGCGCTTGGGCGTGTTCACGATCCGCTCGAAGGCAAGATCGTCCTCGGGGCTGACCACGACGCGGAAATAGGCCATCGCATCGCGGATCTCCATCCGCTCGTAGAAGCGCGGGCCGCCGAT
>CAZOBK010000039.1:0-34954 GCA_964578115.1 uncultured Roseicyclus sp.
CGGAACTCCCGACTCTGCGTTTTTCCGGTCATCATCTTGTTGACACCCCTAAGATATTCCCGTCCCGCGTTCTCGCGGGCTGCTTTGGGTGCGGACCAGATTTCTGACCATGTTGCCTCGTTACACGTTTGTTCGGCATGGGTGTTTCCACGTCCCTCGCCCCGTGCCGTCCGACCTTTGCAGTTACTACACCGGCTTGAGAGTCGTCCAAGCTCTCCGACCACGATCCCCGCAGCGAGTGACGTCTCGGTCTGATGGTGCACCCGCTCGATTGGACGCCTGCTGGACGCAGCTGCGTGTTGCTTGGACGAGCCGTCCGTACGCCCGCATCCTGTCAACAAAGTCGATTCGATTTGTCGGACGATCGTTGACACTCCAAGCATAATCGGGACGCGACAGGCGTATTGGCGACAATTCAGACGCGTATCCTTCGTCGTGAATGTATCCTTCGTTCCGCGTCCTCAAAACAGTGTAATTAAAACAATCATTTCGGCCGATATCGTAAGAGGCAACGCGGTGGGGTTGGCAAAGTTGGCAGCGTTGCCCAAGCCAGTATGGCGAAATTAAGGCAACACTTGCGCGAGGTAATCATGCGTTTTTTGACAACACTTTTGCCAGCAGGGGTCATGGCCGTTCTGGGGTGTCCCTTGTGCCTGCTGCTGGCGATGCAACGACAATAGGACATACTGACTTTGGCAAATCAGAAGGAGAGATCGGGGGTGGCGAATTTACCCAGAGTTTCCTCGGTCAAACCTTCCTGGTGCCGTCTGACGGACACCTGTTCCACGAAACCTTCAAGTTCCAGTACGATGCGCGATCTGCAGATGACCTCGACCCGCTTGCGACCGGGCGTTCGACAGACGACCTGCGTCGTACTCTCACGATAGGTGCGAGCGTCGAGGGCATCGATGCGACGACGGATCCGACAGAACTTGCCGATCCCATTTTTTCCGGTGTGGCAAACATCGACACATCGAATAACTACATCGCGACATGGCAGGTCGATACGTGGCGGCGGATTACGCTGGCCAAACCCTCTACGCTTGGTCATCGTCTTCGGAAGAAGGCGGGCAGACCGAGCAATTCATCGCGACGCTGTCCAGCTTTTACGACGGCGGGTCTGCCATAAGGTGGAAACCCAACGAGTCTCCGATATTTACGGTGTTCGATGGCAGCGGTGGCCTGCCCAACGGCGACGCAATGTTCGAGGCTACTTTCGGGCTGCAGCCTGCTCCAGTCCCTCTGCCTGCGTCCGTCCTCTTCCTGGCGGCCGGCATCGGTGGCCTCGGCATAATGACGCGGCGGCGGAGGAACGCTGCATAAGCGTTTCCTGTACCCTACAAGAGGCCCTTCAGGGGCGGCGTCCTGGTACTCTCGCCGACCCTTGAAATGGTTGGCCATTTGCAACCACCGCAGCTCTCGATTTCGACGGCTATCTGACCGTTTCCTGTCTGCCGGCAGGAAACGATTTTGAATGGCGCTCGGCGAAACGGTGTGCAGCAACGATCACCAGAACACCCAGAGCCTCGCATCCGAACGGGAGACCACAGCCATCTCCACCGTGCGGCGTGGTGCCGGCCTTCCGCGTCTCGAACTTCAGGTGACGTGAGCGCATTTTTCCGCGTGGCTTCATGCGCGGCCCACCACACGGTTTGTCAGCTTTGCGGTGTCGATCCGGTCCAATCGGCACCAGGGGCGCGATCTTCCCGCGTTTGTGCACGATTTTTTTCGAACTATGCCATTACGCAGCCATCTTGGCATGCTACATACCCGACCGGTCCGTGGCGGGTTCGGGCATCTGTTCGGCATCGCCCAAGAAAACGCGTCCGGTCTGGTCGCGCAAGACAGAAGCAAGACACCCGTTCGAGGCACGTTCACATGCACGATTCTACCCGGTACGGCGCGCAGGACATGCAAGCGTCCATCCTGCATCACCTCACCTACACCGCCGGCAAGGATGCCGACCACGCCACGACCTATGACTGGCGCATGGCGCTGAGCCACGCGTTGAGGGACCGGATCGTCGATGTCTGGTTCGCGTCGACACGGCGTGCCTATGCCGCCGGGTCCAAGCGGGTCTATTACCTGTCGATGGAGTTCCTCATCGGGCGGCTTCTGGATGACGGGCTGATCAACCTGCGGCTGCAGGACGCGGCGCGCGAGGCGCTGGTTTCATTCGGCTGCGATCCGGCAAAGGTCATCGCCGACGAACCCGACGCCGCGCTCGGCAATGGCGGGCTGGGCCGTCTGGCCGCGTGTTTTCTCGAATCGCTCTCGACGCTGGGTGTGCCGGCCCATGGCTACGGCATCCGCTACGAGCACGGGCTGTTCCGCCAGCGCATCGTCGATGGCCGTCAGGTGGAACTGCCCGAGACATGGCTGCAGGAACCCCACGCCTGGGAATTCGAGCGTCCCGAGACGCGTTATCGCGTCGGCTTCGGCGGCAGCACCACGGGTCGCGGCTGGGAACCGGCCGAGGCGGTGACGGCCGCGGCCTATGACACGCCCGTGGTGGGGTGGAAGGCCGGATGGGCCAACACGCTCAGGCTCTGGTCGGCGCGGTCTGTGGAGGGTTTCGACCTCGACAGTTTCAACCGTGGCGATTTCGTGGGCGCGGCAAATCGTGAAGAGGTGGCGCGCACGATCAGCCGCGTCCTTTACCCGGACGACACGACGCCCACGGGCAAGGAACTGCGCCTCAAGCAGGAGTATTTCTTCACCGCGGCCTCGCTCGCGGACATCCTGCGGCGCTTCATGGACGAACACGGCGATCTGCGCCGCCTGCCCGAGAAGGTGGCGATCCAGCTCAACGACACCCATCCCGCGATCGCAGGTCCCGAACTGGTGCGTCTTCTGCATGACGAGCATCGCATCCCCTTCGACGAGGCGATGGCGATCGCGCAGCATACACTGTCCTACACCAACCACACGCTTCTGCCCGAGGCGCTGGAACGGTGGTCCGAGGACCTTTTCGGCCACCTCCTGCCGCGGCATCTGGAGATCGTGGATCGTATCGACGACGCCCATGCCCGCGCCAATCCCACGCGCAAGGCCACGATCCGCGAACCCGGCGTTGTCAAGATGGGCGAGCTCAGCTTCGTCATGGCGCACAAGGTCAACGGCGTCTCGGTCCTGCACTCGGAGCTGATGAAGACGACCGTGTTCGAGGATCTCAACCGGCTCCATCCCGACCGGATCGTGGCCGAGACCAACGGCGTGACGCCGCGCCGGTGGCTGCTGTCCTGCAACCCGCGACTGGCACGGCTCATCACCGACCGGATCGGGGAGGACTGGGTCGGCGATCTGGAGCAGCTTTCGCAGCTGGAGCGGCATCTGGACGACGCCACCTTCCTCGCCGATTACGCCGAGGCGAAACGCGCCAACAAGGCCGACCTCGCCGCCTGGGTGGAGGCCGAGCACGGGCTGGTGCTGAACCCTGACATGATGTTCGACGTGCAGATCAAGCGCCTGCATGAATACAAGCGCCAGCACATGAACATCCTCGAGGCCGTGGCGCACTGGCAGGCGATCAAGGCCGACCCGGATCACGACTGGACGCCACGGGTCAAGATCTTCGCCGGAAAGGCCGCGCCCGGCTATCACTTCGCCAAGGATATCATCCGCCTTATCAACGATGTGGCCACCGTCGTTAATGCCGACCCGGTCACCCGCGACAAGCTACAGGTCGTGTTCCTGCCCAACTACAACGTCTCACTGGCCGAGCGGCTTATCCCGGCGGCGGACCTTTCCGAACAGATCTCGACCGCCGGCAAGGAAGCCTCGGGCACCGGCAACATGAAATTCGCGCTGAACGGTGCACCGACCATCGGCACACTGGATGGCGCCAACGTGGAAATCCGGGATCGTGTGGGCGCGGAAAACTTCTTCCTTTTCGGGATGACGGCCGAGGAAGCGGCCGCGCGCCGCACGGTGGAAGGACACGCGGCCAAGGCCATTGCCACCGATCCGCGTCTGTCCGCAGCGCTGGAGGCTGTGGGCGGTGGCGTTTTCTCGCCCGATGAACCGGGGCGTTACGCGCATGTCGTCGATAACCTCACGCATCACGACTATTTCCTTGTCTCCTCGGATTTCGCCGATTTCTGGCGGGCTCAACGCGATGTGGATACCGCCTATCGCGACAGGGATGGCTGGACGCGGATCGCGGCGCTCAATACGGCGCGGTCGGGGTGGTTCTCTTCCGACCGCACGATCCGGGGCTACCTCGCCGATATCTGGGGCGCCCAGCCGCTGATCTGAGCCTTTTGCGCCATCGTTTCGCAGCATTCTGTTGCACTTGTGACGATATCGCCTAGGCTTGAGGCACGGTGGCGATGCGGAAGATCACGGGACCATGGTGCCCGCGGTCAGCATTGAACAGGGGGGACCCGGGACAATGGTCGACAGCACGTCACAGCTCATGCGCAAGTCGATGGCCTTCGTGCTGGCCGGCGGGCGGGGCAGTCGGCTGAGGGAACTTACCGACAGGCGCGCCAAACCGGCGGTCTATTTCGGCGGCAAGACCCGGATCATCGACTTCGCGCTGTCGAACGCGCTGAATTCCGGTATCCGCAAGATGGCGATCGCCACGCAGTACAAGGCGCATTCCCTGATCCGCCACTGCCAGCGCGGCTGGAGCTTTTTTCGCGCCGAGCGGAACGAATATCTCGACATCCTGCCCGCCAGCCAGCGGATGAGCGAAACCCAGTGGTATCGCGGCACCGCCGACGCCGTGGCGCAGAACATCGACATCATCGACAGCTACGGCGTGGAGTACGTCCTGATCCTTGCGGGCGACCACATCTACAAGATGGATTACGAGCGCATGATCCGTCAGCATGTCACCACCGGCGCGGATGTGACCGTGGGTTGCCTGACCGTGCCACGGATGGAGGCGACCGCCTTCGGCGTCATGGACGTCGACGCCGCTGACAAGATCACCAGTTTTCTCGAAAAGCCGGCCGATCCGCCCGGTACCCCCGCCGACCCGACCGTGGCGCTGGCCTCGATGGGGATCTACGTCTTTTCGTGGCGCTTCCTGCGCGACCTTCTGTTGCGCGACATGGACGATCCGAATTCCAGCCACGATTTCGGCAGCGACCTGATCCCCGACATCGTGAAGAACGGCAAGGCCGTGGCCCATCGCTTCACCGACAGCTGCGTGCGCCGTTCGGCCGAGGCGCCGGCCTACTGGCGGGACGTGGGCACGCTGGACGCGTTCTGGAAGGCCAATGTGGACCTCACCGATTTCACGCCCGAGCTTGACCTCTGGGACAAGGACTGGCCGATCTGGACCTATTCGGAATCCGTGCCGCCCGCGAAATTCGTCCATGACGAAGCGGATCGCCGCGGCGTGGCCATCAGTTCCATGGTGGCGGGCGGGTGCATCATCTCGGGCACGGAGATCCGCCAATCGCTTCTCTTCACCATGGTGCGCACCAACAGCTTTGCCAGCCTCGATCAGGCGGTGGTGCTTCCTTACGTGAACGTGGCGCGGCACGCGCGGCTGACGCGAGTGGTGATCGACCGGGGCGTGCAGATCCCCGAGGGGCTCGTGGTGGGCGAGGACCCCGAGGAGGACGCGCGCTGGTTCCGCGTCTCGGAAGGGGGCGTGACGCTGATCACGCAGGACATGATCGACCGGCGCGAAGCTGCGCTCTGATGCGGGTTCTGTCAGTCGCGTCCGAATGCGTGCCCTTCGTCAAGACCGGTGGTCTGGCGGATGTGGTGGGCGCGCTGCCTCGGGTCATGGACGGGCAGGGGGTCGATATGCGCGTCCTGCTGCCCGGCTACCCCAAGGTCATGGCCGCACTGGGGCCAACGCGCGAGGTAATGGAGGACAGGACGCTTTTCGGCGGTCCGGGCCGGGTGCTGTCGGGTCGGGCGGAGGGGATCGACCTTCTGGTGCTGGAGGCCGAGCATCTCTACGGCCGCGACGGGACGCCCTATCTCGATGCAAAGGGCGAAGATTGGGACGACAACCCCGAACGCTTTGCAGCACTCTCGTGGATCGCCGCGCGGATCGCGAATGAGGGCGTGTCGAACGGCGCCGATGGCGGATGGCGGCCCGACGTGCTGCATGGCCATGACTGGCAGGCGGGCTTCGCGCCCTACTACCTGAAGGCGCGGGGCGGCGCGGTGCCCTGCATCTTCACCGTCCACAATATCGCGTTTCACGGCAGCGCGCCGGCGGGACGGCTGGGGGCCCTGCGGCTGGAGCGGTCGCATTTCGTCCAGCATGGCGGGTTCGAATTCTGGGGCCGGATCGACGCGCTGAAGGCGGGGCTGGTCTGGGCCGACCGGATCACCACCGTGTCACCCACCTATGCGCGCGAACTCACGCGGCCCGAGTTCGGCGCGGGCCTGGACGGAGTGGTCCGCTCGCGCGCCGGGGACATGTCGGGCATCCTGAACGGCATCGACACCGAGACATGGAACCCGGCCAGGGACAAGGCGATTGCCGGCCGCTACCGCACGCCGCGCGGCAAGGCGAAGAACCGCAAGGCGCTTAGGGAGGAATTCGGGCTGCCGGAGGCGCGGGGTCCGCTCTGCGCCGTTGTCTCGCGGCTGACCCAGCAGAAGGGGCTCGACCTGCTCCTCGATGCGCTGCCGGCACTTCTGGACAAGGGTGGGCAACTGGTGATGCTGGGCACGGGCGAGGGGGCGCTTGAACGCGCCTTCCGCGCGGCGGCGCGCACCTATCCCGGCGTCGCCGTCCATATCGGCTATGACGAGGCGATGGCCCATCGCATCATCGCGGGCGCGGACGCGATCCTCGTGCCCTCGCGCTTCGAGCCCTGCGGCCTGACCCAGCTTTACGCGCTGCGCTACGGCACCATCCCGCTGGTCGCGCTGACCGGTGGGCTTGCCGATACGGTGATCCCGGCCAGCCCCGCCGCACTTGCCGCGCGCGCCAGCACGGGGGTGCAGGTCTATCCGCTGACTGCCGAGACGCTGGCGCTCAGGCTGATGGACCTCTGCACCCTCTTCACCGATCGCGACACCTGGAGGATGATGCAGGAAAACGCCATGGCGCAGCCGGTGGGCTGGGAAACCTCGGCCGCGGCCTATGCGGCGCTCTATCGGGATCTTGCCGGCCACCCATGACGCGCATGTTGACGATGACCGAAGGCCGCCCGGCCCCGCTGGGGGCCACATTCGACGGCGAAGGCGTGAACTTCGCGGTCTTTTCCGAGCATGCCGCGCGTATCACGGTGTGCATTTTCTCCGATGACGGCAAGACCGAGACCCACCGGCTCGACCTGCCCGAGCGGAATGGCGATGTCTGGCACGGCTACGTGTCGGGCCTGCGCCCGGGGCTGAAATACGGGCTGCGCGCCGACGGGCCCTACGCGCCGCACCACGGCCACCGCTTCAACGCCAACAAGCTTCTGCTCGACCCCTACGCCAAGCGGATCACAGGCCACCCGATCTGGCATGACGCGCTGATGGGCTACACCGTGGGGCACGCCAGCGGCGACCTGAGCTTCGACCGCCGTGACAGCGCCCCCTACATGCCGCGCTGCGTGGTGGAGGACCCAAGCTTTTCCTGGGGCGTGGACCGGCCGCCCGGCCATCGCGAGGCGGGAACGATCCTCTACGAGGCCCATGTGAAGGGTTTCACGCAGGAGTTCCCCGGCGCCGATCATCCCGGCACGTTCCTGGCGCTGGGGTCGGAGCCGGTTCTCGACTACCTCACCGATCTGGGCATCACGGCGATCGAGCTTCTGCCAGTCCATGCGTTTCTCAACGACCGGTTTCTCGTGGAAAAGGGCCTGACGAATTACTGGGGCTACCAGAGCATCGGCTTTTTCGCGCCCGACCCGCGATATCTGCACGCGGGCCAGATCGCGGAATTCCAGTACATGGTCGCGCGCCTGCACGCCGCCGGGATCGAGGTGATCCTCGACGTGGTCTACAACCACACAGGCGAAGGGAACGAGTCCGGCCCGACGCTCAGCTTCCGGGGGCTCGACAACCTCAGCTACTATCGCCTCGCCCCCGACAGGCGCGGCTATCTCAACGACACCGGGACCGGCAACACGGTGAACGTGGACCACCCGATGGTCCTGCGGATGATCCTCGACAGTTTGCGCTATTGGGTTGAGGTCATGCATGTGGACGGGTTCCGCTTCGATCTGTGTTCGACGCTGGGCCGCACGGAGCAGGGCTTCGACCGGGGCGCGGCGTTCTTCGACGCGATCCGGCAGGACCCGGTGCTGACCAACGTCAAGCTCATCGCCGAGCCGTGGGATATCGGGCCGGGCGGCTACCAGCTCGGTGCGTTTCCGCCGCCTTTCATGGAGTGGAACGACAAGTTCCGCGACGGTGTGCGGCGTTTCTGGCGGGGCGACGCGCATCACGTGCCGGTCATGGCCGACCGTCTGACCGGCTCGGCGCTGCAATTCGACCATTCGGGCCGTCCGGCCACGGCCTCGGTCAACATGCTGACGGCCCATGACGGGTTCACGCTGTCGGACGTGGTGTCCTTCGTCGAACGCCACAACCACGCCAATGGCGAGGGCAACCGCGACGGGCACAGCGCGAACTGGTCCGACAATTTCGGCGTCGAAGGACCCAGCAAGAGCGCGAACATCCGCGCCGCCCGCGCGCTGAGACGGCGCAACATGATGGCGACGCTTCTGCTGTGCCAAGGCACGCCGATGATCCTTGCGGGCGACGAGATCGGCAATTCCCAGGGCGGCAACAACAACGCCTATTGCCAGGACAACGAGACGGGGTGGATCGACTGGGACGGTGCGGATGCCGATTTCCTCGAATTCACCCGCCATATGATCGCCTTTCGCCGCGCCCATCCGATCCTGCGCCAGCAGCGGTTCCTGCATGCGCGCGAACGCGCCATCGACGGGCTGGAGGACCTGTTCTGGTGGCGGCCCGACGGCACGCCCATGACGCAGGCCGACTGGGACGATCCCGAGGCGTGCGTCCTGTGTGCCGAGTTGCGCATGGCCTCCGGAACTCCGGTCTATGCCGAGCGCGACAACGCGCTGTTCCTCGTGTTCAACGCAGGCGAGGCGGATGCGACGATCCATCTGCCCGCCCAGCATGACGGAAGCCACTGGACCCACCGCATTTCCACCGCGACGGCGTGGTTCGGGGCCCAGCCCCTGAACGGGCCGCTCGATGTGCCGGGGCCGTCGGTCGCGGTGTGCGTGCTGGAGGCGCAGGATGGCTGACGCCCTTGCAGCGCTGGCGCGGGAGGCAGGGATCGTTCCGTCCTATACCGACCAGACCGGGCGCAGGCGGCGGACGGGCCGCGCCACGATGCGCGCGCTTCTGCACGGGCTCGGCCTGCCCGCGGAGACCGGGGCGGAGGCCGTCGAAACGCTGGCCGAGCTGCGCGCCGAGGAGGCCGCGCGCACCCTTCCGGCATGGTTGGTCGTGGACGCCGACACGGCCCCGAGGGGACTGCTGGAAAAGGGCCGCGACTGGGAGCTTCGGCTGGAGGACGGGGCCGTGAAGGACGGCGTGGGCGACAGCCTTCCGCCATTGCCTCTGGGGCTGCACGAGCTGCGCGCGGGGGCCGCGCGCTGCACGCTGATCTCGGCGCCGCCGCGATTGCCGCCGCCGTCCCGGTGCTGGGGCGTGATGCTGCCCCTGCATGCGCTGCGTCCCGCCGGAACGGGCGGGCTTGCCGACTACGCCGATCTGGCAGGAGTGTCGGAGGGGCTGGCGGGCCTTGGCGCGGATTTCGTGGGCCTCAACCCGATCCATGCCGGGTTCTTCAATGATCCCGGAGGCTTCAGCCCCTACACGCCCTCCCATCGCCGCAGGCTCAGCGCCTTCCATATCGTGGACGGTGTCGCGCCCGCGCCCGATGGTCCGCTGATCGACTACGCCACGGAAATCCCGCGCCGCCGCTCGGCGCTGGCACAGGCCTTCGCGGAGTTTGAAACTTCCGGCGGCGATCCGGATTTCGAGCACTTCCTGAAGGCGGAGGGCGATGCGCTCGGCCTGTTCACCGTCCATCAGGCGCTGTCGGACCGGTTGGGTGCCTACTGGCGCGACTGGCCTCAGGAGATGCGCGATCCGGCCTCGTCCGCAGTCGCCACAGCACGCGCCGAGTTGCAGGACAGCATGCGCTTTCATGCCTGGTGCCAGTGGCGTGCGCAGGAGGGGCTGTTGCGGGCCAATGCCCATGCGCGGGCGGCGGGAATGGGTCTGGGGCTTTACCTCGATCTGGCCGTCGGAACCCATCCCCATGGCGCGGAGACATGGGAGGACCGCGATAGCTTCGCCTTTGGCGCATCGCTCGGTGCGCCGCCCGATGCGTTTTCATCCGACGGACAGTCCTGGGGGCTTGCACCGTTCAACCCGCGCGCGCTGGTGGCACAGGGATTCCGTCCGCTTGCCGAGACGCTGCGCTGTCAGATGGCGCTGTCGGGGGCGGTGCGGATCGACCATATTCTCGGCTTCGATCGCGCCTTCTGGGTGCCGGAGGGTGGCGCGCCGGGCGCTTACGTCCAGATGCCGCGCGCGGCGACGCTGGCGGTGCTGCGGATGGAGGCGGCGCGGGCGGGCGCCGTCGTGGTGGGAGAGGACCTGGGCAACGTGCCGCGCGGCCTGCCGGACGCGCTGGAGGCCTCCGGCATCCTCGGCTGCAGCGTGATGCTGTTTGAACGGGGCGAGGGGCGCACGCCCATCTTCCGCGATCCCGGTCGCTATCCGCTTCGGTCCATCGCGAGCTTTTCCACCCATGACCTGCCCACCTGGCGCGGCTGGCGCGCGGGCCACGAGATCGACGCGCGGCTTGCCACTGGCGATATCGATGAGGGTTTCGCGAAGGACGAGCACGCGCGCAGGCATACCGAGGTCGCCGCTTTCGACGCCATGACGGCGCGTGCGGGCGCATCGGGCATGGACCCGGCCTCGGCCGACGCGATGCATGCGGCGCTTGGCGCCGGCACCTCGGCCATGGCCATGGTGCAGGTGGAAAACGTGCTCGACATCGTGGACCAGCCGAACCTGCCCGGCACGGTGAGCGAATACCCCAACTGGCGTCAGCGCCTGCCGGTCGGACCCAAGGCGCTTGCACAGGATCACCGGATGATCCGCACCGCCCGGATCATGTCGCAGACACGCCCCTCGACCTCAGTCGCCCTGGACGAAGATGAGCGTTGAAAGCGGCGGCAGGTAGACCTTGGCGCTCGCCGCCTGACGACCGTGGGGCGCGTCCTCCGCCGTCAGCCCGCCGAGGTTGCCGCGCCCCTGTCCGCCGTAGATCTCGGCATCGGTGTTCAGCGCCTCGCGCCAGCGTCCGGCGACGGGCAGGGCGAGCCGGTAGTCCACCCTCTCGACAGGCGTGAAGTTGCACACGACCACCGCGTTCGCGTCCTCGGGCCCGCCGCGCCGGATCCAGGCATAGAGCGACCGTGCCGCGTCATCGGCTTCGATCCACTGGAAGCCGCCGGGATCGGCGTCGCCGGCATGGAGCGCAGGCAGCCCCCGGTAGAGCGTGTTGAGATCGCGCACCAGCCTCTGGAGACCCTTGTGCGAGGGATCCCCCAGCGCGGCCCAGTCAAGCGAGGCGGCGTGGTTCCACTCGGCCAACTGGCCGAACTCCTGCCCCATGAACAGAAGCTTCTTGCCCGGATGCGCCCACATGAACCCGTAATAGGCGCGCAGGTTGGCGAATTGCTCCGTCCGCGTGCCCGGCATCTTGCCGAGCATGGACCCCTTGCCGTGCACGACCTCGTCATGGCTGATGGGCAGGATGAAGTTCTCCGACCACGCATAGGTCAGCGCGAAGGTCATCTGGTGGTGATGGTGGCGGCGGTGGACCGGATCGCGCGCCATGTAGTCGAGCGTATCGTTCATCCAGCCCATGTTCCACTTGTAGCCGAAGCCCAGCCCCCCCTTGTCGACCGGCGCGGAGACAGCGGGGTAGGAGGTGCTTTCCTCGGCCACCGTCATGATGCCTTGCGCGTGGCCATAGGTTGTGACGTTCATCTCCTGCAGCATGGCGATGGCTTCGTAGTTCTCGCGCCCGCCATCCTTGTTGGGCACCCACTCGCCCGGTTCGCGGGAATAGTCGCGGTAGAGCATCGAGGCCACGGCATCCACGCGCAGGCCGTCGACGTGGTATTCCTCCAGCCAGTAGAGCGCGTTGGCCACGAGGAAGTTCTTCACCTCGGCCCGGCCGAAATTGTAGATCAGCGTGTTCCAGTCCTGGTGGAAGCCCTCGCGCGGGTCGGCATGTTCGTAAAGCGCCGTGCCGTCGAAACGGGCGAGCCCGTGGGCGTCGGACGGGAAATGCCCCGGCACCCAGTCGAGGATCACGCCCAGCCCCTTGTCATGGGCCGCCGCGATCAGGTCGCGGAACTCGTGCGGGGGGCCGTGCCGGATGGTGGGCGCAAAAAGGCCCACCGGCTGGTAGCCCCACGACCCGTCGAAGGGATGTTCGGAAATCGGCAAAAGCTCGATATGGGTGAATCCCATGTCCGAGACGTAGTCGACCAGTTCCCGCGCCGCCTCCACGTAGGAGATGGGGCGCCCGTCGTCTCTTCGCCGCCAGGAGGCGAGGTGCACCTCGTAGATGGAAATCGGCGCGGTGCGGGCGTTCCTGTCCGCTCGGGCCTCCATCCAGCCCGCGTCTGACCAGCCATAGCCGTCGATCCGCCGCACGACCGAGGCGTTCTCGGGCGCGTGCTGCGAGCCGAAGCCAACCGGATCGGCCTTGAGCGGCTGGACCACGCTGTCATGGCCGAGGATCTCGTACTTGTAGACCGCGCCCTCGCCGATGCCGGGCAGGAAAAGTTCCCACACGCCTGTGGTGCCGCGCCGGCGCATCGGATGGCGACGCCCGTCCCAGGCGTTGAAATCGCCCACGACCGAGACCCGCCGCGCATTTGGCGCCCAGACCGCGAAATGCGTGCCCGGGACGCGCTCATGGGTCATCACATGCGCGCCGAGTGCGTCCCAGAGCCGGTAATGCGTACCTTCGCCGATCAGGTATTCATCGATATCGCCCAGAACCGGGCCGAAACGATAGGGATCGTCATGAACCCATGTCGCCCCATCCGTGTATCGCGCCTCCAGCCGGTAGGGGCCGTTTCCGGGCAGGGGCCCCACGAAAGCGCCGGGAACGCCCGCGACCGGCTGCAGGGATGCAGCCTCGCTTCCGTCCTGCAGGCAGCGGAGCTGCACCGCGTCGGGCTGAAACGCGCGCACGGTGCGCCCTGCCGGCCCGTCATGGGGGCCCAGCACCGAGAACGGATCGTGATGGGTGCCGTCACGCACCCGCGCCAGCGCCTCGGCAAGCGGACGGTCGATCTCGGGGGCGGGGCGCGGTGAGGAGCGTGACATGCATGCGAGCCTAGACATTCCCCCGGCGACTGCAACGTTCCCGCGCATCTCCTGTTAACAGAGCCTTCAATTGCCCTTATCTAGACAGCATGGGCATTCTTACCGTCACGCTGAACCCTGCGGTCGATCTGGAAACCCGGACACCCGAACTGGTGCCCGGCGACAAGCTGCGCTGCGCGCCGCCCCGGATCGATCCGGGCGGCGGGGGCATCAACGTGGCGCGCGCCATCCATGTGCTGGGCGGAGAGGCCCGCGCCGCCGTTGCCGTGGGCGGCCCCGTGGGCACCGGACTGGTCGACAGGCTGAGGGCCTCGGGCCATGACGTCGCCCCGCTGCCGTCGCCGGGCGAGACGCGTCAGAACCTTTCGGTGATCGAGGAGGAGACCGGCGCGCAGTACCGCTTCATCTTCCCCGGTCCGGAATGGACCGCCGCAGACCTCGACGCCGCGAAGGAGGCGCTGCTGCCGCTGGTAGGGCCTGGTGACTTCGTCGTGCTGTCGGGCTCGGTTCCGCCAGGACTGGAGCCGTCGGCGCTGAAAGACCTCGCGCGGGCGCTCAAGGACGCCGGCGGCGCGGTCGTGGCCGACACCTCCGGCGCACCGCTGGCCGAGATCGCGCGGGCGGGCCTCGGGCTCAAGGTGCTGCGCATGGATCAGGCCGAGGCCGAGGAACTGGTGGGCCGGAAACTCGGATCCGCCGAGGAGACGGCCGATGTCGGCTCCGACCTTGTCGCGTCGGGTGCGGCCGAGATCGCCATTCTCGCACGCGGGGCGGAGGGGTCCGTGCTTGTCACGGCAACGGAACGCTGGTTCGCGCCGGCCGCCGACGTGCCGGTGGTCTCGGTGACCGGGGCAGGCGACAGTTTCGTGGCCGGCGCCACGCTTGCCCTGTCGCGGGACATGGCGTTGCAGGACGTGCTTTGCTGGGGGTCCTGTGGGGCCAGTGCCGCTGTAACGACCGAAGCCACGGAACTCTGCGACCCGGACGTGTTCGAGATGATTCTGTCGCAGTGTCGGGCCGAACCGATCTGAGCTGATCGACGAAGTCATGCAGCGCCGGGACAAACCTCCGGAAAATATGCATCATTTCGGCTGGTTTACGCAGTTTCGTACGACCACGACCTAGGGTGGGTATCCGACGATCTGTCCACGCTACTTTACAATTGAAAATGTCAATTTTACGTGACACCTTGTCACTGGCACTTCGTGACACCCTGAGGGGCAACGGTGTGCCGCTCGGCAGTTTCGCCTGCGTGCGGGACTGGTTGGGAGAAACGAAACGAAAAGGAGGGAAGGACTGATGTCCGATGATCCCGATAAGGTTTGGCTAACCGGCCTGACCCTCAAGGAGGCCGAAGAGGTGCATAGCTACCTCATCGATGGCACCCGCGTCTTCGGCGCGATTGCGCTTCTGGCACATGTTCTCGTGGCCGTGTCCACGCCCTGGCTCGGATAAGGGGGGACACAATGAACAACGCGAAAATGTGGCTGGTCGTGAAACCGACCGTTGGTATTCCGCTCTTTCTCGGCGCCGTTGCCGTTGGGTCCTTTGCGGTTCACGTGGCTGTTCTGTCGAACACCTCGTGGGTTGCGGATTTCCTCAGCGGTCAGGAGCTGGGTTCGGGCGATACGGCGGCACGCGCCCAGGAACAGACCATTCTTCCCGCTTCGGCGGATGCGGCGGATCTGCCCATGTATCTTGAGGCCGACGCAGCCGGCGCAGAGAGCATGCGTGTGATCCTGCCCGATGGCCGGACTGCGACACTCGTCGTGGACGACCTCACATCGGCAGCCCTGATAGAATAGGGGCGGACCGATGCAGAACGACCGGACAAACTAGGCCGGGGACGAACGACTTCGCCCCCGTCCAACCCTTCGGACGACGCACATGACGCGCGCCCCCGGCATCAGACACCGGTTCGCGCGCACCACGAGAGAGGGCCGAGGCCCGACGCCCATGTTCAGGACCCGTGACTTCGCGCTTCGCAAGATCCGTCAGATCGGACCGCGCTACATGCCCTTCGCGGATGTGGCGAACGAGGATCTGCCGCTGTCGCGCCTGATGCGTCTGTCGCTCTTTCAAGTCACCGTGGGCATGGCGCTGGTCCTTCTGCTCGGCACGCTCAACCGCGTGATGATCGTCGAACTCGAGGTGCCGGCCACGCTGGTCGGCGTGATGATTTCCCTGCCGCTTCTGTTCGCGCCGTTCCGCGCGCTGATCGGCTACCGCTCGGACATTCACAAATCCGCGCTTGGCTGGCGTCGCGTGCCCTACATCTGGAAGGGCACGATGCTGCAATTCGGCGGCTTCGCGATCATGCCTTTCGCGCTGCTGGTCCTGTCGGGTTACGACCGGGCGGCCGATGCGCCGCTCTGGATCGGGTATTCCAGCGCCGCGCTCGCTTTCCTGCTGGTGGGCGCGGGCGTGCATACGGTGCAGACCGTGGGCCTCGCACTTGCCACCGACCTTGTCCCGGTGGAGGAACAGCCCAAGGTCGTCGGTCTGATGTATGTCATGCTGCTTGTGGGCATGATCGCCGCCGCGCTGATCTTCGGCTACCTGCTGCGGGACTATACGCCCGGAAAGCTGGTGCAGGTGGTGCAGGGTGCGGCCGTTGTCACCGTTGCGCTGAACCTTCTGGCCATGTGGAAGCAGGAGCCGCGCGACCGCGTGCGCGCCGCCCGCATGGAGACCGAGACCCACGCCGATTTCATCGACGCCTGGCGGCTGTTCGTGCGCGGCCGGACCGCTGTGGGCCTGTTGGTCGTCATCGCGCTCGGCACCATGGGCTTCGGGATGGCCGATGTCCTGCTGGAGCCCTATGGCGGGCAGGTGCTGGACCTGTCGGTGGCGATGACGACGCGGCTGACCGCCGTGCTGGCGCTTGGCGGGCTCATCGGTTTCGCCATCGCATCTCGCGTGCTGCTGAACGGTCGCGATCCGATCGACGTCGCATGGTGGGGGACGCTTGCGGGCATTCCCGCCTTCGCCGCCATCATCGCTTCGGGGCCGCTGGGCGAACCGGTCCTCTTCGTGGCCGGGACATGGCTCGCCGGGCTGGGCGCTGGTCTTTTCGGGCATGGCACGCTGACGGCCACCATGCGCAGCGCCCCGCGCGAGCAGGTGGGCCTTGCCCTTGGCGCCTGGGGCGCGGTGCAGGCCACCGCCGCCGGGATCGCCGTGGCGCTCGGCGGGATCATCCGCGACCTGATCACCGCCCTGCCGGGCGCGGAAAGCTTCCGCCCCGAGGCCCCCTATACGCCTGTCTTCAGCCTCGAGCTATTTCTCCTGCTTGCCGCGCTTGTCGCGATCACGTTCCTCAGGGGGCGGCACGCCCGATACAGCCAGACCACACCCATGACCAACCGGGGGGACAGACCGGACGTCCCCGCCGCGCCCACCGAGCCGCCACGGCCCGGCGCCGGGCGAACAGAAAGGGAGACCCATGACGACACTCGTCTCACGGCTCTTTGACCCCTTGGGGCGCGCCCGTCGCGCCCCGTCGTCCGGCGGCATGGCCTCGGCGCGCAGCATCACGGGAGAGGCACCATGACCAAGATCATCACGCGCTGCTATGACAGCGCCGAACAGGCACGCCTTGTCCGGCATGAACTGATCGAGATGCAGAAATTCTCGCCTCGGCTCGTCGAGCTTCACGACAGCGCCGAGGATCTGGTCGCGACATTGACCGAGGACCATGTTCAGAAGGCCACGGCAAAGGCCTACGAGAAACACGTGGCGCGCGGGGGCGCCGTGGTGCTGGTGCGGGCAGGGTACCGTCCGCTCGGCGTCGCGCAGACCACACGGGACGTGGCCGAAGCGATGCACGCCATCGACATGGGCGACCTTGTCGAAGAGGTCTATCTCAAAGAGGGGCCAGACCCGCTCGCGGGCAAGATCCTTCTGGATCACCCGCGCCTGCTGACCCGTGACCGCGTTCCCGGCAGCACGACCTACCACATGGCGGACTGGCCGATCCCGCTGATCAGTCGGCGCAAGCCGATCCGGGAATCGATCGTCCCGCCGCACGCGCATATGGCGAACTGGCCGATCCCGCTGATCAGCCGGCGCAAGCCCGCCGACAATTTCGCCTTCCCCCGCCATGCGCGCATGGCGGCCTTCCCGATCCCGCTGATCAGCCACCGCAGGCCCGCCGACCGTTTCGCCTTTCCGCGTCACGCGCGTATGGCGAACTGGCCGATCCCGCTTCTGTCCGACCGCAAGCCCTATACCGGCACGTGGATCGGCAGGCACACGCGCATGGCCAACTGGCCCTTTCCTCTGCTGATCAACTGGAAGACCGGGACCAACGCGATCATCCCGGGCAGTCCCCACATGGCCAATTTCCCGATCCCGCTCCTGAGTGATCGCAAACCGGTCGACACGTTCGCGTTTCCACGCCACGCACGAATGGCGGATTTCCCGATCCCTTTGATCAGCCGGCGCAAACCGATCGACAGATACGCCTTCCCCCGCCACGCTCACATGGCGGACATGATCCTGCCTCTGGTCCTGAAGACCTCGGAAAGGGCCAAGCGCTGGTCATTTTCACGGATGCTGGGCCTGCCGACACTGACTTCGCGTCGAGCGGGTCGCGAACCGGCCATGACACTCTAACCGCGTCCTGCCACCGTGCCGGGCGCGGTTTTCGGCGACAGCGCCCACGCGGACGGCGTAGGGCAGGGGCCGACAGACCGACCGCGTATCGGGCAATCGGACTGGACGGCAAGGGGCAAGCGCCCCACATTAAATCGGCACGACCACTTGGAAGGTGGACCACAGGGAGGGGTGACCCATGACGACAGTTGTCACAAGGCTATACGAGTCGAAGGCCGTGGCCGACCGTGTCGCGGAGGTACTGCGCGCCGAAGGCTTTCCCGAGGCGACGCTCGACGTGATCACCACCGCCGATGCCGCGACGATCGCCGCAAGCCGGGTCGAGGACCGCGCCGCGGAACGCTACGCCAGCGCCATGACCGAGGGCCGTGCGCTTCTGGTCTGCCGGGCGCCTTTCACGCCCTTCGGCGCCGCGCGCCGTGCGCAGGAGGTCGCCGACGGCGAGGCATGGATCGACGCGGGCGTGGCGAACCAGAACCGCTATATCGAGGAAAAGCCGGACCTGGGGAAATACACATCGTCGGTCCTGCAAAATCACCCGATGATGATGACGCGCGACGATTACGTCGGCTCTGGCTGGTCCGGCTGGCGGCTTTCGGACGTCTTCGGCTTTCCCACCATCAGCCGCCGGAAGGAACGACCCGACAACCTTATCCCGGGCCACAAGTCGACATGGTTCTGGCCCGGCAAGCTCTTGTCGACCAAGCCACGGCGGTCGTCGGTGTTTCATGGCGGGCGGCACATGTCGCGCTATTTTTGGCCGATGCCACTGGTGATCACAGGCCGCAAGCGGTCTGTCCTGACCTCGCACCCGCGCATCACAGAGCGCTTCGGCTGGCCGACCATCAAGACGCGACGCTGAACCGGGCTTCGGGGCCGGGTGGGGAAAGCCCCGGCCACTCATCACTCCGCTGCGGCGCGTTTCGGCAGGACCCAGCCCGGCCGCGGGAAGTGACAGGTGTAGCCATGCGGTATGCGCTGCAGGTAATCCTGATGCTCCGGCTCCGCTTCCCAGAAATCGCCCACGGGCTCGACCTCGGTGACGACCTTTCCGGGCCAGATGCCCGAGGCTTCCACATCGGCGATCGTGTCGAGCGCGCATTGCCTCTGCGCCTCGTCCACGTAGTAGATGGCCGAGCGATAGCTCATGCCCACATCGTTGCCCTGGCGGTTCTTCGTGGTCGGATCGTGAATCTGGAAGAAGAACTCGAGGATGTCGCGATAGCTGATGACCTCGGGGTCGAAGATGATCTCGATCCCCTCGGCATGGGTGCCGTGATTGCGGTAGGTGGCGTTGGGCACGTCGCCGCCGGTATAGCCCACGCGGGTCGAGATGACGCCGGGCTTGTGGCGGATCAGCTCTTCCATGCCCCAGAAACAGCCGCCCGCCAGAACGGCGCGTTCACGTGTCGTGCTCATGTGATGTCCTCCACCTGGTCGAGATAGTCGCCATAGCCTTCCGCCTCCATGTCGTCGCGATGGACGAAGCGGAGCGAAGCCGAGTTGATGCAGTAGCGCAGGCCCCCCCGGTCGCGCGGCCCGTCGGGAAAGACATGGCCGAGATGGCTGTCGCCATGGGTCGAGCGCACTTCGGTGCGGATCATGCCGAGGCTCAGGTCGCGTTTCTCGACAACGTGGGCCGGCGTGATCGGCTTGACGAAGCTGGGCCAGCCGCAGCCGCTTTCGTATTTGTCGGACGACGCGAAAAGCGGCTCGCCCGAGACGACGTCCACGTAGATCCCCGGTTCCTTGTTGTTGAGATACTCCCCGGTGCCCGGACGCTCCGTCCCGTCCTGCTGGGTGACGCGATACTGCTCCGGCGTCAGGTTGGCGATGGCACCGCTGTCCTTGGAATAGGTCTTCATCTCTGGCGTCTCCTGTCGTTACCCGCACATATGGGCCCCAGGCGCGGGATGTCCAACGGTGGAGGGCGCGCTGCGGCGCACAGAAAAACGCCCCGGACAAGGCCGGGGCGCAAGGTGCGATGGAACGTCTCCGCGAGTGTCGGGGTCAACCGCCCCAGGAGCGGACCGGTCCACAATCCATATGGACGAAATCCGAGCGCGAATAGCGACCGACGCCGCCCGCGTTGCAGGCGCGTGCAGCCTGATACATCTGGCCTACGGACCGCGACTGAAGCCGCACATCCGCCGCCTCTCCACGCAGATGGCGGGAATTGCGCGCCACGCCGGAGGACCGGCTGCGCAGCATGGCGTTGGTGGCGGGGCTGCGGTATCCCGACAAAAGCGTGTAGGGTTCATCGGTTTCCATCAGGCGATGCGACGCAGTCAGGATATCGACCGTGCGCTGATCGATGCGGTGGACCGTGTTGTCGCGCCAGTCGCGGAAAAAATAGTTTATCTCATCAAGGGCCGGACGAATGTAATCGCCCTCGATCCAGTAGATCATATCGAGGCTTTCGCCCGCACGTCCGTTGTACATGCGCAGCCGGCGGATATCGCCCGCCCCGCGCAGCAGACCCGTCGCGTTGGCCATCACCGGCGCCGCGGCCACGGTGGTTGCCGCAAAGGCACGCAGTAGCGTGCGCCGCGTCATCGAGTTATTCGCCATGTGTCGATCGCCCATCGTTCCGCCAGCTCTATTGGCGCGCCGGATTTTATTCCGGTTTTTGCGCCCCCAATCCCCGCAGGCAGTGCAGGGATGACACAAACGAAATGTTTCGGGAAGCAAAGTCACCACCCGCTGTGGATAACCGGCCGATATCGGCGGGTTTTTGCCAACTGAAGGCCCGATCACTGGCCAAATCCCGCGCTAGACACTCACCCGGACCGCCGCGCCTGCGCGACGGAGTCGCACCGGACCGCAAGCCACAGCCGCTATCTAGCGACAACGGCTTGCTAAATTGTGAATGGATTCGAATCCCTTCATGCGTCAAACAAAGGTGGGCGTTCGCGTGACGGCGACGGGACGGAAACGGAAAATTCACCTCCGAGGAGGAAAACGACATCATGAGCTTGAGATTTGCGCGCACTTCGATTCTGGCACTGGCCCTTGCCGTCGCTCCGGTGACCGTGTCGTCGTTCCTGCCCGACACCGCGCAGGCGCAGACATTCTCCGCCCTGCGCCAGGCGATCGCGGAGGCGTCTTCGACCGACGAAAGCCTCGCCACCTTCTACCGCGCGCAGGATTTTCAGCCGATCTGGACCTCTTCGGCCGCTGTGGAACGGCGCTCGGCACTCATCGCGGCGCTGGAACAGGCCGACATCCACGGCCTGCCGACCACGCGATACGATATAGGCGCGCTGCGTCAGGCCTTCGCCGATGCGACCAATCCCTGGGCGCGCGGTCAGGCCGACGTCATGGCCACGCGGATGTTCCTGCAATACGCCAATGACGTGCATTCCGGTTTTCTTGATCCCGGAGAGATCATTCCGGACATCTTCCAGGATCAGCCGCTGCAGGACCCCCTTGAACTTCTGACGGCGTTCATGGACGCCAACCCGCATGCCTTCATGGCGACCCTGCCGCCGCAGGACCCGGCCTATGCGCGGCTTCTGCGCAAGAAACTGCATCTCGAGGGTCTCGCCGCGCGGGGCGGATACGGCGCGCTGGTGCAGTCCGGCAGCCTTGGACCCGGCGATAGTGGGGCGTCGGTAGTGGCGCTGCGCAACCGCCTGATCGCGATGGGTTATCTCGAACGCTCCATCACGGCCGAATACGATGCGCGCCTGCAGGCCGCGGTGGTGGAATTCCAGCTCGACAACGGGATCAACGCCGATGGCGTGGCGGGCGGCGACACGATCCGCGCGGTCAACCGCTCGGTTGAGGATCACTGGAACGACGTCGTCCTGCACATGGAACGGCAGCGCTGGCTCAATGACGGGCAGGTGCATGACCGCCTGATCTTCGTGAACCTCGCCGAT
Organism: uncultured Roseicyclus sp.; assembly: GCA_964578115.1. GTDB lineage: Bacteria > Pseudomonadota > Alphaproteobacteria > Rhodobacterales > Rhodobacteraceae > Roseibacterium. The sequence continues at coordinate 21,825 of CAZOBK010000039.1, forward strand.
TTTCACTCCCGCGTGATCGACAATGGCGAGACCACCTTCGTCACCCGCTCGGTCATCGGCGCACGCGACCGCCAGACGCCGGAATTTTCCGACGAGATGGAGCATATGGTCATCAACCCGAGCTGGTATGTCCCGCGCTCGATCGCCATGCGTTCCTACATCCCGAACATCATCGCGGGCGGTGGCACCTATATGCAGCTTCTGTCGAACGGGCGGGTAGTGAACCCCGGCGCCGTCGACATGAGCCAGTATTCGGTGTCGAGCTTTCCCTTCGATCTGCGCCAGCCGCCAGGACCGCGCAACGCGCTTGGGACGGTGAAGTTCATGTTTCCCAACCGACACGCCATCTACCTGCACGACACGCCCGAGCAGTATCTGATGGAGCGTGAGGTGCGCACCTTCTCCTCGGGCTGCATCCGGCTGGCCGACCCCCATGACTTCGCCTACCACCTGCTGGAGCGGCAGACGGACGATCCCGTGGGCATGTTCCAGCGCATCCTGAACACCGGACAGGAAACGCAGGTCAATCTCGACGTGCACATCCCCGTGCACCTGACCTACTGGACCGCATGGGTGGATGACGATGGCGGCCTGAACTTCCGCGACGACGTGTATGGGCGGAACGCCCGTCTGGGCCAGGCCATGCGGTCGATGGGGGTGGTCATGCCCGACGCGTCAAGCTAATCGGGCCCCGCTGAGACGGGCGGGGACATCATGACGGGCCACAGGATCAGGGACATCGCGGCGGCGCTCGGGGCGGAGGCTCTCGGTGCCGCCGATTTCGTCGTGACGGGCGTTGCCGAACCTGCGGCGGCGGGCCCGGGTGACCTCGCGCTCGCCATGTCCGCCCGCTACGCAGCGGACCTCGCCCAGGGCGCAGCGAAGGCTGCGGTTCTCGGTCCTGAGATGGACTGGCGTGCGCTGGGACTCGAAGCCGCCATCATCGCGCCGCGTCCACGTTTCGCCATGGCCGGTGTGACGCAGGCGATGGACCCGGGCCCCGTCATCGCACCCGGCATCCACCCCTCCGCATTCATCGACCCTGCGGCCGGTATCGGAATCGGCGCCGCCATCGGCCCCTTCGTCCATATCGGCCCGGGCGTCGAGATCGGCCGGAACGCCCGCATCGCCGCCCATGTCAGCATCGCGGAAGGCACCCGCATCGGCGATGACGCCCTGATCCTAGCGGGCGCAAGGATCGGCGCGCGCGTCCGGATCGGCGACCGCGTCATCATCCAGCCCGGCGCGGTTCTGGGCGGTGACGGGTTTTCCTTCGTCACGCCGGAAAAGTCCCATGTCGAGACCGCGCGCGAGAGCCTCGGCACCGCCGAACACGCCGCGAAGGGCCCGCAAAGCTGGACGCGCATTCACTCCCTGGGCAGCGTCGCGATCGGCGACGACGTGGAGATCGGCGCAAACTCGGCCATCGACCGGGGAACCGTCGCCGACACCACCATCGGCCACGGCACGAAAATCGATAACCTCGTGCATATCGGCCACAACTGCCGGATCGGCCGCGACTGCCTGCTCTGCGGGCAGGTGGGCTTCGCGGGCTCGGCCGTGCTGGGCGACCGGGTCGTCCTCGGCGGCCAGTGCGGCGTCTCCGACAATATCGAGATCGGTTCGGACGTGGTCGCGGCGGGCGCCACCAAGATCTATTCCAACGTGCCGGCGGGCCGCATGCTGATGGGCAGCCCCGCGGTCAGGCTCGACACCCATGTCGAGATGTACAAGGCGCTGCGCCGGCTCCCGCGGCTGGCGCGCACCGTCGCAGAGCTGCAGAAAGCCGTTTTCAACGCCGGTCGGAAACCGTAAGGGACGCGACAGGATCGCAACGCGGGGAATGGGATGGCCGAGAGTGTCAGCGAAAAGGTGATCGCGATCATCGCGGAGCAGGCGGTGCTCGAGCCGTCCGATGTCTCGCTCGGCTCAACGCTCGAAGACCTCGGCATCGACAGCCTCGGGCTGGTGGAATCGATCTTCGCCATCGAGGAGGCCTTCGACATCCAGGTTCCGTTCAACGCAAACGAACCGGATGCCGGAGATTTCGACATCTCGTCCGTCGCCTCCATCGTGCGCGAGGTCGAACGGCTGATCTCCGCGCAATCCTCGCAGACATCCACTTGAGGCGCGCCCGATGAGACGCGTGGTCATCACCGGCCAGGGCACGATCAACGCGCTCGGACAGGACGTGCCCGCCACGCTGGAGGCCATGCGCGAGGGGCGTTGCGGCATCGGCCCGCTGGAGCTGCGCGACGTCGAGCGGCTTTCGGTTCGGATCGGCGGGCAGGTCAAGGGCTACGACCCCGAGGCGCTGTTCAACCGCCAGCAGATCTCGCTTTACGACAGGTTCACGCAATTCACCATGATCGCCGCCCGTCAGGCGCTGGACGAGGCGGGGCTGACCTTCGCCGGCGATCTGGCCGCACGCTCGGGCGTGGTTCTGGGGACCGCAGGCGGCGGCGTGAACACCTGGGACGAGAATTACCGCTCGGTCTACGAGGAGGGCAAGAACCGCGTTCACCCCTTCGTCGTGCCGAAGCTGATGAACAACGCCGCCGCCAGCCATGTCTCGATGGAATGGAACCTCAAGGGGCCGTCCTTTTCGGTGGCCACGGCCTGCGCCTCGTCGAACCATGCGATGGGGCTGGCGTTCCAGCTGATCCGCGGCGGCGGCGCGGAGGTCATGGTCACCGGCGGCTCCGAGGCGATGCTGTCCTTCGGCGGCGTGAAGGCGTGGGAGGGACTGCGGGTGATGTCGAAGGACGCCTGCCGCCCGTTTTCCGCCAACCGCAACGGCATGGTGCAGGGCGAGGGCGCGGCGGTCTTCGTCTTCGAGGAACGCGAGCACGCCATGGCGCGGGGCGCCACGATCCTTGCCGAGGTCGTGGGCTTCGCCATGACGTCGGACGCCGCCGACATCGTGATGCCGAGCCAGCAGGGGGCAGCGCGCGCGATCACCGGTGCGCTGCGCGACGCCCGGCTCGCCCCGTCCGAGATCGGCTATATCAACGCCCATGGCACCGGGACGGCGGCCAACGACAAGGTCGAATGCGCCGCCGTGGCCCATGCCTTCGGTCACCATGCCGATGCGCTGATGATTTCGTCGACGAAATCGATGCACGGTCACCTGATCGGCGGCACCGGCGCGGTGGAGCTTCTGGCCTGCATCATGGCGCTCAGGGACGGGGTCATCGCGCCCACGATCGGCTACGAGGAACCCGATCCGGAATGCGCGCTGGACGTGGTGCCCAACGTGGCGCGCGAGGCGAAGGTAGACGCGGTCCTTTCAAACGCCTTCGCTTTCGGCGGGCTGAATGCGGTGCTGGTCCTGCGCAAAGCGCCCTGAGGATCACGGCGCGCCACCTGAACGGCGGGCCGCAAGTATTTGTCTTTACTCGCTGTCCTCAGCGCCGGCCTCGGCCCGGCGCTCGGCGACGAACGCGGCGAACTCCGTGTGGCGCTCCTGGAGCGCGTCAAAGGCCGCGGTGAACCCGCGAAGCGATGCGGTCAGCGCCACAGGCACGCCGCCGATCTCGCCCATATCGCTTCGCACGAGGGCGAAGATCTCGAGAAACACATCGGCGCCGGCCTTGAAGGCATCGACATTTTCCTGCGTCAGCGGAATGCGCGCGAGGCAGCCTGTCGGTTCGCACAAGGTGTAGGGCACGCCCGCGGGTTCGCTGTCGTCGATCCGCACGCGCATGCCCGGGGCCAGTAGCGTCTCGAGCGGCGTCACGATGACCGCGACCGCGATCTGGCCCTCGTTCTCGACCAGCGGCACGTTCACGCGGAACACGGCGACCGGGTTGGCCTGCTCGTCGAGCAGCAGCTGGAACATCTCGCAACGTTCGGGCTGCCCCGCCTCGGCGGCGGTGATGCAGCGCAGTTCCCAATCCGAGAACACCTCGGCCACGTAGGGTTCACCGGGTTCGCGGGCGGTGCCGACCTCCTGCGCGAGGGACATGGCCGGAAGCGTGAGGCCGAAGATAGCAACCGCGACGGGCAGGGCTTTGAGGCTGAGACGCATGATGGACATTGGATGGCTCTTCCTTTGTGATCTTGCCTGTTTTGCTTGCGCGTTCGCTACCATGACGCATCGCGATTGTCAGGGTGGAAAAAACGGGGGCCGCGGCGGGCGACCGACGCTCGGTCGGAAAGGGCCAGGGGGGAAAAGCGAATGGGTCCGACAAGTGGCTAAAGCGAAAGGGTTCGACAAGCGGACGGGCGATAATAGCGAAAGGGTCCGACAAGCGGACCCTTTGCATTTTTTTCTCTCCCTGTCGGACTGGCCGACATTCTGTGCCGGACGCTATGTCAGCGAACACGATGCGTCAACGGCGAATTTGGGTCCATTTCACGCAGTTGAAAGTCATGCTTCGCCCAGACAGGACAGGCCCGGAACCGCGGCGGACGCATCCACGCTGAAAAAAGCCGCGCCCGTGGAAGGGCGCGGCCAGTCGACAGGGAGGAAGTCGATCCCCGGCGACCAGATGGGCCGGGGACCGACTGAAAGACTGGCACAGGAAGGTTAAGAATGTATGTTCGCCGCAGGGGTCGGAACGACACGGAAAACCACTGGGGGATCGGCAGGCCATGGACGAGCGTGTCTTCATCGGCGGCGGGGCGGAAAACCACGCGACGCCGCAGCATCTTCTTCTGAAATACGCCAACCGCCACGGCCTGATCGCGGGGGCGACCGGAACCGGGAAAACCGTGACGCTGCAGATCCTTGCGGAGAGTTTTTCAGCCCGGGGCGTTCCGGTGATCCTCTCGGACGTCAAAGGCGATCTCTCGGGGCTGGCAGCGAGCGGGCGGGCGGACTTCAAGCTGCACGACGCCTTCACCGACCGGGCCCGGACGATCGGTTTCGACGACTATGCCTATCGCGCCTTTCCGGTCACCTTCTGGGACCTCTTCGGCGAGAAAGGGCACCCCGTGCGCACCACGGTCTCGGAGATGGGCCCGCTCCTGCTGGCGCGCCTGCTGGAGCTGAGCGAGGCGCAGGAGGGCATCCTGAACATCGCCTTCCGGATCGCCGATGAACAGGGGCTGGGCCTTCTCGACCTCAAGGACCTGCAGGCGCTTCTGGTCTGGGTCGGCGAGAACCGCAAGGAGTTGGGCCTGCGCTACGGCAACATCGCCACCGCCTCGATCGGTGCGATCCAGCGACGGCTGCTGGTGCTGGAAGGGCAGGGCGGCGACTGGCTTTTCGGGGAACCCGCGCTGGCGCTCGACGACCTGTTCCTGACCGACGCGGAGGGGTTCGGGCGGATCAACATCATCGCCGCCGACACGCTGATGCGGTCGCCGCGGCTTTACGCGACCTTTCTGCTGTGGCTTTTGTCCGAGCTGTTCGAGACGCTGCCCGAGGTCGGCGACCCGGACAAACCGAAACTCGTGTTCTTCTTCGACGAGGCGCATCTTCTCTTCGACGACGCGCCCAGGGCACTCGTGGACAAGGTAGAGCAGGTCGCGCGGCTCATCCGGTCCAAGGGTGTGGGCGTCTATTTCGTGACGCAGAACCCCGCCGATGTGCCCGAGGACATCCTCGGTCAGCTGGGCAACCGGGTGCAGCATGCGCTGCGCGCCTTCACCGCGAAGGATCGGCGCGATCTGGGGCAGGCCGCTCAGAACTACCGCGACAACCCGGCCTTCGATATCGAGGACGCCATCCGAGAGGTCGGCGTAGGCGAGGCCGTGACATCCATGCTGGAGCGCAAAGGCGTGCCGGGCATGGCGGAACGGACGCTGATCCGCCCGCCATCCTCGCAGCTGGGCCCCATCGAGGACGCGGCGCGCGCGGCCCTTCTGGGCATGTCGCCGCTGGCCGGGAAATACGACACCGCCATCGACCGCGAGAGCGCCTTCGAGGTGCTGCGCGCCCGCGCCGAGGCGGCGGCACAGAAGGCCGAGGCCGCCGAGCGTGCCGAGGAAGAAGCCGAGGCCATGGCCGAGAGGGAGTTCCGCGCCGCCCGCCGCTACACCGGCAACCGCGTCAGCCGCTCCACCTCACGCCCGCGCGGCTCGCGCTCGGACAGCGTGGCCACCACCTTCGCCAAGAGCTTCGCGCGCCAGCTGGGAACCAGATCCGGCCAGGCGCTGGTGCGCGGCGTTCTCGGGGGGCTCTTCAAGGGCCGCTGAAACCGCGCCGCGCCGTGTCTTCATCCTGGCAGAAAACCTCCGGGGGAGGCCCGGAACGGGCCGGGGGCAGAGCCCCTTCCACGCCCTCAGCCTCACGGCATAGTGAAATCCGATGCGCCGCACTGACGCATCCACTTGGCCGCGGGCGCAGACCGGCATAGAGTGCGCCTCATGATCGTAGAACTCGGACACTTTGCCCTCATCCTCGCCTTCATGGTCGCCATCTTCCAGATGGTCGTGCCACTCATCGGCGCGCATCAGAACCGCCCCGGCTGGATGGCCGTGGCCGAGCCCGCTGCGACCACGCAATTCCTGCTGACCGCATTCAGCTTCGTGGCGCTGACCTATGCCTTCGTCACGTCGGACTTCTCGCTCAACCTCGTGGTGGCCAATTCCCATACGGCCAAGCCGATGATCTACAAGATCTCGGGCGTTTGGGGGAATCACGAAGGATCGCTTCTGCTGTGGGTGCTGATCCTGACGCTTTTCGGCGCCTGCGCGGCGTGGTTCGGCCAGAACCTGCCGCCGACGCTCAAGGCCCGAGTGCTGGCGGTGCAATCCTCGGTCTCGGTCGCGTTCTTCGCCTTCATCCTGTTCACGTCGAACCCGTTCACGCGCCTCGCCGTGCCGCCCTTCGACGGGCAGGACCTCAACCCGCTCCTGCAGGACCCGGGCCTCGCCTTCCACCCTCCGTTCCTCTACCTCGGTTACGTCGGCCTCTCGATGGCCTTCTCCTTCGCCGTCGCCGCCCTGATCGAGGGCCGCGTGGACGCGGCATGGGGCCGCTGGGTCCGGCCCTGGACCCTGGCGGCCTGGGTGTTTCTCACCATCGGGATAGGCCTTGGATCATGGTGGGCCTATTACGAGCTTGGCTGGGGCGGCTTCTGGTTCTGGGACCCGGTGGAAAACGCCTCCTTCATGCCCTGGCTGATCTCGGTCGCGCTGCTGCATTCGGCCATCGTCGTGGAAAAGCGCGAGGCGCTGAAATCCTGGACGATCCTGCTGGCGATCCTCGCCTTCGGCTTCTCGCTGATCGGCACCTTCATCGTCCGCTCCGGCGTGCTGACAAGCGTGCACGCCTTCGCCAACGATCCCGAGCGCGGCGTCTATATCCTCGCCATCCTCGCGCTTTTCATGGGCGGCTCGCTCCTGCTCTTTGCGTTCCGGGCGGGCTCCATGGAGGCCAAGGGCATCTTCTCGACGGTAAGCCGCGAGTCCGGCCTCGTGCTGAACAACCTGCTGCTCGCCGTGTCCACCTTCGTGGTCTTCATCGGCACGATCTGGCCGCTCATCGCCGAGATGTTCTTCGACCGGACCTTGTCGGTTGGTCCGCCCTTCTTCGACGCGGCCTTCACGCCCTTCGTCTTCGCCGCCGCCGTGGCGTTGCCCATCGGTGCGATGCTGCCATGGAAGCGCGCGGGGCTTGCGCGGCCGGTCCGCGCGCTCCTGCCCGCGCTGATCCTCGCGCTGGCCTGCGGCCTTCTGGCATGGGCGATGTATACGGGCAAGACGGTGCTGGCCCCCATCGGCGTGGGCCTGTCGGTCTGGCTGATCGCGGGGGCGGCTGTGGACATCTGGTCGCGCACCGGGCGCGGCGGCCTTGGCCAGCGCCTTGGTCGTCTGACACGCCTGCCGCGTGCGGACTGGGGCAAGTCGATCGCCCATTCGGGTGTCGGCATCACCATGTTCGGGGTCGTGACGCTGACCGGGTACCAGATGGAAGACATCCGTGTCGCCCAGATCGGCGCGCCCTACGAGGTCGGCGCCTACGAGATCGAGCTTCTGGGCGTCGACGAAAACGTGCGCGGCCCCAACTACTTCACCACGATGGCGACCGTCGCCGTGCGGGAGGCCGAGACCGGCCGCCTGATCGCGGAGGTGCGTCCCGAGCGCCGCATTTATCCCGTGGCGCGAATGCCCACCACGGAGGCCGGCATCAACAACGGCTTCACCCGCGACGTCTACGTCACGCTGGGCGATCCGCAAGGGGCCGGAGGCTGGGCCGTGCGCACCTGGATCAAACCCTTCGCCAACTGGATCTGGGGCGGCACGATCATCATGGCGATCGGCGGGATTTTCAGCCTGTCGGACCGCCGCTACCGCGTGGCCGCAGGCGCGGGCAAGTCCCGCGATACGCAACCAGAAGCCGTGCCTGCGGAATGACACGTATCGCCGCCATACTCCTCGCGCTCACGCTGGCGCTGCCAGCTGCGGCCGTGCAACCCGATGAGGTTCTTCCCGATCCGGTGCTGGAGGAACGCGCGCGCGACATCTCGGGCGGCCTGCGCTGCATCGTCTGCCGAAACGAGTCCATCGACGAATCGAATGCCGAGCTCGCCCGCGACCTGCGCCTTCTGGTGCGCGAGCGTCTCGTGGCCGGCGATACGGATGCACAGGTCGTGTCCTATGTCGTCAATCGCTACGGCGAGTATGTCCTGCTCCGCCCTCCGATGACCGGATCCACCATCGCGCTGTGGCTGGCCGCACCGGTCCTGCTGCTTCTGGGCCTTGGCCTTTCCGTCGCCTATGTCCGCCGCCGGTCGAGGGCGGAGGCCCCGACCGAGGCGGCTCTGTCCGACGAGGAAGCCGAACGCCTCAAGGAAATCCTGCGCGGCTGACGCTGCGTCGGGTCCTTTCCTCCCCCGCAGGCTCTGCTACTGTCGCCCCGGTTTCGGTTTGGGAGCGGACGGACATGCATTACGAAACGATCACCCGTGAGGATGACGACGGCGCGGCCATCATCACGATGCGCCGCCCGGACGTCATGAACGCGCTCAACACCCAGATGCGGGCCGAGATCACCCATGCGGTTGGCACGGCCGGCAGGGAGGCGCGCGTGGTGGTCCTGACCGGCGAGGGGCGCGCCTTCTGCTCGGGGCAAGATCTCGGCGACCGCGCCAATGTCGGCAACATCAATCTCGAGCGCACGCTTCGCGACGAATACATCCCGATGCTCATGTCGATCGTGGATTGCCCGGTGCCGGTGATCGCGGCGGTCAACGGCACGGCGGCCGGGGCGGGGGCGAACCTGGCGCTGGTCTGCGACGTGGTGATCGCGACGGCATCGGCCAGCTTCATCCAGGCCTTCAGCCGCATCGGCCTGATCCCGGATGCGGGCGGCACATGGGCGCTGCCGCGGCAGGTCGGCCTTGCGCGCGCCATGGGCGCCGCGCTTTTTGCCGACAAGATCAGCGCGACCCAGGCCGCCGACTGGGGCATGATCTGGGAGGCCGTGGAAGACGACCGCTTCGAGGAGGTGTGGCGCGGCCGCGCGGCCCATCTGGCCCAGGGCCCGACCGAGGCCTACAAGCGCGTCAAGCAGGCGCTGCAGGCAAGCTCGGGCAATTCGCTTCAGGAACAGCTTCTGCTCGAAGGACAGCTGCAGGGCCAGTGCGGCCGGACCCGCGACTTCAAGGAGGGCGTCATGGCCTTCCTCGAAAAGCGGCCCGCGGTGTTCGAAGGGCGATAAGTCCATCGTTTCAGGGTGGCTATGCCCCCGGCCTGCGGCCTCCGCCGGGATATTTCCGACCAGAGGAAGGAAAAACGCCTCTCCTTCCTCTGGTTTCAAATAGTCCCCGCCGAAACCAGCCCCTTACCGTTCCGGGATCAGGCCCCGCGGGCTGAAGCGCAGCACCAGCAGCAGGATCAGCCCCATGGTGAAGAGCCGCATGTAGGCTGCGGAATCGATCAGGTGGCCGCGCAGCCACGAGTCTTCCGGCATGCCGGCGGTGATCCCCCGCATCAGGCCGAGACCCAATGGTTCCACCATGATCCAGAGCCACCAGATCAGGAACCCGCCCAGAACGGCGCCCCAGTTGTTGCCGGAACCGCCCACGATCACCATCACCCAGACAAGGAAGGTGAAGCGCAGCGGCTGGTAGGTGCCCGGCACCAGCTGGCTGTCGAGCGTGGTCATCATCGCGCCCGCAAGGCCGCAGACGGCGGAGCCAAGGATGAAAACCTGCAGGTGCCGCGCCTTGACGTCCTTGCCCATGGCCTCGGCCGCCGTCTCGTTGTCGCGGATCGCGCGCATCATCCGGCCCCAGGGCGAGTTCAGCGCCTTTTCCGACAGCCAGATCAGAGCGATCAGCACGATGACGAAGAGCCCCGCGTAGCTGAGCTTGACCGTGATCGAGGAGAAGGTGACGGGATCGGCCCCGATCCGCGCGGCAAGGTCAAGGAAGGGTTCGGAGCGCTGCAGATCGACCTCGTAGGGAACCGGCCGGGGGATACCGGTCACGTTCTTCACGCCGCGCGCCAGCCAGTCCTCGTTCTTCAGCACCGCGATGATGATCTCGGCGATGCCGAGCGTGGCAATGGCAAGGTAATCGGACCGCAGTCCGAGCGCGGTCTTGCCGATGATCCAGGCCGCGCCCGCCGCGAGCAGCCCGCCCACGGGCCAGGCGAGGATCACGGGCAGGCCCAGACCACCGAGATAGCCCGTCGCGGCCGGATCTATGGATTCGACCTCTGATACTCCTGCGTCGAACACCGCACGGAAAAGGAAGAAGCCGCCCACGAGGATCACGATCATGGCAATTCCGCGCAGGCGGCCTGGCGGCAGGCGCGACCATGCAAGGATCGCGGCAAGGATGGTGGCCGCACCCAGAACGAGACCCAGCAGCACCCTGATGCCACCCGCGGCCCATGCGTCGCCCACGGGCGGCATGGACACCAGCACCGCGGCAAGACCGCCAAGCGCCACGAAACCCATGACGCCCACGTTGAACAGGCCCGCATAGCCCCATTGCATGTTCACGCCGAGCGCCATGATCGCGCTGACGAGGCCCATGTTGAAGATCGTGAGCGCGGTGTTCCAGGACTGGACGAAGCCCGTGCCGATGAAGAGGCACGCCACCAGCGCGAAGAGCAGCAGCGCGCGCATGTCCGGGGCCTTCGGCGCGGCGGTGTTGGCGGGAACGGAGGCGTCGGCGCTCATATCGATTTCCCTTTCATGATGCCGGTGGGCCGGAACAAGAGCACGATCAGCAGGATCCCGAAGCTAACCGCGAACTTGTAATCCGTCGACAGAAGCTGCAGCAGACCGTCAGGCTGCCAGTCGCCGGGCGCGAGGTAGGTCACGACCTTGCGGAAGGCATAGGTCACGCCGACCTCGGAGAAGGCGATCAGGAAACCGCCAAGGATCGCGCCCAGCGGATTGCCCAGGCCCCCAACGATGGCCGAGGCGAAGATCGGCAGCAGAAGCTGGAAATAGGTGAAAGGCTTGAAGCTTTTGTCGAGCCCGTAGAGCACGCCGGCGGTGGTCGCGAGCGCGGCCACGATCAGCCATGTGATGACCACGACGCGTTCCGGGTTGATACCGGACAGGAGCGCGAGGTCCTCGTTGTCGGAAAAGGCCCGCATCGCCTTGCCCGTCCGCGTCCGGTTGAGAAACCAGAACAGAAGTGCGACGGCGATCACCGCGATCACGATCGTCAGCCCCTGCGTGGTGCGAAAGGCGAGGCCTTCGTCCAGGCCGGTCATCTCGCGGAAGGTGCGGGCGGAGATGATGAAGCGCTCGCCATCGGCAAAGCGCTGGTCATCCACGCCGATGATGAAGCGCACGATCCCGTTGAGCAGGAACATCACCCCGATCGAGGCGATGACGAAGATGATCGGCTTGGCCTTCTGCGTGCGGTAGAAGCGATAGACCACGCGGTCCGTGGCGAGCACCAGAAGCCCCGTCACCGCGATCCCAACGGGCAGCGCCAAGAGCGCGGTCGGCAAGGGGCCAAGGCTGATCCCTGCCGATTGCAGCCCCCAGGTCATGAGGATCGTCGCCATGGCGCCGAAGGCCATCGTGTCGCCATGGGCGAAGTTGGAAAACCGCAAGATCCCGTAGATCAGCGTCACGCCAAGCGCCCCGAGCGCCAGTTGCGCGCCATAGGCCGTGGCCGGGATGATCACGAAATTCATGAGCGCCACGAAGGCGTTGAGGATGTCCATGGCTACCGCAACTCCTCACAGGTTCCGAAATAGGTGACGGCCGCCGCGTGGCTGTCGAAGATGTGCACGCTCATCAGCGCGGTGCCGTCGGTCTCCACGGTCAGAAGCTCCGCCAGCCCCGCCGCGCCGGCGCTTGCATAGGTTGCGGGCAGGGCGCCCGCGTCGGTCAGGCGCGCGACGCGGCTGTCTCCGGTCACGGTGGACAGGAACAACTCGCCCGCGTGATCGGCGGCGATCACTTCGACCTCGAAGCCGCTTTCGCCGCAGGCCTCGCCCGCGACGCATTCCACGGTGAAGCTGCACGCCCAGGGCTCGGCATGGACCGCCGCAGGCACCAGGGCCGCGAGAATGGCAAGCGCGCGCATCATGCCGTCACGCATGGGCCGAGAAAGCTCGCCACGGTCAGCCGCTCGCCGGGGCCGCGCCTGTGGCGGGTCAACGCGCCCTCGTCCCCGCTCAGCGTGAAGAGCAGCGTCTCGTCGTCGGTCACGAAGCTCAGCGTGAGGTCCGGGGCAGGGCGCAGCGTGACGCCCACCACGTCCTCGCCCGCAACCTCCAGCCAGTGCACGCCGCCGGTATAGGCGATCTCGAAGGGGATGCCTTCATGGGCCTCGCACTCGATCTCGGGGGCGCAGACCAACGTGAAGGCACAGGCCACATGCTGCCCCGAAGCGGGCGTGGTGAGCGCCAGCATTATGAGCGCCGCGCGGATCATCCGCCGAGGAAGCTCCGCCGCACATCCGGGTCGGCCAGGAGATCCTTGCCGGTCCCGGTATGGGCATTGCGCCCCTGCACCAGCACATAGCCCTTGTCGGCGATCTCGAGCGCCTGTCGGGCGTTCTGTTCGACCATCAGGATCGGGATCCCGGTGCGGGAGACCTCGATGATCCGGTCGAACAGCTCGTCCATCACGATGGGCGAGACGCCCGCGGTGGGCTCGTCCAGCATCAGGACCTTGGGCCGGGTCATCAGCGCGCGGCCCACGGCGACCTGCTGGCGCTGGCCGCCCGAAAGCTCGCCCGCCGCCTGCCGGCGCTTGT
>CAZOBK010000040.1:0-5421 GCA_964578115.1 uncultured Roseicyclus sp.
GACGCAGCATTAATGTCGCGCCCGAACGCCATCAGCGAGGGAACGACGTCCATGGCCATCACCACCGATTTGTCGGGAAAAACCGCCGTCATCACGGGATCGAATTCCGGCATCGGGCTCGGTATCGCGCGGGAACTGGCGCGGGCCGGCGCCGATGTCGTGCTGAACTCCTTCACCGACCGGGAGGAGGATCATGCGCTGGCCGCCGGGATCGCCGAGGAGACCGGTGTCGCCGCGCGCTACATCAAGGCCGACATGTCGAAGGGCGACGAGTGCCGGGCACTTGTCGAAACGGCCGGGGCCTGCGACATCCTTGTCAACAACGCGGGCATCCAGCATGTCGCCGCGATCCCTGATTTCCCGGTCGAGAAATGGGATGCGATCATCGCGATCAACCTCAGCTCGGCCTTTCACACCACGGCGGCCGCCCTGCCCCTGATGCGCGCCGCCGGCTGGGGCCGCGTGATCAATATCGCTTCGGCCCATGGCCTGACGGCGAGCCCCTACAAGGCGGCCTATATCGCGGCCAAGCACGGGATCGTGGGCCTGACCAAGACCACGGCGCTGGAAACGGCGGAGGAGCCGATCACCGCGAACGCGATCTGTCCGGGCTACGTGCTGACGCCGCTGGTCGAGGCGCAGATCCCCGACACGATGAAGGAATACAACATGAGCCGGGAGGACGTGATCCGCAACGTCATGCTGACCCGCCAGCCGTCGAAGGAATTCGCCACGGTCGAGCAGATGGGCGGCACCGCGGCCTTCCTGTGCTCGGACGCGGCGGCGCAGATCACGGGGACCACGATCAGCGTCGATGGCGGCTGGACCGCGTTGTAAATTGGGTGGGTGCGATCATTCGCGCGAATGATCGCAAGGGGGCTCTGCCCCCGCGCCCTGCGGGCGCTCCCCCGGAGGTTTCTTGCCAGGATGAAATGACGGGGAGCGGCGCGTATGGCCGAGGCGAAGCGGATCAATCTCGCACTGCAGGGCGGCGGCGCACATGGCGCCTTCACCTGGGGTGTGCTCGACCGGCTGCTCGAGAGCGACGAGGTCGAGATCGCGGGCATCTCCGGCACCTCCGCAGGGGCGCTCAATGGCGCGGCGCTGAAGGCGGGGCTCGCACATGGCGGGCCGTCGGCGGCGCGGGAAAACCTCGCCTGGCTCTGGGAACAGGTGGGCGCGATCACCGACCCGCGCATGACACCGTGGCTGGAGGCGGTGGCGCCGTCGGCCATGAGCGGCGCGATCGAGGCCTCGTTGCCCTTCGCGCTGGGCGACACGGTCTCGCGCATGGTCAGCCCCTACGCGGCGGGGCCGTTCTACACCAACCCGCTGCGCCGGATCGTGGAGCGGTTCCACTATGACGAGGTCTGCGGCGCACCGGGGCCGGCCTTTCACATCTGCGCCACCAATGTGCGCACCGGCAAGATCCGGGTCTTCACCGGCGACGATATCGGGCCCGAGGCGATCATGGCCTCGGCCTGCCTGCCGACGCTGTTCAAGGCCGTCGAGATCCCAGATGCAGCGACCGGCAGGCTCGAGGCCTACTGGGACGGCGGCTATACCGGCAATCCGGCGCTCTATCCGCTTTTCGCGCCCGAACTGCCCGGCGATATCGTGGTGGTGAACATCAACCCGCTTTACCGCGAGGAGGTGCCCGTGACCGCGCGCGCGATCCAGAACCGGATCAACGAGATCAGCTTCAACGCCTCGCTCCTGCGCGAGATGCGCGCCATCGACTTCGTTCAGCGTCTTCTGGAGGAAGGAACGTTGGAGGAAGGACGGATGAAGCGGCTGCGCCTGCACATGATCGCCGATGACGCGCTGATGCGGCAGCTTTCGGTGGCCACCAAGCTCGTGGCCACGCCGCAGATGCTTCACCAGCTGAAGGTGGCCGGACGCATCGCGGCCGAGGCGTTCCTCGATGCCCATCTGGGCGCCATCGGCAGGGAAAGCAGCGTCGATCTGCGCGAGATGTTCCTCTGAGGCCGGGAACCGCGCGGCCGCCGGATCCGTTGACGGGGGAATGTGCAACGGCAGGAGGCCTCATCATGGAGTGGAAAGACATCCAAGCGAACTGGCCCGCAATGATCCCCGTGGTGCGGGCGTCGTTTCCGGAACTGGACGAGGCGCGGCTGACTGGCCTGAGCGGGACGCCGGACGAGCTTGCCGAGGCGCTCGCAGAGGCATCTGCGCGCGACCGGCAGGAGGCGATGCGCGACCTGGAGACCTGGCGCGAGGGCCCGATGCCCGCCGACGCCTATGCAGACCCCACCCATGACGACGCCGCCCTGTCCCAGGCCGGACGCTACGTGCCCGAAGGCGAGGACGTGCTGTCGGATGACGCCCGCTTCGGCGATGACGATCAGCCCGACCGCCCGATGGGCCGGCGCGAGACCTGATGCGGGCTCAGTCCCGCCCAGTCCCACCCAGTCCCGCTCAATCCCGCGACGTGACCCAGAGGATCGTCGCGTCATCCTCGGAAATCGAGATCACGTTGTGGCCCATGGCGGCGTCGTAATAGGCGCTGTCGCCGCGCGCGAGGTCCACGGGCGCGTAGAACTCGGTGAAGAGCCGCAGGCGCCCGGTGAGGACGTAAAGGAATTCCTCCCCGTCATGGCGCACCCAGCCGTCGAATTCCTCGAAACCGCGGGCCCGGATGCGCGCGCGGTAGGGCAGCATCGCCTTGCGCGTGAGCGTGCCGGCCAGAAGCTCGTGCTCGTAGGTGGCGGTGGGATGCGCCTGCCCCTCGGCGTTGCGCGTGACGGCCATGCGGCCCGTCACCTGCGCCTCAGAGGGCGGCGTGAAAAGCTGCGGGACCGAGATATCGAGCCCTTGGGCCAGTTTCTTCAGCGCGTCATAGGTGGGCGACATCTGCGCGTTCTCGATCTTCGACAGTGTCGAGCGCGCCAGCCCCGCCGCCTGCGCCGCCTGCTCCAGCGTCCAGCCGCGCGCCTTGCGCAGCGCGCGCACGCGTTCGGCCAGGTCCACCGGTTGCGGCGGGCCCTCCCCGGCATCATCGACGCGCGCGAGGCGCAAAAGGCTCGGTTCATCCTTCATCGCGCGCCACTTAGCCGCTTTCGACCCGCAGGTGCAACGCCAGCCGGTCCCTTGCGCGGCGCGGCCCTTGGGCATAGGCCGGTGAGCATGGACGCCCCCTGCCCCGATCCCTTCAACCTTGCCGATTACGTATTATCGACGGCCCGTCACGAGCCCGAGAAGATCGCGCTGGCCGTTCTGGGCCCCGCGCGCGCGGAACGCTGGAGCTATGGGCGGCTGCATCGCGCGGTGCTCGGCATGGCCGGTGCGCTCAAGGCCGCGGGCCTCGGTCCGGGCGACCGGGTTCTCCTGCGGCTGGGCAACACGGTCGATTTTCCCGTGGCTTTCCTCGGTGCAGTGGCGGCCGGTCTGGTGCCCGTGCCGACGGCCGCGGGGCTGACCGTGCCCGAGATCACGCGGCTGGCGCGTCTCGTGGCGCCCTCCGCCATTCTCGCACACCCAGATATCGCGCTGCCCGAAGGTGCTGCCTGCCCGGGCTTCACCGATCTCGGCGCAATGATGGCGCATGCGCCGGGCGAGATCGTTTTCGGGCCTCCCGACCGGCTGGCCTATCTCGTCTTCACCTCCGGCTCCTCCGGTGATCCCAAGGCCGTGGCCCATGCCCATCGCGCGGTCTGGGCGCGGCGCATGATGTTCGAGGACTGGTACGGGCTTGAGCGCGAGGACCGACTGTTGCACGCGGGTGCTTTCAACTGGACCTTCACGCTTGGCACGGGCCTGCTCGACCCCTGGGCCGTGGCTGCCACCGCGCTGATCCTCGCACCGGGTGTGCCGATCGAGGCGCTGCCGCTCCTGATGCGCCGCCATGACGCGACGATCCTTGCCGCGGCCCCCGGTGTCTTCCGGCGGCTGCTGCGCACGGAAGGGGACCTGCACCTGCCCCGGTTGCGTCACGGGCTTTCGGCGGGCGAAAAAATGCCCGAACCGCTGCGTGCGCGCTGGACGGAGGCCACGGGCACCGCCGTTCACGAGGCGCTGGGCATGTCGGAATGTTCGACGTTCCTGTCCGGCTCCCCCGCCCGCCCTGCGCCGGAAGGAACCCTCGGCTTCGCGCAGGAGGGCCGCCGGCTTGCCGTTCTGGCGGAGGACGGCACAGAACTGTCCGATGGGGAGATCGGCACGCTGGCCGTGCACCGCAGCGATCCGGGACTGATGCTGGGCTACTGGACCGGCAAGGGCGCGCCGGACCTGCCTCTCAGGGGCGACTGGTTCGAAACCGGCGACCGTGTCCTGAGGCGGCCGGACGGCGCCTTCGTCTATCACGGACGCCGCGACGACCTGATCACTGCGGGTGGTTTCCGCGTCGCCCCGCAGGAGATCGAGGCGGCCTTTCACGGCGCGCCCGGGGTGGACGATTGCGCGGCTCTCGCCATCAGCCCGAACCCTGACACGACGCTCATTGCGCTCGCCCATGCCGGTATCGCCGAGGAGTCCGCACTTGCGGAACTGGCGCAGGCGCGGCTGGCGCGCTACAAGCAGCCGAGGGCCTATGTTCACCTGGACCTTTTGCCCCGATCCCCCAATGGCAAGCTTGACCGGCGCGCGCTGGCCGGGCTGGTGCGAAAGGCCCTGACATGATCCCGCTCGACATCATCTCGGATCCGATCTGTCCCTGGTGCTATATCGGCTGGACGAACCTCGCCCGCGCGCTCGAGGCTCGGCCCGATCAACCCTTCGCGATCGAGTGGCATCCCTTCCAGCTTAACCCCGAGATGCCCGAGGGCGGCATGGACCGCCGCGAGTACCTCGAGGCCAAGTTCGGCGGCCGGGAGGGCGCTGTGCGCGCCTATGCGCCGGTGATCGAACATGCCGAGCGCGCCGGCCTTGCGCTGAACTTCGACCGGATCGAACGCACGCCAAACACGATCGACGCGCACCGGCTGATCCACTGGGCGGGGATCGAAGGGCGGCAGACACCGGTCGCGATCGCGCTCTTCAAGGCCTATTTAATAGAGGGGCGCGATATCAACGATCCCGACACGCTCCGCGAGATTGCGGAGGCCATGGGGCTCGACGGGGCGATGATCGCGACGCTTCTGGCCGGTGACGCGGATGCCGACGACCTGCGGGCGCGCGATGCCTCGGCGCGGTCGCGCGGGGTCACCGGCGTGCCCTGCTTCGTGGTGGCGCGGCAACACGTGGTCACCGGCGCCCAGTCGCCCGAGTTCTGGATGCAGGTGATCGACGAGCTGAACGCGGCCCGCGCCGGCTCGGACGCCGGTCAATGAGCGTCGCCGAAGGGAACGCCGCGCAGCAAAAACGCCTGTCGCGCACGGAATTCATCGCGCTGATGGGCACGATCTTCGCCACGGTGGCCTTTTCCATCGACGCGATGCTGCCCGCGCTTCCCGAGATCGCGGC
>CAZOBK010000040.1:5521-34427 GCA_964578115.1 uncultured Roseicyclus sp.
CCACGGTGGCCTTTTCCATCGACGCGATGCTGCCCGCGCTTCCCGAGATCGCGGCAGAGCTGTCGCCCGAGGATGCCAATCGCGCGCAGCTGATCCTGACGAGCTTCGTTCTGGGAATGGGGCTCGGCACGCTTGTGGTGGGCCCGCTATCGGACGCTCTGGGCCGCAAGCGCGTGATCCTGATGGGGGCCGCGCTCTACATCGTCGGGGCCGCTCTCGCTTTCGTGGCGCCCTCGCTCGAGATGATCCTGCTCGCGCGCGTGATCCAGGGCGTTGGGGCTTCGGGCCCGCGCGTCGTGTCGCTGGCCATGATCCGAGACCTCTATTCGGGCCGGGCCATGGCGCAGATCGTGTCCTACGCGATGCTGATCTTCACGATCTTTCCCGCCGTCGCGCCGCTGATCGGGGCGGCGATCATCGCGGGTTTCGGCTGGCGGTCGATCTTCGTGGCCTTCCTCGTGTTCTCCGTCCTGTCCGTCGGCTGGCTTGCCCTGCGTCAGCCCGAGACGCTGGCACCCCAGGCGCGGCGGCCGCTTCGGGCGGGCCGGATCATCGCGGATATGCGCGAGGCGATGTCGCACCGGCAGATGCAGCTGTCGATCCTGACCCAGACGCTGATCTTCACGGCGCTTTTCGGCTGCATCAGTTCCATCCAGCAGGTCTTCGACACGACCTATGGCAAAGGCGAGGCCTTCCCCCTCTGGTTCGCGCTGATCGCGCTGCTGGCGGCGCCGGCCGGTCCGGTCAACGGGATGCTCGTCATGCGGCTGGGCATGCGCCCGCTGATCCGCCGCGCGTTGTGGCTTTCGGCCGTGGCGGGTGTCGCCACCGGTCTCTATCTCATGGCCGTGGGGCCGGGACAGGGCTTCGCCGTCTATTTCATCTGGTCCGTGACCGTCTTCGGGACGGCGGCCTTCACCATCGGCAATCTCAACGCGCTGGCGCTGGAGCCTCTGGGCCATATCGCGGGCACGGCCGCGTCTCTGATGGGGGCGCTGGCGACCGTGGGCGGGGCCATCGGCGGCGCGCTGATCGGCCAGCTTTACGACGGGACAGCGGTACCGGTGGCGATCTGCATCGGCGTGGCGCAGGGCTTGGCCGCCATCGTGATGATCCGCATGCCGCGCGAAGCCGTGGGCGACTGAGCGGTTCCTACTCCGCCGGGGTCACGTTCATCGCCGGTGCTGGCGTTGCCGTGGTGCCGCCCTGCCGCGCGACATCGCGCTGCCACCACCACGCGACCACCAGCACATTGGGTACCCAGCAGGTCCAGCCGAGATAGGGGAACACCAGGTCCTGGTCGAAAAAGATCCGCAGAACGGGGAGTTGCAGGCGAAAGCTCACGGCGCCGAAGCAAAGCGCGGCCATCATCACCATCCAGCGGCGGTGCCGCTCGCGGTCGCCCTTCCGGATCCAGTAGATACCCATGACCAACGCGCCGAACCACGCGATCGAGCCAAGCGCAAAGCCCACCTCCGACCAGAGCGGGTAGTCCATGTTGAACGAGATCGGCGGCGTCGTGAGGGCCGAGATCGTCACGACAGGCACCAGTGCCCAGCCGAGATAGACATGCTTGCGCCGGTCGCCCCTGCGCCACATCCGGCTGACCTGCAATGGGATGAGGATGACGGCGAGCCCGCCGAAGATCATGTGCACGGCCAGCGTGCCGCCCACGTTCTCGATGTGGTGCGCCACGTGATCGGCGCCGCGGCGAATTCCCTCGTCCACGAAGGCCCACCAGGCCGTGCCAAGCCCCTCCTGCAGGGACGGAAAAAACCCCTCGATCAAGCCGGGCGGCACGAACTTGAACGCCGAAACCGCTGAAAGAAAAGAGAAAAATAGAAACGCGTTCCAGCCCCATCTCGGCATGCGCCGTGGCTGTTCCGATGTGTTGCGATATGCCCGTTCCGCGGTGGATCTGCTCATGTGCCCTGCCCCGATATTCCGCGCGCCCTGCTGATGCGCTTAGCGTAATTCGGGCGGGCGGCCAATCCCGCGGGATCATCACGTCGCGGCGTGTTGCGCCAAATCCCGGGCGATGGCGAAGGCGCCCTTGATCTTGTCGGCCTCGCGCGTCCAGTCGCGGCGCACGACGATCTTGTTGTCCTTGACCTTGGCAAGGCCATTCTGCGCCTGAACGAACTCCACCAAGCCCTTGGGATTGGGGAATTTGTCATTGTGGAACTGGATCGTCGCGCCCTTGGGCCCGGCGTCGAGTTTCGCGATGTGGGCGCGTTTGCACATGGTCTTGATCCGCACCACGAGAAGCAGCGTGTTGACCTCGCGCGGGAGTGTGCCGAAGCGGTCGATGAGCTCGGCGGCGAAGCCTTCGAGATCGACCTTCGATTCCAGCTGGCTGAGGCGGCGGTAGAGCCCGAGGCGCACGTCGAGATCCGGCACATAGGCCTCGGGGATCAGCACCGGCACGCCGAGGTTGATCTGCGGCGACCACTGCCCCTCCTCTTCGACAAGCCCCTCGGCGTCGCCCGCGCGGATCTTGGCGATCGCCTCCTCCAGCATCGACTGGTAAAGCTCGAACCCCACCTCGCGGACATGGCCCGACTGCTCCTCGCCCACGATGTTGCCCGCGCCGCGGATGTCGAGGTCCTGGCTGGCGATGGTGAACCCGGCGCCGAGACTGTCGAGAGAGCCCAGAACGCGCAGACGCTTCTCTGCCGACGGCGTCAGCTTCATGCGCGGCTTGGTCGTCAGGTACGCATAGGCGCGGGTCTTGGCGCGCCCCACCCGGCCGCGGATCTGGTAAAGCTGCGCCAGCCCGTACATGTCGGCCCGGTGGATCACCATGGTGTTGGCGGTGGGAATGTCGATGCCGCTCTCGACGATGGTGGTGGCCAGCAGCACGTCATACTTGCCGTCGTAGAAGGCGTTCATCCGGTCGTCGAGCTCGCCCGCCGCCATCTGGCCGTGGGCGGTGACGAAGGTGACCTCGGGTACCTGTTCGCGCAGGAAGGCCTCGATCCCGGCGATATCCTCGATCCGGGGCACCACGTAGAAGGATTGGCCCCCGCGATAGTGTTCGCGCAACAGCGCCTCGCGCACCGTCACCGCGTCGAATTCGCTGACATAGGTGCGGATCGCCAGCCGATCGACGGGCGGCGTGCCGATCATGCTGAGGTCCCGCACACCCGACAGCGACATCTGCAGCGTGCGCGGGATCGGCGTGGCCGACAGCGTCAGCACATGCACGTCCGAGCGCATCTCCTTGAGGCGTTCCTTGTGGCTGACGCCGAAGCGCTGTTCCTCGTCGATCACCAGAAGGCCGAGGTTCTTGAAACGGACGCCCTTGGCCAGCAGCGCGTGCGTGCCGATGACGATATCGACGGTGCCGTCGGCCATGCCCTTCTTGGTCTCGGTCGCGACCTTTTGCGGGACGAAGCGCGACAGCTGCCGGACATTGACCGGAAAGCCGCGAAAACGGTCGGCGAAGGTCTGGGCGTGCTGACGCGCGAGCAACGTCGTGGGCGCTATGACGGCAACCTGCAGCCCCTGCGCGGCGGCCACGAAGGCCGCGCGCATCGCGACCTCGGTCTTGCCAAAGCCCACATCGCCCACGATCAGCCGGTCCATGGGCCGCCCGCGTTCAAGGTCTTCCAGCACGTCGGCGATGGCGGAAAGCTGATCGTCGGTTTCCTCGTAGGGGAAGCGGGCGCAGAAGGCCTCCCACATGTCGCCCGGCGGCTCGAGGATGGGGGCCGAGCGCAACTCCCGCTCGGCGGCGACGCGGATGAGCTTGTCGGCGATCTGGCGGATGCGTTCCTTCAGCTTCGCCTTCTTGGCCTGCCACGCCCCGCCGCCGAGCCGGTCGAGAAGCCCTTCCTCGTGGCCGTAGCGGCTGAGAAGCTCGATATTCTCCACCGGCAGGAACAGACGGTCGCCTCCTGCATATTCCAGCGCGAGGCATTCATGGGGCGCGCCCATCGCCTCGATCGTCTCGAGCCCCTTGTAGCGGCCAACGCCGTGGTCGACATGAACCACCAGATCGCCGGGGCTGAGTGTCTGCGCCTCGGTCAGGTAGTTCTCGGCCCGCCGGGTCTTGCGATGTGGCTTGATCAGGCGGTCGCCGAGAACGTCCTGCTCGGAAATGACGGCCAGCCCGCCCCCGGTGAAGCCCTGTTCCAGCGGCCAGACGGCCAGATGCAGGGGGCGCGGAGAAGCCGGCTTTTCCGTTCCGGATCTGCCGGCAAATCCGGCACCCTCTATGTCCCGCGCGTCGTCGATCAGGCGCAGGTCGCTCAGACCCTGGTCTTCCAGAAGCCCCTTCAGACGGTCGCGCGCGCCTTCCGACCACGACGCGACGATGATGTCCCGTTCTTCGCGTGTCGCGCGAACATGGTCCGCCAGTGCGGCGAAAAGATTTATCTTTTCGCTTTGCCGCTCGACGGCGAAATCGCGTCCCGCGCGCCCGCCCGCATCGATCACGCCAGGCCCCGGTGCTTGCGGAAGGGGCGAGAACTCCACCACCCGCCGCCCGGTGAGCGCCGTCGTCCAGGCATCGTCATCTAGGTAGAGCTGACCGGGCGGCACCGGCTTGTAGACGGTATCGAGCCGCCCCTTCTGGTGAAGCGCCGTGGATCGCGTGTCGTATTGATCCGCGATCGTCTCCCACCGCGCGAGGCGCTGCGGCGTGCTCTGGTCGTCGAGCGTGACCGTCGCGCCGGGCAGGTAATCGAAGATCGTCTCCAGCCGCTCGTGGAAGAACGGCAGCCAGTGCTCCGATCCCTGGTGCTTGCGGCCCGCGCTCACTGCCTCGTAAAGCGCATCGTCCGTGCCCGCCGCCCCGAACTCGATGCGGTAATTCTGCCGGAACCGGGTGATCGCGGCGTCATCGAGGATGACCTCCGAGACGGGCGCAAGCTCTACCCGCTTGAGCGTTTCCGTGGTGCGCTGCGTGGCCGCGTCGAACCGGCGCGCGCCGTCGAGGATGTCGCCAAAAAGGTCGAGCCGGACCGGTGCGGATTCTCCCGGCGGCCAGACATCGATGATGCCGCCACGCACGGCATAATCGCCCGGTTCGGTGACGGTGGGCGTCTGCACGAAGCCCATCCGGACAAGGAAGGCGCGCAGATCGGCCTCGTCGATCCGGCCACCCACCTCCGCCGTGAAGGCGGAGGCGTTCAGCAGGTCGCGCGGCGGCACGTACTGGGTGGCCGCGTTCAGCGTTGTCAGAAGCACGAAGCGCCCGTGCAGGCCAACCGCCAGCGCCGCGAGCGTGGCCATGCGCGTGGCCGACACCTCCGGGTGGGGCGAAACGCGGTCATAGGGCAGGCAATCCCAGCCGGGAAAGCGTAGCACCGCCATGGACGGGTCGAAGAAAGCAAGCGCGCGGGCCATCGCCTCGGCGCGCTTGTCGTCGCGCGCCACGTGCACGACCGGGCCGTCGCCACGCCCCGCCTCGCGCAGGACCAGCGTCGCGTCGAACCCCTCCGGCGCGCCGCCTGCGCGGATCACGGTCGGGCCCGGGGGTGTGGTGGGGGAAGAAGCCTCTGCCATCGCGCGCCTGACCTACGCCCCTCGGCCCCGGTGTCAAGGCCGCGCCTCAGCCCAGAGGACCGACGGTGACGTTGGTATACATGCCCCAGAAGGCCGTGAGGAAGATGAACACGATGCCCATCATCTGAACGTAGATGCGGTGCAGGCGCAACGCGTGGGCGACATCCTCGTACTCCGTCCGCCGGAGCTTTCGCGCCGTGAGCACGGTGAGCCCGCCCACGAGCATCGCGGGGAACATCAGCAGGAACAGCGCCTGCAGGAACTCCACCCGGTAAAGCCAACCCGTCACGGCGAGGCCCGTGGCGATGAACACTGCAAGGCCCAGCAGGACCGCCGCCGACTGATCGGTCACCGCGAGGATTCGCGCGCCGTTGATCCGGGCCAGCGCATGCATGTCGCGGTCGGCCTGCGCATCGCCGCGGCGGGCGCGGGCGACGATGTGATAGGGCACGCCCAGCGTCCAGTGCGACAGGCTGGACCACAGGATCGCCAGCACGATCCAGTACCACAGGTTCGAGAACGACCTGAGGTCGATCACTTCGGTCACGAGGTCGAGAAAATCCACGTCGGTCTTTGTCCGTAAGAGGGCCGTTCGCAAGAGCGCCGGCACCATAGGCGGGGACCTTCCGGGATGCCAGAGGCGAAACGGGCAAGTCGATGGACGCTTTGACATATTGCGGTGGCGGCCCGCACATGCGACCGCTTGCGCCAACCGTTACAAGACCCGGAGGCAACGGACCCATGCCCGTCAACCAGGCGCCCTTTCCCACCACCCGTTTCCGCCGCACCCGCGCCTCCGCCGCCTTGCGCGATCTCACGCGGGAAACCGAACTGTCGGTCAACGATCTGATCTGGCCGATCTTCGTGCGTGACGGGACCGGCGTGGAGGAGCCGGTGGTCTCGATGCCCGGCGTCCTGCGACGCTCGGTCGACAAGATCGTCGAGGCCGCCCGCGAGGCGCGGGACCTCGGCATCCCGGCGATCTGCCTGTTTCCCTACACCGACGCCGCGCTCAAGACCGAACTGTGCGAGGAGGCGTGGAACCCCGAAAACCTGTCGAACCGCGCCATCCGGGCGATCAAGAATGCGGTCCCCGAGATCGCGGTGATGACCGATATCGCGCTCGACCCCTACAACGCCAACGGCCATGACGGGATCGTGCGAGACGGCGTGATCGTGAATGACGAGACCGTGGAGGCGCTGGTTAAAATGGCGCTCGCGCAGGCCGAGGCGGGTGCGGACATCCTCGGGCCCTCGGACATGATGGACGGGCGCATCGGCGCGATCCGCCGCGCGCTCGAGGCAGAGGGGCACACGAACGTCACGATCATGTCCTATGCGGCGAAGTTCGCCTCGGCCTATTACGGGCCGTTCCGCGACGCGGTGGGCGCATCCGGCGCGCTGAAGGGCGACAAGAAGACCTACCAGATCGATCCCGCCAACCGGCGCGAGGCGCTGCGCTGCGTCGAGCGCGACCTGAGCGAGGGTGCGGACATGGTCATGGTCAAACCCGGCCAGCCCTATCTCGACATGGTGCGCGAGGTGAAGGACCGCTTCGGCGCGCCGACTTACGCCTACCAGGTCTCGGGCGAATACGCGATGATCGAGGCGGCGGCGGCCAATGGCTGGATCGACGGAGAGCGCGTGATGCTGGAAAGCCTGATGTGTTTCCGCCGCGCGGGCTGCGACGGCGTTCTGACCTATTTCGCGCCCAAGGTGGCGCGCGTGCTGGGCGGCTGAGCGCGGGGCGACGAAAACCCCCTCAAATCCGTGCCCCTGGACCCAATCGGTAGCGGTGGTCTCGGCGGGAAACCGCAGACCTTGTGCCATTGCCGGATGACACTGCGGCCCATGACGCGTATGATGAAAGAAGGAATCCGCGGCGACCGAGAACCGCGCGATCACATAATCAGGCAAGAAAACCAGAGAGGCAATGACACCATGAGCAGGCTTTCACGGCGAAATTTCGTGATCGGGGGCGGGTCTGTGCCGCTTCTGGCGGCATGCGGCAACGGGTTGAATTCGGGCGGCGCGGGGCGCATCGACGCGCGCGTCGACGCGGCCCTCGATTTCATGGTGCAGGAAGTACCGGGCACCGCCGAACTCAGGCGTGACGCGGCCGGGATGCTCGTGATGCCGCTGGTGACCGAGGCGGGCTTCGGCTTTGGCGGCGCCTACGGGCGCGGCGCGCTGCGCGTCGGCGGGGCGACGGTGGATTACTACTCCGCCATCGCGGGCAGCTTCGGACTCCAGATCGGGGCGCAGCAATACGCCCATACGCTGTTCTTCATGACCGAAGAGGCGCTGAGGAACTTCCGCAACTCGCCGGGCTGGTCTGCGGGCGCGGATGTGCGCTATGCGGTGAATTCCTCCGGAGCGACCCTCGGCATCGACACCACCGTCCTTCTCGATCCGGTGATCGCGGTGATCTACGGTCAGGCTGGCCTGATCGTGGGCGCCACGCTTGAGGGCACGCGCTACACCCGTATCATTCCCTGAGGTTTCCCCGACGCGCACGGCTTGCATTTGCCGGGCCGCTGGGTAGACCGGGCGCGATCGAGTGTCCCGAGGTGTCATGACCGTTCTCCTGCGTTGGCTGTTGCGACTCGTGACCCTCGCCGTCGTGCTCAGCGTGGCCTCGGTCACGGTCCTGTTCTGGATCGCGTCCCGCTCGATCCCGGATTACGACGCCGACTGGACGGTGGACGGCATCTCGGCCCCGGTCGAGATCGTGCGCAACACCGCCGCGGTGCCGCATATCTTCGGGGAAACCGACGCGGACGTGTTCTTCGGCCTCGGCATGGCGCATGCGCAGGACAGGCTCTGGCAGATGCTGATGCTCCGGCGCACCGCTCAGGGGCGGCTGTCGGAACTGCTTGGTCCCGCGACGGCGCAGATCGACGACCTGCTGCGGCGTCTGGACCTCGACCGCTACGCCAACGCGTCGGTGGATGCGCTCGAGCCCGAGACGCTGGCGGCGCTTCAGGCCTATGCCGACGGGGTAAACGCCTGGATCAGGATCGTGGGCGAGGAGGCGCTGGGGCGTGGCGCGCCCGAGCTGCTGCTGTTCGAACCCGAGATCGCGCCATGGCGGCCGGCCGATTCCGTGGCCGTGACACTGGTGATGGCGCTGCAGTTGACCGGCCATCACGAAGAGGAAGTGCTGCGCGCCCGCACGTCGCTCGCGCTTGGCGATCCCGACCGGTTGACGGACATCCTGCCGGATGCACCCGGCGACGGGGCGGCGGAACTGGTCGATTTCGCCGCGCTGTTCGACGTGCCCCTGCCGCGTTTCGCCGAAAGCGACAGCCGGCCGCGGCACCCGCTTCACCCCAACCGGCTGGGCCTCGGGCGCGCTGGCGCCTCGAATGTCTTTGCCGCCGCGCCCACCCGCTCGGCCACCGAGGGCGCGATCCTGGCCAATGATCCGCATCTGGGCCTGAGCGCGCCGACCATCTGGTACCTCGCGCGGCTGGAGCTTTCGACCGGCAGCGTGATCGGTGCGACGATCCCGGGGATGCCGATCATCCTCGCCGGGCGCTCCGAGCGGCTGGCCTGGGGCGTCACCACGGCCTATCTCGACGACATCGACCTTTATGTCGAAGAGCTCAACCCCGACAATCCCGAGGAATACCGTACGCCCGACGGTTGGGCGCGGTTCGAGACAAGGCGCGAGATCATCGAGATCGCCGGCGAAGCGCCGGTCACCATCACCCTGCGAGAGACCGAAAACGGCCCCGTCATTCCCGGCAGCCATTTCGATTTCGCCGCGGTCACGCCGCCCCGCCATGTGATGAGCATGGCATGGACCGCGTTGACCGAACGGAATACCTCGATCCAGACGGGGCTCAAGCTGATGCGCGCCGGCACCATCGAGGAGGCGCTGGCGGCCGGTGAGGATTTCGTGGCCCCCGCCCAGAACCTGATGGTCGCCAGCGCCGACGGCCGCATCGCCATGCAGGTGATCGGCCACATGCCATGGCGTTCGACGCAGCACGCCACGCAGGCCCGCATGCCCTCGCCGGGTTGGCAGGAGGACAATCGCTGGCTTGGCGTGACGCAATATTTCGCCAATCCCCGTTTCGTGGATCC
Source organism: uncultured Roseicyclus sp. (assembly GCA_964578115.1). Lineage (GTDB taxonomy): Bacteria > Pseudomonadota > Alphaproteobacteria > Rhodobacterales > Rhodobacteraceae > Roseibacterium. Next base: position 15,125 of record CAZOBK010000040.1, read on the forward strand.
CGAGGGCGGTCTGCTGGGCAACACCAACAACAAGACCGTGGATCGCGATTTCCCGCTCCATGTCAGTTTCGACTGGGGCGACACGCAGCGGATCACGCGCCTGACGCGGCTGATGCAGGACCGGCAAGTGCACACCCGTGACAGTTTCATCGAGGCGCAGCTCGACACCGTTTCGGCCGCCGCGCGCAACGTTCTGCCGCTGGTGGCGCGCGATCTGTGGTTCATCGAGGAGGCCGCGCCGGACGGCACGCCCGAACGGCGGCGCCAGCGCGCGCTGGAGCTTCTGGCCGAGTGGAACGGCGAGATGAACGAACACCTGCCCGAGCCGCTGATCTACGCCGCATGGATGCGCGCGCTTCAGCTACGGCTGATCCGCGATGAGCTCGGGCCGCTTTCCAGCGAATTCCGGCAGGTGGAACCGGTGTTCCTTGAACGGGTCTTCCGCGACGTGAACGGGGCGGCCGAATGGTGCGATGTCGCGCCCTCCACCGCCGACGAGAACTGCACCGACATCGCGCGGCTCGCGTTGGACGATGCCATCCAGGAATTGGTGGAACGCTACGGGACCGACGTGGAAAGCTGGCGCTGGGGCGCCGCGCACGAGGCCCACCACGACCACCCCGTCCTAGGCGAGACGGCGCTGTTTTCGTGGATCGTGAACATACGCCAGCCGACATCGGGGGGCGATTTCACCCTGCAGCGCGCGGCGACCCCGGGCGATGGACCAGACCCCTACGCCAACACCCATGCCGCCGGCTACCGGGGGGTCTACGACTTCGCCGATCCCGACAGCTCGGTCTTCGTCACTGCGACGGGGCAGTCCGGACATCCGCTCAGCCGGCATTACGACGATCTGGGAGAGCTCTGGCGCCGGGGCGAATACGTGCCCATGACGCTGGACCCGGAACTGGCACGGGCTGGCAATCTGGGGGTGATGGTGCTCACGCCGCGCTGAGGCGCGCGCACTTTCGCTGTCGGATCGCATGGGATACATCCCCTCGGAACCGCAGCATCGGAACCGCGCCCATGGCCCTGCTCTACAACACACCCGACGCCTGGATCTCGGCCCCCGAAAAGCGTCTGTCGGTTTTCGGCATGTCGGGCCTTGGCAAGACGCGGCTGGCCGCGTTGATGCGCGAGGCGGGGGAGTGGTTTCACTACTCCATCGATTACCGCATCGGCACCGCCTACATGGGCGAGCACATCACCGACAACCTCAAGCGTCAGGCGATGCAGGTGCCGTTCCTGGCTGATCTGCTGCGGTCGGATTCGATCTATATCGGCTCCAACATCACCTTCGGGAACCTCGCGCCGCTCTCGACCTACCTCGGTAAGCCGGGGGACACCGCGCGGGGCGGCCTGCCGTTCGAGGAATACATGCGCCGGCAGGAGCTGCACCGGCGGGCCGAGATCAACGCGCTGCTTGATACGCCGGTCTTCATCTCGCGGGCGCGCGACATCTACGGCTATCCCCATGTGATCTGCGACACCGGCGGGTCGATCTGCGAGGTGGTGGAACCGGACGATCCCGGCGATCCGGTGCTGTCCACCCTCGCGGCAAGCACGCTGATGCTGTGGATCGAGGACACGGCGGCGCACCGGGCCGAGCTGATCCGGCGCTTCGATCTCGCGCCCAAGCCGATGTATTATCACCCCGATTTCCTGGTGCCGCTCTGGCAGGAATATCTCGACGCGAACGGCGTCCCGGCCGAGGCCGTGGACCCCGACGCCTTCGTGCGCTTCGCCTATGCCCGCGCGCTCGACCACCGCGCGCCGATCTATGCCGCCATGGCGAAGAACTGGGGCATCACCGTCACCGCGGCCGAGGTCGAGGCGGTGCGCGACGCCAGGGACGCCATCGCGCTGGTGGCGGCCGCCCTTGGCAGACAGGGCGCGACCATCTAGGTAACACGGCCCAAGCCACAGGACACCCGACCCCGCCATGCCCATTCGCCTGCCCTCCACCCTGCCCGCCTTCCGCGTCCTGCGTAACGAAGGCGTCATGGTCATGGGTCGGAGTGCTGCGGACCGTCAGGACATCCGACCGCTGCGCATCGGGCTGCTGAACCTGATGCCCAAGAAGATCCAGACCGAGACCCAGTTCGCCCGCCTGATCGGGGCAACGCCCCTGCAGGTCGAACTGTCGCTGATCCGCATGACCGGCCATGAGACGAAGAACACCGCCGCCGAACACATGGAGGCCTTTTACCGTCCCTTCGCCGACGTTGTGGCCACAGGCGAGAAATTCGACGGACTCATCATCACCGGCGCGCCGATCGAGCATCTGGATTTCGAGAACGTCACCTATTGGGACGAACTGACCCGGGTCTTCGACTGGACGCAGACACATGTGCATTCGACCTTCGGCGTCTGCTGGGGCGGCATGGCGATGATCCACCATTTCCATGGCGTGAAGAAACACCTGTTGCCCGAAAAGCTCTTCGGCTGTTACCGGCACATGAACCTCGCGCCGGAACGCCCTTATCTCAGGGGGTTTTCCGACGATCTGGTGATGCCCGTGAGCCGCTGGACCGAGATGCGCCGCCACGAGATCGAGGCGGCCGGGTTGCCCGTGCTGCTCGATTCGGCGGAGGTTGGTCCCGCGCTGGTGGAGGACCCCGCGCATCGCGCGCTCTATATCTTCAACCATCTCGAATACGACAGCGGCACGCTGGACGAGGAATACCGACGCGACCTGACCACGGCACAGGTCGACGGGGCCGAGATCCGGCTGCCGGTGCATTACTATCCCGACGACGACCCCGGTCGCGCGCCGCCCAACCGCTGGCGCAGCCATGCCCACCTGCTCTACGGCAACTGGCTGTCGGAGGTGTATCTGACGACGCCCTTCGACATCGCCGAGATCGGCGAGAAAAGCACCGACCTCAGGACGACGCCGTGAAGCTGTTGCTCTGGCTGATCCTGATCGCAGCAGTCGCCGCGACGGCGACGCTCTGGAAAGCGGCGCGCCACGAGCGGCTGGCCGAGGCGACTTGGCCGCCTGAGGGCGCGTTTCTCACCGTGGACGGGCACCGGGTCCATTACGTGGTTCGGGGCGAAGGCCCGGACCTCGTTCTGATCCATGGCGCCAGCGGCAACACCCGTGATTACACCCATGCCATGGCCGGGCGGCTGGCCGGGCGCTACCGCGTCTTCGTGTTCGACCGCCCCGGCCTTGGCTATACCGACCGGATCGACCCCGATGGCGCATCGCTCGCGGCACAGGCGGGGCTTCTGGCCGGGGCCGCCGCCGAACTGGGCGCGGAGCGGCCCATTGTCTACGGCCACTCCTACGGCGGGGCCGTCGCGCTGGCCTGGGCGCTCCACCGGCCCGAAGAACTGTCGGCGCTGGTGGTGTCGGCGGCGGCGTCGAACCCTTGGGACACGGGGTTGGGGACCTATTACACGATCCTGTCGCATCCTCTGGGGCAGCGCGTCGTCATCCCGTTCCTGACGGCATGGGTGCCGGACCGGGTGGTCGATGCGCAGATCGACGCCGTCTTCGCGCCGCAGACGGCACCCCCGGGCTATCACCGCCACATCGGTGCGGGTCTGACGCTCAGGCGTGTCTCGATGCGGGCGAACGCGCTCCACCGGCGCAATCTTCTGGCCGAGATCGAGGCGCAGGCGCCGCGCTATGGCGAGATCGCGGTGCCCGTCGAGATCCTCCATGGCGATGCCGACACGACCGTGCCGCTGGCCGTCCATTCCGAGCCGCTTTCGCGGCAGATCCCCGGAAGCCGGCTGACCGTGCTGGAGGGCGTGGGCCACATGCTCCACCATGCCGCGCCAGAGGCGGCGGACGCGGCCATCGACCGGGCCGCCGCGCGCGCGGGCCTCCTGCCCTGAGCCCGCGCGATTGCGCAGGTGCAGCGCTCCGCCTAATGTCAAACTTCATAACATGAGCAGGAAGGCCGGCCGCCATGTCAAAGACCGCATCCTTGCCCTTCGACAGGGCCATCACCCGCTTTTTCGAGGAAGAGGCGCCGCGCGACGTGCGCAAGGCAATCGCCGAGACCAAGAAGGACCATGTGCTCGATCCCGGCTTTCCCTATGACCGGCGAATGGACAAGGACGACTACAAGGATCAGCTCGACGCGCTTCAGGTCGAACTGGTCAAGTTCCACGCATGGGTCCGCGACAGCGGCCAGCGCATCGCGGTGGTGTTCGAGGGGCGCGACGCCGCCGGCAAGGGCGGGTCGATCAAGCGGGTGCGCGAAAACCTCAATCCGCGTGTCGCTGGTGTCGTGGCGCTGCAGAAACCCACCGAGCGGGAGGCCGCGCAATGGTATTTCCAGCGCTACGTGCAGCACCTGCCCGCCGGCGGCGAGATCCGGCTTTTCGACCGGTCGTGGTACAACCGCGGCGTGGTGGAGCATGTCTTCGGCTTCTGCACACCGACCGAGCGCGCCACGTTCTTCCGCCAGCTGCCGGATTTCGAGCAGATGATCGTCGATGACGGCATCAGGCTCACCAAGATCTGGCTCAACGTCGGCCGCGCCGAGCAGCTGCGCCGCTTCCTCGACCGGGAGGGCGATCCGCTGAAACAGTGGAAGCTCAGCCGGATCGACGTCGACGGGCTCAAACGCTGGGACGCCTATTCGGACGCCATCGCCGAGACGCTGGCGCTGGGGCACACGGCGCATGCGCCGTGGACCGTGATCCGCGCCGACGACAAGCGGCGCGCCCGGCTTGCGGTGATCCGCGCGATCCTCGCCCCGGTCGAGTATGACGGCAAGGATGCCGACATCGTGGGACGCCCGGACCCGGCCATCTGCGGCGGGCCCGAGATGTGGGCGGATCATTCGGCCCCCGGCGTCTGAGCGCATGCCGAAACGCGGGTATCACCACGGAAACCTCAAGCAGGCGCTGGTCGACGCGGCGCTGCGCCTGATCGAGGAAAAGGGCCCGACGGGGTTCACCCTGTCGGAGGCCGCGAAGAATGCCGGTGTGACGCCCGCGGCGGTCTACCGCCATTTCGAGGGGCGCGAGGACCTGATCGCCGAATGCGCGCGGCAGGGCCACGAGATCTTCGCCGACCTGATGGAATTCGCCTTCAACGACGGAAAACCCACGGCGCTTGCGGCCTTCGAGGCGACGGGGCGCGCTTATCTCGCCTTCGCGCGCAAGCATCCCGGCCACTACATGGCGATGTTCGAAAGCGGCACATCGGCCAACGCGACGCCGGAACTGGCGGCGGCGGCCGCGAAATCGCGCAAGGTGCTGGAAACGGCGGCCGAGGCCCTGTCCGAGCATATCCCGCCCGAAAAACGCCCGCCGCCCTCGATGTTCTCGGCCCATATCTGGGCGATGAGCCACGGGGTGGTGGAGCTTTTCGCCCGCGGCCGTCCCGGAGCCAACACGCCGTTTGCGCCCGAAGACCTGCTGGAGGCCGGGATCGGCATCTACCTGCGCGGCCTCGGCCTTATCCGTCCTGACGAGTAGGAGTCCTGCGACAAGTGGGGGGCTCTGCCCCCGCCCTTCGGGCTCCCCCGGCGGTATTTTGAGAAAGATGAAGGATCGAACCTTTGTGTCGCCTGGAGTTCGTGAGGTTCCACACGAGCAAGACAGGCGCCATCCCGCCCCTTCATCTTTCGAAAAATACGCAAAGGCCGAAGGCCCGCCCGGTCGCGCGGCTCGATGCCCCGCGACCGGGCGACTACTCGGCGGCCTCGGCCATCGGCGCGCCACCCGCCCGCAGATGCGCGATCAGGCTTTCACGCTGTTTCGCGGCCTTCTCGGCGTTGGTATCCTTTACCGGGCCAAAGCCGCGGATCGAGAGCGGAAGCTCGGCCAGCGCTATGAGCGCGTCCATCGTCCCGGGGCTCGCCTTTGGCAGGAACTCGGCCAAGTCGGCCTGGTATTGCTTGATGAGCGCGCGTTCCATCCGTCGCTCGGTCGAGTAGCCGAAGAGATCCAGTGGGGTGCCGCGCAGGGACTTCAGCCGCGCGAGGATCGGATAGAGCCGCCCGATCCACGGCCCGAATGCGCGCTTCTTCGGACGCCCGGCGGCGTCCTTGCCGGGCAGGAGCGGCGGCGCGAGGTGGTATTTCAGCTTGAAATCGCCGTCGAAGGCCTCCTTCGCTTTTGCCTCGGTCTGCAGGTGCAGACGCGCGACCTCGTATTCGTCCTTGTAGGTCAAGAGCTTGTGATAGCCCTTCGCCACGGCCTCCCTCAGGCGCGGATCGGAAACGCCATCCACCAGCTTGCGGTAGCGTTTGGCCAGCCGCTTGCCCTGGTAGGCGATGAGGTGGGTTTCGCGGAAGGCGATCTTCTCCTCCAGCGTCCTGGGCTTTTCCACCACCTCGGCCTCGATCAGCCGCCGCGCGGCCTGCGGGTTCACGATCGCCCAGCGGCCCATCTCGAAGGCCTGTTTGTTGCGCTCCACCGCTGCGCCGTTCAGCTCCACCGCCTGCAGGATCGCGTCGCGCGACAGTGGGATGAGCCCCCGTTGCCAGGCCGCGCCCAGAAGCATCTGGTTGGTGAAGATCGTGTCGCCCAGCAGCTTGCGGGCAAGTTCGGAGGCGTCAAAGAGACTGAGCCCGTCCTTGAGCCGCGCCTCCAGCGCGAGCGACAGGTCCTCACCGGGGATGCGGAACTCCGTGTCACGGGTGAAATCGCCGGTGACGATCTCGTGGCTGTTGACCACCGCTCCGCTGCGGCCGGTGGTCATCAGGCCCAGTGTCCTCGCGCCGGCCGACACCACCAGATCGCCGCCGATCAGCGCATCGCACTCGCCGGTGGCGACGCGGATCGCGCTGATATCCTCGGGGCCTTCCGCGATGCGTACATGGATATGGACCGCGCCGCCCTTCTGCGCGAGGCCGGCCATTTCCATCATCGCGGCACCCTTGCCCTCGATATGGGCGGCCATGGCGAGGTTCGCGCCGATGGTCACCACGCCCGTGCCGCCGACGCCGGTGATCACGACGTTATGGGTGCCGTCGATGGCCGGGATCGTGGGCTCTGGCAGGCCCGAGAGATCGACCTCGGCCGTGGCCTCCCGCTTCGGGGTGCCGCCTTCGACCGTCACGAAGGACGGGCAGAAGCCCTTGAGGCACGAGAAATCCTTGTTGCAGCTGGACTGGTCGATGGCGCGCTTGCGGCCAAGCTCGGTCTCCACCGGCACGATGGAGACGCAGTTCGACTGCACCCCGCAATCGCCGCAGCCCTCGCAGACATCCGTGTTGATGAAGACGCGCCTGTCGATATCCGGGAAGGTGCCACGCTTGCGGCGGCGGCGTTTCTCGGCCGCACAGGTCTGGATGTAGATGATGGCCGAGACGCCCTCGAGCTTCTGGAAACGCTCCTGCACCGTCATCAGCTCGTCGCGGGGATGGCGTTCGAGGTCCTTGGGGAAAGCCTGCCAGTCGATCTCTTCCTTCGGGTCGTAGACCAGCGCGATGTTTTCCACGCCCATGGCCTTGACCTCGCGCGCGATGCGGGCCGGGTCGAGATCGCCTTCGTTGTGTTGCCCGCCGGTCATGGCGACGGCGTCGTTGAACAGGATCTTGTAGGTGATGTTGGCCTTCGCGGCCACGGCAGCGCGGATGGCGAGAATACCGGAATGGTTATACGTGCCCTCGCCGAGGTTCTGGAAGACATGGTGGCGATTGGAAAACGGCGCCTCGCCGATCCAGTTCGCGCCTTCGCCGCCCATATGGGTGTAGGCCTCGGTCGCGCGGTCCATCCATTTGGCCATGAAGTGACAGCCGATGCCGGCGCCCGCCACCGCGCCCTCGGGCACCTTGGTCGAGGTATTGTGCGGGCAGCCCGAGCAGAAATAGGGCGTCCGGGTCGCCAGTTCGGGCGCGTTGTTGGCGCGCCGCGCCTCGTCCACGCGCGCCATGCCCGCCGCGATCCGGTCGGTGCCGCGCCCCTCCTCGGTCAGGATGCGGCCGAGCTTTGCCGCGATATCTGTGGGGTCGAGCGAATAATGCTGCGGGAAAAGCGTGTTGCCCTGCCCGTCCTTGTATCCGTAGACGCGCCGCCCGCGCCGGTCGTCGAAGATCGCCTCCTTGACCTGCACCTCGATCAGCTTGCGCTTTTCCTCGACCACGACGATGAGGTCGAGCCCCTCGGCCCAGTCCTTGAACCCCACCATGTCGAGCGGCCATGTCTGGCCGATCTTGTAGGTGGTGACGCCCAGCCGCTCGGCCTCGGCCGCGTCGATCCCCAGCGCGTCGAGCGCCCAGACCAGATCGAGCCAGTTCTTGCCCGCCGCGACGAAGCCGATTTTCGCACCCGGTTTGCCATGCGCGCGCTTGTCGATGCCGTTGGCATTGGCGAAGGCCTCGGCGGCGAAGCGCTTGTGGGCCAGCAGCCGTTCCTCCTGCGCGATCCAGTGATCGCCGAGGCGGATGTTCAGCCCGCCCTCGGGCATATCGAACGCGGGGCATGAGAACTGCATGCGATCCGGGCGGCAATCGACGACGGCGGTCGCCTCGACGGTGTCCTTCATCAGTTTCAGACCCACCCAGACGCCGGCAAAGCGGCTGAGCGCGATGCCGTATAGCCCGAAATCGAGGATTTCCTGCACGCCCGCGGGGCTGAGCACGGGGCTATGCGCGTCGATCAGCGCCCAGTCGGACTGGTGGCAGGTGGTGGAGCTTTCGCCCGTGTGGTCGTCGCCCATGGCCACAAGCACGCCGCCGTGTTTCGAGGTGCCGGCCATGTTCACATGGCGGAACACGTCGCCGGTGCGGTCCACGCCGGGGCCCTTGCCGTACCAGAGGCCGAAAACCCCGTCGAACCTGCCCTCGCCGCGCAGCTCGGCCCCCTGGCTTCCCCAGAGCGCGGTGGCGGCAAGGTCCTCGTTCAGTCCGGGCTGGAACACGATGTCGGACACGTCGAGATGTTTCTTCGCACGGGCCATCTGCAGGTCGACGGCCCCCAGCGGTGAGCCGCGATAACCGCTGACCAGTCCGGCTGTGTTCAGCCCTGCGGCCCGGTCGCGTGCCTTCTGCATCAGCATCAGGCGCACCAGCGCCTGCGTGCCGTTCATGAGCACAGGCGATTTTTCGAGATCGAAGCGGTCGTCGAGTGAGACGTTCTGGAGACCCATTAGACACCTCCCTGTCGTGTGGGTTTCGCGCATTGTCGAGATTATAGGTCAAAATTGCTGACCTGAAAACAGTTTTTGTACGGCACGCCCTTCCCCTCAGGGTTGATTATGTCCGGCAGGACTATATGCCTGTGGCGCCGACCGGTCCGGGCATCGACCGGGCGGACAACAAGGAGCGACGCGCGTGGACTGGGACAAGTTGCGGATATTTCATGCGGTTGCCGATGCCGGGAGCCTGACGCACGCTGGCGATACGCTGCATCTGAGCCAGTCTGCCGTCAGCCGCCAGATCCGCGCGCTCGAGGAGAACCTTAACACCACGCTGTTTCACCGGCATGCGCGGGGCCTGATCCTGACCGAACAGGGAGAGCTTCTGTTCGACGCCACGCGGCACATGTCCAAGCGGCTGGAGGCCGCCGCCGCGCGCATCCGCGATTCGGAGGAAGAGGTTTTCGGCGAATTGCGGGTCACGACGACCATCGGTTTCGGATCCCTCTGGCTCGCGCCGCGCCTGCCCGCGCTTTACGAGAAATACCCCGACCTGAAGATCGACCTGATGCTGGAGGAACGCCTGCTCGACCTGCCCATGCGGGAGGCCGACGTGGCCATTCGCATGAAGGAACCCAGCCAGGCCGACCTGATCCGGCGCCGGCTCATGTCGATCAACATGCGCCTCTACGCCTCGCCCCGCTATATCGAGGGCAACGGCATGCCCGCGACGCTGGACGATCTGCGCGATCACCGTCTGATCAGCCAGAACGCGAATTCGGCGCAGGTCTCGTCGGGTGCGCTTCTGGTGCGGGAGCTGATGAGTTACGACATCGGCAGCCACCTGACGGTCAACAACTATTTCGGCGTCCTGCAGGGCGTGATCCACGATCTCGGCATTGGCGTGCTGCCCGATTATCTGACGCAGGATTTCCCCGAACTGATGCGTGTCCTGCCCGATGTGCAATCTGGTGAGGTGCCCGTCTTCCTCGCCTATCCGGAGGAATTGCGGCAATCCAAACGCATCGAGGTGTTCCGCGAGTTCGTCACGGAAGAGGTCATCGCCTATCGCCGGCGGCGGAAGGAGGCCTCGGCCGAAGAGGCCTGAGGCCGTGCCCTGTTCGCCACTGATGGGTCATGTCACGCCGTGGAAATGGTTGTGTGTTATGCGCCACAGGCATAGCGGGATTGCGGCACCGCAGCAGCTTTTGCCTTGATCGTTTTTTCCGTGCTGACTATTTCAGCATCAATGAGGTTGGACGGGCAACCGGACACTTCATTACCTCCCTGTTGGACTTTGGCCGAGATTCGTCTCGGCCTTTTTTTTGGCCTGGAGGATCGCCGATGGTTTCCGAAGTCGAAACAAATCCCGCCGATTTCTCGGATTTTGAAGCGCTGCATGCGCTGCTGACCGACGCGTTTTCGTCGATGGCGGGCCGGATCGATCCGCCCTCTTCGCTGACGTCCATGTCGGTCGGGGATGTCGCCCACAAGGCCGGGACGGAGGATCTGTTTCTTCTCCGCGGGTCACACCAGCCGGTTGCCTGCCTGTTCGCCACAGCACGGGGAGAACGGTACTACCTCGGCAAGCTGGCTGTCGCAAAGCACATGCGCGGCCGCGGTCTCGCACGGGGGTTGATCGAAGCGGCCGGGACGCGGGCGCGCCGTATCGGGCTATGCGATCTGGAGCTGCAGACGCGGGTCGAACTGACGGAAAATCACGCCGTGTTCGCTGCCCTTGGCTTTGTCGAGGCGGGGCGCACGTGCCATCCGGGCTACGCGCGGGCCACCTCGATCACGTTTCGAAAGGCACTTTGAAACGGCCCTGAAACCGCGTCCGACGGCGCAAGGTCCATGGCGCTGCCCCTTTCCCCCAAGCGCCCGGTCGCCTAAACAGCGGCAAGAACATGGGACGCCCAATGACCGAACCAGCCATCACGCAAGACCTGATCGCAGCCCACGGCCTTTCGCAGGACGAATACGCCCGCATCCTAGAGATCATCGGGCGGGAGCCCAGTTTCACCGAGCTCGGCATCTTCTCGGCGATGTGGAACGAACATTGTTCCTACAAATCGTCGAAGAAATGGCTGCGCACCTTGCCGACCGAGGGGCCTCAGGTGATCTGCGGACCGGGCGAGAACGCGGGCATCGTCGATATCGGCGACGGTCTTGCTGTCGTGTTCAAGATGGAGAGCCACAACCACCCCTCCTATATCGAGCCGACGCAAGGCGCCGCGACGGGTGTGGGCGGCATCCTGCGCGACGTCTTCACCATGGGCGCGCGGCCCATCGCGGCGATGAACGCGCTGAGCTTCGGCGAAAAGGACCACCCCAAGACGCGCAGCCTCGTGCATGGCGTGGTCGAGGGGATCGGCGGCTACGGCAACTGCTTCGGCGTGCCGACGATTGGCGGCGAGACGCGGTTTCATCCCGCCTATAACGGCAATTGCCTCGTCAACGCCTTCGCCGCCGGTCTGGTCGAGGCCGACAGTATCTTTTATTCCGCGGCCTCCGGCGTCGGCATGCCGGTGGTCTATCTCGGCGCCAAGACGGGCCGCGACGGGGTCGGCGGCGCGACCATGGCCTCGGCGGAATTCGACGACACCATCGAGGAAAAGCGCCCCACGGTGCAGGTGGGCGACCCGTTCACCGAAAAGCGGCTGCTCGAGGCGTGCCTCGAACTGATGGCCACGGGTGCCGTGATCTCGATCCAGGACATGGGGGCCGCGGGCCTGACCTGTTCGGCGGTCGAGATGGGCGACAAGGGCGGGCTCGGCATCCAGTTGACGCTCGACCACGTGCCGCAACGCGAAGACGGCATGACCGCCTACGAGATGATGCTGAGCGAAAGCCAAGAACGCATGCTCATGGTGTTGCGCCCCGAGAAGGAGGCCGAGGCACGTAGCGTTTTCGAGAAATGGGACCTCGATTTCGCCATCGTGGGCGAGACCATCCCCGAGGACCGCTTCATCATTGTCCACGGAAATGAAACGGTGGCCGACCTGCCCCTGTCCAAGCTATCCTCCGAGGCCCCGGAATACGACCGGCCATGGGTCGAGCCCGCGCCCGCGCCCGAGCTGGAGCCCGTCGCGGAGGTCGATCCCATCGACGCGCTGAGGCTGCTGATAAGCTCGCCCAACTACTGCTCGCGCGCGTGGATCTACGAGCAATACGACTACACCGTCATGGCCGACACGATCCGCACGCCGGGCACCGGCGCGGGCATCGTGCGCGTGCACGGCACCGACAAGGCGTTGGCCTTCACCTCGGACGTCACGCCCCGCTACGTGCGCGCCAACCCTGTCGAAGGCGGCAAGCAGGCGGTCGCCGAGGCGTTCCGCAACCTCTGCGCCGTGGGGGCGAGGCCACTGGCCACGACCGACAACCTGAATTTCGGCAACCCGGAAAAGCCCGAGATCATGGGCCAGTTCGTGGGAGCGATCCGGGGCATCGGCGAGGCGTGCCGCGCGCTCGACATGCCCATCGTGTCGGGCAACGTGAGCCTTTACAACGAAACCGACGGTCAGGCGATCCTGCCCACGCCGACCATCGGCGCGGTGGGTCTGCTGGACAGTCCAGACGCCATGATCGCGGACACCATCCGGGACGGGCATATCCTGATGCTGGTGGGCGAAACGGCAGGTCACCTGGGCCAGTCGGCGCTGTTGTGGGAGGTCTTCAACCGTGAGGATGGCGACGCCCCGTCGGTGGATCTGGAGGCCGAGCGGCGCCATGGCGACTTCATCCGCGCCAATGCCCAGTGGATCAATGCCTGCACCGACCTCAGCGATGGGGGGCTCGCGCTGGCGGCCTTCGAGATGGCGGTCGCGGGTGACGTGGGCATCACGCTCGACCCCGGCGACATGCCGTCGCTGTTCGGCGAGGATCAGGCCCGCTACCTGATCGCCACCAGCTTCGACAAGGCCGAGGCGCTGATGGTCGCCGCCGGTCAGGCCGGGGTGCCCATGCTCACCGTGGGCCGCGTGGGCGGCGATGCGGTGCGCATCGGAGGATCGGAGGCGCCGCTGGCGGAGCTGCGCGCGGTCTGGGAGACCGCCTTCGCGGAGCATTTCGCCTGAGCCACCGCTTGCGCGACGGGCGCGGCATGTCTACATTTCCGACTGAAACTGTCGAGGATAGCAACAACATGCCCATGCAGGCCCATGAAATCGAAAGCCTTCTGCGCGAAAGCTTCCCCGATGCCACGATACAGGTCTCGGGCGAGGATGGCGTGCACATGGCGGCCATGGTCATCGACGAGAGCTTTCGCGGCATGAACAGGGTGCAGCAGCAGCGCGCCGTCTATGCCGCGCTGAAGGGCAAGATGGATGGCGCCAATGGCGAGCTTCACGCGCTGGCCCTGACCACGAAGGCGCCGGACTGATGGTTTTCGTCGTCGCCCTTACCGTTCTCGTCGCGCTGGCGGTCATGGCCCGCCGGATGCGCGCCGCACGGACCCGGATGCAGCCCGCCCCGATTCCGATCCCGACCCGAACAGACGACCAGAGGATACCCCCCAAATGAGCGCTGAAGACACGATCAAGAAGACCGTCACCGACAACGACGTCGTCCTTTTCATGAAGGGCACGAAGATGATGCCGCAATGCGGGTTCTCGTCTCGCGTCGCCGGCGTGCTGAACTTCATGGGTGTGGAGTTCGAGGATGTGAACGTGTTGTCCGACGAGGAAATCCGCCAGGGCATCAAGGATTATTCCGACTGGCCCACGATCCCGCAGCTTTACGTGAAGGGTGAATTCGTGGGCGGTTGCGACATCATCACCGAGATGACGCTGTCGGGCGAGCTTGACACGCTGTTGGAGCAAAGTGGCGTGAGCTACTCCAAGGAAGCCGCCGACAAGATCCGCGAAGCGAACGCGTAAGCGGGTTCGCCGCCTTCGGGCGGCGACCCGCGCGAGGCGGCGTTGCCCCCTCGCGCTCAAGTCTTTCCTTTACGAGGGGGCTTTGCCCCCTCGCGCTCCCCCTTGCGTATTTTTGGAAAGATGAAGGGATCAGATGCAGTGATCCGGCGGGCCGTCCTGGTCTTCGGCCCGCAACAGGTCGAGCAGGGTCGCGCGGGGCAGCGCGCCTTCGACGACGGTGCGCCCCACCACGAGGCCCGGGGTGCCGCGCAGACCCAGACGCCGCGCGAGCGCGAGGTCCTCAGCGAGACTGTCCGCGACATCAGCGCCTTGCCACGCCTCGACCAGCGCGTCCGGATCGAGGTCGAGTGTGCGCCCCAGTGCGTCGATAGCCTCGGCGCTTGTGGGGGCCGGGCGCGTGCGAAGCTGGCGGCGCATGGTCTCGGACGCGCCCTGCCCGGCGGCGGCGCGGATCGCGCGGGCCGCTGCCTCGGAACGCGGGCCGAAGATGGGAAACTCCCGGATATGCAGGCGAAAGAGGTCCGGTTCTTCCCGCGCGATGCCCGCGAGGCTCGCTTCGAGCACCCGGCAACTGGGACAGCGGATATCGGTGAAATAGGTGACCGGAACGGGCGCGTCTTCGGCCCATGGCAGGTCGAAGAGCCGGCAGATGCCTGCTGCGTTCGTCGGCAGGGGCGCGGGCTCCGAGGGCGCATCGGGGGCCTCGAGGCCAAGGAAAAGGGCGTCCGTGGCGTTGCCCGATGTCGATGCCGCCTGCGTCACCAGGTGGCGGAGGGGCGGCAGGTCGGGGATATCCGCATAGGCAAGGTCCCGCGTCCCCCACCCGGTCCATGGCCGCGCCACGATCAGGCCCGCGACGGCGATCATGGCCGTGACGCGCAGGACACCGCGACGCGTCGGGCCGGCCGCCATGCTCAGCCCTTTTTCGTGGCGCCCGAGCGCACGTGTTTCGACAGGCGCGAGGGCGTGGATTTCTTGCGGTTCTTGTACGGATTCTTGTCCGCCTGCGAGCGCAGCCACAGCCGGATCGGCGTGCCCGGCATGTCGAAATCCTCGCGCAGCCCGTTCACGAGGTAGCGCGTGTAGCTGGCCGGAACCTTGTCGGGATGCGAGCACATGACGACGAAACCCGGCGGCCGCGTCTTGGCCTGGGTCATGTAGCGCAGCTTGATGCGCCGCCCGCCGGGGGCCGGCGGGGGATGCGCCTCGGTCATGTCGGCCAGCCAGCGGTTCAGCGCGGCGGTGGGCACCCGGCGGTTCCAGGTGTCATGGGCCTTGAGGATGGCGGCTTGCAGCCGGTCGAGCCCCTTGCCGGTTTCCGCCGAGACGGTGACCAGCGGCGCGCCCTTGAGTTGCGGCAGGAGGGTTTCGAAGCCGGTGCGCAGCGCCCGTAGCTTTTCCTGCTTTTCGGGTTCCAGATCCCACTTGTTGACCGCCACCACGACCGCGCGCCCCTCGCGCTCGGCCAGATCGGCGATGCGCAGATCCTGCGTCTCGAAGGGGATCGCGGCGTCCAGGAGGACCACCACGACCTCGGCGAATTTCACCGCGCGCAGCCCGTCGGCGACCGAGAGTTTCTCGAGCTTTTCCTGAACCTTGGCCTTCTTGCGCATCCCGGCGGTGTCGAAGATGCGCATCGGCGTGCCGTCCCACGTGACCGGCACCGCGATGGCGTCGCGGGTGATGCCGGCCTCGGGGCCGGTCAACAGGCGCTCTTCGCCCAGGATGCGGTTGATCAGGGTGGATTTGCCCGCGTTCGGGCGGCCCACCACGGCGATGCGCAGGGGGCGGGCCGCGGTGATCTCGCGCGGGGCGTCGGTATCGTCATCGGTCACGTCGACATCGGTCTCGGGCTCGTCGACGGTCAGGGCGGCGGCCTCGATCATGGGGGTGAGGCGCACGGCAAGCTCGGCCATCCCCTCGCCATGCTCGGCCGAGAGCGCCAACGGCTCGCCCAGCCCCAGCTCCCACGCCTCGATCAGGCCGGCGTCGGCGGCTGTCCCTTCGGCCTTGTTCGCCGCGAGGATCACGGGGCGGCCCGAGCGGCGCAGGATCTCGGCAAAGACGCGGTCATTGGCGGTGACGCCCGCGCGCGCGTCGATCAGAAAGAGGCTCGCGTCGGCCATCTGCACGGCCCGTTCGCTGAGCCGGCGCATGCGGCCCTGCAGGCTGTCGTCATTGGCGTCCTCAAGCCCCGCGGTGTCCAGAATGGTGAAGCGCAAGCCGCCAAGCCGCGCCTCGCCCTCGCGAAGGTCGCGTGTCACCCCCGGCTGGTCGTCGACAAGCGCGAGCTTCCGGCCCACCAGCCGATTGAACAGCGTGGACTTGCCCACATTGGGGCGTCCGACAATGGCGAGGGTAAAGCTCATGGGCGCGGGTCCGATTGAAAGATGCGGCCATACCCCAAGTGCTGCGCGATGAAAACACCCTAGAGCTTGCGGAGCGCGGTTTCGATCGCCTGCGCGAAGGCGCTGCGGTCGGCCTTGGAGAAGGCACGCGGGCCGCCGAGCCCCTGCCCCTCCAGACCGCCGCGCAGATCGGCAAGGAGGTCGCGCGTGGCGAGCTTGGCCCCGATGTTGGAGGCGTCCAGCACCTCGCCGCGATGGGTGAGGACCAACGCACCCTTTTCTATGGCGCGACCGGCGAGTGGCAAATCAGCGGTGATCACCAGCATTCCGGGGCCGGCATCCTCCACGATCCGGTCATCGGCGGCGTCGAAGGCGTCCCCGGCGGTGATCATGGAAATCAGCGGATGCTCCGGGTGGCGCAGGTAGCTTGCCGCGTAAAGGCGCACCGGCGTCTGGTGGCGATAGGCGGCGGCGTAGATCTGGTCCTTCACCGGGCAGGCGTCGGCATCGACGAGAATGGTCATGTCCGGGTCACGCGAAATGCTCTTCGGGGAACGGCACCGCGATCTCGTCGCCGCCAAGATCGCGGAGGGTGAGCGTGTCGTCCTTCAGCGCGATTTCGGTCACCTCGGACCACCCGGGCGGACGCGGCAGGCTGAGGATGGCATGGGCGATTGTGTGGCGGCCTCCGAGAGGGATGGTCGTGGGAACGCCGAAGGCGCTCACGCGGTTGTCGCCCTGCGCGGCGCGGAGGCCGATGCCGCCGGCCGCGCAGCCATCCTCGATCCCCAGAACGCCGGTGTGGCGTCCGTTCCAGGGGGAAAAATCGCGCCCGCCATTGGAGATCCAGAGCATCGTGACAGGCAGCACGCGCGCATCCTTCAGCACCACGATCATGTCGTTTTCCGCGTTGCGCATGACCACGGTCCAACCGAGCCGCGCGTCGCGTGCCTCGACGAGGATGGCGAAATCCTCGACCTTGTGGCCGACGGGATAGTCGCGCAGGTCCCAAAGGGTTCCGTCTTCGCAATCCAGATGCATGTCGCCGCGCAACTGGTTTATAGACCAAAGATTATGCCCCTCGTATTGCGGGGCGGGATCGGTCATGGCGGCGCGCTTGGGCGAAAAGGACAACCGCCCGCCCTCGGCCATGTGCACCATGGGGTGATGGGCGAGCGTCACGTCTCCCGCCCCGCCCTCGATGACATGGGTCTGCAGAAGCGCGGGGCCGACCAGCTGCACCCGCTTGGTGACGGTGGCACCCCGGGGTTTCGCCTGAAGCCGGAAAGTGGCGTGGGCCACGTCCTGTTCGACGACGTCCCAAGGGGTGTTGGCGGGAAGCCCGTGGATGGGATCGCCCTCCACATCGTCGAGACCGAAGGGCATGCAGAGGAAATCGCCTGCGAGGCGGCGGTTCACAAGCGGCAGGCTCTCGTCCTCCTGCACCTCCTCCTCGTCGCGCCATGGCGCCGAGTGCAGCGGGTGGCGCCCGCCGACCCGCCAATGAGGGATGTTGCCGACCGCCGGGTCGATCTCGGCCACCGCGTCGCCATGGGCCAGCCGGATCATGGGCGCAAGGCGAGGCGGCGGAAGGCCGTCGTCAGGCTGTGGGCGTCCGAGCCGACAGCGACGACGCGCGCGCCGGCTTCGAGCATGGCAGCCTCGCGGTCCGGCGACGTGAACACCCCGGCGACCTTGCCCGCCGAGACGATGCGTCGGATCCCGTCCGAAACCGCCTCCCACAGGGCATCGCCGCTCGGATCATCCGCCAGACCCATATCGTAGGAGAGGTCCGTGGGACCGAAGAACAGGACGTCGATCCCGTCGACTGCGGCGATCTCCTCGATGGCATCCAGCGCGCGGCGCGTCTCGATCTGGGCCATGATGCTGATCTGTTCATTCGCGGTCTGGCCATACGCATCAAAGGCGCCATAGCCGCCCGCTCGCATCGTGGCGCCACCATGGCCCCGCACGCCCTCGGGGGGATACAGGCTGGCCCGGACAATCGCACGCGCTTCGTCGGCCGAGTTGACCATCGGCACCATGATCGACTGCGCGCCGAGGTCCAGCACCTGGCGGATGATCCATCCTTCGTTCGTCGGCACGCGCACGGCGGACGGCATTCCGGTGGCGGCCAGCACGGTCAGTTGCCGGCTGATGACGGTCGGGTCGTAGGCGCAATGCTCGCCATCGACGAGGCAGAAGTCGAACCCCGCGCGCCCGGCGATCTCGGTGGCGGCCTCGGACCCGAGACTCAGGAACACCCCGCGCAGGACGCCGCCGCCGCCCAGTGCGGCCTTCAGCCGATTGATCGGTGCCGGCATGAAACCTCTCCTCCCGAATTCCTCATAGCGCGCCTCCCGTCACCTCCCGGTACCAGGACCGGATCAGCGCGCGATCCTCTTCCCACAGGTCCGCGACACCGCCCGGCGGCATGGCGTGACTGACGCCAGCCTGAAGGTAGATGTCCATCGCATGGGTGGCAATCGCCGCGTCGCTGTCGAGGATCACGCCCCCGGGCGCCGCGGCGAGGCCGGGATAGGTCACCTCGGCGGCATGGCAGTAGCTGCAATTCCCCAGCACCACATTGGCCACGTCCGGAAAGGACGAATGGGCGGCGAAACGCTCCGCATTCGGGCTGAGCGTGGCGGCCTCGGCCTGCGCGTCCTGTCGCATCAGGGGCAGGATCGAGAGATAGACGATCGCCGCGAAAATTGCCGCCGTTGCGCCCCAGGTCCACCACCTGTAGCCGCCTCTGCTGTGCATGGTGTTGAAGAAATGCCGGATCGTGACCCCCATCAGGAAGACCAGCGACGCGATCAGCCAGTTCCAGTCCGACGCGAAGGCCAGCGGGTAATGGTTTGACAGCATGAGGAAAATCACCGGCAGCGTCAGGTAGTTGTTGTGGGTGGACCGAAGCTTGGCGATCTTGCCGTATTTCGGGTCCGGCGTGCGGCCCGCCTTGAGATCGGCCACCACGATCTTCTGGTTGGGAATGATGATCATGGCCACGTTCGCCGTCA
>CAZOBK010000041.1:0-32346 GCA_964578115.1 uncultured Roseicyclus sp.
CTCGACATAGGTCCCGGCCTCAAACAGGATACCCGTGGTGAACGCGTTGCGTTCCACGCCCCCAGCGCTTGCCAGGCTGGTGCTCGCCAGAAGCAGCGCCGCGGCGCCGAGTGTGCCTTTGGTCCCGAAACGGGTCATTGCCGTATCCTCCACCTCAACTTGTGGATAGAAATGCCGACAAAGCAGACAAGGGGTCAATTCTTCCCCGGCGTCAGGGCCGCACAAGGGACCGGATCGGCCTCGAATCTGTGACAGATTTGCTACAAAGACGCCGGGCCGCCACAAGATCGGCCAGACACGGCCGTCAACGCGACCGGGTACGGGGCGGCCGGGCGCCGAGGATATTGATGTAGTTTCCCGCGAAGATCAGGACCGCGCCCAAGGCCACGCCCCAAGCGAGCGGCTCGTCGTAGAACATCATTCCGATCACCGCGATGGCCGGCAGGCGCGCGAAATCCATCGGCATGACGATGGAGGCGGGCGCGATGCTGAGTGCCGTTGTCAGGCAGAAATGCGCCGTCAGCCCCGCGACGCCGATCAGCACCACCCAGGGCAGCGTGGCCAAGCTGGGGAGAGCCATGTCGCCGTCGTAAAGCGACGCGCTCAGCCCCATGACCAGCTGCATCGCGGTGAGGTGGAACAGGATGCAGGTGATCGTCTCGGTCGCCGTCAGCTTCTTGGTGAAGATCGCCGTGGTGGCGAACAGGATGGCGGCCGTAGCTGCCGTCACCATGCCCGACGACAGCGGCGCGGCCCCGGGCTGCACGACGAACAAGACGCCCGCGAAGCCGAGGACGCCCGCCAGCACCTTGAGGCGCGTCAGCCGCTCACCCAGGAAGATCGCGGCCAGCGCCATCGTCCAGAGCGGCGAGGTGAATTCGAGCGCGAAGACCAGCGCCAGCGGGCTGACGGTGATGGCGAAGAACCACAGGTTCTGTCCGGTGAAGTGGGCAAGGTTGCGGGCGAAGTGGAGGTGCAGGCTGCGCCGCGTGATCTGTCCAAGCGTGCCGGCCAGACCGCCGATCGTCAGCACGATGACAAGCCCCACGGCGGACCGCCATGTCATCATCTCGAACGTGTCGAGCTCGAGGCTCGCCGCGCGCCCCGCGATGGCCATCGAGGAGAACGACAGGATCGCGCCGATCATCCAAAACGCGGCGAGACCGGGGCGCGCCAGCGGCTCGGCGTCTGCCGCCCGTATCACCGTCTTGTCCGTCATTCGGGTCTCAGCGCGCCTCCACGCAGCAGCCGATCATCGGTTGCATGCCCTGTGACGTCTGAACACCGATCTCGACGGTGAAATCGAGCACCGCCCCGAAGGCAAGGCAGCCGCGGCGCTCGACAAAGACGGGCAGGGGGCCGCCATAGGTGGACAGGGTGAGGCGCGTGGTACCGACCTCCGGCAGCGTCAGGGCCGGGTCGAGGTCGAAGACACCGTCCCCAAGGTAGTCCAACCGCGCCGTGTCGCCGTCGATCGCCAGTATGAATCGCGGGTCGCGGCCAAGGCAATGCAACCCGTCGGATGCAGCGGGCATGGCGGTTGCCATGGTCGATGCAATGGCCGATGCGATGGCGAGCAGTCTGTTATGTCGCATGTTGCAGACCTAGCACGAATGCGGGCCCTGTCGTGGCCCGGCCCCACCGCCATATGCACGCGCTGTGCGCAGGGTGTCCATGGAAAGGATCAGAGCCCCGCCCCCTTGGCCGCGTTCCAGAGCGCGTCCATCTCTTCGAGTGTGCTGTCCTCAGGGCCCTTGCCGCGCTCGGCCAGTCGCGCCTCGATGAAGGCGAACCGCCGGGTGAACTTGGCATTGGCGCGGCGCAGCGCCACCTCGGGGTCGACCTTCAGGTGGCGGGCGAGATTGGCCATCACGAACAGCAGATCGCCCATCTCATCCTCGATCTCGTCCTGTGTGGCGGTCGCCTTCGCCTCGGCCAGTTCACGGGCTTCTTCCGCGATCTTGTCCACGACCTGCCCGATCTCGGGCCAGTCGAAACCGACGCGCGCGGCCCGCTTCTGCAGCTTTTCGGCGCGCATCAGCGCGGGCAGCGCCAGCGCCACGTCGTCGAGTGTCCCGCCGCGCGCCTTCCGCGCGCGCTCGGCGGCCTTCACCGCCTCCCAGTCGCGGGTCTGCTGTTCGGCGGACTTGTCGCGGCTTTCGGAGCCGAAGACATGGGGGTGACGGGCCACCATCTTGTCGGCGATGGCGGTTGCCACGTCGTCGAAGGTGAAATGCCCCGCCTCTTCGGCCATCTGGGTGTGGTAGACGGACTGCAGCAGCAGATCGCCGAGTTCCCCCTTCAGCTCGGCCCAGTCCTGTCGCTCGATGGCGTCGGCGACTTCGTAGGCCTCCTCGATCGTGTAGGGCGCGATGGAGGCGAAATGCTGCTCGATATCCCAGGGACAGCCCGTCTCGGGGTCGCGCAGCCGCGCCATGATCACGCGCAGCCGCTCCATGGGGGGCAGATCGGTCGAAGGCTTGGAATTGGGCATGTCGTCTTGCATTGCAGGTGGCCCGGGTTTGATGCAGGGTCCGCCTCCTTAGAGCCAACCCAGTGGCGGGAGTAAAGCCGATGCCCGTGGTCAACCGAATTGCCGCCTATGCCGACGAGATGCAGGGCTGGCGCCGTCACCTGCACGCGCATCCGGAACTTGGCTTCGACTGCCACGAGACGGCCGGCTTCGTGGCCGCGCGCCTGCGCGAGTTCGGCGTGGACGAGATTCACGAGGGCATCGCCACGAGCGGGATCGTCGCCATCATCGAGGGGCAGGGCGAAGGGCCAGTGACGGGCCTGCGTGCCGACATGGATGCGCTGCCCATCATCGAGGCGACGGAGGCGGCCCATGCCTCGACCTGCCCGGGCAAGATGCATGCCTGCGGCCATGACGGGCACACCACGATGTTGCTGGGGGCCGCGAAATACCTTGCCGAGACGCGCAACTTCTCGGGTCGCGTGGCGCTGATCTTCCAGCCGGCGGAGGAAAGCGGCGGCGGCGCGGGCGTGATGTGCGCCGAGGGCATCATGGACCGGTTCGGGATCGACAGCGTCTATGCGCTGCACAACGTGCCCGGGCTGGCGGAGGGGCAGATCCTGACCACGCCCGGCCCGATCATGGCCGCGGTCGACAGCTTCGAGATCCACATCACCGGCGTCGGCGGACACGGGGCCATGCCCCACGAGACGGCCGACCCGATCCCCGCCGCCATCGCAATGGCGCAGGCCATGCCCACGATCGTGTCGCGCAACAACTACGCGCTGGACGATCTGGTAATCTCGGTCACACAGATGCATGCGGGCACGGTCGACAACGTGATCCCGTCGACCGCCTTTATCAACGGCACGGTCCGCAGCTTCGATCCCGTGGTGCAGGACATGGTCGAGCGGCGCATGGGCGAGATCGTGGCCGGCCATGCCGCGGCCTTCGGTGTCACCGCGCGGCTCGATTACATCCGCGGCTATCCCGCCACGATCAACGATGCGGAGGCCACGCTCTTCGCGGCCTCCGTCGCCGCCGAGGTGGTGGGCGCGGACAAGGTCGACGCCGATGCGGGCCGCGAGATGGGGGCCGAGGATTTCGCCTACATGCTGGCCGAACGCCCCGGCGCCTACCTGTTTCTTGGCGCGGGGCCGGGCGCGGGGCTGCACCACCCGGAATTCGACTTCAACGACGCGATCTCGCCCTTGGGCGCCAGCCTCTTCGCGCGGCTGGTGGAGACGGCGCAGCCAGCGGCCTAATGCGCCTCCGGGCGGAGGTACTTGCGCAGCCCGTAAAGCAGCGGCTCGCCCTCGTGCTCGGTGATGACGGCGGCCACTTCCCCGATGCAGATGTGATGGGTGCCGATGCGCTCGGCCGAGATGAGGCGGCAGTCGAAGCTGACCAGCGCGTCGGTCAGGCGCGGCGCGCCCGTGGCCATCTTCGCCGTCATGACCGCATTGAACTTGTCGCCGTCCGGAGCGGGCAGGCGCGAGGAAAACACGTCCGCGATCTCGGTCTGGCCGGTGCGCAGGACGTTGATGCAGAAGCACTTGTTCTCCAGCACCAGCGGCAACGCCGAAGAAGAGGCGTTGAGGCAGGTCAGCATCGTGGGCCGCGCGCCCTCGGCGGAGATCGACGTCATCGCCGAGACCGTGACGCCGCCACGACCCGCCGGGCCGTCGGTGGTGACCACCGAGACGGAGGCGGCCGACCGGCTCATCCCCTCGAGGAAGGCCTCGCGAAGGTCGGGGTCCCCGGTCATGTCATGCTGCATCGCGCCTCTCCTGATGATGACCGCGTTCCTGCCCGATGCGCCCACGAGGGGCAAGGCCGGTGCAGGCGCGGTCTTGCGTTTCGCGAGAACTAGGGGCAGGGCGGAGAAAGGACAGAAGGAATGTCGCCATGGCGCTTGAAGATGCCAAGACCCAGATCGATCACGCTTTCACGCGCCCCGACCTCAAGGGGCTGAGCTTCGAGAACGTCTTTGCCGGCGCGCCAAGTTTCCTGCGTCGTCGCTATGGCAAGGACCTGACCGGGGTCGATATCGCGGTGACGGGGATTCCCTTCGACCAGGCGGTGACCAACCGACCGGGAACGCGGCTGGGACCGCGCGCGATCCGCGAGGCCTCGGCGCTGCAGACGGTCGATCCTGCCTTCGGATGGGACGGATTCTCGCCGCTGGAGGAACTGGCAATCCTCGATTACGGCGACATGGCCTTCGACTACGCCCATACCGCCGACGTGCCGGCAAGGATCGACGCCCATGCCGCCACGATCATGGAGGCCGGTGCGGCCTGTTTCGTCATGGGGGGCGATCATTCCATCACCCTCCCGCTTCTGCGTGCGCACGCGAAGAAATATGGCCCCATCGCCCTGATCCAGGTGGATGCGCATACCGATACATGGCCCGATGACGACCCAAGCAGGATTGATCACGGAACGTTCTGCTATACGGCGGTCAAGGAGGGGCTGATCGACACCGACCGCTCGGCCCATGTGGGCATCCGCACGGTGGTCGAGGACAATCTCGGCATCGCCATCCACGACGCGCGCGAGGTCCATGCGACCGGCGCGGAGGCCGTGGCGCGGGCGGTGCGGGAACGGGCCGGGGACACGGCGGTCTACCTGTCCTTCGATATCGACGGGCTTGACCCGGCCTTCGCGCCGGGCACGGGCACGCCGGTCTGGGGCGGGCTGTCCTCGGCGCAGGCGGCGGTGTTCTTGCGGGAACTGGCGGGGATAAACCTTGTCGGAGGCGACGTGGTCGAGATCTCGCCCCCCTTCGATCCGACCGGCATCACGGCGATTGCCGGTGCCCACGTCCTGTTCGAACAGATCTGCCTCTGGGGCTGGACGCGACGTGGACATGGCACCGACGACGCCTCGTGACTGGACCGACTCGGCGGCGCGCGGTAAGGCCATGACAGGGGCGTGCAGGGAGAGTGCAGATGGGCCGCCGAACGGACCGCGACCAGAGGGTCGTCGCGCGCGAGATTTCCTACGCGTCCTCGGCCGCCTCGCGTGGCGGACGCGCCATGATCCGCGTCATGGAGAACGCGACCGGGCGGCTTGGTCTGATCCGGCGGGCCGAGGGCTATGGCGATGAGGTCCGGCAAGGCCGCGATTTCTGGCAGGTCATGGTCGAACGCTACGGGCTTCGCCTCGACGTGATCGGCGGCAGCCTCGACAATATTCCGCGCGAGGGGCCGCTGGTCGTGATCGCGAACCACCCCTACGGCATTCTAGATGGGTTGATGCTTGGCCACATCCTGAGCCAGAAACGCGGCGACTTCCGTATTCTGGCAAATCGCGTCTTCCGCCGGGCCGAGGATATCCAGCGCATCATCCTGCCCATCAGTTTCGAAGACACCAAGGAGGCACGCGCGCTGAACATTCAGACTCGCAAGGACGCGTTGCGCTACCTTTCCGACGGCGGCGCGATCGGCATCTTCCCGGGCGGCACGGTGTCCACCGCGGCGCGGCCCTTCGGGCGACCCATGGACCCGGGCTGGCGCAATTTCACCGCGCGGATGATCGCGAAATCCGACGCCACGGTGGTGCCGATCTTCTTCGATGGCCACAACTCGCGACTGTTCCAGCTGATGAGCCATCTTCACACGACGCTGCGGATGGGCCTTCTGATCAAGGAATTCCGGGCGCGCGTGAACTCGCCCGTTCACGTCGTGGTGGGAGAGCCGATCCCGCGCGCAGATCTTGTGCCGCTGTCGGGCGATCCGACGGCGATGATGGCGTTACTGCGGGAAAGGACGTATGCGTTGAGCCCCACGCCGCTCGACCCGAATGCGCGCGGCTTCGAGTTCGAGGACCAGCATCGCGACCGGTCGGATGATGAGGCAAGAGCGGGCGGGGCGCGGCGGCTGATCGACCGCTACTGAGGCGGGCGAACGGCCGGCAAGAGATCGGGGAAGGGCAGGCGGATGGCAGTCGGTATTTTCGATTCAGGGCTCGGCGGGCTCACGGTGCTGAACGCGCTGACGCGGCGTCTGCCGGACGTGCCCTTCGTCTATTTCGGGGACAACGCGCATACGCCCTACGGCGTGCGCGATGCCGACGACATCTACGACCTGACCACGCACGGGGTTCAGTGCCTGTTCGACCAGGGCTGCGACCTGGTGATCCTCGCCTGCAACACCGCCTCTGCCGCGGCGCTCCGGCGGATGCAGGAGGGCTGGGTGCCCGAGGGCAAGCGCGTGCTCGGCGTCTTCGTGCCGCTGATCGAGGCGTTGACGGAGCGCAAATGGGGCGACAACTCCCCCCCGCGCGAGGTGGGGGTGAAACACGTGGCGCTGTTCGCGACGCCCGCCACGGTGTCGAGCCGCGCCTTCCAGCGAGAGCTCGCGTTCCGGGCCATCGGCGTCGACGTGGAGGCGCAGCCCTGCGCCGGTGTCGTCGATGCGATCGAGATGGGCGACATGATCCTTGCCGACGCGCTGGTCCGCTCCCACGTCGAATCGCTTTTGCGCCGTATGCCCAGGCCCGAGGCGGCGATCCTCGGCTGCACCCATTACCCGCTGGTGGAGGATGTGTTCCGCGAGGCGCTGGGGCCGGACGTGGCGGTTTATTCACAGCCCGAGCTCGTGGCCGCGGCGCTGGCCGATTACCTGGAGCGGCGCCCGGAAATGGTCGGGCCGGGCGGCGAATCGCGGTTCCTGACATCGGGCGATCCCGTGCGCGTCTCTTCCAAAGCGACGCAGTTCCTGCGACGGAAGATTTCGTTTGACGCCGCCGACGTCTGACGGGGCTGTGGACAAAGCTGGGGTCACATCGGCGTGATCGCCGGGTTGTGAAGGTTTTAAACAAGCCATAACAATGGGTTGGGTTATCTTGTTGGTCCCCGTGACCGCCGTGTAGAAGCCAGCCTATGGAGAATGCGGCAATTGCACGCCCTGCAAGCTCTCGACAGGTGGGGCGGGACGCTCCAAATCACATTGAGCGGGATCAAGTCGTGCCATCATCCCCATGTGTAAACAGACGGCGTGAGGCCCGTCGCGAAGCAAGACGCGGCCGCAGAGCGATGTGGATAGACGATGCGTGGACTGAAGAAACAGAGACGGGTTCAGATCATCCTGCTGGCGGCCGTCGCGCTGGCGCTGTCGGCGAGCCTGATCGGCTACGCGATGCGAGACGGGATCAACTTCTTCCGCGCGCCCACCGACGTCGCCGCCGAACCGCCACCGCCCACCGAGATCTTCCGCATCGGCGGTCTGGTGGAGGAGGGGTCGCTCGTGCGCGGGTCGGGCGAGACGATCACCTTCAGCGTCACCGATGGCGGTGCCTCGATCCCGGTGACCTATACCGGCATCCTTCCCGACCTTTTCGGCGAGGGCGAGGGCATGGTGGGCACCGGCAGCCTTGTGGATGGCGTCTTCCGGGCGACCGAGATCCTCGCGCGGCATGACGAGACCTACATGCCCGAAGAGGTGATCGACGCGCTGGAAGCGCAGGGCGTCTACCGGCATTACGAGGAAACGCCGGAAAGCTGAGCCGTTTAGGCAAATCTTAATCAGCCCGTGATGATCTTCCCCCATGCGAAACGGAGCATGGAGGGCGAGCCATGCGATCGGTTCGCGATATCGCGGCGGAGATCGTCGCGCGGGAAGGCGGTTTCGTGGACGACCCGAACGATCCGGGCGGGGCCACGAAACACGGCGTGACGATCCACACGATGCGGCGGCTGGGGCTCGACCTCGATGGCGACGGGGATGTGGACCGCGACGATGTCCGCCGCATCACGCCCGAGCGGGCCACCGATATTTTCATTGAACATTATTTCAAAAGGCCACGCATCGGCGACCTGCCGCCCGTCCTGCGGGCCAGCGTCTTCGACATGTATGTCAACTCCGGCTCCAACGCGGTGCGCATCCTGCAAGCGCTTCTGCGAAGGATGGGCCATGACATCGCCGTGGACGGCATCATCGGCCCCCACACGCTGCGCGCGGCTCATGCGGCGGCCGATGCGGCGCCGGACCATCTCGCCGACGCCTACGGGATCGCGCGGCGGACCTACTATTACCGGCTGGCTGACCGCCGACCGGCCAGCCGCAAATACGCCCGCCGCCGGGATGGCGGAAAGGGCGGATGGATCACGCGCGCCGAGGCCTTCATCGCCACGCGCTACCACCTCAGCCCGGCGGAACATCGCGAAAGGACAGCGTCATGGGATTGATCGGACGGGCGCTCGGCGGCGGCGCCATAGCCTCGGTGGGCGAGGCGGCCGGCGAGCTCTCGGAGGTTTTCGTCGCCAACGCCACGCGCGAGATGGAACTGAGCCAGGAGGCCTACCGCATGGCGCTGGAGGCCGCGGCGGAGGAATACCGCCACGCGGGCGACACGCGGTTCGACCGTTTCGTCAACGGGCTGAACCGGCTGCCGCGGCCGCTGATGGCGCTTGGCACCATCGGCCTGTTCGTCTTCGCCATGGCCGACCCCAGCGGTTTCGCGGCACGCATGACCGGTCTGGCGGAGGTTCCCGAGCCGCTCTGGTGGCTGCTGGGCGCCATCGTCGGCTTCTACTTCGGCGCGCGGGAGCTGCACTACCGCCGCGTGCCGCGCGCGGTGGCCGCCGGGCCGGTGGGCGGTGTCTTGCGATTGTTGCGGGGGTCCGGGGCAGAGGCGAGCAACCCCGCGCTTGCGGACTGGGCCGGCGGGGGCCGGTCCGACCGCTGAGCCGTATCTCCAGCCTCGGCCCCGAATGTTCTGACATCCAGGCGCACCCTCGGCTATACGGGTCGCGAAGAGAGTCATGGGGGCCAACAGGTGACAACACCTCTGCTGGCGCGGGCAGATGCCGGGCGACTGGCAATCTTCCTCGATTTCGACGGCTGCCTCGTGGACCTTGCGCCGCGTCCGCAGGACGTGGTGGTGCCGCCCGCGCTTCTGCCGGTTCTGCATCGGCTATGGCGTCGAAGCCATGGCGCGGTTGCGGTGGTCTCGGGCCGCCCCGTGGCCGAGTTGCGCCGGTTCCTGCCGGGGCTCGACATGGCCCTGTGCGGCAGCCACGGCGCCGAGCGGTCGGTGAACGGACGCAAGACCGAGCGCATTTGCGTGGATCGCGATGCGCTGGCCGCGGCGGCGCGGCGCGCGGAGGCCGGGCTGATGTCCGAGGCGGGGCTGCTGCTGGAACGAAAGCCCGTGGGGCTGGGCCTGCATTACCGGGGCGCACCTGCGCGTGCGGCCGAGGTCAGTGAACTGGCCGACCGGCTCCTGCCCGATCTGCCAGGGTTTCACGCCCATCACGGCAAGATGGTGGTGGAGCTGCGCCCCGACGGTATCGGCAAGGGCAACGCGGTCGCGGATCTGATGCGACAGGCCCCCTTCCGTCACCGCGTTCCGATGATGTTCGGCGACGACGCGACCGACGAACCGGCCTTCGAGGTCGCCAACCGCCTGGGTGGGCATTCGGTCAAGATCGGGCCGGGGCCGAGTGCCGCGCGTCACCGGCTCGGCAACCCACGGGAACTGCGGCGGCTTCTGGCGCGTTTGGCCGACAGGGAGGGGCGGGTGTGAGTGAAAATACTGCAGAAAATGGCCGGCTCGTCGTGGTCTCGAACCGCCTGCCGCTTGGCGAGAACCCCTCGGGCGGCCTCGTCGTGGCGCTGGCCGAGACGCTGGAACAGTCCGGCGGCATCTGGATCGGTACCACCCGTGACGTCGCCGAGGCGCCCCCGGCAGAGCTGACCTCGCACCCCGGCCTCGGCTTCGACCGGCTCAGTTTCGACCTGACGGCCGCGGAGCATGAGACCTACTACCTGGGCTATTCCAACTCCGTGCTCTGGCCGCTCTTTCACGGTCGTGCCGATCTTCTGGCGCTAAATGCGGCCGATCTGGAGGGCTACCGCGCCGTCAACACGCGCATGGCCCGTTTCGTGGCAGGCGTCATCGAACGCGACGACCTGATCTGGGTGCAGGATTACCACCTCCTGCCGCTGGCTCAGGAACTCAGGGCGCTTGGCATCACCAACCGGATCGGGTTCTTCCTGCATATCCCGTTTCCCAATGTCTCCGACATCATGGCGCTGCCCAATGCGGTGGAATTCACCGGCTGGTTGGCGCAGTTCGACCTTGTTGGCCTGCAGGCCGAGCGCGACGTCTCGCGCCTGATGGAGGCGTTCCGGTCCCGCGACGACGCCGAGGTGATCGACGGCAACGTGGTGCGCTTCGGCCGCAACCGCGTCTATGCCGAGAGCTTTCCCATCGGGATCGACGCCGACGCCTTCCAGGCCACGGCCGAGACCGGCGATTTCGCGCCTGTGCGTCTGGCCGAAGGCGAGCGGCTGGTGATCGGGGTGGATCGGCTGGACTACACCAAGGGCATTCCCCAGCGGTTCCAGGCCTTCGAGCGGCTGCTGGAGCTGCGCGAGGATCTGGCCGGACAGGTCAGCCTTCTGCAGATCGCGCCCCCCACGCGCGGCGAGGTCGAGGCCTATCGCGATATCCGCGACGAGACCGAGCAGCTGTCGGGCCGGATCAACGGGCGCTTCGCCGATCTCGACTGGACGCCGATCCGCTACATCCACCGCAGCGTGCCACGCGAACGGATCGCGCATCTTTTCCGGCAGGCGGCGGTGGGGCTGGTCACGCCGCTGGCCGACGGGATGAACCTCGTGGCCAAGGAATATGTGGCCGCGCAGGACCCGGAGGATCCCGGTGTCCTCGTGCTGTCCGCCTTCGCCGGCGCGGCCGAACAGATGGAGGCGGCGCTGATCGTCAATCCCTACGACCTCGACCAGACGGCATCGGCGATGGCGACCGCGCTGTCCATGGGGCTGGACGAACGCCGCGCGCGCCATGCCGAGCTGATGGAGGACCTGCGCGCGCGCGACATCGGCTGGTGGTCGCGCGCGTTCCTGAGCCGGCTCAGGTCGGTGCCGCGCTGGAAAATGGATACCGCGCCCGATGCCTAGGACGACTTCAGACTGAGCGCGGCCTCGGTCCCGAGGTCCCAGTAGAGCCCCGCCATGACCGCACAGGCGTCAGGGAAGATCGCCGTCGGCAGGTGTTCGTCCGGGGCGTGCTGGGAACATCCCGGGTAGGAATGCGGCACCCAGATCGTCGGCAGGCCCAGCGTGTCGGTAAAGACGTCATTGGGCAAAGAGCCGCCCAGCGAGGGCAGGATCACCGGCGGGCTGCCTGTGGTCGCCTCGATCGATCGCGCGGCGAAGCGCGCCGCCAGGTGGTCGGGCGGCGTCGCGGTGGCCGGGAAGGCCGCGCTGTCCTCCGTCACCTCGATATCGCCGTAGCCATGTGAGGCCAGGTGGGCGCGCAGGTGATCGCCAAGCTTGTCGGCATCCAGGCCCGTCACATGGCGCAGCTGCACCCATGCGGTGGCCTCGGGCGGGATCGCGTTGACCGGGTGGCCTGGATCGCCGCAGGTGAAGGCCAGAACCTCGGCCGAGCACCAGGCGTGGACACGTTCCGCGGGGCTCAGCCCCGGCGTGCCCCAGCCTTCGTCGATCTCGCCCGCCGCGGGCGTCACGCCCTGAAGCAGCGCGCGCGACGCCGGATCGACACGCGCGGGCGTCCAGCCCGGCACCCGGATCGCGCCTTGCGCATCGGCGATGGTGGTCAGCGCATGGGCCATTTCCAGCCCCGGATTGCGCAAAAGGCCCCCGAAATTGCCCGAATGGCGCCCGCCCTCGCGCCGTTTCAGGTGCAGCCGGAAGGTCCGCGCGCCGCGTGCGCCGAGGAAGATCGTGGGCGTCCCGGTGTCCAGTCGCGGACCGTCGGAGGCCAGCAGCAAGTCGGCGGCGAGCCTCTTGCGCTCCGCCGCGATCACCGCGCCCAGCCCGGGCGAGCCGACCTCCTCGCCCATTTCGATCAGCCAGACGGCGTTGAACCCCAGCCGCCCGCGCGCCTCCAGCACGGCGCGCATGGCGGTGAGGTTGACCCAGAACTGCCCCTTGTTGTCGGCGATCCCTCGGCCGTAAAGCCGGCCCTCCTCCGGCGCCTCGGTCAGCCGCCAGGGATCGCGCCCCGCGCGCCAGCGCCCCTCCATCCCCGGCACCGTGTCGCCATGGGCATAGCCCAGCACGGTCGGCAGGGCCGGGCCCTCGATGCGCCGCGCGATCAGGAAGGGGTGGCCGTCACCCGTGGTGCGCCGCGTCTCGAAACCGGAGGCGTGGAGTTCCCCCTCCGCATGGTCGAGATAGGCGGCAAGCGCGGCCTCCGCGCCCGGGGCGGTGGCGTCGGTCGGAATGGCGATGAGCTGCCCGAGCCCCTCGCGGAAGGCGGGGCTGTCGGCGGCGGCGCGCGACGCGGCAACAGCAGCGGCGCGGTCGGTGGGATTTGTACTCATGCGCCGGTTCTTGCACTTTGGCGCGGGGCGGGGAAGGGGGGAGGTTGGTGGTGCGCCTGATGTCTCTGCGGCAAAGATGCCGCCCCGGTGAACACCCGTCCGCAATTGCGAGCCAGCCGGCGGATCGGCGCGGGAATTTGTGGCGGAGAGACAGGGATTCGAACCCTGGGTGGACTTGCGCCCACAACGGTTTTCGAGACCGCCCCGTTCGACCACTCCGGCACCTCTCCGCAGGCATGGTGGCCATGTGAGGGCGCGATGTAGCGAATGGCCTGCGCAGGCGCAAGGGGGCGCGGAACCCGTGCGGTCGATTGCCGTTGTGCGGGCCGATGCTTCACGATCCCGGCATGGCTCCGCCGATCGCGCGGATGTCTGTGGAAATGCCCGCCGCGACGCCCCATGTTTGACCCGACGTATCGGTTACACCGTCTGGAGGTTTCGATGTTTCGTACAATCTTTGCCGCAATGCCCGTCGCGGCGCTGGTTCTGGCCGGGGGCTTCACCGTGGCGCCCGACCGCGCGCAAGCGCAGGCTGCGCCCGGTGCGCCGCTGGCCGAGCGTGCGCCGCATGTGGTGGAGATGCTCGAGGCGCTGCGCCTTTACGAGGTTCTCGGCATCATGGCGACCGAGGGCGTCGAGGCCGCGCTGACGCTCGAGGCCGATCTCTTTCCCGGCGCCGGTGGGGCGGCCTGGGCGGCGGAGGCCAACCGCATCAACGGGGCCGACCGGTTGACCGGGCTCTTCGAGGTTGCCTTTCCGGTGGATCTGATGACCGAAGAGCATGCCGCGCAGGTAACGGCCTTTTTCACCGCCGAGCCCGGCACGCGCATCGCCGCGGCCGAGGTCGCGGGGCGACGCGCCTTCCTCGAGCCCGGGGTCGAGGAGCTTGCCAACGAGGCCTTCCGCGAGGCCATCGCCGACGAAGATCCAAGGGTCGAGCTGCTGACCGAGTTCATCGAGACCAACGATCTGGTGGAGCGCAACGTGTCGGGCGCGCTGAATTCGAACTTCGCCTTCTATCGCGGCCTGTCCGATGGCGGCGCCTTCGAGGTGGAGGTCCCCGAGGAGCTGATGCTGGCCGAGGTCTGGGGCCAGGAACCCGATGTGCGCCGCGACACGATCGAGTGGCTCTATTCCTTCCAGCTCTCGGCCTTCGCGGGGCTGAGCGACGGGGATGTCGAGGCCTATACCGCGCTTTCGGGCACGGAGGCGGGCGAGGCGCTGAACGCGGCGCTGTTTGCGGCCTTCGACGAGGTGTTCACGCAGCTGAGCTACGAGCTCGGCGAGGCGGCGGCGGGGTTCATCGCGGGCGAGGACGCATAGATGGGCGCGGCGCGGGCTTGGCCCTGCGTGGCCTTGACATGGACGCCCGGCTGAGGCAAACGGCGGCTTCCGCGTCAGGGCGATTTGGCCTTGGCGTAGGATACCAGACATGACGTCCCCAGAGGGGGCGCGCTGTCCGAGGCGAGGGAAACCTCAGGAACGCCGGTCATCACCCCGAGCAAAGGGGGCGGCCGGGGCCACAGGGCGCGGGAAACGAAAAGGAAACGCGCATGTTCGCGGTGATGAAGACCGGCGGCAAGCAGTACAAGGTTCAGGCGGGCGACCGTCTGCGCGTTGAGAAGCTGGCGGCCGATGCGGGCGAAACCGTCCAGTTCAACGATATTCTCATGCTCGGTGGCGACGCACCGGTGGTGGGCAGCCCCCTGGTGAACGGCGCGGCCGTGCAGGCGCTGGTCGTCGACCAGGTGAAGGGCGAGAAGCTCATCCATTTCGTCAAGCGCCGCCGGAAGCACGGCTCGCAGCGCAAGAAGGGCCATCGCCAGCAGCTGACGCTGGTGCAGATCACCGAGATCCTGCCCTCTGGCGGCGACAACTCGGGCGTGAAGGCGGCCATGGGCGCAGGGTCCGCACCGGCGGCCGTCGCGACCGAGGCGCCGAAGAAAGCCGCGCCGAAGAAGGCGGAGCCCAAGGCGAAGGCCGCACCGGAGGCCGCACCGGCGGCTGCGGGTGCGGACGATCTCAAGCAGCTGTCGGGCGTGGGTCCGGCGCTGGAGAAGAAACTCCTGGCCGCCGGCGTGACGAGCTTCGCCCAGATCGCGGCATGGACCGAGGCGGATATCGCCGAGTTCGACGAGAAACTGAGCTTCAAGGGCCGGATCGAGCGCGAAGGCTGGGTCGAACAAGCCAAGAAGCTGGCTGAAGGCTGAGGAAGGAGAGACGACATGGCACATAAAAAAGCAGGTGGTAGCTCCCGCAATGGCCGCGACAGCGCGGGCCGGCGGCTTGGCGTCAAGAAATTCGGCGGTCAGAGCGTGATCCCGGGCAACATCATCGTGCGACAGCGCGGCACCAAGTGGTGGCCGGGCGAGGGCGTCGGCATCGGCAAGGATCACACGATCTTCGCCACCTCCGAGGGCCGCGTGGCCTTTGCCAAGGGCTTCAAGGGGCGCACCTTCATTTCAGTACTTCCGGCCGCGGAGGCCGCCGAGTAACGCCGTATCCGAATTGGATTTTCCATAAAGGGGCCGGCGATCAAGCCGGCCCTTTCGCATTTTCGCCATGCTCTTGTGTCAGGACCCGGCCAAGCCCATCTCGGGCCCGAGGCCGCAGCAGACACAAGAACAAAGGGATCAGGTCGGAGGAGGACCGAACCCATGAAACAGGAAACCATCGTCGCCCAGCCGGTGATCGAAGCCCCCCGCATGATCCTGCGCCCGCTCAGGGCCTCGGATGCCGGGCTCGTGGCGCTTTATGCTGCGGACCGGCGCGTCTCGGAGATGACGACGACGATCCCGCATCCCTATCCGCCGGGCGCGGCCGAGGGTTACGTGGCGCAAGCGATGCGCAGCGACGATGACGAGGCCGTCTGGGCCATGGACGCCCATGACTTCGGCGGCGCGGAATTGATGGGGCTGATCACGCTCAAGCGCATGGATCGCGGCCAGTCCGAGATCGGCTACTGGGTGGCGCCCGCGATGTGGAACACCGGCTTCGCCTCGGAGGCCGTAGGCGCGCTGGTTGCGGCCAACCCGCTGGACAACATCACGATCTTCGGCAGCGTCTTTCAGGACAATCCGGGGTCTGCGCGGGTGCTGACCAATGCCGGGTTCGAATACCTCGGCGACGCGGAGGCGTTCTCGGTCGCGCGCGGGGCCAAGGTTCCGACGTGGACTTACCTCAAGCGTTTGGGCTAAGGGGTGCACGTCCGGCGGTGAGGGGCCAGCCCCTCACACTCCCCGGAGTTTTTTTGCCAGGATGAAGGGGCGCCCGATTCTGAAATCAGGGGACGGGTCCGCCCGGGTGATGGAATGAAGTTTCTCGATCTTGCGAAGGTCTACCTGCGCTCCGGCAGCGGCGGCGGCGGTGCGGTGAGCTTCCGGCGGGAGAAATACATCGAATATGGCGGCCCGGACGGCGGCGATGGCGGCGGCGGCGGCGATGTCTGGGCCGAGGCGGTGGACGGGCTGAACACGCTGATCGATTTCCGCTACCAGCAGCATTTCTTCGCCAAGAACGGCCAGCCCGGCATGGGACGGCAGCGCACCGGCAAAGACGGCGCGGATATCGTGCTGCGCGTGCCGGCAGGCACCGAAATCCTCGAGGAGGATCAGGAGACGGTGATCGCCGATCTGGCCGACGTCGGCGATCGCGTGCTGTTGGCCAAGGGCGGCAATGGCGGCTTCGGTAACCTGCATTTCAAGACCTCGACCAACCAGGCGCCGCGGCGCGCCAATCCCGGCCAGGCGGGGGTCGAGCGGACGATCTGGCTGAAGCTGAAGCTGATCGCGGATGTGGGCCTTCTGGGCCTGCCCAACGCGGGCAAGTCGACGTTTCTTGCCGCTACGTCGAACGCGCGGCCGAAGATCGCGGATTATCCCTTTACCACGCTGGTTCCGAACCTCGGCGTCGTGGGCGTCGACGGGGCGGAATTCGTCGTGGCCGACATTCCCGGCCTGATCGAGGGCGCCCATGAGGGCAGGGGGCTGGGCGACACCTTTCTCGGTCATGTGGAGCGCTGCGCGGTGCTGCTGCATCTTGTGGACGGCACGTCGGAGGATATCGTGACGGATTACGAGACGATCATCACGGAACTCGACGCCTATGGCGGCGGGCTGGCCGAAAAGCAGCGTGTGACCGTTCTGAACAAGGTCGACGCGCTCAGCCCCGAGCAGATCGAGGAGCGGCGCGGGGCGCTGGAAGCGGCGTCTTGCGGGCCGGTCATGACCATGTCGGGCGTGGCGCGCACGGGGGTGGTCGAGGTTCTGAGGGTCTTGCGCGCGCGGATCGATGCCGGGCGCAGCGCGGCCCGCGACGAGAGGGAAGAACCGCAGCCATGGAGACCCTGACCGGGACCGTGACGCCAAGTCTGGCCGACGCGCGACGGCTGGTGGTCAAGATCGGCTCCTCGCTTCTGGTGACGCCGGGCAGTGACGCGTTGCGCACCGAATGGCTGGCTTCGCTCGCGGCCGATATCGCGCGGATCAAGGCGCGCGGGACGGATGTGATCGTGGTGTCTTCGGGGTCCATCGCACTGGGGCGGGCGGCGTTGTCGCTGGGCTTGGGGGCGCTGTCCCTCGACGAGGCGCAGGCGGCCGCCGCCGTGGGCCAGATCCGGCTGGCGCGGGCCTGGGAGGAGGCGCTGGCGCCGCACGGGATCACCACCGCGCAGATCCTTCTGACGCTGGACGATTCCGGCGACAGGCGGCGTTATCTCAACACGCGCGCAACGCTGGCGGCGCTTCTGGGGCGTGGCGCGGTGCCCATTGTCAACGAAAATGATACAATCGCCACGGATGAGATCCGTTATGGCGACAATGACCGGCTTGCGGCGCAGGTCGCGGTGATGGCCGGGGCGGATAGCTGCGTGCTCCTGTCCGATGTGGACGGGCTTTACACCGCCAACCCGCAATCGGACGCGGACGCGCGGCACCTGCCGCTGGTCGAGGCGATCACGCCCGAGATCGAGGCGATGGCGGGCGACGCGGGATCGGGCCTGTCGAAGGGCGGGATGAAGACCAAGCTGATGGCCGCGCGCATGGCCACGGCGGCGGGCTGCGCCATGGCGATCGCGGAAGGGGCGGTTGTGCACCCTCTGGCCGCGCTCGAGGCCGGGGCACGGGTGACATGGTTCACGGCGACGCTCGATCCTCAGGCGGCGCGCAAGGCCTGGATCTCGGCGATGAAGCCGCGCGGGGGGCTGCGGCTCGACGCGGGCGCGGTGGCGGCGCTGGGGCGGGGCAAGTCGCTTCTGCCGGCGGGCGTGACCGAGGTGACGGGCGCGTTTCAGCGCGGCGATCCGGTGAGCCTTCTGGCCCCCGACGGCGCTGTGCTGGGCCTTGGCCTGTCGCGCTACACCGCCGCGGAGGCGCGCGCGATCGCGGGACACCGATCGGACGAGATCGAGGCGATCCTGGGCTATCCGGGCCGCGCGGCGCTGGTCCATCGCGACGACATGGCACTCTGAGGCGCGAGATGCTGGGGCTGTTTTTCGACGTGAAGCCGAAACCGGGGCACATGGTGCACTATTTCGAGCATGTGGACCGGCTGAAACCCGTTCTCGCAGGGCATGCAGGGCTGCTTTACCTTGAGCGGTTCCGACCGCTCGACGATGCCGAGGCGCTCCTGTCGCATCAGCACTGGGCGGATGAGGCGGCGCTTGCGGCATGGCGGCGGGACGCGACACACAGGGTCAGTCAGGCGGCGGGGCGGCGGGTGCATTTCGAGGATTACCGCATCCGCGTCGGCGCGGCCGAGAGCGCAGCGGCGGGGCCAGGACGCCATGTGGTGACGGCGGAGGCCGCCCACCCGCTGGAAGGACGCGGATACGAGAGCGTGACGCGGCCCGGCCGGTTCCTGACGCTGGCGGAGGCCGAGACGGGCGAGGCGGCGCAGGCGGCGGCACGGCGCGCGCGCGCGGCCGGCGCCGATGCGGTGCATGTCTTCGCGATATCGCGGGACTACACGCTGCGCGACCGGGCGGAGGCGCCGCAGTGAGCCGGCGTATGGACGGGGCGGGCCGGATCGCCTAATCGGGACGGAACGGAGGCGATGTCATGAACGAGAAATCCGACATTCAGAGCATGATGACCGCGCTCGGCGCGGCGGCGCGCGGTGCGGCGGCGCAGCTTGCCTATGCGCCCTCCGAGGCCAAGCGCAAGGCGCTGGAGGTGGCGGCGGACACCGTGGAGGCGCGCGCGGCCGAGATCGTCGCGGCGAACGCGAAGGACATGGAGTTCGGCCGGGACAAGGGCCTGTCGGCGGCGATGCTGGATCGGCTGATGCTGGATGAGGGGCGCATCGCGGGGATCGCCACGGGCCTGCGCGCCGTGGCGGCGCAGGACGATCCGGTGGGGCAGGTCATCGCCGAATGGGACATGGAAAGCGGGCTCCATATCGAGCGGGTGCGCACGCCACTGGGCGTGATCGGCGTGATCTACGAAAGCCGGCCCAACGTGACGGCGGATGCGGGCGCGCTCTGCCTGAAATCGGGCAACGCGGTGATCCTGCGCGGCGGGTCCGAGAGCTTCCATTCCTCGGGCATTCTGGTGGACTGCCTGAAGGCGGGCTTGCGGGCGGCGGGCCTGCCCGAGGCGGCGGTGCAGCTGGTTCCGACGCGCGACCGGGCGGCGGTGCGCGCGCTTCTGACCATGACGGATTACGTGGACGTGATCGTGCCGCGTGGCGGCAAGGGGTTGGTGGGGCTGGTGCAGGCGGAGGCGCGGGTGCCGGTCTTTGCCCATCTCGAAGGCATCTGCCACGTCTATGTCGACGCGGCGGCCGATCCCGAGGTGGCGTTGAAGGTCGTGCTGAACGCCAAGACGCGTCGCACGGGCATCTGCGGCGCGGCGGAGTGTCTGCTGATCCACAGCGACGTGATGGACACGATCGGGCAGGGCGTCGTGCGCGCGCTTGTCGATGCAGGCGTAGAGGTGCGCGGCGACAAGATCTTGCAGAAGATCGAGGGCGTCGTGCCGGCTTCTGTAGAAGATTGGGGCCGTGAGTTCCTCGACATGATCATCGCCGCGAAGGTGGTCGACGATATCGACGGCGCCATCGACCATATCCGCACCTACGGCTCCTCCCATACCGAGAGCATCCTGACCGAGGATGACGCGGCGGCGGCGCGGTTTTTCCAGCGTCTTGATTCAGCTATCCTGATGCGCAACGCCTCGACGCAATTCGCCGACGGGGGTGAGTTCGGTATGGGCGCGGAAATCGGGATCGCGACAGGCAAACTGCATGCACGCGGACCGGTAGGGGCCGAGCAGCTGACCTCGTTCAAGTATCTCGTGACCGGGCAGGGGACGGTGCGGCCCTGAGCGGGGAGGGGGCTCTGCCCCCACGCGCGTTCCGCGCGCCCCCCGGAGGTTTTTTGCCAGGATGAAACATCAGACCGCGCCGAAGACAAAGGCGCGCGTGAAGGAGAAGCTTGATGTCAGAAGACCGCAGGAATGAGCGCGAAGGCACGATCGTGCGCCGCAAGGCGCTGGTGGAGGGGGTGAGCCGGCCCGTCGTGACGCCGATCCAGCCCTCCGTCGTCTATGCATCGCCTTCGATCGACGTGCTGCACGCGCAGTACGAGGGGCGCGAGACGGGTTATACCTACGCGCGCGAGGGCCATCCAAACGCGACGCTTCTGGCGCAGAAGATCGACCAACTCGAGGCAGCGGAGGGCGGCATCGTCACGGGCTCGGGCATGGCGGCGGTCACCGCGGCGCTGATGGGCATCCTGAAGGCGGGCGATCACGTGCTGGGCGCGAACCAGCTTTACGGCCGGTCGCTGAGGCTGATGAACCAGGACCTTGCGCGCTTCGGGATCGCAACAAGCCTTGCCGATCCGACGGATGTCGAGGCGATGCGCGCCGCGATCCGCCCCGAGACGCGGATGATCCTGGTCGAGGTGGTGTCGAACCCCACGCTCAGGGTCGCCGACATGCACGGGATCGCAGCGCTCGCGCGGGAGGCGGGCGTTTTGCTGGCGGTCGACAATACGTTCACCACGCCGCGGGCCTGGCGGCCGTTCGATCATGGCGCGGATATCGTCATCCATTCGATCACCAAGCTTCTGGCGGGCCATTCCGACGTGACGCTGGGCTACGTGGCCGCGAAGGACCCGGTGCTTGGCCGCGCGATCTACGATTTCGCGGTGACGGTCGGCCTGACGCCCTCGCCCTACGAATGCTGGCTGGCGGAGCGGGGGCTTTACACCTTTCCGCTGCGCTATGACCGGGCGGAGCAGAACGCCAAGGCGCTGGCGGAGCATCTGGCGGCCCATCCGAAGGTGGCGCGGGTGCTTTACCCCGGGCGGCCCGACCATCCGGACGCGGCCCGCGCGACCGAGCTTCTTGGGCCCCGGACCGGCAACATGGTCAGTTTCGAGATCGACGGGGATGCCGCGGCGGCGGACCGCTTGGTGCGCGCGGCGCCGCAACTGCCCTTCGCGCCGACGCTGGGTGACGTGGGCACGACGCTGAGCCACCCGGCCTCGTCCTCGCACCGGGCGCTGACGCCGGAGGGGCGCGCGGCGCTGGGGATCTCGGACGGATTTTTCCGCGTCTCGGTCGGGATCGAGGAGATCGACCTGCTCAGGGGCGATTTCGACATGGGGCTCGCGGCGGTCTGAGGCCTCAGGGGCAGCGCAGCCAGGTGTTCACAAAACCGTCGCGCACGAGGGCGAGCCCGGTCTCCGTGGGCACGAGGATCACGCGGCCGCCATCGTAGGTCATGCCCTCGCCGCTGCATTCGAGGTCGAACATCATCGCGTCCATGCCCGGGATCGGAAAGGCGTTGGTCAGCGTGCAGGAATTCTCGACACCGTGCAGCGTCTGGCCCTGCACACCCACCGCGCCGCCATCCATGCCCAGCGTCGTGCAATCCCATGTGCCCTGGTTCGGCGGATAGTAGAGTCCCTGCACCCGGTCGAGCAGGTTCTGCGCCGTCGCGGGCAGGGGGGTGAGCAGCGCGAGCGCGAGGCCGAGCGCACCGAGCTCAGAGCGAATGGAGAGGCGTCGAGCCATCGAGCACCACAACGTCGAAATTCAGATCGGGGGACTGGGCCTCGACCTCGCGGCGGATCAGGTTGGCCGAGGGCAGCCTTTCGACAAGCGCGAGATACCGCCCGCGATAGCCGCGCTGGCTGAGGTATCGCGCGAGGTCGATGGCGTCAAAGATGGGCGTCAGCAGCGGCGAGAGCACCAGCGCCGGCGCCTCCGGCCCGCTGAACACGACCGAGTCGAGCTCGTCATAGGTCACGCGTGCGATATAGGAATGCGGCTCAAGCACGTTGCGGGGCAACAGGTCCAGCGCCTGAGCGGCCAGCGCAACGGCAAGCACCGTACGGGAATGCGTATCCCCGTCGGTTGCGCCCCGGCCAGGGGCTGCAGTCAGCTTCTTGTCGCGGCCGTCCATCATCGTCTGGCCCTTATGTGCGGCGGTCGGTCGTTCTTGCCATGGAGTGCGATGTCGCAACCCCGGCTTCCTGTGAAGCCTGCCCTATCATGCCGAAATAGTAGCAAATCTCAGCCCTGCCGCAATGAAAAGATTGTCTTTGCAACGATTTCCGCAATTGCGGCGCGTTGTCAGATAGCTCGAATTAAAGCAAGTCAGGACAGCGCAGCGAATCGCAGGTGGCCAGGATGGTCGGCAATCAGCTCAATACCGTGATCGAGGCGGTTCCCGAACCGATGCTGCATCTCGATGCGAGCGGTCTGATCGTGGCGTCGAACGCCGCGGCGCGGGGACTGCTGGGTGACTGGATCCAGGGCCGCAGCTATGCCGCCGTGCTGCGGCAGCCGGCGCTTCTGGGCCGGATCGAGACGGTGCAGGCGGACGGCGCGCCCGGCGAGGCGCGCTTCGAGTTGGCGGACAGTGCCGGGAGCACGCAGTTCCGGGTGCGCATCACCGCGTTGCGCGGTCTGCCCGAGACGCCGGTCGGCGTGTCGTCCTACGCCACGCGCTTTTCGCTCCTGCTGCATTTCACCGATATCACCCATCTGCGCGAGGCCGAGGAGATGCGCCGCGATTTCGTGGCCAATGTCAGCCACGAGTTGCGCACGCCGCTGACGGCCGTGCTGGGTTTCATCGAGACGCTGCGCGGACCCGCGCGCAACGATCCGGCCGCGCAGGAGCGGTTTCTGTCGATCATGGAGGACGAGGCGCGGCGGATGAACCGGCTTGTCTCGGACCTGCTATCCTTGAGCCGCGTGGAGGCAGCAGAACGGATGCGCCCCTCGGATGCGGTGGACCTGCGCGCCGTGCTGGACGGAACGCTTGCGGCGATGCGGCCGTCGGCGGAACTGACCGGCAACACCATCATGCTGCACGCGGATGCGGCCGGGGGCGTCGAGGGGCAGGGGGAGGCGCCACGCAACCTGATCCTCGGCGATCGGGACCAGCTGATGCAGGTGTTCCTGAACCTCACCGAGAACGCGCTGAAATACGGCGGTCCGGATCGTCCGGTCGAACTGACGCTGTCGCGTGAGGACGGCAGCGGCAGCATGAAGGGCAAGGTGATCCGTGTGGACGTGACCGACCATGGCGACGGCATCGATCCGCAGCATCTGCCACGGCTGACCGAACGGTTCTACCGCGTCGACACCCATCGCAGCCGCGCCATGGGTGGCACCGGACTGGGCCTCGCGATCGTGAAGCACATCATCAACCGCCACCGAGGACGGCTGAGGATCACCAGCGAGAAGGGCCGCGGAAGCACGTTCAGCGTGCTGTTTCCGGAGGCATGAGCGACGGTGCCCGGACCCGAGGGATCCACATACAATTCGCCAGTAATCATGATTATGTTAAATAACGATATGAGCAGTCGCCGCCAACATGCTCCGGATACCCGTCGGGCCCAGGTGAAGAACGCCCGGCACTGAATTGATAAAACGAAAAAAATATCCACTATGTGCGTGGATGCCACGATTGCCGTCATGGCGCGCCCCCAAGGTGAGCGTGTCCCCTTTCCCCC
This sequence comes from uncultured Roseicyclus sp., assembly GCA_964578115.1. Taxonomy (GTDB): domain Bacteria; phylum Pseudomonadota; class Alphaproteobacteria; order Rhodobacterales; family Rhodobacteraceae; genus Roseibacterium. The sequence goes on from CAZOBK010000041.1 coordinate 23,764, forward strand.
ATGCGTCAGGTGCTTATACTGCGCCGCGAAGGAAGACGACGACATGCACATCCTCGTTCTGAACGGACCGAACCTGAACCTGCTCGGCACGCGCGAGCCGGATGTCTATGGCCGTGACACGCTGGCCGATATCGAGGCCGCGTGCCAGACGCTGGCCAGTGAGCTCGGCGTCACGGTCGCCTTCGAGCAGAGCAATCACGAAGGTGCGATGGTCGATGCGCTGCACGCGGCGCGAACCGGCGCCAATGGCGTGATCCTGAACGCGGGCGCTTATACCCATACGTCCGTTGCGCTGCGCGACGCGATCTCGGCCACGGGCCTCTCGGTGATCGAGCTGCATCTGTCGAACACGCACGCGCGCGAGCCCTTTCGCCATGTCTCGATGATCGCGCCGGTCTGCAGCGGCGTCATCCAGGGCTTCGGCGCCATGGGCTACGGGCTGGCGCTCAGGGCCATGGTCGCGCATATCGGAACACGGTCTGCATGAAACGTCTGCTTCCTTACCTTGCAATGGACAATGTCGATGCGCTCTGGGCCCATCACACGGGCGTCATGGCGGAGTTTGGCTTCGACCGACTGTTCTACGCCTTCAACGCGTTTCGCGGCGCGGGGCTCTATGACAACCCCGAGGACGCGCTGCTGCTGACCAACATGCCGTCGGATTACGTGGAGGCCTATGTCGATGGCGGCATGTTCCGCGACGGTGTCATGTTGCGATGGGCGGTGAAGAACACCGGCGCGGCCAGCTGGCGCGACGTCTACCACGATATGCTGCAGGAGCCGCTGACCAAGGGCCAGCAGGCGATGCAGGAGCTCAACGCCCGTCACGGGCTGGTGGCCGGCTACACGATCAGCTTTCCCATGGCGATCAAGAACGCCAATGCCGGGATCGGTCTGGTGGCCCGTCGCGGTCTGACCCAGGACGATGTGGACGAGATATGGGCCGAGCATGGCGAGGTCATCCAGATCATCAACTACGTTGCGCATCTGTGTATCCTGCAGCTGCCCGCCGCCGGTCAGCGCCGCCTTCTGACGGCACGGCAGGCCGAGGTGCTGGAGCTGGTGGCCGATGGCAAGACGATGCAGGACATCGCTTTGCTACTCGACCGGAACGTGGCGACGGTCGAAAAGCATCTGCGCGGCGCGCGCGATGCGCTCGGGGTCGAAACGACGGCGCAGGCAGTGCGCAAGGCCTCTGTCCTGAACCAGATCTTCCGTCTCGACCGGACCGGCGGTGCCGAGGCACGCCGTCCACATCTTGCCGGTGCGGTGTCCGACAACCGCTAGATCGGGGTCCGGACCGGCAGGCTTCCGGCCAAGGTAAGGGATTCCGCAGTGCCGAATCCCGCCCATCTGGCGCATGGTGAAACCGTTCCGCGAGTGATGGCAATTGTCAGCCAGGAACATCGGGTCGAGCGGTGCCATTCTCGTATCGCGACACCCGCATCCGGGTTTCCGGGTGGGTGGCACACCGCCGCGCGCGATTTCGCCGGCGGTGTCGCCTTCAGTTGCCGTCATGCGCGCGTTGTCCCCAACACCGGCGCGGATGGCGGCAAGGAACGGCACCGTCTCATTCGCAGGCGGTGTCGTTTTTCGTTCCGGAGGCGGAGGCAAAAAAACGCGGGGCAGATCTCCCTGCCCCGCGTGTCGGTCATGTATGGCTGTCGGCGCGTGCGCCCGCAGGGGTGTCAGCCCTTGGCGGCCTTGGCGACCTCTGCGGCGAAGTCTTCCTTCTCGACCTCGATGCCTTCGCCCACCTCGAGCCGGACGAAGCCGGTGATCTCGACACCGGCCTCCTTGGCGGCGGCGGCGACGGTCAGGTCGGGGTTCACCACGAACTGCTGGCTGAGCAGCGTCACCTCGGCCAGATATTTCTTCATCCGGCCCTCGATCATCTTCTCGATGACCTGCTCGGGCTTGCCGCTTTCGCGTGCGATGTCCATCTGGACCTGCTTTTCCTTCTCCACCACGGACGCATCCAGCGCGGCCTCGTTCAGCGCGGCGGGGTTCACGGCGGCCACATGCATGGCGACCTGCCGGGCAAAGCCCTCGTCATCGCCCGTGAAGGCCACCAGAACGCCGATCTTGCCCATGCCGGGCGCCGCCGCGTTATGTACGTAGGATACCACGTTCTCGCCGGTGAGCCGGGCCATGCGGCGCACGGTCATGTTCTCGCCGATGGTGGCGATCTTGTCGGTGACGGTCTGCTCGACCGACTTGCCGTTCGCAAGCTCCGCCGCCAGCAGCCCGGCCAGGTCGTCGACACCGAGCGCGGCTTGCGCGATGCCCGACACCATCTCCTGGAAATCGGCGTTCTTGGCGACGAAATCGGTCTCGGAATTGACCTCGACGGCGACGGCGGTGCCGCCCTGGGAGGCCACGGCCACGAGACCCTCGGCGGCGGTGCGGCCGGATTTCTTGGCAGCCTTGGCAAGGCCCTTGGTGCGCAACCAGTCGACGGCGGCTTCCATGTCGCCATCGGTCTCGGTCAGCGCCTTCTTGGCGTCCATCATTCCTGCGCCGGTCGCTTCGCGCAGTTCCTTCACCTGTGCGGCTGTGATCGCCATGGGTCGGGTCTCCTGATTGGTTCTGACTCGGGCGGGGTCATACCCCTGCCCTCGTGTCAGTTCGGTGACTATGTGTGGGGTGCGGTGCGGGCCCGCGGCGCGGACCCGCCTGGATATCAGCTTTGGGCCGGCGTTTCGGCTTCGGCGGCGGCTTCGCCCTCGGCGGGTGCCTCCGTTTCGGCAGGTGCCTCGGCCTCGGCCGGCGCCTCTGCAGCGGCTTCGGGCGCAAGGGCCTCCTCGACGGTGCCTTCCTCGAACGCGCCGAGGTCGACGCCCGCGGTCTCCATCTGGGCGGTCATGCCATCGAGCGCCGCGCGGCTGACGAGATCGCAGTAGAGCGCGATCGCACGTGCCGCGTCATCGTTGCCGGGGATGATGTAGTCCACGCCATCGGGCGAGCAGTTGGTGTCGACCACGGCCACCACGGGGATGCCGAGCTTCTTGGCCTCGAGGATGGCGAGGTCTTCCTTGTTGACGTCGATGACGAACAGCAGGTCCGGCAGGCCGCCCATCTCGCGGATGCCGCCCAGCGAAGCCTGAAGCTTCGCCTGGTCACGCTCCATGCCGAGGCGTTCCTTCTTGGTCAGGCCCTCGAGCCCCTCGCCCATCTTCTCGTCTATCTCCTTGAGACGCGAGATCGAGTTCGACACGGTCTTCCAGTTGGTCAGCGTGCCGCCCAGCCAGCGGTGGTTCATGTAGTATTGCGCGCAGCGCTCGGCGGCGTCCGCGACGGGCTTCTGCGCCTGGCGCTTGGTGCCGACAAAGAGGATGCGGCCGCCCTTGGCCACGGTCTCGCGGATGACGTTGAGCGCCTGGTCGAGCAGCTCGACCGTCTGCGTCAGGTCGAGAATGTGGATGCCGTTGCGGTCGCCGTAAATATACGGGCCCATCCGCGGGTTCCAGCGTTGGGTCTGGTGACCGAAGTGAACGCCAGCTTCCAAGAGCTGACGCATGGAGAAATCAGGGAGCGCCATGTCCAAAATCCTTTCCGGTTTCGCGCCTGAGCGGAGGATAGGGCAAGAACCCAACCGGTGGACCGAACGGGGATGTGTCCCGCCGCTGGCCCGCCTCCGCCTGTGAGATGAGCGCGCAGATATGAGGGTTTGGGGGTAATGGCAACCCCTCCCGTGGGACTGCGCGTGTCATCGCCCTGGGCGCGCGATCCTTCTTGCGAAGGATCGCATGGGGGCTCTGCCCCCACGCCCTTCGGGCACTCCCCCGGAGGTTTTCTTCCAGGATGAAGGAGATGAAGGGGCGCGCGTGGCCGAGGGGATGGACGCGGTGCACGCCGGCGGCTAAGGGCCGGGGCATGAGCGCGCGTGCGGATATCCTGTGCATCGGGTCGGTCCTGTGGGACGTGATCGGCCGCTGCGACGCGCCCATGCGCACCGGCAACGACAAGCCCGGCACGATCACGCGGCTGCCGGGGGGCGTTGCGCTCAACATCGCCATGACGCTCCGGCGGTTCGAGCTGACACCAGCGCTTCTGACGGTGGTGGGCGACGATCCCGAGGGGCGCGACCTCCTGGCGGAATGCGGGCGGATGGGCCTTCTGACCGAGCATGTGCTGGTGGCGGCCGATCTGCCGACGGACCGTTACATGGCGATCGAGGCGGGGGGCGGGCTGATTGCGGCGGTGGCCGATGCGCGCTCGCTCGAGCGGGTGGGGGGGCGTATTCTGGCCCCTTTGGCCGACGGGCGCCTCGGGTCGGCGCAGGCCCCCTACCCCGGCGCGATCGCCATCGACGGCAACCTGACCGAAGAGCTGTTGTGCGAGGTCGCCGAGAGCCCCCCCTTTTCCGCCGCCGATCTCAGGCTGGTGCCCGCGAGCCCCGGCAAGGCGGAGCGTCTGCGCCCGCTGCTGGGTCATCCGCGCGCGACCCTTTATGTCAATCTCGAGGAGGCCGGTCTGATCGCCGGTACGGCCTGCGCCACGGCCCGCGATGGCGCCCTGGCGCTGCTGGCGGCAGGCGCGCGCCGCGCGGTGGTGACCGACGGTCACGGCGAGGTCGTGGACGCGACCGGCGACGGGCTGATCTGCGCCACGCCGCCCGGGGTCGAGGCGCGGCGGATCACCGGTGCGGGCGACACCTTCATGGCCGCTCATATCGCCGCGGAGCTTGGTGGCGGCGGCAGGGCCGAGGCGCTCGGCTTCGCGGTGGCGGCTGCGGCGCGTTACGTGGAGGGACACGATCATGGATGAGCTTATCCTTTGTTCCGAAGAGGTCACGGCCGCCCGCTCCGGGGGGCGGCCCGTCGTGGCGCTGGAATCCACCATCATCACCCATGGCATGCCCTATCCCCAGAACCTCGAGACCGCGCGGGCGGTCGAGGACGCGGTGCGGCAGGCCGGTGCGACGCCCGCCACCGTCGCCGTCATGGAGGGGCGTCTGCGGGTAGGCCTGTCCGGTGACGCGCTGGAGGCGCTGGCCCGGGCGCGCGACGTGCGCAAGCTCAGCCGCGCGGATCTGGCGGTGTGCCTGGCCAGTGGCGAGACCGGGGCCACCACGGTCGCGGCGACGATGATCGTGGCGCATCTGGCCGGGATCGCCGTCTTCGCCACGGGTGGGATCGGCGGCGTGCATCGCGGCGCGGAGGAAAGCTTCGACATCTCCGCCGATCTCAGGGAACTGGCCGAGACGCCGGTGACGGTTGTGGCGGCCGGCGCCAAGGCGATCCTCGATCTGCCCAAGACGCTGGAGGTGCTCGAGACACTCGGCGTGCCGGTGATCGGCTTCGGGCAGGACGCGTTTCCGGCCTTCTGGTCGCGCGACAGCGGGCTTGCCGCACCCCTCAGGCTCGACACGCCCGAAGCGATCGCCGCGTCCCACCGGATGCGGGGGGCGCTGGGGCTGCCGGGTGGGCAGCTGGTGGCCAATCCGATCCCGGAGCAGGACGAGATCCCGTCCGCGACGCTTGCGCCGCTCATCGTCGAGGCGCAGGCACAAGCGGCGGCACAGGGTATCACCGGCAAGGCGGTGACGCCGTTCCTGCTGCAATGGCTGTTCGAGCGTACCGAGGGCCGCACGCTTCAGGCCAATATCGCCCTCGTGATGAACAATGCGCGGCTTGCGGCGCGGATTGCGCGGGCGCTGGCGTCCTGAGTGGTCATTCCGGGCAAGGCACGCTTGTGCGTGGCCCCCGCGCCGCCTAGATAAGCGTCAACGACGGTCCTGACCCCACGCACCAGACGCGCATGCAACTGCCCGAAACGCCACCGCCCCCCAGACGCGGCTTTTTCGCCGGACTCCGGTCGAGCTTTTTCGCCGGGATCGTGGTCATTGCGCCGATCGGGGTCACGATCTGGCTGATCTGGACGTTGACGGGCTGGATCGACAGCTGGGTCCTGCCGCTCATTCCCAACGCCTACAACCCGGCGCTGCTGATCCGCGACTGGACCGGGATCGAGGTCAATATCCGCGGCATTGGCGTGGTGACCTTTCTTATGTTCACCATTCTGGTGGGCTGGGTGGCCAAGGGCCTGATCGGGCGGTCGCTGATTCTCTGGGCCGAAAGTCTCGTTCTGTCGATCCCGGTGGTGCGAAGCCTCTATTCCGGGCTCAAGCAGATCGTCGAAACGGTGCTCAGCCAGGGAGAGCAGAATTTCGAGAAGGCCGCGCTGATGGAATATCCGCGCAAGGGCGTCTGGGCGATCTGCTTCATCTCGTCCAAGGCGCGGGGCGAGGTGCAGGCCAGCACCGCCGACGACGTGGTCGCGGTGTTCATGCCGACGACACCGAACCCGACCTCGGGCTTTCTTCTGTTCGTGCCCCGGCGGGACCTGATCGTGCTCGACATGTCGGTCGAGGACGCCGCCAAGCTGATCATCTCGGCGGGTCTGGTCTATCCCGACGCCGAGGACGCGAAAAAGGCGCTTGAGGACAAGGCGGCGGCAGAAAAGGCGCCAGAAGCGGCAGAGTGAGGCGGCTGGCGGCCACGCTCCGCCCGGTCGCACCTTAAAGGGTCCACCGGACCTTTCATCGGCTACGCCGAAACGGTGCTCACTCCTCGACCCACCAGACATCGGGCTGCCAGCCGATCCAGTCCCCATAGATCGGGATGTAGTCCGGATAGCGCAGCTCGGCATTATGGGCGATCCGCGCGATGGGGTTGTACCAGAACGGCACCACGTAGCGCTGCGAGATCAGCACCCGGTCAAGCGCGCGCACGGCGGCGACGTAATCGTCCTGGCTCTCCGAGGTGAGCATCCGGTCGATCATCGCCTCGATGGCCGGGTGGCAGGCCCCCATCAGGTTCCGCGAGCCTTCGGTCTCGACCATGTCGCAGCCCCAGTAAAGCCGCTGCTCGTTGCCGGGGCTCAGCGACAGGCCGCGGCGGAAGGTCGTCATGTCGAAATCGAAGGCATCCGTGCGTTCGCGATACTGCGCTGGATCGACCGAGCTGATGGATGGCGTGATGCCCAGCCGCTCCAGCGCCTCGACGTAGATGTTGACGATGGCCTCGTTCTCGGACGACCCGCTCTGCAGCAGGATCTCGAAGGTGAACGGCGCGCCGTCGGGGCCGGTCATCACACCCTCCTCGACGGTATAACCCGCCTCCTCCATCAGGCGCAGCGCCTCGGCGATGCCGGCGCGGTTGCGCTCCGACCCGTCGGAGACCGGCAATTCGTAGCCCTCGAGCGCGCCGGGCAGCAGGTCGCCGGCGAAGGGTTCGAGGAACTCGGTCACCCTGCCCTCCGCCGGTCCGGGCAGCATGCCCAGCGGCGAGTTGGAGAAGTACGACGTGATGCGCGGTTCGATCCCGCCGTTGAGCGTCTGGTTGATGAATTCGAAGTTGAAGGCCTGGATCATGGCTTCGCGGACACGCCAGTCGGCGAAGACGTCGTGGCGCGTGTTCATCACCAGACCGGTGATCCCCGAAGGCCGGCGGTGCGGCACCTCCGACAGCACGACTTCTCCCGCCTGCACGCGCGGGAAATCGTAGTTCTCGGCCCAGTTGGCGGCGTTGGTTTCGCGCATGGTGGTCAGCAGGCCGCTGGTGAAGGCCTCGAACATGGCGGTGCCGTCGGTGAAGAACTCCATCCGGATTTCGTCGATCACGTTGGTGCCGCGCCGGAACGGCAGGTCGGCGCCCCAGTAATCGGGATCGCGCCGGAGCGAGACGAAGCGCCCCGCCTCGAAATCATCGATGACATAGGGCGCGGTGGCGATGGGGATCGTGTCGAGCCCGCTTTCGTCGAAAGCCTCGCCGTCCCACTGCGCGGCCTTGAGGATCGGCCTGAGCCCCATGATGAGCGCCAGTTCGCGATCCGGCTCGGTGAAGGTCAGCCGCACCGAGCGGTCGCCGGTGGCCTCGATCGAGGCGACCTGCGTCCAGGCGTTCAGGTAGCGCGGGTGGCCTTCGGTGCCCAACGTCTCGTAGGACCAGATCACGTCCTCGACGGTCACCGGGCTGCCGTCGGAAAACCGCGCCTCGGGGCGGAGGGTGAATTCCACCCACATGTGATTCGGATCGACCTCCACCGATTCGGCGAGAAGGCCGTAAAGCGTGAAGGGTTCGTCCCAGGACCGCCCCATCAGCGATTCGTAGGCGAGGAAGCGCAACTGCCACGGCACCGAGCCCCTGCGGATATGGGGGTTGAGGCTGTCGAAGGACCCCACCTCGCCGGTGACGATCCGCCCGCCCGTGGGCGCGTCGGGATTTGCATAGGGCAAATGGGCGAAATCGGGGGGCAAGGCAGGCGCCCCGTACATCGAAATCCCGTGCATTGGCTGGGCCATCGCGGGTCCGGAGGCGACCGCGGCCCCGATGAGCATGACCGTCGCGATCCGCCGCCCTAGCGGCGCGGAATCGTGAAGGAATTTTCCGAAACAATCCTTGAGCATCCGTGAACAGTCCCTTCACACATCTGTTTTGCCTGTGAATGCAGGCTAGTCATGCAATTGGGCGCAGTGCAACTTTTCGGTTGGACACGCGGCAAGTCATTGCTTATAAAGAAGCCACTGCTCGATAGGTTTCTTGCCTGTATGAAACCTGCCTCAATAACTTAACGCCG
>CAZOBK010000042.1:0-32073 GCA_964578115.1 uncultured Roseicyclus sp.
CTCCCCCCTTGCACCGAATCCCGTTTTCCCCCATATCCCACACTGCGACCGTTACCGCACTCGATACCCTGTCTCCTCTACCCGGAAGTCAGCCTCGATTTGCCACACGCTGACGCCACCCCGCCGCACTTCCGCGGGCGGACCCAAGACAGGAGACCACGGATATGGCCACTGGCACCGTGAAATGGTTCAACGCCACCAAAGGCTACGGCTTCATCGCACCCGATGGCGGCGGCAAGGACGTGTTCGTCCACATCTCGGCCGTCGAGCGCTCGGGCCTCACCGGCCTCGCCGACAACCAGAAGGTCGACTATGACCTCGAGGCCGGCCGCGACGGCCGCGAGAGCGCGGTGAACATCCAGCCGCAGTAACGGCAGGACATCTCATCCGGAAAGGGCGCGCCCCAAGGGGCCGCGCCCTTTTTTCGTGTCGTCGGACCGGGGCGTGTCCGGGACGCCGTTCATGAAGATACTCTTCGGGCGCCCTTCTTCGGCGACGGACACAAGGTAAATCGAGACTTCGCCCCGAAATCCATTCCGGTCCCGATTGCCATTGCATTGGCTGACCATCAGGGAACATTCCGCGTCCGTTTCCCTGTCCTGGCGTGCAGGTATTGTGCCGCATCCGCGCGTCAATTCCGCAACGCCTCAGGGATGCCGGACTTCGCCGTCCAGCAAACCCTTGTGTTTTGGCAAGAATCCGCCATTGTTCACCAAATGGAAACAACAGGTTTTCTTCGCCCCAAATATACCACAATTTAACCTTAGGTCCGTAGACAACCAGGGGTGAACCGTTGGAGGCGCGTGTGGCGATAGGTTTGGTCTTGCTTGCAGGTGTGATCGCGCTGCCCATTGCCATTTGCGCATGGCTTCTGGGCATCGTGTCCTTTGGCAATGCCTTCCTGATCTACATTCTCACGGGATGGGCCGTCATCGCAGCCGGGTTTCTCTCGGCTCTTGTCGGGTACCTCGCGAACGGAACCGGCACCTCGGACAAGGCCGATGCCCATGCGGTGCCGATGAAGGTGAAACCCGCGAATCGCGGCTGAGCGCGGGCACCGCGACGAAGACGCCACCACAGATACGGCAAGGGGCTCGGCCCGAAATCGAAAAGCGCCCCGAGGGGCGCTTTCTTGTATGCGGCACATGACGCCCCAGATGAAAGCCGCGACACGCAGCCCATTTCAGGACCGGTGTCGCAGCGCTCGGACGGTGATGCGGTAGACGCGCCCCGTCAGCGGACAGCGATCACGAGAAGCACGGGGATCGCCATCGCGCTCCAGATGCAGAAGAACATCGCGGCACGGCCCATGCGGTTCCACAGCGCGATGTCCGCGTCCTCTTCGAAGTCGTCCCCAACGACAGTTCCGGTGTCGATACTTTCCATGCGCGACATGAGCGGCGCCTCCTTCTTCTCGTTCCGCGCGATCCCGACCGCGCCCGTGATCAAGACATAGGTGGTACGCAACCAAGGTCCAGCGATAGGAAAAATGCGCGGCTTCACGGCATAACCCCGCCGGTGTGGACCGCGTTGGCGTTCCGGCGCCTTGCAGCTAGGATCGCGCCAGGCGCCATCGCACCGGTGGCGCGCTTCGACAGCCAAGGACCGGGATCGCTCAATGAAAACGCTGACCGCCTTCGCCATCGCCGCCAGCCTGACCTTCACCGCGCCCGCCACGGCGCAGAGCGCCGAGGAAACGGCCTTCGTCATGGCCCTCCTGCGGGGAATGAACCAGCTGTCCGTCCGTTTCGACCGCGAGGTCTGCGGCTTCGTCCTGCGGGACGCGGACGGCGGGTTTTCCTCGACCAAGGTCTCCTGGGGCGGGGCGGCAAGCTGCGCGTCGCTCCCGCTGCAGCCGGGCCTCACCGCGGTGGCCTCCTGGCACACCCATGCCGCTTGGGCCGAGGGCTACGATGGCGAAGTCCCCTCCATCCAGGATGTCGAGGGCGACATGTCCATGGGCGTCAACGGCTGGGTCTCGACCCCCGGCGGCCGCCTTTGGTTCGTCGACGGTGGCACGGGCGCGCTGCGGCAGGTCTGCGGGCGCGGCTGCCTGCCCGTCGATCCGGGGTTTGTCCCCGAAGAGCACGGGCCGGTGCCCGACGCCCTGTCCCTCGACGGGCTTTACGCACGGTTCGGGCGGTCACGCTGACGGCCGCTATTGCGCCGCGTCGAGATAGGCCTCCAGCGGCGGACAGGTGCAGACGAGGTTCCTGTCGCCATAGGCATTGTCCACGCGGTTGACCGGCGGCCAGTACTTGTCGACCCGGAACGCACCGGGCGGGAAACATCCCTGCTCGCGGCTGTAGCTGCGGTCCCAGTCGCGCACGAGGTCCTCCATCGTGTGCGGCGCATGGCGCAACGGGCTGTCCTCCACTGCGGTCCGCCCCTCCTCCACCTCGGCGATCTCCGCCCGGATCGCCAGCATCGCCGTCACGAAGCGGTCGAGCTCGGCCTTGGGTTCACTCTCGGTGGGTTCGATCATCAGCGTCCCGGCCACCGGCCAGCTCATGGTCGGCGCGTGAAAGCCATGATCCATCAGCCGCTTGGCGATGTCGTCAACGGTCACGCCCGCCTCCGCGAAGGGTCGCGTGTCGATGATGCACTCATGAGCCACGCGCCCGTTCGACCCCGTGAACAGCACCCCGAACGCCCCTTCCAGACGCGCGGCGAGGTAGTTGGCGTTCAGGATCGCGACCTTGGTCGCCTGCGTCAGACCCTCGCCGCCCATCAGGCGGATATAGGCGTAGGAGATCGGCAGGATCGAGGCCGAACCGAAAGGCGCGCCCGAGACCGGCCCGTTGCGCCCGCCCATCTCTGGATGGCCCGGAAGATGCGACGCCAGATGCGCCTTGACCCCGATGGGTCCCATCCCGGGGCCGCCGCCGCCGTGGGGGATGCAGAAGGTCTTGTGCAGGTTCAGGTGGCTCACGTCGGCACCAAGGTCACCGGGCCGCGAGACCCCCACCATCGCGTTCAGGTTCGCCCCGTCGAGATAGACCTGTCCCCCGTGCTCATGCGTGATGCGGCAGACCTCGCGCACGGTTTCCTCGAACACGCCATGGGTCGAGGGATAGGTGATCATCGCGGCCGCCAGCCTCTCGCCCGCCGCCTCGGCCTTGGCCGCGAAATCGGAAATATCGATGTCGCCGTTCTCGGCCACGGCCACCACCACCACCTCCATTCCCGCCATATGCGCCGAGGCGGGGTTGGTGCCATGGGCCGAGACCGGGATCAGGCAGATATCGCGCTCGCCTTGCCCGCGCGCCTGGTGATAGGCGGCGATGGTCAGAAGGCCGGCATACTCGCCTTGTGCGCCGGAATTGGGCTGCATCGACATCGCGTCATAGCCCGTGATCTCGCAGAGCCGCGCGGAAAGATCCTCGATCATCGCGGCGTAACCCTCGGCCTGGTCGGCGGGCGCGAAGGGGTGGATCGCGTTGAACTCCGGCCAGGTGATCGGCATCATCTCGACCGAGGCGTTGAGCTTCATGGTGCAGGACCCCAGCGGAATCATCGCACGGTCCAGCGCAAGATCACGGTCCGAGAGGCGGCGCATGTAGCGCATCATCTCGCTTTCGGCGCGGTTCATGTGGAAGATCGGATGCGTCAGGTACTCCGATGTCCGGACAAGCGCGTCGGGGATCGCCGGCAGGACCTGCGCCGGCGGCTTGAGGATCCCGAAGGCGCGGCACACGGCCTCCAGATCGGCCTCGGTGGTGGTCTCGTCCACGGAGATGCCGATCCGGTCGGCGCCTACGTCGCGCAGGTTGATGCCGCGCGCCACCGCCGCCGCCATGATCCGCGACTGACGCTCGCCCACGGGCACCGTCACGGTGTCGAAATAGGCCTGCGCCTCGGGCTCGAACCCGCCGGCCTGAAGCGCCGCCCCCAGCCGCGCGGCCTTGCTGTGCACCCGCTCGGCGATCGCGCGCAGGCCCAGCGGCCCATGGAACACGGCATAGAAACTGGCGATGACGGCCAGAAGCGCCTGCGCCGTGCAAACGTTGGAGGTCGCCTTTTCGCGGCGGATATGCTGCTCCCGCGTCTGCAGCGAAAGCCGGTAGGCCTTCTGCCCGAGGCTATCGACCGAAACGCCGACGATCCGACCGGGCAAGGCACGCTTCATCGCGTCGCGACAGGAAATGAAGGCGGCATGCGGCCCGCCATAGCCCAGCGGCACGCCAAAACGCTGCGCCGACCCCACGGCGATATCGGCATCCATCGCCCCCGGCTCCCGGATCAGCGTCAGCGCCAGAAGATCAGTGGCGAGGATCGCCACCGCCTTCTCGGCATGAAGCGCCGCGATCTCGTCGGACACATCGCGCAGATGCCCATAGGTGCCCGGATACTGGAAGATCGCGCCGAACACGGCCCTGGGGTCCAGATCCTCGGGGTTGCCCACGATGATCTCGATGCCCAGCGGTTCGGCCCGCGTGCGCATGACGGCGATGTTCTGCGGATGGCAGGCTTCGTCTACGAAAAAGCCGCGCGCCTTGGACTTCGCCACGCGCTCGGCCATCACCATCGCCTCGGCGCAGGCCGTCGCCTCGTCCAGAAGCGAGGCATTGGCCACCGGCAGCCCGGTCAGATCGGCCACCATCGTCTGGAAGTTCAGAAGCGCCTCGAGCCGTCCTTGCGCGATCTCCGGCTGGTAGGGCGTATAGGCGGTATACCAGGCCGGGTTCTCCAGCACGTTGCGCTGGATCGCGGGCGGCGTATGCGTGCCGTAATAGCCCTGCCCGATCATCTGCACCATCGGCCGGTTCTTCGCCGCGATCCCGCGCATGTGCGCCAGAAGCTCCGCCTCGGACATGGGTGCCCAGTCAAGCCCGCGCTCCTGCCGGATCGAGGCCGGCACGGTCTGCTCGATCAGCGCGTCGAGACTGTCGGCCGCCACGGCGCGCAACATCTCCTCCATCTCGGCTGGCGAGGGGCCGATGTGACGGCGATTGGCGAAGTCGGTCGGGTCGTAATCCGTCGTGGTCCAGGGCAACTTGGCTTCCTTTCTGGCGCGCAACCCGCACCTTCATCCTGGCAGGAAAACTCCGGGGGAGACGCGCGGACCGCGCGTCGGGGGCAGAGCCCCCTAGTCGCCGGTGTGATCCTTGTACTCGTCCTCGGTCATGAAATCGTCGAGTGCGCCCTCATCCTCCACCTTGATCTTGAAGAACCAGCCCGCGCCCAGCGGATCCTCGTTGACCAGGCCGGGGTTGTCGGTAAGCGCGTCGTTGACCTCGACGATCTCACCGTCGATGGGGGCCACGATATCGGACGCGGCCTTCACGCTTTCGATGACGACGATCTCGTCACCCTTGGCGACCCGCGTCTCCACCTCGGGCAGTTCGACGAATACCACGTCGCCCAGTTGCGTCGCGGCGTATTCGGTAATGCCGACGACGATCACGTCACCGTCCTCGACATCGGGGTTGAGCCATTCATGATCTTCCGTGAACTTCATCTGACCCTCTCGGTTCTGGTGTCCTGTTCAGCGATGGTAACGATGCGCGACGAAGGGCGGGCGCGTCGAGGCGACAGGCAGGCGTCGTCCCCGCACCTCGCCCCAGAGCGCGGCGTCATCGGCAATGCCCGCCTCCACGAGCGCAAGCGCGATGGGCGCGCCGAGGCTCGGGGCGAACCCGCCTGACGTGACGGCGCCGACCGGTTCCCCGCCGTTTTCGTCGGCGAAAATCTCGGTGCCCGCGCGCATCGGCGCGCGCCCTTCCGGCAGCAGGCCGATACGCTTGCGTGGCGCACCGCCCTCGATCTGCGCGGCGATGATGTCCGCGCCGGGGTAGCCACCCGCACGCGCGCCCCCCGGGCGGCGGACCTTCTGGATCGCCCAGGTCAGACCCGCCTCCGCCGGCGTGATCTCCGGCCCGAGGTCCTGCCCGTACAGAGGCAGCCCGGCCTCCAGCCGCAGCGTGTCGCGCGCGCCCAGCCCGATCGGTGCCACCGACGGATCCCGCAGGAGCGCGCGGGCGAAGCCCTCCGCCCCCTCGACCGGCAGCGAAATCTCGAACCCGTCCTCGCCGGTATAGCCCGACCGCGAAATCCACAGATCGACGCCATCCCAGGGCAACCGCGCCACGTCCATGAAGCGCAGCTCCGCGACGCCGGGCACAAGACCCTCCAGAACCGTCGCCGCCATGGGCCCCTGCAGCGCCAGAAGCGCACGGTCCGACAGAACCGCCAAACCGGGCACATGGCTTTCGAGATGGGCGGTGTCGGCCGCCGCACAGGCCGCGTTGACGACAAGGTGCAGCCCCTCGGCGTGGCGTGCGATCATCAGGTCATCGAGCAGCCCGCCCTCTGCATTGGTGAAGAACGCGTAGCGCTGCCGCCCCTCCTGCAGGCCGATCACGTCCATCGGCACAAGCGCCTCAAGCGCCTCGCCCGCGTCAGCCGGCAGCATCACCTGCCCCATGTGCGACACGTCGAAAAGACCCGCCTTCTCCCGGCACCACAGGTGCTCTGCCATCACGCCGGGGCCATAGCGGACGGGCATCTCCCAGCCCGCGAACGGCACGAAACTGCCCCCGAGTTCCTCGTGGAGTGCGCGCAGCGGCAGGTGTTTGAGCACGTCGGTCTCGTCCATGTCACCCCGTCTTCCGGGGCCGTCATCCAAGACGTGACCCGGCATCGTGAGAGCGCCGAAACGGCGCCGCAAGATGCCCCCTCTGTCCTTTCGCCTGAGATCGTTATCCCTTCGGCGGATGCGTCGATGCGCATCTCTCTCCAGAGTCCGTCGCCCGAAGAGGTCCGTTTGCCTGAGAGTTTACCGGGGCGGTTGCTCCTTCGGCCCTGGCCGGTCCTTGCGGGTCCGGTCAGCGTCTCCCCCATGCGGGCAAGTGCAAGATATCAAAGCGCGGCCGGCCTGCAAGAGGCTTGCGATGCCCGCGCGCTTTCGTCATCCATTGGCGCGATGTCCGGGACCGACCCCTTCTTCTTCGGCTATGGCAGCCTCGTGAACCGGGGCACGCACGCCTTTCCGCAGGCGGCGCGCGCAAGGGTGCGCGGCTGGGCGCGGACGTGGAAGCGTACGCGGCTGCGCAAGCTGGCGTTCCTGACCGCCGTGGAATCGCCGGGAACGCAGATCGAAGGCCTGATCGCCGCCGTCCCCGGCGCGGACTGGGCAGCGCTGGACAAACGCGAATACGCCTATGACCGGCACGCCGTGATCGAGATCGACCACGACCACGGGCCGGAGCGGTGCCTCGACGTGCACATCTACCGGACGCGGCCCGAACACGACAGCGACGGGACCGACGAGCATCCGATCCTGCTGAGCTATCTCGACACGGTGATCCAGGGCTACCTGAGCGAATTCGGCGAAGAGGGCGCGCGGCGCTTCTTCGAGACGACGGCGGGATGGGAGGCGCCCGTCCTCGATGATCGGGCCGAGCCGGTCTATTCCCGCGTCACACGGCTTACCGGCGACGAACGCAGCTTTGTCGATGACGAATTGCGTGTGCGCGGCGTGCGTCGGATCACCAGCCTTTGATCCCGGCGGAAACGGGCCCTCAGAGCGTCGGTTTCCTCTGCAACAGCCGCATGACATCGGCCATCTCGGGCCCGCGTTCGCGCCCGGTCACGGCCTTGCGGAGCGGCATGAACAGCGCCTTGCCCTTGCGGCCGGTGGCCTCCTTCACCGCGTTGGTCCACGCGCCCCATGTGTCGGGCCCGTAAGGCGGCTCTGGCAGGAGGGCAAAGGCCTGTTCGACGAACTCCCGGTCTTCGGGGTCGACCAGAGGCTCGGCGCCATCGCGGAAAAGATGCCACCAGCCGGCCAGCTCGGTCCGCCGGGACATGTTCGCGCGCGCGACCTGCCACACGTCGCTCACCAACGCCTCGGGCACGCCGAGCGCGGCCATCTCGCCGGCCATTTCCGACACGTCCATGTCCTGCAGCACATTGGCGGTCAGCGGCCAGAGATCGGCCTCGTCGAATTTCGTCGGCGCCGCGCCGAAGTGGGACAGGTCGAACCCTTCGGCCAATTCGTCGAGCGACCGCGCCAGAACCACCGGCTGCGAGGAACCGAGGCGCGCCATCAGGCTCAGCAGCGCCATGGGTTCCACCCCCGCCGCGCGCAGATCACGCAAGGATAACGTCCCCAGACGCTTGGACAGCGCCTCGCCCTGCGGGCCCGTCAGAAGCGAGTGATGTGCGAAGGCGGGCGGGGTGCCGCCCAGCGCCTCGATGATCTGGATCTGCGTCGCGGTGTTGGTCACGTGGTCCGAGCCGCGCACCACATGCGTGATCCCCATGTCCATGTCGTCCACGACGGAGGCAAGCGTATAGAGCACCTGCCCGTCCGCGCGGATCAGCACCGGGTCGGACACGCTGGCCGCATCGATGGAAAGATCGCCGAGGATCCCGTCCTGCCACTCGATCCGTTCACGCTTCAGCTTGAAGCGCCAGACGCCGGGGCCACGCTCGGCACGCAGCTTCTCGCGTTCGGCCTCCGACAGGTCCAGCGCGGCGCGGTCATAGACCGGCGGCAATCCCATGTTCAGTTGCTTCTTGCGCTTGAGGTCCAGTTCTGTCGGCGTCTCGAACGCCTCGTAGAACCGGCCCCTTTCGCGCAGCTCGTCGGCGGCCTCGGCATAGCGGCCGAGCCGCTCCGACTGACGCTCCAGCCGGTCCCATGTGATGCCGAGCCATTGCAGGTCCTCCTGGATCGCGTCGGCATATTCGGGCTTCGACCGCTCGGGATCGGTGTCGTCGAGGCGCAGCACGAAAGTGCCCCCCGCCTTGCGCGCGATGAGGAAGTTGAACAGGGCCGTGCGCAGGTTTCCGACATGCAGATAGCCGGTCGGCGAAGGCGCGAAACGGGTAACGGTCATCGGTATTCTCCGGGCGATGCGACGCGTGCTCTTTCACAGTCGCCGGCCAAAGTCCATAAGGGGGCATGGAGCGGCGCATGGACTGCACGGACTGGACGGCCCCGGGCTTGGGCGAGATCGAGGCACTGGCAGACGCCGCGCTTCTGCTCCTTCCGCAGCCCTACCAGTCGGCCGCGCGCGAGCTGGTGATCCGGATCGAGGATTTCGCGCCGCGCCGTATCCTCATGGACATGGGCGTGGACGACCCGTTCGAGATCACCGGGCTTTATGACGGGACCCCCCTGACCGAGAAGTCTGTTTCCGATCAGCCGGGTCAGCCCGACACGATCTGGCTTTTCCGGCGACCGATCCTCGACGAATGGTCCGACCGCGGCAACGTCAGCCTTGGCGAACTGGTCACCCATGTGCTGGTCCACGAACTGGCCCACCACTTCGGCTGGAGCGACGACGACATCGCCCAGATCGACCCGTGGTGGGAGTGACCGGCGCGTCTCGCCGCATGACCCGCCCGAGCAACGCGGCGCGCGTCGGGCAGCGGCCTGCACGGTGGGGCTTCTCCCACTGCGCAGACCGGCACGATCGCGCCAGTCAGGCAACGAGCTTGGCGGTCAGTTCAACTTGCCGCCGCGCCTGGTGGCGGATGGCGGCCTCGGTCTTGTCGCCGACCTCGCCGGCCTGCGTGGAGACGCCATAGGGGTTGCCGCCGGCTTCGAAGAGGACCGGATCGGTATATCCCGGCGCGGTGATGATCGCGCCCCAATGCATCGCCGTGGTGTAGAGCGAAATCAACGTCGTCTCCTGACCGCCATGCACGTTCTGGGCGGAGGTCATGGCGCTGACCGTCTTGTTCGCCAGCTTGCCCTCGAACCACAGCCCGCCCAGCGTGTCGATGAAGGCCCGCAGCTGGCTCGACACCACGCCGTAACGGGTCGGGGCGGACATCAGGTAGCCGTCGGCCCATTCCATGTCGTCATGGGTCACCTCGGGGATATGCGCCGTCTTCTCGGCCTGCGCCTTCCAGGCGTCCTGACCCTCGATGACCTCTTTGGGGGCAGTCTCGGGCACGCGGAGGAGGCGGACCTCGGCCCCGGCTTCACGCGCGGCCTCGGCGGCAATTTCGGCCATGCGATGGTTGGTGCCATAGGTGGAATAAAAGATGACGGCGAGTTTCACGTTGGACATGGGGCTCTCCCTGTTTGCGGTTGCATTTGCACTGCACCAACTGCGCACACGGGCCGATGGTCTCAATTCCGCAGTGCCGCAACGCATCTGTGCGCCGGCTCACAGCTTCTGCGGGACGGGTTCAGCGAAACGGGGTGCCATGGCACCAGACGGTCAGCGAATGCCGATCGCCCCGCGTGACCGGCGTCACGCGGTGAAGCACGAAGGACGGGAAGAGCGTCGCCGCCCCCTGCCCCCTGTCGGCGGTGACGATGCCGGCGCCCGGCATGAGGTCGAGATCGCCGCCCTCATATGCCTCCGGCTCCGAAAGCTGGACCACGATGGTCAGCTTGCGCCGTTCTGCCAGTCGGCCCTCGCCGATGTCGGAATGCCAGCCGAAATGCCCTCCGCGCTCGGCACCGTAGTGCGCAACCTGGGGGCTCTCGGCGAACTCCGTGACGTCGAAGCCGAAAACCTCCCGGTTGGCTGTGCGAACGAGGTCGATCATCCGCTCCATGACCCATTCCGTGTCCGCCACGTCATCGAGCCAGACCAGATCGGCCCGGCGCAGGTTGTGGTCGCGGCCCTGCCGGACGAGGCCCGCATCGCGCGGCACGGCATCGCGAACCGTCTCCAGAAGCCGGACGCAATCCACGCCTGAAAAGGCGTCGCCCATGGAATGAACGGCAATCATCGGCAGCTCTCCGGTAGCATGCGCGGCAAAACACGCGGCGTCGCTTCGTGGCAGATGGCGAGCGTACGCCCGCCGATCAAGCGCGATCAGACGCGCAGGCCCCGGTCGAGCTTTCCGAGGAAGGCTTCGGCACTCTCCAGCGTCGCCTGCCGCTTGTCGTCGGACATCCGCGACCAGGTCCGATACATCTGCGCCATGCGGGGGTTATTGCCAAAGCGCTCACGGTGCCGGTGCAGGAAGGCCCAGTAGAGGTAGTTGAACGGGCAGGCGTCGTCGCCGGTCTTTTCACCAACATCATAGGCGCATTTGTTGCAATAATCCGACATCTTGCGGATGTAGTTGCCGCCGGAGACGTAGGGCTTGGACCCCACGATGCCGCCATCCGCGAACTGGCTCATGCCGATGACGTTGGGTGCCTCCACCCATTCATAGGCATCGGCATAGACGGCGAGATACCATTCGTGCACGGCATGCGGGTCGATGGCCGCCAGAAGTGCGAAATTGCCCGTCACCATAAGCCGCTGGATGTGGTGGGCGTAGGCCTCCTCGCGGGTCTGTTCCACCGCGCGGGCGACGCAGCGCATATTGGTGTCGGCGGTCCAGTAGAAGCCCGGCAGAGGCCGGTCATGGCCCAGCGCGTTGCGGCGCACATAGTCCGGCCCTTCGCGGAAATAGATGCCGCGCATGTATTCGCGCCAGCCGATGATCTGGCGGATGAACCCCTCCACCGCGTTGAGCGGCGCGGCACCGGCCCCGTAGGCCTCTGCCGCCGCATCGCAGACCTCGCGCCAGCCCAGCAGCCCGGCGTTGAGATACATCGAGATGACCGAGTGGTATAGGAACCGCTGACCATCCAGCATCGCGTCCTGGTAGTCGCCGAATTTGGGCAGCGCGCCGTTGACGAAATGCGCCAGCGCGCGGCGCGCCTGCCCCTGGTCGGTGGCGAACCAGAAGGGCCGCAGGGTGCCGAAACTGTCGCCGAAGCGCGCCTCGACCAGCGACAGCACCTCTTCGACCGTTTCGTCGGGCGTGAACTGCATCGGCCCGCCGAAATCGACCTCGCCGGGGGCGGGTTTGCGGTTGTCGTGGTCGTAGTTCCACTTGCCGCCCTCGGGCTTGTCGCCCTCCATCAGGAGGCCCGTCTTGCGCCGCATCTCGCGGTAGAACCACTCCATCCGCAGTTCCTTGCGCCCCTCGGCCCATGCCTCGAACTCGGCATGGGAGCACAGGAACCGATCGTCGGGGAACTGGTGCACCGGGAGGGGGCAATCCTCCAGCGCGGCGATCAGGCGAAACTCCCCCGGTTCGGTGGCCAGCGCCTCGGTCGCGCCCGTGGCCTCGGCCGCGCGCAGAAGCTCGCCCGGGATGGATCCCGCGTTATCGGCATCGTCGAGGCGCGTGTACCGGACCGTCCAACCCTCATCCACCAGCCGCGCCGCGAATTTGCGCATGGCGGCGAAAAGAAACGCGATCTTCTTGGGGTGATGCGGGACATAACTTGCCTCGTCCATCACCTCGGCCATGACCACCACGTCACGATCGCGATCCGCCTCGCGCAGGGCGGCGATATCCCCGCTCAGCTGATCGCCGAGGATCAGGACAAGCCGCGTCGTCATGGTCGGCTCACCACGGGATCTCGCGGCCCGCATAGTCGTAGAACCCGCCAGACTGCGCTTGGGTCAGCCGCTCCATCACGTCACAGAGGTTCGCCGCCGCCTCGGCCGGCGTCACCTTGCCGTGCTTGGGGTCGTAGCCCTCGGTGAAGGGCGTGGCCACGGTGCCGGGGTGAAGAGCGGCGAGAATGGCATCGCGATGGGTGCGCCCGATCTCGATGCTCAGCCCATGCACGATCTGGTTCAGCGCGGCCTTGGAGGCGCGGTAGGAATACCACCCGCCGATGCCGTTGTCGCCGATTGATCCCACCCGCGCGGTCAGAACACCGGTGACCGACCGGCCCGTCTTCGGCAGCAGACGCGGCAGGTGCGACAGGACATGGGCGACGCCCACCGTGTTCACCGCGAAGACCCGCGCCATGGCCGCCGGGTCGAGTGCCGCGATCTGCTTTTCCGGCGTGTGTCCCTCGGGCGCGAGGATTCCGACGGAGACGAAGATGGTCTGAAACGGTCCCTCCAGCGCGCCGAGGACACGGTCGACCGAGGCCGGATCGGTGACGTCGAGCCCGTCCTGCGTGCGCGAAAGCGCGGTGACAGTCCCGCTGCGCGCGGTCATTTCCGCAACCATGGCGTCGCCGATTCCGCCCGAGGCGCCGATTACCAATGCATCTATCATGGGTGGGCCACCTAAGGCGGCGGGCGCACTGGTCAATCCGAACCCCGCATTGCAGACTCCGGCCGGGAGAGGAGCCCGCCATGAACAAACCGATCATCTATCACATCCCCGTCTGCCCGTTCTCGCAGCGGGTCGAGATCCTGCTCGAACTCAAAGGCCTTGGAGATGCGGTCGAGTTCCGCGTGGTCGACATCACGAAGCCGCGCGATCCCCATATCCTCGAGCTGTCGCGCGGGACGACGGCGCTGCCGATCATGGATCTCGGCGGGGGTCGCGTCCTGAAGGAAAGCCTCGTGATCCTGCGTTATGTCGAGGAGGCGTTCCCCGACCCGCAGGTCGCGCGTACCGATCCCTACGAGCGGGGCGTGGAACGGCTGATGATCGAGCGGGCGGGCGATTTCGCCATGGCCGGCTACCTGATGGTCATGAATCGCGACCGCGCGAAGGCGGGGGAAAAGCGCCAGACGCTGCTCGGCCACTACGCATGGCTCGATGATTTCCTGCGCGATCACAATCCCGAGGGCACGTTCCTGTTCGACGCCTTCGGGCTTGCCGATCTGGTCTACACGCCGATGTTCATGCGGTTCTGGTTCCTCGAATATTACGAGGGCTTCGACCTGCCCGATGACCCGGCCTATGACCGGTTCCGCCGGTGGCGCGATGCCTGCATGGCCCACCCGGCCGCCCGGCAGGTCAGCCACGACGAGATCGTCAAGCTCTACTACGACTATGCCGTGGGTCTTGGAAACGGAGCCCTGCCGCCGGGGCGGGAGAGGTCGTCCTTCGTGTTCGAACCGGATTGGCGCGACCGGCCGATGCCGCCACGCGACAAATATGACCGGATCGCTACGGACTCTGAACTCGGGCTGGTCTGAGCCTCAGTCGACGTAGATCATCTTCTTCGTCATGCCGCCGTCGATCACGAGCGTCTGTCCGGTGACGAAACCGGCGCGGGCCAGGTAGAGCACGGCATCGGCCACGTCCTCGGGCGTGCCAGCCCGACCCGCGGGATGCTGGGCGTGATCCTCCGGCCTCAGGTCTCCATGCTTGTCAGTCACGATCCAGCCCGGCAGGATCGCGTTGGCGCGCACATCGGGCCCGTGGCTGATGGCGAGCGCATGGGTCAGCGCGACGAGACCGCCTTTCGCGGCGGCGTAGGGTTCGGAATTCGGCTCGGACATGATCGCGCGGGTCGAGGAGATGTTGACGATGGCGCCCTGCGCGGCGCGCAAGGCGGGAAGCGCCGCGCGCGTCATCAGGAAGGCGCCGGTCAGATGGCTGTCGATATAGGCGCGGAAGGTTTCGAGGCTCAGCTGCTCGAGTGGGCCGACATCCGGGTGCGCGATGCCGGCATTGTTCACCAGCAGGTCGAGACGGTCGGGGTAGATCGCATCGAAACAGGCGGCAACGGCAGCCTCGTCGGAGATATCGGCCTCCTGCCACTCGACCCCGTCGGGCAGCGCGGCGAGCGCCCCGGCGTCGCGATCCACCGCGATGGCGCGCCAGCCCTCCGCGGCGAGCCGGGCACACAGCACGCGCCCGATGCCACCGGCGCCCCCGGTGACGATCGCAGTTCTGCGGCCTGCATCGGACATGCCGCAAGGCTACGCCTTGCCGCGCACTCCGGCAAGGACGGCAATTGAACCAAGGGCGGCCGCGCCGCGTTGTCCGAAAAACCCATGGAGGACCGACCATGCCCCGCGACACCGCGAAAACCGCCACGCTCTACCGCATGATGATGGAGGACCACCTCTGCCCCTTCGGCCTCAAGGCCAAGCACCGGCTGGAGGCCGAGGGCTACGAGGTTGACGATCACGGCCTGAAGACGCGGGAGGAGACCGAGGCCTTCATGGAGAAGCACGGCGTCCCGACCACGCCCCAGATCTGGATCGGGGACGAGCGGATCGGCGGCTACGACGACCTTCGCGAATGGCTCGGCGACGACGTGAAGGGCGAGGACGAGACCAGCTATCAGCCCGTCATCGCGATCTTTGGTGTCGCGGCCGGGCTTGCGCTTGCGATCGCCTGGGGGATGACGGGCGAGGTGCTCGGCATCCGCACGGTGGAGCTTTTCGTGGCGCTGTCCATGGCGATCCTCGCGATCCAGAAACTGCAGGATGTCGAGAGCTTCTCGACGATGTTCCTGAACTACGACCTGCTCGCCCGGCGCTGGGTGCCCTATGGCCGCGTCTATCCCTTCGGCGAGGCGCTGGCGGGGGTGCTGATGGCGGGTGCCGTGCTGCCATTGCTATCGGCTCCGGTCGCGCTGTTCATCGGGACAGTGGGCGCGGTCTCCGTCTTCAAGGCCGTCTACATCGAGAAGCGCGAACTCAAATGCGCCTGCGTCGGCGGCGACTCGAACGTACCGCTCGGCTTCGTGTCGCTGACCGAGAACCTGTTCATGATGGGCATGGGGCTCTGGACCTTCATCAAGCTTGCGCTCTGACGGGTCAGTTGCACTGACCCGATTGGGGCTTTTCTTCCGCGGCGGGTCCGGTATTTTCCTGTTCCATGATCAGGCACGCCCATATCACGATCCTGCCGCCGCTTCGCGCGCGGGCAGTCCTGCCTGGTCTTCTGCTCCTTAGCCGCCTCTGAGCGTGCCCTTCGGCGCGACCGCTCAGGGGAGGATCAGCGCCGAGGACACACCACCAAGCAGCTAAGGACTGACCGACATGACCACCGAAAACCGAGTGTTGATCTTCGACACGACCCTGCGCGACGGCGAGCAGAGCCCCGGCGCCACCATGAGCCATGACGAGAAGCTCGAGATCGCGGCACTTCTCGACGAGATGGGCGTCGACATCATCGAGGCGGGCTTTCCCATCGCGTCGGACGGGGATTTCGCCGCCGTCTCCGAGATCGCGCAACTGGCGAAGCGCGCCACGATCTGCGGTCTGGCGCGGGCGAACATCAAGGATATCGACCGCTGCTGGGAGGCGGTGCGCTTCGCGAAATCGCCCCGTATCCACACGTTCATCGGCACCTCGCCCCAGCACCGGGCCATCCCGAACCTGACGCAGGACGAGATGGCCGATCGCATCCACGAGACGGTGACCCATGCCCGCAACCTCTGCGACGACGTGCAGTGGTCGCCGATGGACGCCACGCGGACCGAATGGGACTACCTCAGGCGGGTGGTCGAGATCGCGATCAGGGCAGGCGCGACAACGATCAACATTCCCGACACGGTGGGCTACACCGCGCCGGTCGAGAGCGCGGACCTGATCCGCCGGCTGATCGCGGAATGCGAGGGCGGCGAGGACGTGGTCTTCGCCACCCATTGCCACAACGACCTCGGCATGGCGACGGCGAACGCGCTGGCGGCCGTGGCGGGTGGCGCGCGGCAGATCGAGTGCACGATCAACGGGCTGGGCGAACGCGCCGGCAACACCGCGCTCGAAGAGGTCGTGATGGCCATGCGTGTGCGCCACGACATCATGCCCTTCGACACGAATGTCGACACCACCAAGATCATGCACATCTCGCGCCGGGTGGCGACGGTGTCGGGCTTCGGTGTGCAGCCCAACAAGGCGATCGTGGGTAAGAACGCATTTGCCCATGAAAGCGGCATTCACCAGGACGGGATGCTCAAAAGCGCCGACACGTTCGAGATCATGCGCCCCGAGGATGTGGGCCTCGCGGGGACCTCGCTGCCGCTGGGCAAGCATTCGGGGCGGGCGGCGCTGCGCGCGAAGCTCAAGGACCTGGGCTTCGACATGGTCGACAACCAGCTCAACGACCTGTTCGTGCGCTTCAAGTCGCTTGCCGACCGCAAGAAGGAGGTCTTCGACGACGACCTGATCGCGCTGGTCACCGATGCCGCCGCCGCAGATCAGGACGATCACCTCGAGCTTAAGTTCCTGCGCGTGATCTGCGGGACCGAGGCACCGCAATCGGCCGACATCACGCTGCGCGTCGGGGCCGAGGACAAGCAGGCCACCGCGCAGGGTGACGGGCCGGTCGACGCGGCCTTCAACGCGGTCAAGGCGCTTTACCCCAACGAGGCGGTGCTCAACCTCTATCAGGTGAGCGCAGTGACCGAAGGCATGGACGCGCAAGCCACGGTCACCGTGCGCATCGAGGAGGACGGGCGCATCGCCACGGGACAGTCGGCCGATACCGACACCGTGGTGGCCAGCGTGAAGGCATACGTGAACGCGCTCAACCGCATGATCGTGCGCAAGGAAAAGCTCGGCTCGGACCAGCGGGAGGTCAGCTACAAGGACGTCGGCTGAACGTCACGTCGAAGTTGCCGGCAGCTCCGGGCGGTGAAGCCAGCTTTGCCGCCCGAGGCACCGGCGGTGACCCGCCACCCCGCTGGGCGCTGCCCCTTTACGCCCAAGGCATGGCACGCCTATAAGCATCCGGATTCACGCGCGCGCTCGATCCCCGGGCGCGTTACATTTAATGGGCGGCATGACGCGCATGGTCTTTGGCAACCTCTTTTCCTCCGACATGGCGATCGACCTCGGGACGGCGAACACGCTCGTCTACGTCCGGGGCAAGGGCGTTGTCCTGAACGAGCCCTCGGTCGTCGCCTATCAGGTCAAGGACGGCGTGAAGAAGGCGCTCGCGTTCGGCGAAGATGCCAAGCTGATGCTCGGCCGCACGCCCGGCTCGATCCAGGCCATCCGGCCGATGCGCGACGGCGTCATCGCGGATTTCGACGTGGCCGAGGAGATGATCAAGCACTTCATCCGCAAGGTCCACAAGCGCACGACCTTCACCAAGCCCAAGATCATCGTCTGCGTGCCCCACGGCGCCACGCCCGTGGAAAAGCGCGCCATTCGACAGTCCGTGCTCTCGGCCGGTGCGCGCAAGGCAGGCCTCATCGCCGAGCCCATCGCGGCGGCCATAGGGGCGGGCATGCCGATCACCGACCCCACGGGGTCGATGGTCGTGGACATCGGCGGCGGGACGACCGAAGTGGCCGTGCTCAGCCTCGCGGATATCGTTTATGCGCGTTCGGTCCGCGTCGGCGGCGACCGGATGGACGAGGCGATCATCTCCTACCTCAGGCGTCAGCATAACCTGTTGATCGGGGAATCGACGGCCGAGCGGATCAAGACTTCGATCGGAACGGCGCGCATGCCCGATGACGGGCGCGGCGCGTCCATGCGCATCCGGGGCCGCGACCTCCTGAACGGCGTGCCGAAGGAAACCGAAGTCAGCCAGGCGCAGGTCGCCGAGGCGCTGGCCGAACCGGTGCAGCAGATCACCGAGGCGGTGATGGGCGCGCTTGAGGCCACGCCGCCCGATCTTGCAGCGGACATCGTCGACCGGGGTGTCATGCTGACCGGGGGCGGCGCGCTTCTGGGCGAACTCGACCTGGCCTTGCGCGAGCAGACCGGGCTCGCCATCTCTGTCGCGGACGAGAGCCTGAATTGCGTGGCGCTCGGCACCGGCAAGGCGCTGGAATACGAGAACCTTCTGCGCCACGCCATCGACTACGAAAGCTGATCCTCCGTTCGCGGGGCGCACCCGCCCCTGACATTGGAGCGCCATGGCACGGGACAGTTACGACGACGCCTATGCGCGACCCGTCCGGCGATTGCTGGTGGCGGTCGCGGTCATCTGCCTGCTCGCGCTGGTCATGCTGTGGCGGATCGACAACCCGCGCGTGGAACGCATGCGTGCGGCGATCGTCGATCGGGTGGTGCCGAACATGGAATGGGCCATGGCCCCGGTCACGGGCGTGGCGCGCATCTTCGACGATTTCCAGAGCTACGCGCGCCTGTTCGAACAGAACCAGGAACTTCGCCGCGAGTTGCAGCAGATGCGCGCCTGGCGCGAGGCGGCCCTGCAGCTGGAACAGGAAAACGCGCGGCTTCTGGACCTCAACCGGGTACAGCTCGACCCCGAACTGACCTTCGTCACCGGCCTTGTGCTCGCCGATAGCGGCTCGCCCTTCCGGCGCTCGGTCCTGATCAACGTGGGCGCCCGCGACGGCATCCTCGACGGCTGGGCCACCATGGACGGGCTGGGCGTCGTGGGCCGCGTCTCGGGCGTGGGCGAGAGGACGTCGCGGGTGCTGCTTCTGACCGACAGCAACAGCCGCATCCCGGTGACGATCCAGCCCTCGGGGCAACAGGCGCTCCTGATGGGCGACAATTCGCAGGCGCCGATCCTCGATTTCATCGACGCGCGCGAGGACGTGAACCCGGGCGACCGCATCATCACCTCGGGGGATGGCGGGCTGTTTCCGCCCGGCCTGCTGGTGGGACAGGTGATCGCCACGACGGACGGGCGCCTCCGCGCGCGGCTCGCGGCCGATCTCGTCCGCCTTCGGTTCCTGCGGGTCATGCGCAGCCATCCGGGCACATCGCTGGGCGACAGCGGCGACCTGATCGGACCGCCATGGCCGCTGCCCGACGAGACCGGGACAGAAGACAGCCCGGCACAGGACAGCGTCCTGCCTGAAGAAGCGCGTCTGGGCAACAGCAGCGCGGCGCAGCCATGAGCCCGGCCACGTCCTCCAGCCATATCTGGACCTACCGGGCGATCTTCCTCGTCCTTTGCTGCATCATCATCATCGGCCGGCTGCTGCCGCTTGGTCTCGGCGAAAGCGGCCTGCCGGGGCCCGACCTTCTGCTGGCGCTGACCTTCGCATGGATGCTGCGGCAACCGGCGGTGGTTCCACTCCTGTCCATCGTGATCGTGTTCCTGCTTGCGGACTTCCTGCTCCAGCGGCCACCCGGGCTCTGGACCGCGCTTGCGGTCCTTGCCTCCGAAAGCCTGCGCCGACGCCGCCTTCAGATGACGGAGTTCCCGTTTCTGGTGGAATGGGGCGCCATCGCCGGCGCGGTGGCCGGCATGGTTCTGGCAGAGCGGGTCATCCTGTGGCTGCTGATGGCCGACCTGCCCTCCCTCGGGCTGAGCCTGACGCAAGGCATCGTGACCATCGCGATCTATCCGGTCGTCGTTGCGGTCTCGAAATATCTGTTCGGCTTGCGTAAGCTCGGGCCGGCCGACCTTGAGCCCCTCTGACCCATGACCGAGGCACAGACCCCGTGAAACGCAGCCCTAAGGACCTGGAAGAAAGCAACCGCATGATCGGGCGGCGGGCGCTTGTCATGGGCGGTCTTTTCGTGGGGACTTCGGCGGTACTGGCCGCGCGGATGCGCTATCTGCAGGTGGAACGCGCGGACGACTTCCGGCTGCTGGCCGAAGAGAACCGCATCAACGTCCGGCTTCTGCCCCCCGAACGCGGCCTGATCTTCGACCGCAACGGCGTGCTTCTGGCAGGCAACGAACAGAACTACCGGATCACGCTGGTGCGCGAGGATACCGACGACGTCGACGCCGCACTCACCGAGCTTGCGCGGATCGTGAACCTCGATCTTGCGGCGCTGGAACGTGCCCGCGCCGAGATCATGCGCCGCCCGCCCTTCGTTCCGGTCACGGTCGCCGACCGCCTCAGCTGGGCAGAGCTGTCCTCGGTGGCCGTGAACGCGCCCGCCCTGCCCGGGGTGAACCCCGAGGTGGGCCTGAGCCGGGTCTACCCGCTGGGCGCGGATTTCTCGCATGTGGTGGGCTATGTAGGTCCGGTGTCCGACTACTATGTCGAACAGACGGGCGACACCGACCCGGTCCTGCAGATCCCCGATTTCCAGGTCGGCCGCTACAATGTCGAGGCCCGCATGGAGGCCGAGTTGCGCGGCCGCGCCGGAACCAAGCGCATCGAGGTGAACGCCGCCGGCCGCGAGATGCGCGAGCTCGATCGCGACGCGGCCGTGGCGGGGTCGGACGTGCAACTGACCATCGATGCTGGGCTGCAGAACTACGTCGAGGCGCGGCTGAGCGGGCAAAGCGCGGGCGCCGTGGTGATGGACTGCGCCGACGGCGAGGTCCTCGCGCTGGCCTCCGCGCCCACTTTCGATCCGAATCTCTTCGTGCGCGGGATCAGCCAGACCCAGTGGACGGCCCTGAACGAAGACCCCTATCGCCCGCTCGCCAACAAGGCGACACAGGGGCTTTACCCGCCGGGTTCCACCTACAAGATGATCGTGGCGCTGGCAGCCCTCGAGGCCGGTGTCATCAGCCCCGACGAAGAGATAAATTGCATCGGCCATACCGAGCTCGGCGACCGCCGGTTCCATTGCTGGCAGCGGCAGGGGCACGGGCGCGTGGACCTGCTCGAGGCGATTTCGCAAAGTTGTGACGTCTATTTCTACGATCTCGCCCAGCGCGTCGGGATCGAGGCGATTTCGGCCATGGCGGTGCGCCTTGGATGCGGCGTGCGCCACGACCTGCCGCTCTCGGGCATCGCGCAGGGCCTCGCGCCCACCATGCAGTGGAAGCGGCGCAATCGCGGCGAGGACTGGGTCGTGGGCGACACGCTCAACGCCTCGATCGGGCAGGGCTTCGTGCTGACCTCGCCGCTGCAACTGGCGGTGATGACGGCGCGGCTGGCCACAGGGCGCATGATCGAGCCAAGCGTGGTGCGCTCCGTGGACGGCGTGCCCCATAATGCCGGCACGCCCACCGATCTGGGCATTCCCGCCGAGCATCTCGGCATCATCCACCGGGCCATGTGGCAGGTGAACAACGACCGGCGCGGAACCGCCTTCGGCAGCCGCGTGATGGACGAGGCCTATCTCGTCGCCGGCAAGACCGGCACCAGCCAGGTGCGCAACATCACCACCGCCGAGCGCGAGGCCGGCGTGATCGCCAACGAAGACCTGCCATGGGAACGGCGCGACCATGCGCTTTACGTGGGCTACGCGCCGTTCGAGGCGCCCCGCTACGCCGTCTCGGTGGTCGTCGAACATGGTGGCGGCGGCGCGGCGGTGGCCGCCCCCATCGCGCGCGACATCCTGCTCAGGGCGCAGGTGGGTGACGTGCCGCCGCCCGAGCTTTACCCGGTCTCGCAGCGCCGCGACATCGAGGAGATGCACCGCCGCCTGCCGATCCTCGCGGAGCCGCCGATGCCGTCGGGACGTGCCAGCGGTCCGCGCAGACCGGGATCCGACCGCACATGAGCTTTCTCGAGTACAACCTCGCCTCGACGCCCACGGGCTGGCGCAAGATCCTGCACCTCAACTGGGCGCTGATCCTGTTGCTGGTGGCGGTTGCCTGCCTCGGCTTCCTGATGCTGTTCTCGGTCGCGGGCGGATCGATGACCCCATGGGTGGAGCCGCAGATGCAGCGCTTCGGCCTCGGCCTGGTGCTGATGGTCGTGGTGGCGATGGTGCCGATATGGTTCTGGCGCAATCTCTCGGCGCTGGCCTACGCCATCTCCGTCATCCTTCTGCTTTTCGTCGAGTTCTTCGGTGCCGTCGGCATGGGCGCCCAGCGCTGGATCGACCTCGGGTTCATGCGCCTGCAACCCTCGGAGCTGACGAAGATCACGCTGGTGATGGTGCTGGCCGCCTATTACGACTGGCTCGATCTCGACAAGACCTCGCGCCCGGTCTTCGTGATCCTGCCGCTTGTGCTGATCGCAGTGCCGGTGTTGCTGACGCTGCGCCAGCCCGACCTCGGCACGGCGCTTCTGCTCTTGATGGGCGGGGGCGCGGTGATGTTTCTCGCGGGCGTCCACTGGGCCTATTTCGTCGGCGTGATCGGCGCAGGGGTCGGCGCGGTCGCGGCCGTACTGGCGTCGCGCGGGACGCCGTGGCAGGTGCTGCAGGACTACCAGTACCGGCGCATCGACACGTTTCTCGATCCCTCCTCAGATCCGCTCGGCGCGGGATATCACATCACGCAAAGCCAGATCGCGCTGGGGTCCGGGGGCTGGACAGGACGCGGCTTCATGGAAGGCACGCAGAGCCGGCTGAACTTCCTGCCGGAAAAGCACACGGATTTCATCTTCACCACGCTGGCCGAGGAATTCGGCTTTGTCGGAGCCGTGTCGCTTCTGGCGCTGTATATTCTGATCCTCGCCTTCTGCATCTTCACCGCGATGGCCGCCCGCGACCGCTTCGCGTCGCTGCTGGTGATGGGGATCGCGGCGGCCTTCTTCCTGTACTTCGCGGTGAACATGGCAATGGTAATGGGGCTGGCGCCCGTGGTGGGCGTGCCGCTGCCGCTGGTCAGCTACGGTGGCTCGGCCATGCTGGTGCTGATGGTGGCCTTCGGACTGGTCCAGTCGGCCCATGTGCATCGCCCGCGCTGAGCCACTGGACGCGCCCCGCGCGCTTTGTTAGCCCGACGCGCCCAAGCCAATTCGGACGAGCCCATGACCGACAGACGCCCCGTTGTCCTCTTCGCCGCGAAAACCGAACGCTGGGAGCAATACGAAGGCCCGTTGCGGACCGCCTTCGATGCCGCCGGGCTGGAGGACGCGATCCTGACGACGGAGGCCGATCCCGCCGAGGTCGATTACATCGTCTACGCGCCCAACAGCGGACTGACCGATTTCACACCCTTCACGCGGCTCAAGGCGGTTCTGAACCTCTGGGCCGGGGTCGAGGACGTGACGGGCAATCCAACGCTGAAGGTGCCGCTGGCGCGCATGGTCGATGACGGGCTGACCGAAGGCATGGTGGAATGGGTGACTGGGCACGTCCTGCGCCACCATCTCGGCATGGATACCCATATCCACGGGCAGGACGGGGTGTGGCGCGCGGGCTCGGCCCCGCCGCTGGCCCGCGACCGGATCGTGGCGGTTCTGGGGCTCGGCGTGCTGGGCGCGGCCTGCGCAAGGGCGCTTTCGGCGCTGAACTTCCGGGTGCTCGGCTGGTCGCGCTCGCCCAAGACCATCGAGGGTGTGGAGACGGCGCACGGCGCCGAGGGCCTCGACGCCACGCTGCGGCAAGCCGAGATCGTCGTGCTGCTGCTGCCCGACACCCCGGCCACGGAAAACACGCTGAACGCGCGCACCCTGTCGCTCCTGCCCCGCGGCGCGGTGATCGTGAACCCCGGGCGGGGGCCCCTGATCGATGACGACGCACTGCTCGAGACGCTCGACAGCGGGCATGTGGGCCATGCCACGCTCGACGTGTTCAGGACCGAACCGCTGCCGCCCGAACACCCGTTCTGGGCCCATCCGCATGTCACCGTGACCCCGCATATCGCCTCGGAAACCCGGGCGAGTTCCGCCGCCCGCGTGATCGCCGAGAACATCCGGCGCGGCGAGGCCGGGGAGCCGTTCCTGCATCTCGTGGACCGCGACGCGGGCTACTGAGGCCGCTCCTTTTCGTCCCTTCAGCGCAGGCGCGGCGGCCTGTCGGGGTCCATGCCGGGCGCGACCGGGCCTCCAGCTTGCGGGTCCTGCAGATCGGGCAGGTCGAACATCAGCCCCGCGCGCACGAGCCGAGGCGCCACGGGATCGTGCGCGCGGAAGAACCCGACATCGAGCGTGCCCGCCTCCAGCCCCGAAAAGCTCAGAGCCTCGCCCACCAGCCGCGCCAGCGACGGCTCCGCGCCGGGCACGGCATCGATGAAGGCCAGCAGGTGCCCTTGACCCCCACCGGCGTAACCAACGGCGACCAGCGCGGCGCGACGGGCCAGCCCCGCCGCCGAGGCCAGCCGCGCGTCGAGCGCCGTCAGCAGCGCCTCCGGCAGCGCGCCGGGTGCCGCGATCTCCGAGGGGGCCTCCTCCACCTCGTCGGGCCGCGTCGCCAGCATCTGCGCAAGCCACGCTACCGCTGCCTCGTCCAGCAGCATCTCGGACCCGGTGCCGAGGTTGACGGCCAGCCCGAGACCCTGCCCCGCGAGCATGCCCGCCAGAGCGCGCCCCGACAGCGACGCGTAGGGCGCGACCTCCCCCGCGAAGCCCGACAGCCGCTCCTCCCGGTCGAAGACGCAGACGAAGGCACCGTCCTCCACCTCGAAGACGCGCGGACGGATGCGATCACCTTCGCCCTCCGCCTCGAGCAGCAGGAACAGCTCGGAGGCCGCCAGCCGGTCGAACCAGCGCAGGCGCGCGGCCTCCGTTCCATCGGCCTGCATGGCCGCGAACACGTCGTCGAGCGGTGTCGTCACGCCAGAACCTCCCTCACGCGGGCGCGCAGGACCGGCAGAAGCTCGGCCTCGAACCACGGGTTTCGCTTGAGCCACGCGGTATTGCGCCATGACGGATGCGGCAAGGGGAAGACGGCGGGCGCATGGTCGCGCCAGCCCGCCACGCGCGCCGTGACGCTCTGCCGCCCGCCGAGATGCCAGCCCTGCGCATAGGCGCCAATCAGCAGCGTCAGCCGTAGATCCGGCAGATGGGCCATCGCGCGCTCCCGCCATGTGGCCGCGCAGATGCGCGGCGGCGGCAGGTCCGATCCGGACGCGTCATAGCCGGGAAAGCAGAAGGCCATGGGCAGGATCGCCACCCTTTCGCGGTCGTAGAACGTGGCCTCGTCCACACCCATCCAGTCGCGCAGCCGCTTGCCCGAGGCATCCCAGAAGGGCCTGTTGGCCTTGTGCACCCGCATCCCCGGCGCCTGACTGGCGATGAGCACCCGCGCGCCCGGGCGGAACCAGACCACCGGGTTGGGCGCATGGCCCGTGGCGGTCCCGGCGAACCGGTCCGCGCAAAGGCGGCATGCGGCGATATCCCTGGCGAGCGTGTCGTATCCCATGAGGCCCAGCCTAGCGCCCCGCGCGGCGGAAGAAACGGTCTGGACACCAATTCTATATTTCTATAAACGTAGAAACATGGAACAGTCACCTACCCCGATTCCCCAGGTTACCCGTGCCGCGACGGCCTTTGCCGCGTTGGGCTCGGAGGCGCGCCTGTCGATCCTCCACCGCCTCGTGCGCGCGGGCCCCTCCGGCTTGCCGATCGGCGCGCTGGGCGAGGAGGTGGGCATCACCGGCTCGGTCCTGACGCACCATGTCAAACACCTCGTCTCGGCCGGTCTGGTCGAGCAACGCCGCGACGGACGGCGCATCCTCTGCTCGGTCGTGATCTCCGAGGTCGAGGCGCTTTCCGACTTCCTGATTTCCGAATGCTGCGCCGATCTTGGCGCGGCGCCACATCCAAGGGACACCGCCGATGGCTGACCTGACACAGAACCCGCGTTCCATCACCACGGCATGGCACCGCGTCGACAAGGTGGCACTGACCGGTGTGCTGATCCTGCTGACGGTCGCGGTCTTCGACACGCCCGCTGTCGTGCCCACCATCGAGGAAATGCTCGAGAGCTTCTGGGGCACCCTTCCCTATATCCTCTTCGCCGTCGTGGCCATCGCCGGCATGAAGGCCAGCGGGTCCGAGCGTCTCCTGGACGGTGCCTTCCAGGGCCGCGAGACGCGAATGATCCTGATCGGGGCGCTGGTGGGCGGGCTCTCGCCCTTCTGCTCGTGCCAGGTAATCCCCTTCGTCGCCGCCCTTCTGGCCGCCGGCGCGCCGCTTTCGGCGGTCATGGCCTTCTGGCTGTCCTCGCCGCTGATGGACCCCGCGATGTTCGCGATCACCGCGGGCGGGCTCGGCTTCGACTTCGCGGTGGCCAAGACGGTGGCCGCGGTCCTTCTCGGGGTCGCGGGCGGCTACACGGTCAAGCTGATGGCGGCCACACCCGTCTTCGCCGACCCGCTCAAGGCGCAAATCCGCACCGGCGGCTGCTGCGGCGCCAAGAAGCTCAGCCTCGACTGGCAATTCTGGAAAGAGTCCGAGCGCCTTCGCATCTTCCGTGACAGCGGCTGGTCGAACCTTGTGTTCCTCGGCAAGTGGTTGCTGCTGGCCTACCTGCTGCAGGCGCTCCTGATCGCCTATGTCCCGGCCGAGTTCGTCGCGACCGTCATCGGCGGCGATGGCGTGGGCCCGGTCCTGCTGGCGACGCTGGTGGGCGCTCCGGCCTACCTGAACGGCTACGCGGCGGTCCCGCTGCTGGAAGGCCTGATCGGACAGGGCATGAACCCCGGCGCCGCGATGGCCTTCGTGATCGCGGGGGGCGTCAGCTCCATCCCCGCCGCCGTGGCGGTCTGGGCGCTGGTCAAGCCGCGGGTCTTCGGGGCCTATATCGCCTTCGCGCTGATCGGCGCCTTCGCGGCGGGCCTTGCCTGGTCGGCGATGGCCTGAACCCGGGGGCCGCGCGGATCGGCGCGGCCCGGCAGACCCCACGGCCGATCCCGCGATCCGCCGATAGACACCGCCCCGCGCGGCGGAGTTCCGCACGCGCGGGGCCGGCCGCGTTCGGATCGGCAAAATAAACATACCCATTTAACCGTTGAGACCATAAAACAGCCCCAATGGGGATGTATCGCGGCCATGGCCGAAGCCGGCGTCAGACCGGTGGCACGGCGCGCCTCCTGGTGTGGCCGGGCGTGGTGGCGCGAAAACGAAGGGCAGAAGGCGGGCATGCTGGAATTCGCCGAGGTATCGAAATCGTTCTGGACCGGAGAGCGCCGCAAGGTGATTCTGGACAAGGAATCCTTTACCGTAGAGCTTGGCTATTCGCTGGGCATCCTCGCGCCCAACGGGACCGGCAAGACCACGCTGATCCGCATGATGGCCGGTCTCGAACTGCCGGACGAGGGGCACATCTACCGCAACTGCCGCATCTCCTTTCCGCTGGGATTCATGGGCGGCGTGATCGGCAAGCTCACCGGCACGGAAAACGCCCGCTACATCGCGCAGCTCTACGGTCTCGACCCCGATTACGTGGAGGCGTTCTGCCGCTGGGTCTGCGGGATCGAGGAATATTTCGACATGCCCATCGGCACCTATTCCTCGGGGATGCGGGCGCGGTTCAACTTTTCCCTGCTTCTCGCGCTGGAGTTCGACATCTACCTGATCGACGAGGGCATGCCGGCCTCGGTGGATGCCGAGTTCAACCGCCGCGCTGGCAGCATCCTGGCCGATCGCATCCGCAACGCGACAGTTGTCATCGTGTCCCACCAGATGCAGACATTGGAAAAATTCGCGCGCAAGGCCGCCGTGCTCCGGGACGGACGGCTTCACGAATTCGATACGCTCGAAGAGGCAAAGCAGATTTATGACTACGAAACCCAAGGCTAGGAAGTTCCGCATCCGCAAGACGGGCGGTGCGTCAGCGACCGGGCCTGAGGGGGCCGGCGCGGCGCAGTCGGACGACATGTCCACGGCCACGGCGGACGTGGTGGGCCACAGCCCCGCAGCTGCGAAGGCCGCAGCACCTCAACCCACCGAGGACGGCTTCGGGGGCACGCCCTTTCCCGGGTCGGCCGCCCATGACCGGCTCGAGGCGGAACGCGCGGAACGCGAGGCATCTCCACAGCCCGAAGACACGCCCGCCGCCGAAACCCCACCGCCCGAAGCGCGCGCCACAGGCGGCATGCCGACCGCCGAACAGGAGCTTGCCGCCATTCGCGCCGAGGGCCTGACCGGGCGGCAATTGCGCATGGCCCGGCGCATCGCCCAGAAACAC
The DNA here is from genome assembly GCA_964578115.1 of uncultured Roseicyclus sp. Classification (GTDB taxonomy): domain Bacteria; phylum Pseudomonadota; class Alphaproteobacteria; order Rhodobacterales; family Rhodobacteraceae; genus Roseibacterium. The sequence continues at coordinate 28,278 of CAZOBK010000042.1, forward strand.
GGGCTTGCGCCCAGCTCGGATTTCGACGCGGTCCGGCTCCTGCGGCATCGCGGGATCGATCCGTTCGCCCGCGGCGGCAAGCTGGAACTCGTGATCGACAGCGGCACTCAGCCCGCTGCCGCACCCGGCGGCACGCAACCGCAATCGACCGGTCAGGCGGTTGCGCCCAATGCCCGGCAGACACAGCCCTCCGTGCCGCAGCCGGCCGGTGTGCCGCAACCGATCAGCGCCGATGAACGCGCCGCCGAGATCATGAAGGTCCAGCGCGACATCGCGAGCCGCCGCCGCAAGAGGCTCATCCTGCTGGCCACGCGGCTGAGCTTCTTCGTTCTGCTGCCCACGCTGCTGGTCGCGTATTACTACTACCGCGTTGCGACACCGATGTACGCGACGCATACCGAGTTCATCATCCAGAAGGCCGAAAGCGGCGCCGGTGGCGCGGGCGGCGGGCTTGGCGGCCTGCTGGGCGGATCGGGCTTTGCGACAGTGCAGGAAAGCATCACCGTCCAGGCCTATCTGGAAAGCCGCGAGGCGATGCTCCGCCTCGAGGAGGAACTCGGCTTCAGAGAACATTTCTCACAGGAGACGATAGACCCGCTGAACCGGATCGCGCCCGATGCGACGGACGAAGACGCGTATGACACCTATCTGCGTCACCTGCAGATCGGTTACGACCCGACCGAGGGGCTGATCCGCATGGAAGTGATCGCGGCCGACCCGGAGGTCAGCCAGGCCTATTCCCAGGCGCTGATCGGCTATGCCGAGGAACGCGTCGACCGGATGAGCCAGAGGCTGCGCGAAGACCAGATGGCCGGCGCACGCGAAAGTTTCGAGGATGCCGAGAGCCGCGCGCTGGAAGCGCAGGAACGGGTCCTCACCCTGCAGGAACAACGCGGCGTTCTATCGACCGAGGCGGAGGTCTCGACCGTGTTCGGCCAGATTCAGAATTTCGAGCTGCAGTTGCAGGAAGAGCGGCTGCGCCTCGACGAGTTGCTGTCGGTGTCGCGACCCAACGAATCCCGCGTGGAGGTTGCCGAAAGAAACATCGCCCGCCTCGAAGAGCTGATCGACGATCTGCGCTCCAGCCTCACCGAAACCGGCACGGGCGAGGTCTCGCTGGCGCGCATCCAGTCGGAACTCATCATCGCGCAGGCCGACCTCGAGACACGGCAGATGATGCTGGCGCAGGCGCTGCAGCAGATGGAAGGCGCCCGGATCGAGGCCAATCGCCAGTCGCTTTACCTCTCGGTCGGCGTCTTTCCCATCGCGCCCGACGCGCCGGCCTATCCGCGGGCCTTCGAAAACACGCTTCTGGCCTTCCTCGTCTTTTCGGGCATTTACCTTCTGATCTCGATGACGGTATCGATCCTGCGCGAACAGGTCAGTTCCTGAGGCAGGCAGAGGACCGGATTGGACAAGAAACGCCATATGAAAGTGGTCGAGATCGGGCCTGTCACGGTCGGCAATGACAGGCCGCTGACCGTGATCGCCGGGCCATGCCAACTGGAATCGCTCGACCACGCTCTGATGATCGCCCGGCGCATGGCCGATGCCTGCGCCGCGGCCGGCGCCGCCTACGTCTTCAAGGCAAGCTACGACAAGGCCAACCGCACCAGCCTGTCGGGCCGACGCGGCGTCGGCATGGACGCGGGGCTTGCGATTCTGGCCGAGGTCCGCGCCCGCGTCGGCTGCCCGGTGCTGACCGATGTGCACGCGCCCGACCATTGCGCGCCAGCGGCCGAGGCCTGCGACATCCTCCAGATCCCCGCCTTCCTGTGCCGCCAGACGGACCTGTTGCTGACCGCAGGCGAAACCGGCGCGGCGATCAACGTCAAGAAGGGCCAGTTCCTCGCCCCTTGGGACATGGCCAATGTCGCCGCCAAGGTCGCCTCCACCGGCAACGAACGCATCCTCCTGACCGAGCGCGGCGTCAGCTTCGGCTACAACACGCTCGTGACCGACATGCGCGCCCTGCCCGAGATGATGAAGACCGGCTACCCGGTCGTCATGGACGCCACCCATTCGGTGCAGCAGCCCGGTGGACAAGGTAGCGCCTCCGGCGGCCAACGCGAATTCGCCCCGGTCATGGCGCGCGCCGCCGTCTCGCTCGGGATTGGCGCCGTGTTCATCGAGACCCACGAGGCGCCAGACACCGCGCCCTCGGACGGGCCCAACATGATCCCGCTCGATCAGATGCCGTCGCTGATCGAAAGCCTGATGGCTTTCGACAAGCTGGCGAAGGACAACCCGATCCGGGTCTGACAGCCGCCCCTTCCGGGACAGGACAAAGCGGCCTAGGCTTGCACCGGATTTCTCAACGGGCAACGGCAGCCGTCATGCGTCTTCTTCTCAGCCTCTTTCTCTGCGCCGCAATTCTCAGCGTGCCAGCCGCGGCGCAGACCGGAAACGGCCAGCCGGACGGCACCATCGCCGTGGAGTCCGATGCCGACCAGGACGCCGCGATCGCGGGGCGCATCCGCGAAATCATCCGCCAGCTCGACGGATACACGGATGTGACCGTCTCCGTGGCCGACGGCATCGTGACCCTGCGCGGCACCGTGATAGATCCGGCCCAGATCACTGCGCTTGCCGATCTTGTGGCGCGCGTCGAAGGCGTGGTGGCCATCGAGAACGAGGTTGTCGAAAGCACCGACCTCCGCGAACGGCTCGACCCGGCCGTCCAGCGGATCGAGGGACGGATCGCGCAGATCGCGGCGGTGCTGCCCCTGATCCTCGTGGCCGCCGGCGCGGGCGCGCTGGTCGCCGTCGCCGGGTTCTTCATCGCCAGCCGGAAATGGCCGTGGGAGCGCATCGCGCCAAACGCCTTTATCGCAGACATCTACCGCCAGATCCTGCGCCTCGGCTTCATCATCCTCGGCGTCGTTCTGGCGCTCGACCTACTGAACCTGACGGCGCTCATGGGCACGATCCTGGGCGCAGCGGGCATCATCGGCCTGGCCATAGGCTTCGCCGTCCGCGACACGGTGGAGAACTTCATCGCCTCGATCATGCTGTCGATCCGCCAGCCGTTCCGCCCCAAGGACCTGGTGGAGATCGAGGGCGAATTGGGCCACGTGATCCGCCTGACCAGCCGCGCCACCATCCTGCTCAGCCTCGACGGCAACCATGTCCGGCTTCCCAACGCGACGGTCTTCAAGGCAAAGATCATAAACTATACCCGCAACGACGAACGCCGCTTCACCTTCGCGCTCGGCATCGACCCGGAGGCCGACATCGCGAAAGCGCAGGAAATCGTCCTGAGCGCGCTGACCGAATTGCCGTTCGTGCTGGAGACCCCGGCACCGGCCGTCTGGGTGGAAGGCCTCGGCGCCTCCACGATCGACCTGACCGCGGCAGCATGGATCATGCAGCATCACACATCGATCGGCATGGCCAAGGGCGAAGCGATCCGCGTGGTGAAGGCGCGGCTCGAAGAGGCGGGCATCGGCATGCCGGAACCGACATACCGACTTGTCGGACCGCAGACACCGACGACGACCTCAGCCGCGGCCCCCGCCCGACCTGTGACGCCGACCCCGCCCGAGACTCGGGTCGAAGCGCAGCACATCGGAGCGGAAGAACAAACCGCGCTCGAGACGATGATCGAAGTCGAACGCGAGGCCCTCCCCGACGACGATCTGCTGCGCCGCGAGGCCCCGCAGGAATAGCGCGCACGCCCTTGCGAAAAACGCTTGCCGGGGCTTGATCCCCCGTGACGGATTGAGTAGCTAGCGCGGCACGGTTGGGGTGTAGCCAAGCGGTAAGGCAGCGGTTTTTGGTACCGTGTACCGTAGGT
>CAZOBK010000043.1:0-31862 GCA_964578115.1 uncultured Roseicyclus sp.
CGTGATGGCCCGCGCCGAGGATATGCTTGATCTTGCGATGGGTCTTGGTGTCGTCAGAGCCGTATTGCACGAGGTCGAGGTCATCCTTACGCACGGCGAAGGGTTTCAGCGTCTCGGCGTATTTCGCGCCGGCCACGAAGGTCTCGGTGTCGGTCAACGCCGTGATCCGGCAGCCCGTGTCGGTGGGCACGTAGACGCCCTCGGGCTCGCCGTCCCAGACATCCGCACCGCGGTTGCCGATCTCGGCGAATGTCTCGCCGCCCGTCTCCACCGTCACCGTTCCCGTCGCGGGGACCACGCAGGTCTCGTAGCCCGGTATGCGGTAGTCGATATGCTCCCCCGCCTTCAGCTTCACGATGTTGAAGTAGGTCAGCGGAACACGGGCGTCGTCCACATCTACGATGGGTTTGTTGCGGTTGTCATGGGGCGGGATATGCATCGCTGATGTCCTTTCAGGCCGCGCTCGGCCCCTCATGCGTCTTCATGAATTCGTCGAGCTCGGCGCGACCGGGCATCGCGGGGGCGCATCCGACCCGCGCCACCACCATCGCCGCCGCGGCGGAGCCCTGAAGCACCGCGTCCCGCACGCTGAGGCCATCGGCGAGGCCGCTGACGAGACCGCCCATGAAACTGTCGCCCGCACCCGTGGGCTTCAGCGCCTCCGTCCGGTAGATGCCGGTCCGAACCTCGCCTTCGGGCGTGATGGTGATCGCGCCCGCCTCGCCCATCTTGTAAACTGCGAGCCTGGCGCCATCGGCCACGAGCGCGCGGGCCTTGTCGAGGCCCTTGTCATAATCGCCCGCCATGAAACCGAATTCCACGTCGTTGCCCACGATCACGTCGCACATGGCGCCCGCGCGGGAATAGACCTCGGCCGCGACCTCCGCCGAGGGCCAGGAATAGGGGCGATAGTCGATGTCGAAGATCAGCGGCAGGCCGGCGGCGCGCGCGCGCTCGAACCCGGAAAAGGCGGCGCTGCGCGACGGCTCGGCGGCAAAGACGGTGCCCGTGGTGATCAGCGCGTCGTAGGCGCCGTAATCCACGGCGGCGACGTCGGCCTCGGTCATCTCGAAATCGGCGGCGCCGTTGCGGTAGATCACCGACTGGTGGTCCTCGATCGTGGTCTCGACCACGGCCAGGGAATTGCGCGCCTCGCCGCCCACGGACCGCACATGGCGCCGCCCGATCCCGTAATGGTCCAGCTGGTTCAGCGCGAAACGCCCGATCGCGTCGTCCGAGACGCAGGTCACGAGGTCGGCCGCGCCGCCGAGCTTGCAGATCGCCACGCCGATATTGGCCGAGGACCCGCCGAGGCAGGCGAAGAACTGCGTCGCGTTTTCGGTCTTGGTGCCGGGCGGGTCGGGATAGAAATCCATTCCCGCGCGGCCGATGATGACGAAGCGGTTTCCCGAAAGCCGCATCTCAGACCCCCTGCCGCTGCTTGGCGCGCTCGGCCTCGATCTCGGCGTGTTTCTCGCGGACATTGGGGTTGTCGGAGACCTCGGGTGTTCCGACCTCCCACCAGGCGTGACCTTCCGTGGTCCAGCCCTCGTAGGGGTCGACCTGCATGACGATGACGCATGTCTTTTCGGAGGCCTTTGCGCGCTTGAACGCCTCGGCCAGTTCGGTGGCGTTGGCCACCGTGACCGCATCCGCGCCCATGGACCGCGCATGCGCCTCGAAATCGACGGCGAAGGCCTCGGGCACGGTCGGGCAGTCGGCGATCAGGTTGTTGAAGCTCTCGTTGCCGGTGTTGTTCTGCAGCTTGTTGATGACCGCGAAGCCGCCATTGTCGAGCACCAGCACGATCATCTTCTTCCTTGTGAGTACCGATGAATAGATGTCGGAATTCATCAAGAGGTACGACCCGTCTCCCGTGAAAACGATCGTGTCCTGTCCGGATTCATGTTCGGATTGTGCAATACGCGCGCCCCAGCCGCCGGCGATTTCATAGCCCATGCAGGAGAATCCGAACTCCACGTCGACCGTGCCGATCTCGAGTGTGCGCCAATTGGCCGTGACCTCGGCCGGAAGCCCACCTGCGGCGGCCACGATCCGGTCGCGCGGGTCGCAGAGATCGTTCACCACCCCGACCGCCTGCGCGTAGGAATTCGGCCGGTTTCCCGGCGCGACGTTCTCGGCGACATAAGCGTCCCAGGCCTTGCGCTCGGCCTTGGCCTTGTCGGTCCATGCGGCGGGCGCGACATGGCCCGCCAGCGCCGCGCCCAGCGCCTCGATCCCCAGTTTCGCGTCGCCCACCACGGGCTGCGACAGGTGCTTGGACGCGTCGTGCCGCCCGACATTGAGGCCGATGAACTGTGCGTCCTTCGCGAAGGCCGTCCAGGAGCCGGTGGTGAAATCCTGCAGCCGCGTGCCGACGGCAAGGATCACGTCCGCCGCCTCGGCAATCGCGTTGGCGCTGTCCGATCCGGTCACGCCGATGGGCCCGGTGTTGAGCGCGTGGCTCGCCAGCATGTTCGCACGTCCCGCGATGGTCTCGACCACGGGAATGCCGTGGCGTTCGGCAAAGGCGGTCAGCTCCGCCACCGCGCCGGAATACTGCACGCCACCGCCCGCGATGATCATCGGGCGCTCTGCGGCACGGAGCATCCCGGCGGCGGCCGCGACCTCGTCCGCATCGGGGGCCTGCCGGCGGATGCGGTGCGTGCGCGGCGCGAAGAAGCTTTCGGGGTAGTCGTAGGCCCAGCCCTGCACGTCCTGCGGCAGGGCGATGAAGGCCGGTCCGCAATCGGCGGGATCGAGCATTGTCGCCAGTGCGGCGGGCAGCGTCTGGATGACCTGCGCGGGATGGGTGATCCGGTCCCAGTAGCGCGTGACGGCCTTGAACGCGTCGTTGAGGCCCAGCGCGGGGTTGCCGAAATGCTCAAGCTGCTGCAGCACGGGGTCCGGCAGGCGCGTCAGGAAGGTGTCGCCGCAGAGCATCAGCATCGGCAGCCGGTTGGCATGCGCCAGCGCCGAGGCCGTCAGCAGGTTCGCCGTGCCCGGCCCGGCGCTGGCGGTGCAGAACATGAAGCGGCGGCGCAAGTGATACTTGGCGTAGGCCGCCGCGGCAAAGCCCATGCCCTGCTCGTTCTGGCCCCGGTAAAGCGGCATCTCGTCCTGCACGGGATACAGCGCCTCGCCCAGACAGGGGACGTTACCATGGCCGAAAATGCCGAAACCGCCACCACAGATGCGCGTACGGGTGCCGTCGATCTCGATATACTGGTTCATCAGGTAGCGCACGATCGCCTGCGCCACCGTCAGCCGGATGGTCGTCTCCGCATTGGCCATTCTTCCCTCCCGTTCCGCAGGACGCGCCCTCTCCTTCGTCCGGAGGGCCTCGCCTTTGCGTGTTGCGTCTCGCCGGGACTCAAGATACGAGTTTTGCAACCGGTTGCAACCGGCAAGGGCAGGTGCAGGGAGGACGGCATGACCGGGATCGGAATCGGCCTCGTCGGCGGTGGCTACATGGGCAAGGCGCATGCCGTCGCCATGTCCTCGGTCGGCGCGGTATTCGACACGGACCTGCGCCCCCGGCTCGAGATGATCTGCGCCTCGAGCCCGGTCTCGGCCGAAGCATACCGCAAGGCCTACGGCTTCGCCCGCGCCACCTCGGACTGGCAGGACCTCGTTGCCGATCCCAAGGTCGAGGCCGTCATCATCGCCTCCCCCCAGCACACCCACCGCGCCATCGCCGAAGCGGCCTTTGCCCTGGGAAAATCCGTCTTCTGCGAAAAACCGCTGGGCGCGTCACTGGAGGACGCGCGCGCGCTGACCGCAGCGGCCGAGGCGGCGGGCGTCGTGCACATGATCGGCTTCAACTACGTGCGCACGCCCGCCACGCAATTCGTCCGCCGCCTGGTCGCCGGGGGCGCCATCGGCGATGTCACGTGGTTCCGCGGCGAACACACAGAGGATTTCCTCGCCGACCCTGAAACGCCCGCGAACTGGCGCACCAGCGGGCGGCCGAACGGCACGATGGGCGATCTGGCGCCGCACATGATCAACTGCGCGCGCGCCATCATGGGCCCTATCGCGGAACTTTCGGCCCGTATCGAGACGCTGCATGCCTCGCGTCCCGGCCCGGACGGTCCCGCAACGGTCGACAATGACGACCACGCGCAGATGATGGTGCGTTTTGCAGGCGGCACGATGGGGCATCTCTATTTCAGCCGCGCCGCCACAGGCCGCAAGATGGGCTATGCCTACGAGATCCACGGCACCAAGGGCGCGATCCGCTTCGATCAGGAGGATCAGAACGCCGTCCATCTCTACCGCGCCGAGGGGCCGGAGGAGACGCGCGGCTTCACGCGCATCCTGACGGGACCCGCGCATCCGGATTACCTTGCCTTCTGCCAGGGCCCGGGCCATGGCACCGGCTACCAGGACCAGATCATCATCGAGGCGCGCGACTTCCTTCAGGCCATCGCCGCAGGCGTTCCGGCATGGCCCAGCTTCCACGAGGGTCTCGCCGTGGCGCAGGTGATCGAAACCGCATTCCTGTCCAACGATACAGGCGCATGGCAGCCTGTCCCGCACGACTGAAAGGGACCCGTTCATGACAATTCAAATCGGCAATGCGCCCTGTTCATGGGGTGTGGAATTCGCGGACGACCCGCGCAACCCGGCGTGGCGTTCGGTCCTCAAGGACTGCGCCGAGGCGGGCTATACGGGCATCGAGCTGGGCCCCGTGGGCTTCATGCCCGAGGACCCCACGATCCTGTCGGAGGCGCTGGACGAGCACGGGCTTGAGCTGATCGGCGGCGTGGTGTTCCGCGCCTTCCACGATCCCGACCAGTGGGAGGACGTGCTGGACGGCGCCGTCCGGACCTGCAAGGCGCTGACCGCACATGGCGCGCAGCACCTCGTGCTGATCGACTCGATCTCGCCCCGCCGCGCGCCCACCGCCGGACGGCCCGACGACGCCGAGCAGATGGGGCCAGAGGAATGGGCGGCCTTCCGCGACCGCATCGCCCATGTGGCGAAGATGGGCGCCGAGGAATACGGCCTGACCGTGGGCATCCACGCCCATGCGGCGGGCTTCATGGACTTCGAGCCGGAGCTGGAGCGGCTGCTCGACGAGGTGCCCGAGGACATCCTGAAAATCTGCTTCGATACCGGCCACCATTCCTATGCGGGCTTCGATCCGGTGGCCTTCATGAAGCGCCATATGGGGCGGATTTCCTACATGCATTTCAAGGATATTGACCCGAAGGTGAAGGCCGGCGTCATCGCCAATGGCACCGGCTTCTACGAGGCCTGCGGACAGGGTATCTTCTGCAATCTCGGACAGGGTGACGTGGATTTCCCGGCCGTTCGGCAGATCCTTCTCGATGCCGGATTCGAGGGCTGGTGCACGGTCGAACAGGATTGCGACCCGACGCTCGATGTCTCGCCCATCGACGATGCGCGCGCCAACCGCGCCTATCTGCACTCCATCGGCTTCTGAGGGGCATGCCATGGCACGACTGAACTGGGGAATGGTCGGCGGCGGCGAAGGCAGCCAGATCGGCCCGGCGCACCGGCTGGGCGCGCAGGCGGACGGCAACTTCACGCTGGCCGCCGGGGCACTGGACGTGGACGCCGACAAGGGCCGGGCCTATGCCGAACGTCTCGGCGTGGCGGCCGACCGGGCCTATGGCGACTGGCACGAGATGCTGGAGGGCGAGCGCGACCGCGAGGATCGCGTCGACCTTGTGACAGTGGCGACGCCCAACTCCACCCATTTCGAGATCACCAAGGCCTTTCTAGAAGCGGGCTTCAACGTGCTGTGCGAAAAGCCGATGACGATGACCGTCGAGGAAGGCGAGGAGATCGTGCGCGTCGCCCGCGAAAGCGGCAAGATTTGCGCGGTGAACTACTGCTACTCGGCCTATCCGATGGTCCGCGAGATGCGGCACATGGTACGCACGGGCGCGCTCGGAAAGATCCGCCTGATCGTCACGAATTTCAGCCACGGCCACCACGGCGACGCCACGGACGCGGACAATCCGCGCGTGCGCTGGCGCTACGACCCAGCCATGGCCGGCGTCTCGGGCCAGTTCGCCGATTGCGGCATCCACGCGCTGCACATGGCCAGTTTCGTCGCCGGGGATCAGGTGGACAGGGTCTCGGCCGACTTCGCCTCGACCATTGCCTCCCGAGTGCTGGAAGACGACGCCATGGTCAATTTCCGCATGGCCGGCGGCACGGTCGGGCGGCTCTGGACGTCATCGGTCGCGATCGGCCGGCAGCACGGGTTCGACATCCAGGTCTTCGGGGAAACCGGCGGGCTGCGCTGGGCCTCGGAGCAGCCGAACCAGGTGTTCTACACGCCGGTGGGCGCGCGCACGCAAATCATGGAAAAGGGCGAGGCGGGGCTGTCGGACGAGGCCGCACGGCTGAGCCGGGTGGCCATCGCGCACCCGGAGGGGTTTCCGCTGGCGGTGGCCAATATCTACGTGGACCTCGCCGCCGCGATCCGTGGGGAAACACGGGACGGCCTGCCCACGGCGGAGGATGGCGTGCGGTCGATGGCGGCGGTCTATGCCGCCGTCGCCTCGGCCAGGGCCGATGGCGCATGGGCCGACGCGCGCCCGCCGATGTTCCGCTAGGCCACGGGACGCAGGGTGCCCCGCTCGATCACCCGGCAGGGAAAGAGCCGCGTTTCGGGATATCGGTTCGGCGCCTCGATCGTGCCGACCACGAGGTCGATCGAGGCCTCGATTATCTCAGCGATGGGCTGGCGAATGGTGGTCAGGTCGATGTTCTGCCAGCCCGCCATCTCCATGTCATTCAGCCCGATGAGGCCGATATCGCCGGGCACGCTCAGGCCCGCCTCCTGCACCGCGCTAAGCGCGCCGATGGACAGCACGTCGTCGCCGCAGAAATAGGCCTCGGCCGGACCCTGCATCAGGAGTTTCGTCATCTCCACCCGGCCGGCATCGAAGGAATAGGCGTTCGCATAACTGACCGTGGCCGAAACCTCGGGATGCTCGGCCAGCGCGCTGAAAAAGCCCAGCGCCCGGTCCTGCGTGGAGGTGGCCTTTTCCGGCCCGCCGAGGAACGCCACGCGGCTGTAGCCCCGCGCGACCAGCGCTTCGGCAGCCATGCGTCCGCAGGCGATGTTGTCGATGCCCACGACATGCACGTAAGGCGCGGTCGTGTAGCGCCCGAAGGAATGAACGACGGGCACGCCCGCGTTGCGGAACGCCTCGGCGAAGCTCGGTGGCAGGGTCGAGGAGGCGACGATCACCCCGTCGACCGAATATTGCCGGAGCATGTGCACCGAATTCGCGGGATCGGTCTCGTCGCTGAGATTGACCAGAAGCGGGCGCAGGCCCCGATCCTGCAGGCCCCGGGTGAAGAGGTCGAACACCTCCAGGAACAGCGGGTTGTGGAAGTTGTTGGACACCAGACCGATGAGCTTGGTGCGCCCGGTCGTCAGCGACGAGGCCAGCGCGTTGGGGCTGTAGCCCAGTTCCAGCGCGGCCTTTTCCACCTTGGCGCGGGTCTTGCCCGAGACCGACGCCCCCAGCGTGAAGGTGCGCGACACCGCCGAGCGTGACACCCCGGCGCGTTCGGCAACGTCTTTCAGTGTGATCGCCATCGTACTGCGTCTGAACCTGTAGATCCGGCCCCTTCTCGAACCGTGGCGGGCCCGCGCCCATCGTGATCCGTGCCGCGCAATTTTGCAACCGGTTGCAAAAAATCCGAATCGCAGCTACCGTTTTTCCATGCGGCGGGCAGGACATGCTCCGGAACGGCCGTTGTCAGATATTGGGAGGTATCAATGAACGCATTCTTCAAGACCGTGGCGGTCACGGCCGTCGCGGCCACAGCCCTCACGGCAGGAACGGCGGCGCAGGCCGAGGGCGAGCGCTACGTGCTCGTCAGCCACGCACCCGACAGCGACAGCTGGTGGAACACCATCAAGAACGGCCTCGCGCTGGCCGGCGAACAGATGAACGTCGAGGTGGAGTATCGCAACCCGCCAACGGGCGACCTTGCCGACATGGCGCGGATCATCGAACAGGCGGCAGCCTCCGGCCCGGACGGCATCATCACCACGCTGGCGGACCCCGACGTTCTGTCCGGCCCGATCCGCGCGGCGGTCGATGCCGGCATCGACGTGGTCATCATCAACTCCGGCACGCCCGACCAGGCACGTGAGATCGGGGCGCTGATGTATGTGGGCCAACCCGAATACGACGCGGGCTTCGCCGCAGGCCAGCGCGCGGCCGGTGACGGGATCGAAAGCTTCCTGTGCGTGAACCACTACATCTCCAGCCCCTCCTCGACCGAACGCTGCCAGGGCTTCGCCGATGGTCTGGGCGTCGATCTGGGCAACCAGATGATCGACAGCGGCCAGGACCCGTCCGAGGTCCAGAACCGGGTCATGGCCTATCTCAACGCCAATCCCGACACCGATGCGGTCCTGACGCTGGGGCCGAATTCGGCCGATCCGACGATCCTCGCGCTGGAAGAGATGGGCCTTGCCGGTGACATCTACTTCGGCACCTTCGATCTGGGCGACAACATCGTGCAGGGCCTGCGCGACGGCGTCATCCAGTGGGGCATCGACCAGCAGCCCTTCCTGCAGGCCTACATGCCGGTGATCGTTCTGTCGAACTACCACCGCTACGGCGTGCTGCCGGGCAACAACATCAACTCGGGCCCGGGCTTCGTGACCGCTGACGGCCTCGAGATGGTCGAGATGTTCGCCGGCGAGTACCGCTGAGCCGCCGGACCGACCGGTTCCAAAAACGGGGGGCGGATGGCGGACAGGCTGTCCGCCCCCCTTTTCAGTTGCGCGACGCTTGAGGGGAGGCATTCGAGGCAATGACCGAAGAGGCACAGCCGGCCGGAGGGCCGCCGAATACGAAAGTCGACGAGCGGGTCAGGGAAATCGGCGGGTTCCGCCGCTGGCTGATCCGTCCCGAACTGGGCGGCATCGTCGGGACCATCGCGGTTTTCCTGTTTTTCATCATCTTCGCCGGCGACAGCGGCATGTTCAACGCACAGGGCATCATGAACTGGAGCCAGGTCAGCGCGCAGTTCATGATTATCGCCGTGGGCGCCTGCATGCTCATGGTCGCGGGCGAGTTCGACCTTTCGGTCGGATCCATGATCGGTTTCGCGGGCATGTCGATCGCCATCCTCGGCGTGACGCTGGCCTTGCCGATCTGGATTGCGATCCTTCTGACCTTCGCACTGTGCATCGCCATCGGCGCGATCAACGGGCTGATCGTGGTCAAGACCGGCCTGCCCAGCTTCATCGTGACGCTCGCGTTCCTGTTCATCCTGCGCGGCTTCACCATTTTCTTTCCGCAGATCATCGAGCGTCGCACGATCATCGGCGGCATCGACACGGCAGCCGAGGGCGACTGGCTCGCGCCGCTTTTCGGGGGTGAGATCTTCGGCTTCGTCTTCCAGTGGCTGTCCGATATCGGCCTGATCGACGTGTTCGAGCGCGGCAACCGCGCGGGCGAGCCGGTGATCGACGGGTTGCCGATGCTGATCGTCTGGGCCCTCGGCCTCGTGGTGGTCGGCCATTTCGTCCTGACGCGCACGCGCTTTGGCAACTGGATCTTCGCCGCCGGCGGCGACGCGCAGGCCGCGCGCTACGTGGGCGTGCCGGTGGAGCGCGTGAAGATCTCCATGTTCATGTTCACCGCCTTCTGCGCCTGCGTCTTCGCCACCTGCCAGGTGATGGAATTCGGCTCGGCCGGCGCCGACCGGGGCCTTCTGAAGGAATTCGAGGCGATCATCGCCGTGGTGATCGGCGGCGCGCTGCTGACGGGGGGCTATGGCTCGGTCGTGGGCGCGGCGCTGGGCGCGCTGATTTTCGGCGTGGTGCAGCAGGGCCTGTTCTTCGCGGGCGTGGAGAGCAGCCTTTTCCGGGTCTTCCTCGGGGTCATCCTGCTCTTCGCGGTGATCCTGAACACCTACATCCGGCGCATCATCACGGGGGAGAGGTGAGATGAGCAGCTATGACCACAACCCCATCGTCGAGATGGCAGATATCACCAAGAATTTCGGACCGGTTATCGCGCTCAACGGCGTCAGCTTCGACGTCCGGCCCGGTGAATGCCATTGCCTTCTGGGCGACAACGGCGCGGGCAAGTCGACCTTCATCAAGACGATGTCGGGCGTGCACAAGCCCAGCTCCGGCAAGATCCTGTTCGAAGGGCGCGAGATGAATTTCACAAGCCCCCGCGACGCCATGGAGGCGGGCATCGCCACGGTCTACCAGGACCTTGCGATGATCCCGCTGATGAGCGTGACGCGGAACTTCTGGATGGGCCGCGAGCCGATCAGGAAACTCGGGCCGCTGAAGATGATCGATTTCGACAAGGCCAACACCGTCACCATGGAGGAGATGCGCAAGATGGGCATCAACCTCCGCTCGCCGGATCAGGCGGTGGGCACGCTTTCGGGCGGGGAGCGGCAGACGGTGGCCATCGCCCGCGCGGTCCATTTCGGCGCCAAGGTGCTGATCCTAGACGAGCCGACATCGGCGCTGGGCGTTCGGCAGACGGCCAATGTGCTCTCGACGATCGACAAGGTCCGCAAGAAAGGCATCGGCATCGTGTTCATCACCCACAACGTGCGCCACGCGCTGGCGGTGGGCGACCGCTTCACCGTGCTCAACCGTGGCAAGACGCTGGGCACCGCGCAGCGGGGCCAGATCACGCCCGAGGAGCTGCAGGACATGATGGCCGGCGGCCAGGAGATGGTCGCGCTCGAAGGCTCGCTCGGCGGCACGGTGTAAAGGGAGGGCAAACCATGAAGGACCACATGTTCTACGAACGCGAAAGCGGCCGGCTGGAGGCCTTCGCCGCCCTGACCGCGCAGACGCTCGACCCCGCCCAGGTGCCCTTCGCCGCCGAGGTGGAGAAAAACGTTCCCGTCTACGACATGGCGGCGCTGTCGGGCGCGCTGTCCGACCCGGCGGAGCGACGCGCGCTGATGGCCGAATGGGCCTGGGTGCTTGGGCAGTCTTCAGGCGTCTTGGCGCTGAAGACGGCCTATGCCGACACCGCGCCCATCGACGCGGCGACGCGGCTCTTCGAGGAGATCATCGCGCGGGAGAAGGCCGAGGCCGGCGAGAAGGCCGACCATTTCGCCGCCGCCGGCGCGAATGACCGGATCTGGAACGGGCTGCAGAAGCTGTGTGAGGCCGATCCGCAGGTCTTCGCGCGTTATTTCGGCAACCCTGCGATCGCGGCGGTCTGCGAGGCGTGGCTCGGCCCCGGCTACCAGATGACGGCGCAGGTCAACCTCGTCCGGCCCGGCGGACAGGCGCAGGAGGCGCATCGCGACTATCACCTCGGCTTTCAGACGGCGGATATCGCGGCGCGTTTCCCGGCCCATGTCCATGCGCTTTCGTCGGTGATGACGCTGCAGGGCGCGGTGGCCCATTGCGACATGCCTGTGGAAAGCGGGCCCACGCAGCTTCTGCCCTTCTCGCAGCTCTTCCCCGAGGGCTACATGGCCTATCGCCGGGCGGAGTTCCGGGAGTTCTTCTCGACCCACGCGATCCAGCTGCCTCTGGCCAAGGGCGACGCCGTGTTCTTCAACCCCGCGCTCTTCCATGCCGCGGGTGAGAACCGTTCCGCCGATATCCACCGCATGGCGAATCTGTTGCAGGTCTCCTCCGCCTTCGGGCGGGCGATGGAAAGCGTGGATCGTGAAGGCATGTGCAAGGCTCTCTACCCTGCCCTGCAGGAGCTGCGCGGCGCGGGCGCGCTCGACGCCGCCGGAACGGAGGCCGCCATCGCCGCCGCCGCCGAGGGCTATTCCTTTCCGACCAATCTCGACACCGACCCGCCGGCGGGCGGCCTCGCGCCCGAGACGCAGGCGCAGCTGATGCACCGGGCACTGGCCGAGGGCATGGCGGCGGACGCCTTCGCCGATGCGCTGGACGCGCAGACCCGCCGCCGCCGCGCCTGAGGAGAGCAGATGACCGACCTTCTGAGAAAACCCGACGGCACGCGGGGCCAGATCCACGCCATAACGCCGGAAAGCGCCGGCTGGGGTTACGTGGGCTTCGACCTCTGGCGGCTTTCCCCCGGCGATGTGGCGCAAGCGCAAACGGCCGGGCGCGAGGCGATCCTCGTTCTGGTGGAAGGCCATGCTCGTCTAGCGGCAGGCGGCGAGGATTTCGGGCTGATGGGCGACCGGCTGACGGTCTTCGACCGCAAGCCGCCCCATTGCCTTTACGTCCCACCCGGAAGCGATTGGCGCGCGGTGGCCGAAACCGACTGCACCCTGGCCGTCTGCACGGCCCCGGGCCAGGGCGGACGTCCGGCGCTGCGGCTGGGCCCCGAGGGGATCGAGCTTGAGGAACGCGGCACCGGCACCAACACGCGCTACATCCACAACATCGCGATGGAGGCGCGCGACGTCGCCGACAGCCTGCTGGTAACCGAGGTCTACACGCCCGGCGGGCACTGGTCCTCCTACCCGCCGCATCGCCATGACGAGGATGATTTCCCCCGCATCACGTATCTTGAGGAGACGTACTATCACCGGCTGGACCCGGCGCGCGGCTTCGGCCTGCAGCGGGTCTTCACCGAGGATGGCAGCCTCGACGAGACGATGGCGGTGTCCGACCACGACGTGGTTCTTGTGCCGAAGGGCCATCACCCCTGCGCGGCCCCCCATGGGATCGACATGTATTACCTCAATGTCATGGCAGGACCCCGGCGCAACTGGCGCTTCCAGGCGCATCCGGATTTCGAGTTCCTGATGCCGTGAAGGGTTCGCCGCCGGCCCTTTCTTGCGCAGGGCTTCTCCGTTAACACAGTGGCCATGTCGTGGTCCTTTTCCATCGGAACGCTTCTGGGCTCGGAGCTGCGGGTTCACGCGACCTTTCTGCTGCTCCTGGCATGGATCGGGACCGCCGCCTGGGTCTCGGGCGGGCCCGCGGCGGCGCTGGTCAACGTGGCCTTCGTGCTGGCCCTTTTCGCCTGTGTCGTTGCACATGAGTTCGGTCACGCGCTGATGGCGCGCCGCTATGGTGTGCATACGCCGGACATCACGCTTCTGCCCATCGGCGGCATGGCACGGCTGGAGAGGATCCCCGAGGATCCGGGTCAGGAGATCGCGGTCGCGCTGGCCGGGCCCGCGGTCAACGTAGCGATCTGGGCTGTCCTCAGCCTGCTGCTGGGCACAGCCGGCAGCATGACCGCGCTGGTCCAGATCGACGACACGGCACAGGGGTTTCTCGAACGGCTCGCGGCGATCAACCTGTTCCTCGTCCTCTTCAATCTGATCCCGGCCTTCCCCATGGATGGCGGTCGGGTGCTGCGCGCCCTGCTCGCGACGCGGATGGACCGGGTGCGCGCCACGCGGATCGCGGCCTATGCGGGACAGGGGATCGCGTTTCTCTTCGGTTTTCTCGGGCTGACCACGGGCAATCCGCTCCTGATGCTGATCGCGGTCTTCGTGTTCCTCGCCGCCATGGCCGAAAGCTCGGACGTGGCGCTGCACGATCTGGCGAAGGGCTACCTCGCGCGCGATGCGATCATCACATCCTACGAGCCGCTCGCCCCCGACGAACCGATGCAATCGGCGGAGGCCGCATTGCTCAGAACCACGCAGGCCGAGTTTCCGGTCCTCGACAGCCACAGGCAGCTTGTCGGGGTTCTGACGAAAACCTCCATCGTGGCGAACGCGCAGGACCGCGATGCCAAAAAGCGCGTGTCCGACGCGATGGCGACGGAGATCGCGACGGTCCCCCTCTCGGCGCCACTCGAGGAAGTGCTGGACCTGCTGCAGCAGGCGGAGACGGCCTTTGTCGCGGTCACTGACCGCGGCGGCCATTTCGTGGGCTACATCACGCGCGAGAATATCGGCGAGTGGATGGTCCTGAGCCAGGGCCGGCGCGGGTCCTAGCGGCAGGCGGTCACGAACGCGGCGAGATCGGCGGCGAAACGGTCGGGATCTTCCAGAAACGGCGCATGGCCGACGCCGTCGTAGGGCAGGTAGCGTCCCTGTTTCATGAGCCGGGCCGCGGCCTCCCCTGTCGCGGGCGAGACGACGGTATCCGCGCTGCCGTGGATCACGAGCCCGGGCCGCGAGAGCGCCGCGTAGACAGGCCGGAAATCCACGGTGGCGTCGAAAAGCGCGCGCCGCACATGAGCGGGACAGAGCATGTTGGCGCCGACGAGCCGCGCATAGGTCGCGCGGTCGAGCGGCTTCGCCGTGCAGGCCTCGACGAAACGCGCGGTGGCGCTCAGGCGCCTTGGGACGTCATCCGTGTAGAGGTCACGGTCAAGGCCGGGGCTTGCGGGGCCCACCATCCAGCTTTCGCGGGCCTCGCCGATGGCGAGGATGCCGCCGGCAAGTGCGACCCCGGCCACGCGGTCCTCGCCGAGGCCCTCCAGATAGGCGGCGATGACGCGCGAGCCGTAGGACCAGCCGACGAGAATCGCGCCGTCGAGACCGGCGGCGTCCATCACCGCCCGCACGTCATCGGCCCAGAGTGCCGTATCCGTGTAGGCGGCGCGTTCCCCCGGCTTTCCCGAGGCACCATGCCCGCGAAGGTCCATGGCGACGAGGTGGAAGCGGTCGCCCAGCCGGTCGAGGACGGGTGCCCAGCAGGTGAACTGCTGCGCCCAGCCGTGGATCAGCAGGATCGCCGGCGCGGTCGGGTCGCCCGCCGTGACGAAGGCGAGTTCGGTGCCGTCGGTCGAGGTCGCGAATGATGTGGTCATGGCCTGCCCTTCCGGCCTCGTTCGTTGCATCGCGGAGCCTATCCCGGTGTCGGGGACATGCCGCGCGCTCGGCCTTCAAGCAGATTTCCTGCGCCTCGTCGATGCCCCGTCGATGGCCCGTCGATGGCCCCGTCGATGGCCCCGTCGATGGGTCCATTGTTTTTGCGCGCGCCCGCGTGGCGTAGCGCGGTTTGGCAACGGGCGGCATGCGCAGGGAAGCACAGGACCTGTGCTGTGCCGGGGGTATTCCGGCGCAGCGCGATCCGGCAGACACCGATCGCGGCGGGCCGAGCACGGCCGGCCGGCACACCGAATTCACGGCGCGCCGGATGCGCGCCACATCCAGGGGACGAACAAGATGACCGAAAAATTCACAAATTTCGCGCCGATCGCGCGCGCGCTTCTCGCCTTGATCTTCATCATGGCGGGGCTTCAGAAGATCACCGGCTACGCGGGCACGCAGGGCTACATGGAGATGATGGGCGTCCCTGGCGGGCTCTTGCCGCTTGTGATCGCGGTCGAGGTACTGGGCGGGCTCGCCCTGCTGGTGGGCTTTCAGGCGCGCATCGCCGCCGTCCTGCTCGCGGGCTTCACGGTTATCGCGGGTGCGCTCTTCCACCTGATCCCCAGCTTCGGGATGGAGGGCCTCGCAGCCCAGGGCGAAATGATCCACTTCATGAAGAACCTTTCCATCACGGGCGGACTGGCGATGGTCATGGTCTTCGGCCCCGGCGCTTGGGCGCTGGACAATCGGCGGTCCACGGGCACCGTCGCCGCAGAATGACGGTCTGATCCCGAACAGAGCGCCCGCCCCCTTGGCGGGCGTTTTCGCCCCTTGTCTCGGTCAGACGCGTGTCAGCGGTTCTGCACGACGACGGGGGTCTCGAAATACTGGAAGTGCGGCGTGCTGCCGAAGGTTTCGGCGACACGGGCGAGAAACGCCGCGCCATGCGCCTCCCGAGCGTCGGCCACGCTGTCCCACGTGTAGACGCCGCCCGCGACCCCCTGCTCGGGGTCGTAGAGGTAGTTCTTGCGATGAAGCTTGGGGTGGGCGCGCCAGATCTCGGCGCTTTCCTCGAACAGCGCGACGACGCGGTCACGGTCCATCCCCGCGGGAATGCCGAAGGTGACGATCTCTGTGATCATGGGCAGGGCTCCAAGGTGTGCTGGCGTCGCTGGTACGATACCCTCAGCGGCGAGCGTCGGCCAGGTACCGATGCGCAAAGCGCAGGGCGCCTTCGATATCGGTGACGACCGAATCGACCGTGGCCTTCGGGCCGCTTGTCGAAAACGCCCGCGCGGCATGGCCACCCAGCAGGATCGGGCCGGACGAAGGCAGACCCTTCAGCCGTCCGGCAAGCTCCGTGATATCCTGCAGTCGTTCGTGACGCCCCGCTGTCAGACCGATCACGTCGGGCCGGCGGGACTTGGCATGCTCGACGATCTGGTCTTCGGACGCGTTCAACAGCAGCTTGACCGCCCATCCATCCCGGCGAAACGCCTCGGCGGCAAGCGTCAGGCCGAGGGTGTGCGACTGGGTCGGAAGCGCCGCGAAAAGCGCGGTCGGAGCCGAGCCGTCGATGGCGGCGACCGCATCCGCCTCGGACAGGGCGTGCCTGAGCCGCAGGAGGTTGCTCACGACAAGGGTCACATCGGCGAAAGAGACTTCGTCTGTCTCCCAACGCTCTCCAGCCGAACGCGCCACGCCCGCCAGAAGCGTGTCGGCGATCTCGATATAGGATTTCCGCCCGGCGCAAAGACGCAGCATGAGCCGTTCGGCCACGTCATACCGGTCCTCGAGCAGCAACGCGGCGAAGGCCCGCACGAAGTTGGCGGAAATGCGGGTCTCGCTCTGGTCGAAGGCGAAAACCGCCGTGTTCAGACGCGCCGCGACCTCGACAGCCAGGGCATCGACATGGCGTCCGAGCGCGGGGCGTCCGAGCGCAGGCTTTTGCCGCGCGACCCGGACCTCGGTTGCGGCGGCCTCCGGTTGTCGGGAGGCATCGACCGACGAAGCTTTCGGAATATCTTCTACAAGAGCGCGGGAGACGTCGTCTGGCATGAGAGCAGGATCGCCACATTTTCCGGAGAAACTTTGACCAGGATCAATTGTTGCAGGTTCGGGATTGCACTGGTCGCCTGATTCCCGCCTGCCCAGCGGCCCGTTCCCCGCCTTTGCCGCCCCTGCATCTGATGACTTAACCCCGATCAATGGCGTGCCTGGATGCGGCGCTATGCTGTCCGACGTGGCGGCGCCGTCCGCCGTGCGGGGACAGGACGCAAAGGCAGGAAGGACCGACACGTGACAAAACACATCCTCGTCGCGACCGACGGATCGGACACGGCGCAGAAGGCCGTCACTCTGGCCGCCGAACTGGCGGCGAAACTCGACGTGCCTTTGACTGTCGGGCATGTGCTGCAATACGGCCGGCTCGCGGACGAGATGGCGCGCATGGCCGAGGTGGAGCATATCGTCGATGCCGTGAAGGGCTCCAGGAACGCGGATTTCGCGTTTCTCAACAGATCGCGCGGCGGCCTGATCAACGCCGGAACGGGTCCGTCGCAGGAGACCATGCGCGCGATTTCCCTGATCGGGGAGGAGATCGTCAAGCGCGGCGCCGAGCACGCCCGCGACCTCGGCGCGAAAACCGTCGACACCCTTGTCGTCATGGACGATCCCGCCGACGGGATCCTCGACATGGCCGAGGAGACCGGCGCCGACATGATCGTCGTCGGCCATCGCGGCCTCGGCCGGGTCAGAGCCCTTCTGACCGGAAGCGTGGCGCAGAAGGTGAACCACAACGCCGAGTGCAGCGTCGTGACAGTCCGCTAGGGCCGGGCGCCTAGACCGGCACGTCGTCATATCCCCGGGAATGACCGGATTTCAGATCCTTGGCGATATCCTGCGAGGCCTTCACGGTCATCTCCATCATGCGCGCGGCCTCGTCGGCATATTGCTGGATCGCCGTCGTCAGGAATTCAGACTGGATCTCCATCAGTTCGGCCGGCGTCTTGCAGGCCATGAGCGCCTTCTGTGTCTCCATGTCGGCGCGCAGGCGTTCGGTCATGAAGCGCGCGCTTTCGGACATCAGGTCTATCCAGGCCTTCGCGAAAACCGGATTGGCGGCGATCATCGTCGTCATGACGGCGGGGGCCTCGACACCGGTGTCGGCCTCCGGCTCTCTCGTCTTTGCCATGTTCGGTCTCCCTGTTTCGGGTTGCGGCGAAGGGTCGGAGGGCAAAGCGATCAGGCCAAGCCGTCGTTCCTCTCATCCCTCGCATCTTATGCGTCCGCCGCCGCGGCTTCCTTGATCTCCCGCAATCCAGAGCGGCTTGCGCCAGCCCGCATCGCCATCGCAGATTGCAACCTGCGGGTGGGCACGGACCGTCACCGCACCCGGCCTCCAGCGGAGCCTTGCAGCCATGCGCGTCGCGACCTTCAACGTTCAGAACCTGAGGCTGCGCGAGGACGCCCATGGCAAGCGGCTGGATGGCGCACGCGACCGGGATTCTGGCCTGCCGGAGGATCGGCGTCTCGACGTCATGGACCGCAGGCTGACAGCCGGGATCATCGCGCGGATCGACGCCGACATCCTGTGCCTGCAGGAGGTCTTCGATCTGGCCACGCTCGACCATTTCCACGACGCGTTCCTGATGCGGACGGGCACCCGCCCCTATCCGCACCGGATATGCGAGCAGGGAAATGACGGGCATGGCCTGAATGTCGCCGTCATGGCACGCACGGCCCCGGACCGCATGACAAGCCACGCGCAGGCAACGGCCGCCGATCTCGGGATCGATGACCCTGGCGACCTTTTGCATGGCGGGCCGGTCTTTCGCCGCGACTGCCTCGAGGTCGGGTTCGGCGCGCTCAAGCTCTTCGTCTGCCATCTCAAGGCGCCCTACCCCGACCGCGACCGCGCGGCGGCGATCCGGGCGCTCGAGGCGCAGGCGATCCGGCGTGTGGTCGAGGCCGCACTGACCGATCCCACAGCGCATCCGTGGATGATCCTGGGCGATCTCAACACGCCCGTCGGCATCCACCCAGCGATGGACGAGGCACTCCGGCCGCTTCTGGACGGGTTCGCCACCGACCTCATGGACCGGATACCCGGAGCCGAGGACTGGACCTTCGCCATGCCCGACACGGGCGAACGCCTGCGCCCGGACGCCATGCTGGCCTCGCCCGCGCTGGCGCGGCGCACTGCACACAGCCTCCCGCAGGTCGAACGGCGCGGCATGGACAGCGCCCGGGCGGAGATCGGGTCACCCCGCCCCCACGCAAGCGATCACGCCGCGATCTGGATCGACCTGCCCGACGACCTGACAAGGGACGGCGCGTCCTAGCCCAGCCACACGTCGAGAAAGAGCATCAGCACCAGCCCGATCGCCAGACCTAAGGTCGCCTTGTCTTGTTGTCCGCAGCGATGCGTCTCTGGGATGATCTCGTGGCTGATGACATAGAGCATGGCGCCCGCCGCGAAAACGAGGCCCCATGGCAGAAAAGGCTCCGATACGGAAACGAGGGCGGCGCCGATGAACCCGCCGACGGGTTCGATCAATCCCGTAAGCGCAGCGATACCCCAGGCCCGGAACCGGCCATAGCCTTCGCCCAGCAGGGCAACGGCGACGGCAAGCCCCTCGGGCATGTTCTGCAGACCGATCCCGATGGCAAGCGGCAGCCCGCCCGACGGCCCTTGGGCACCAAACCCCACGCCGACGGCCAGTCCTTCGGGGAAATTGTGGATCGTGATGGCAATGATGAACAACCAGATCCGCCGCAGGGCGGGGTTCTCAGGCCCTTCGCGCCCGGAGCTGAAATGCTCATGCGGGAGGACTGCATTCAGCCAGGCGATCGCGGCCATCCCCAGAAGGATGCCGATGACGGCGATGAGCGCGGGGATCGCGCCCGCGCCGTACTGGTCCTCGGCCGTCTCGAGCGCCGGAAGGATCAGCGAAAAGAACGAGGCCGAAAGCATCACCCCCGCCGCGAAGCCCAGCGACAGATCCCGGACAGCGCGACCCGGCACGCGGCCGAAAAGAACGGGCACAGCCCCCAGCGCCGTCATGAGGCCTGCGATCAGGCTGCCCAGAACCCCGAGCTCTATCGGCGAAAGGGAGGCCAAGGATTCCTCCGAAGGCGGTGTCCCGGATCACGCCCTGCCTGACGGCGCGACAGGCGTGCGTCTAGCTTTCGTGCGCACCGCGGATTTCGCGGATCGCGGCCCGGATGGCGCGCCAGTCCTCGGCCTCCTTCTCCTCGCCGGCCTCTTCGTGCTTTTTCGCCTTCTGCGCCGCTTCGGCCTCGGCCTTGTCGCCGTGGGAGTTGTAGAGCGCGCGGGCGTATTCGCTGATCTCGGACATGTCCATCGAATGAATCCTCCGGATGATGTTGGGCTGCCGCGCACGGGCAACCCGTTCGCCTGTGCAACCAAACATATTTGCGATCCCAAGGGATTGACTTGCGTCAAGCGCCGCTGCGCCGAGACGTCGTCGCCGTGGAGAGCTTCCGAGTGCAGCAAGGACTGACGGCATTGCCTGTCCGGGAGCGGCCCGCGACCTTGACGGCGCACGGTCCGCGCCCGGCATCATCCACGAAACGAAGCCGGCGCCATATGGTCATCGCCGGATTGACGCGCTAGTGCAGTCGCCGGAGGAATGACGATGAATTTCAACCGGGACCGCGTTGCGCAACTGAGGCATGTCCTGCTGATTTATGCCGGCGCGCTTGTCTGCGGGGCCGTCGGAAACCTGATCAACCTGCCGCTGCCCTGGATGATCGGGGCGATGGCCTTCGCCACGGCCTTACGGCTGTCGAACCGCGAGGTCCGGGTGCCTCCTGTGACGCGGCCGATCGGGCAGATGATCGTCGCCTCTTCGGTCGGCATTTCCTTCACGCCCGCCGCGGTCGCGGCGATCTCGGCCCTCTTCGTTCCCATGATCGGCGCCGCATTGCTGACCATCGCGGCGGGCTTCCTCGTTGCGGCCTGCCTCATGCGCATGGCCCATGTGGACGTGGTCACCGCGGCGCTGTCCTCGATCCCCATGGGGCCGGTGGAAAGCGCGAACCTCGCCGCCCGGCACGGGGTCACGCCCGGCCCGGTGGTCTTCGCGCAGACGCTCCGCATCATGATGCTGGTGGTTTTCATACCGCCCGCCCTCGTCGCGCTGTCGGACGGCACCGAGCCCGCCAACGCCGTGCTCCGCGCGATCCCGTGGACGCCGACAGGGGCCTTGCTGCTGGCCGTCTTCGGCGCGGCCGGCGCCGTGATCGCGCGCGTCGTGCGCCTGGGCAATCCGTTCTTCGTCGGCTCGATCGGCGGCGCCGCACTGGCCGCGGCGGTGAGCCTGCCAGTGACCGCCTATCCCTACCCGGTCCTTGTCGCGGCGCAGATCTTCCTCGGCGTCTGGCTGGGCGCGGTCTTCGACCGGGAGCTTCTGCGCAATGCCGGCGGGTTCATCTGGGCCGCGGTGGTGTCTTCGCTTCTGCTGATCGTTCTGTGCATCGCGATGGCGCTGGGACTGGCCTGGATCACGGGCGAGGCATGGCAGGTCATGGTGCTGGCCACGGCGCCGGGCAGCGTCACCGAAATGGCCCTGACGGCGAAAGTCCTACAGGAGGGGATCGCGGTGGTTACCGCCTTCCATCTCGTCCGGATCTTCATCATCCTGCCTTTCGCCCCACTCATCATCAGCACGACCGCGCGCCTGGCGCGAAACGGACGGCCGGACGGCGAAAAGCGAGAGTAAGCCCATTGGCTAGGCATCGCCGCCGGAGTGCCGCCCGAGCGAACTGATTGCCCGGCCACCGACCCCGATATCGGACGGCGCGACCGAGACGGTCTTGACGACCGCGTGCACTTCGACGCCCGGCGCGATGCCCAGCGCCGCTGCGGAGCGCCGCGTGATGCGCGCCAGAACGCGACCCGCAGCCGTCTCGAGCGCGACGATCGCGCCCGGTCCCTCGCCCGGACGAACCTCCGCGACCGTACCCGGCAGGATATTGAGCGCCGAAAGCCCCTCGGGCCGACTACGCGACAACAGGACATCATGGGCGGCGATACGGACGCGCAGAGTGCTGCCCGGCACCTGCACGACGTGGGGCAGGAACAGGGGTATGCCACCCGCCTCAAGCTCGCTCAGACCGTCCTCGTGGTGGCGCACCACGCGCGCCGTCAGCACGGCCCCGGCCTCCCGCGCGCCGGCAGGCAGGACGGCTGGGTCGCCCAGAACCTCGGCCGCGGGGCCCTGCGACACCACCCGGCCCGCGTCGAGCGCGACCACCGTGGTCGCAAGCCGCGCCACCTCGGAGGCCGAATGGCTGACGTAGAGGATGGGGATGCTCACCTCATCGCGCAGCCGTTCGAAATAGGGCAGGATCTCGGCCTTGCGCGCCTCGTCGAGGGCGGCGAGCGGCTCGTCGGCAAGGATCAGGCGCGGCGCGGACAGAAGCGCGCGGCCGATGGCGACGCGGCTCTTTTCGCCGCCCGAGAGCGCACCGGGCCGACGGTCGAGCAAGTGGCCGATGCCGAGCAGGTCCACGACGTGGCCGATCTCCTCGCGCGGGGCGTCCCTGGGCGCGAACCATGCTCCGTAGCCGAGGTTCTGCCGCACGGTGAGATGCGGGAATAGCCGCCCCTCCTGGAAGATGTAGCCGAGCCTTCGGCGATGCGGCTTGAGGCGGATGCCCGCGTCGGTGTCGAGCAGGGTCCAGTCACCCGAGGCGATGCGCCCTGCGTCTGGCATCAACAGCCCCGCCACGGCGTTGACGATGGTCGTCTTGCCCGACCCGGAGCGGCCGAAGAGCACCGTCACCCCCGGCGGCGCGCGGAACGCGGCATCGAGCGTGAATCCCTCGAAGCTGTGGCGGACCGCGACCTCCAGCATCACGCGCCGCCCACTCGCGCGGCCACACGCCGGCCGATCAGTTCCGACAGAAGGAGCGCGCCCATGGCCACCACGACCGATACGATGACCAGCTTCATCGCCGACCCCTCACCCCCCGGTACCTGCAGGAAGGCATAGATCGCGGAAGGGATCGTGCGGGTCTGGCCCGGGATGTTGGAGACGAAGGTGATCGTGGCGCCGAATTCACCCATGGCCTTGGCGAAGGCAAGGATCGTGCCCGCGACGATGCCGGGCAGCGCCATGGGCATCGTGACGGTGAGAAACACCCAGGCCGGAGAGGCGCCCAGCGTGGCGGAGGCCTGTTCGAGCTTCGGGTCCACTGCCTCGATCGACAGCCGTATCGCGCGCACCATGAGCGGGAAGGCCATCACCCCGGCCGCAAGTGCGGCGCCGGTCCAGCGGAAGGCGAAGACGATGCCCCAGTCCGCGAGGATGCCGCCGACGGGGCCGCGCGTGCCGAAGGTCAGCAAAAGCAGGTAGCCCGTCACCACAGGCGGCAGGATCAGCGGCAGATGGACGAGCCCGTTCAACAGCTGCTTGCCGGGAAACGTCCACCGCGCCAGCGCATAGGCGGTGAGAATGCCGAGCGGCAGGCTGATAACCGTCGCCCAGAACGAGACCTGAAGCGAGAGCGCGACCGCCCGCCATTCCTCGGGACCGAGCCAATCCGTCATGCGCTATTCGGCCATGACCATGAAGCCCTGACGCGCGAAGGCCTCCCGCGCCTCGGCGCCGCGGAGAAATTCGAGAAACGCAGCCTCGGCCGCGGTGTCGCGGTTGGCGAGGTCTGCCACAGGGTAGACGATCGGCGGATGCGTGCCATCCGGGAACGTGCCGACGACAGTGACGCGATCCTCGGCCACCGCATCGGTGGCGTAGACGATGCCATAGGGCGCTTCGCCCGTGGCCACGAAGGCCAGCGCGGCGCGGACGTTGTCGGCCTGCGCGACCTGCGCCTCGATCCCCGCCCACAGCCCAAGGTTTTCCAGCGCGGCTTTGCCGTAGATCCCCGCCGGCACGGAGTCGGCCAGCGCCATCGCGAGCCTGCCATCGCCGAGCAGACCCGCAAGGTCCATGTCAGGGCCGATCCCGGCAGGTTGTGCGTCGGTGCCCGCCGCGATCAGCACGATGGAATTGCTCAGAAAGTCGAAGCGCGTGCCTGTCTCGACCAGCCCTTCGGCCTCCACCGCATCCATCCAGTCCGGATTGGCCGAGATGAAGATATCCGCCGGCGCACCCTGCTGGATCTGGCGGGCAAGCGCGGAGGATCCGGCAAGCGACACGATCAGATCATGGCCGGTGGCGGCCTCGAACCGGTCCTCGATCTCGACCATGGCGTTGGTCAAGCTGGCTGCAGCGAATACGGTGACCGTCTCGGCATTGGCCGGTGCTGCGGCGAAAACGAGTGCCGCAGCGCTGAAAAAGACGGGTCTGAACACGGATCACGGTCTCTGATTTTGATATGTTCCGCGAAACATATCGCAACGGGCCAGCGCTCCGGTCAAGCGTTATTTTCCATCGGGAATATCGCCCAGCAAGGCGCGCAGCGACGCGAGACGCGCCGCGCCGCCCGCCGCGGCTTCGGTTTCGAAAGCGCGATACTGTGACAGCACCTCACGCCCCAGATCGGTCAGCACGGCCCCGCCGCCACCAGGTCCGCCCCGCGTGCTCTCGACCAGCGGAGCGCGGAACATCGCGTTGAGCGTGCCGATCAACTCCCACGCGCGTTTGTAGCTCATGCCCATCTCGCGGCCCGCCGCGGCAATCGATCCGCAGCGATCGACCCCCTCCAGAAGATCGGCCTTGCCCGGCCCGATCATCTCGTCCTCGCCGAAGACGATCCGGATGCGCAAACGCGGCTCGGGCGGGCGTGGTGGATCCGATTGCATATTGCAGATGTGACGGAACGCACGCGTCCGATCAAGCGCAGGGGCAATGCAAGGCGTCGCTGCACAGCCGGCGCATCAGCGGGCGCGGGCGCCGGCGAACCCGTGGTGGAAGCTGCGCACCGGGTAATCTGGTCGGCCGGTCCGCGATGGACCGCGGACCCATGCCCTTCGGCCCTCCTTAGCGAGGTACCGCATACCACGGCCACGCGATCGCGAGCAGCCCCAGCCAGAAGAACAGCAGTATGAGGATCGCGATTGCGCCCGCCGCGCCGCTGGGCACGTAACGCCACGCTCCGGGCCGACGGTAGACCCAGACGTCCCTCGTATAGGGCCATGTGGGCCAGGCGGCCACCATGACGAAGAGCAGGATGATGAGGAACCAGAACCAGAAGACTTCCATGATCGCGGACCTTTCTCTTCGTTTGGTTTCGGGAGGGCAGGCGATTTCCGGATCGCGGATGCGTTTTCCGTCGTCGTTTTCTCCGTGGTCCTTTTCGCCGTGCCCGCTTGCGGTGCCCCCTCGTTGGCTGTGTCGTCGCCTTGCCGGTCCCGATCATGACCATGCGGCGAGGTCCGGGCGTTAACACCCGTCAATGCCCGATGTTTTCGGTTCGGCGAGGCTTGGGTCTGCCCGCAGGCCTCGGAGGAAGGATGCCGGAACTGCCAGACGTGGAAGCCTACAGAGGCCGTCTCGCCGTTGAGGCGGTCGGGCGCGAAATCGCCGATGTCGAGGTCACCGACGCCGAGGCGCTGCGCGGCGCATCGCCGGAAAAGCTGGCGCGTGCGGCAACGGGCCATGCCTTTTCAAAGGCGGTGCGTCACGGCAAGGTCCTGTTCGCGCGGCTGGGGGACGGGCCTTGGCTGGCGCTGCATTTCGGGATGACGGGCAATCTCGTCCTTCTCGGCGCGGGTAGGGACACCCCTGAGCATGCCCGCACCCTCTTCGTGTTCGACGATGGGGACCGCCTTGCATTCGTGAATCCCCGCAAGTTCGGTTGGCTGGAACTCACCGGCGACATTGAGGGCTATCTCGAGGAAAACGATATCGGTCCGGACGCGCTTGCGCTGTCGGAACAAGACCTCGAGGACATCATCGGCGGGACGCGTGGCCAGGTGAAGCCGGCCCTGATGGACCAGTCGAAGCTCGCGGGGATCGGCAACGTCTATTCCGACGAGATTCTGTTTTGCGCCCGGCTCAGGCCCGACGTCAAGGGCAACGCGTTGTCGGACACGCAGCTGAGAGCGCTGTACGATGCCATGCGCGACGTTCTTGAAATGGCGGCCGACAGGCTATCGGATGGCGAGGACCTGCCACGGAGTTGGCTGGCGCGGCACCGCGAGGACGATGCGACATGCCCGCGCTGCGGCGGCGATATCGCGAAGCAGACAACCGCCGGACGCAGCGCACGGTTCTGCCCCGCCTGCCAGCAGGGCGCCGATGACTGAGCCGCGCCGCATCGGGTCCGCGCAAGGGCGCGCGACATGAAGCTGACCTTCCTCGGCACGCGCGGCTATATCGAGGCGCGCACCGCACGTCACAGACGGCATGCGGCGCTGTTGGTCGAATACCACGGACGGCGCGTCATGATCGACTGCGGTGCGGACTGGCGCGGCCGTCTGGACGAGATCCGACCGCATGCCATCGTCCTGACCCACGGCCATCCCGATCACCTCTGGGGTCTGCGCGACGGCGCCTCCTGCCCGGTCCATGCCACCGAGGAAACGTGGCAGGATGCGGCCGATTACCCGATCGACGCCGGGCATGTCATCAAGGCCCGCGATCTCTTCACCATCGAGGGGATAGGGTTCGAGGCGTTCCCCGTCGAGCATTCCATACGCAGCCCCGCCGTCGGCTACCGCGTGACGGCGGGGCGCGTGACGGTCTTCTACGGCCCCGATCTGGTCTACATCCACGATCGCGACGCAGCGCTCGAGGGTGCCGCGCTCTATGTGGGTGACGGGGCCACGCTAGAGCAATCCTTCGTGCGCAGGCAGGACGGGCACCTGATCGGCCACACCCCGGTCCGCACACAGCTGACATGGTGCGCGAAAACCGGTGTGCCCGAGGCGGTATTCACCCATTGCGGAGCCGAGATCGTCGAGGGTGACGAGCGTTCTATCGGCGCGACCCTGCGCCACTGGGCCGAGGAGCGTGGCGTGACCGCCTCGATCGCGCATGACGGGCTCAGCCGTGTCCTGCGCTGAGGCGAAACTGACAACACTGCGGCGCGGGATCGAGCGGTGCCGGAAGTGTCGGCTGGCCGAGGAGCGACAGCGCGCGGTACCCGGCGAGGGCCCGGCGGATGCGCAGATCCTGTTCCTGGGCGAGGCTCCCGGCACCCGCGAGGATACGAGCGGACGGCCCTTTTGCGGACGGGCGGGTGCATTCTTCGACGAGATGCTGGAGTGTGCCGGGCTTGCGCGCGACGCGGTCTTTCTGACGAGCTGCGTGAAATGCCGGCCTCCGCAGAACAGGAGGCCTAGGCGCGACGAGCTGGCCACATGCCGCGCGGCGTGGCTGGAACGCCAGATCGACGTGATCGATCCCGCGCTGATCGTTCTGCTCGGCGGGACGGCCGTGCGCGTTGTTCTGGGTGACGCGCGTCCGCTCCACGCGCTTCACGGCCATCCTGTCGCGCGCAAGGGGCGCCTCGTATATCCGACATATAACCCGGCGGCGGGGATGCGGTTTCCGAAGATCGCCTCGAAGATGCGGGACGACTTCGCGCAGCTGTGCGGCTCCGGACACCTACCGCTTCAGCGCGCGTAGAAACCGACCAGTTCGGCGAACTCGATCACCTTGGGCTGGGCCAACGTGATGATCTCTTCCGAACGCGCGCCGGGCGCTGCGACCGTGATCTTCTCGTTCAGCGCGCTGAGCCGGAAGTGGTAGCTGTGCGGCGGATCGCCTTGGGGCGGGCACGGGCCGCAATAGCCGGGCTTGCCGAAATCGTTGATCGCCTGCTGAAATCCGGGCTCGACCTCGCCTACTCCGAAGCCAGAGCGGAGAAAACCGCTATCTGGCGCGATGCCCCAGGCGACCCAGTGCCGAAAGATCCCGTCCGGCGCGTCCGGGTCGTCGCACACGAGCAGAAGCTCGACCGTACCGACGGGCAGGTTGTCCCACCGGAAGGCCGGCGAGACGTTGTCGCCGTCACAGGTGAAGCGGGCGGGGATCGTCCGCCCGGGATCGAAATCGGGACTGGTCAGAACGAGCATCCGTATCTCCCATCTCTTGCTTGTTGAACGACAGGTCACGCGCCATGCCACGAAAAGGCGATGGCGGCGTCTTGGCTCAGAGATCGCTTGCGGTGATCTCGACCGGATCGTGGCGGCCTAGGATTTCGCGTGGCTCGCGCTCGGTCTCGGCCGGGGTGATCACCTTGACCCGTGGCAGGTCGGGCGTGTCGCGCTCGAGGAACACCTTTTCGCTCGGAATGCCCGACGCGATCAGGTCCTCCTGCGCGTTCCGGGCGGCAGCGGTGTCGCTATATGTGGCGGTGAGTGTCCTTGGCATGGTGGCGATCTCCTCGATCCGGGCCGGAGCCGCGAAAGCGGTCGCCCGGCGCGCCGGCATGGCATGTCCGCCTGCAATCTCTGGCGCAGCGATCGGCCGGACGCATTAACCCGCGTAAACGCGGCGGGCACGGTATCGCCCGGCGACCGTCAGGCGCCGAACGGGTAGGTATCGGGCAGGCCGGGCGCGGGGCGGCTGTCGAGCGGGGCGACAGCGCTCGTCTCGTCGATCCAGACGTACTCGTCGAACTGTCGCGACAGTTCGGCTTCGAAATAGTGGCTCGCAAGCTCGGTCTCGGGGCGATAGATGACGCCGATCGCCCGTTCGAGGCGCGGCCTCGACAGCTCCGTCGCGACGTCAAGCTCATGCCCGGCCCGCAGCGGCAGGATCAGACCGGGCAGCCCGCTGAGGTGGAACTGCCGCTCGAAGCTCTGGGGATGTGCCGGGCGCACCGCCTTGAACTCGACCGGCCCGTTCCATTCGCTCGCCGCCGCGACCGTTCCGCGATCGGTGCCAAAGCCGATCCGGTAACTGTCCGTCCCGTAGCCCCGCGCGCAAAGCTCACCCAGATTGCGCTCTCCGCGGCGCGACATCTCGGTCGCGCGGGCGTCGCCGATATGGGAATTATGCGCCCAGACCACGGCGCGGGCGTCCTCGCCATGAAACCGCAGGACGTTCTGCAGCGTCTCGAACATGTGGTCGTCGCGCAGGTTCCAAGACGCGCGCGAGCCGTAATACATGATCCGGTAGTATCTCTCGGCATTGGCGACCAGCACCGCGTTCTGCGCCGCGTCGAGAAAGCGCGCGCCGTCATGCGCGGCATAGTCCTGCCGCTTGCGCATCAGGTCGGCCAGCATCGCCACGACATCGGCCTCGCATTCGCGATAGGCGCCGGTCAACGCAGCCCGCCCATAGGCTGCCGGGTCAGCCTCCCAGGGGCTGAGGCAGCCATAGCGTTCGCGCGCGATCCGAGCGAGATCGGGGTCCACGTCTTCGAGATAGTCGATGGTGGCCTGCGCCGAGTTGAACAGGCTGTAGAGATCGAGCCCATAGAAACCCGCGCGCCGGTCCCCCGGGCGCGATGCGTTCCAGTCGCGCAGCCAGTCGGCGAAGGCGCGGGTTTCCTCGTTGCGCCACATCCAGGCCGGAAAGCGGGCGAAGGCCTGCCACTCGGCGGCGGGCCCCTCGCGATGGCGCACGTAATGGTCGATCCGCGCGGCATCGGGCCAGTCGGCCTCGGCGGCGACGATGCCGAAGCCCTTCTCCTCGATCAGGCGCCGTGTGATCCGCGCGCGCATCCGGTAGAATTCCGATGTTCCGTGGCTGGCTTCTCCGATCAGCACGATACGCGCGTCGCCGATGCGGTCCATCATGGCGTCGAGCGAGGCGGTCTCGAGGTCGTCGAACGCCTCGGCGCGCGCGGCGATGAGCCCCGGCAGGTCTCCGGACTGGCGCGGGCGGCGCTGTGTCAGGCGCGGGGCGGAGGGCTTGGTCACGGCGACGGGCTCGCCCTCGATGCCCTGATCGCCCAGCGCCGGGACGAAGCGGAGGTCGGCCAGATCCTCCTGCTCGAACTGCCCCCTGGGCCCGCGCGTGACGCGGACGAGTTCCTGCGCACGCGCGTCCGGCCCGACCGCGACGACCATGCGCCCGCCTTCGGTCAACTGGTTCTTCAGCGTCTCGGGCACGTTCGGCACCGCGGCGGACACGAGGATCGCGTCGAACGGCGCCTCTTCGGACCAGCCGCGCGTCCCCGCGTCGTGGAGCATGTGCACATTCGTGCAGCCGGTGTCCTGCAGCGCCGACGCGGCCTTTGCGGCAAGCTCCCCGTGGCGCTCGATGGCGAAGACCTCGCCGGCGATCCGCGACAGGATCGCGGCGGCGTAGCCGGTGCCCGCGCCGATCTCGAGAACCTTTTCGCCGCCGCGCAGCCCAAGCGCCTCGATCATGTAGGCCACCACATGGGGGGCCGGCGCGGTCTGGCCCTCGGCGACGGTCAGCGGGCGGTCCTCATAGGCCTCGTCGTGCAGATGCTCCGGCAGGAACGGCTCACGCGGAAGGTCTTCCATCACGGCGAGCACCTGCGTGTCGCGGACGCCCCGGCCACGTATCCAGCGCTCGACCATCTCGGAGCGGCGGGAGTCGGTATCATTCATGCCCGATCCCCCCTCCGCACCGAGGCCAGTGCGGCGCCGCGATGCGTTCGCACCTCGTCAGGCGGAGTCCCGGGCACTTCCCGGGGCGGGTCTCCGATCTCGTCGGGCGAGTCGGGTGGTGTCTCGTCGGGCGGGTTGGGTGTCTCATCCGGGCCGGGGGGGGTCTCGGTCGGATCCTCCACCGGGTCTTCCCGCGGCGGAGGCGTGGGGCCTTCAGGCGTTTCGTCGGGCTTGGGGTCCTGCGGATGCTGAGTCATGGCCTTGGTCCTTGGTCGCTGCGACGGCGGTTGGATCGCGCCAAGGGCGGCAATCCGCGCCGATTCCACCCCCAACGCTGGCAGCCTCTTGCGCCGCACGCATTGACACAGGTTACCCGCCGCCGCGCCCGGTTTGGCGTGCGAACGCACCGCATCAGCGGATGCCGGCGGTGATAACGTCCAAGGGCGTGGGATCAGCCGTTTGCGCCGCGGATCGCTTCGCAAACGGCGTCGGTGATTTCGCGCGTCGTGGCCCTGCCGCCCACGTCGGGCGTCACGATGCCCTCGGCGCAAACCTTTTCCACGCCGCGAACGAGGCATGCGGACGCGTCGCTCTCGCCGAGATGGTCCAGCATCTGACTGGCCGTCCAGAAGGCGGCGACTTCGGTGCCAACCTCTTCGGGCAGCCCCTTGTGCGCACGCCCGCCGTGCCCCGAATATTCCCCTTCCGAGTTCTGCCGCACGATGACCCGGTCCAGATCGCCGACACCGACATCGACATCGATCAATGGCGAAGCGCACCCCGATATCGACATCGAGCTCCTGGAACAAAAGATGACAAGGATCCTGCCAAGTGTCCTTTCTGGACGGCCGGATGCGGCGATCGTGCGCCCGCCCGAGGTGCCCGACCCACGGCTTGCGTTCAAGCACCTGTTCAGCGAAACCGCCGAGGTGGCGGTCCCGGAGACCCACCCGCTCGCGTCTCGAGTGGAACTATCGGTGATCGACATGGCCGATGCCCCGCTCATCGTGCCGGACCGAGGCGCCCGGCCCGGGATGCTTTCCCGGACGTCCTGAATGCAAACGTCGAGAAGCTCGCGAAGACGGCATGATCTCGATTTGCTCAAAAATCTGGATAATCGAAATGCAGATTTCAGCCTCCCTTTTTCCTTGAGGCATTCAATTTCCTTCCTGTAGCGTTCCCGCCAGTATGCCCATCGGCGTGGCCTTCGCGGCCACCTCGGGATCGGCCATGATCCTTGAACTCACGCGCCGCGTGGCGGGGCTCGCGCTCGTGGTCATCACCGGCGTCTTGCTCGTCTACACCGTCACCGCGATCATCCCCGCGATCCTCTATTTCGTGTCGATCTACTTCATGGTGGATTTCGAGGCCGCCAAGCTCGGCATGCGCGGCATGCGCGAGGACGAGTTGCCGAAGTTCCGCGAGATGGCGCGCAAGGTCTTCCTGTTCCTGCCCATCGTGATCCTGATCGCAGCGCTGTTCATGGGCTACTCGGTGATCCGCGCCGGCACGCTGGCCACCGTCGCCGCCGTCGTGGTCAGCTGGGCCCGGCCCGAGCACTTCTCGCTCTACACGGGCGGGCGCTGGACGCTGCAAAGGCTCCTGGTGCTGACCATCGCGGCCCTGTCGGTGGTGCTGCTCGACCTCGCCGGCGTCAGCCAGCTGCTCGCGCTCTTCTTCGCCATGT
>CAZOBK010000044.1:0-31435 GCA_964578115.1 uncultured Roseicyclus sp.
TCTGCTGCACGCCCGCCGAGAGCGCGATGCCCATGTGGTCGAAGCCGTTCTCCTCCCGGTAGGCAATGGCCCGGTCGGTGAAGAGCGAGGCGAAGCAACGTTTCACCGCGTCGAGAAGCGCCGCCTCGCCCCGGATGTTGAGGAAGGTCTCCAGCTGTCCGGCGAAGCTTGCCTCGGGCAGGTCCTCGGCGGTGGCGGAACTGCGTACGGCCACGTCGAGATCCTCGCGCTCGAGTCGCGCGGCGAGATCGTCGTAGGCCTGCCGGATCGCCTCGGCCACAGGGGTGGGCATCTCGCCGGCCAGGATGCGCTTTCGCACCGCTTCTGCGACCTTCGACAGGTTGGTGCCGTCGCTCTTCAGTTTGTCGAGATCGTCGGAGATCTTCTGCCGCAGATCGTTCTCGTCGACGAAGCGCCAATAGGCCGCCGCCGTTGTCGCGAAGCCCGCCGGCACGCGGACGCCCACATCACGAAGCGCTCGGATCATCTCTCCGAGCGAGGCGTTCTTGCCCCCGACGATCCCGCCGTCCTGCCGCTCTAGATCAGCGAGGTCGCGCACATAGACCGTATCGGTGCTCATGATGTCTTCTCCTTGTTCTGTCGGCCGGACGAACGTTCGCCCCGATGCGATCCTTTCCGCGCTCGACGCTTCTCGCGAACTCGGCACGCCGGGCGTCGTCGCCGAAGCGCTACGACTACGGCCGCGCCCTCCACATTGCCGATGGCGCGCGAGACGCCGCCCGCGATCAGCAGAATTCGGTTCAACGGGTCGCGGAACATCGGAGGAACGTCCGCAACATCGTGTAACACTGGCGTTCAGGCAGTTTGTCCGATCCGAATTCCTCTTGCCGCCAATGGGCCTCGCGGCCGCCTATTACCTTGCCTCGGGTCGCTGCCGAGATCGCCGACCGCCGGCTCGGCGGCCTGCACGCCATCGCTCCTCCGACTGGACGACGCTCAGCCGGGAGCGTTGAGGCTGCGGTTCCGTCGCACCGCCTCGCGCACCATCTGCGCCGCGTAGCCCCACTCGTTGTCGTACCACGCCATGACCTTGACGAGCGTTCCGCCGACCACCTGTGTAAGCGTCAGGTCGACGAGTGCTCCATGCGGGTCGCGGATGATGTCGGACGAGACGATCGGATCCCGCGTCACGCCCAAAACGCCGCCATAGCGTTCGCTGCGCGCCTCCTCTTCGAGGATCGCGTTCACCTCCTGCACACCGGTCTCGCGTTGCGTGACGATGGTGATGTCGGAAATCGAACCCACGGGCACCGGGCCGCGAATGGCCACGCCGTCGAACCGGCCTTGATATTGAGGTAGCGCCTTGGTTGTGGCCTTTGCCGCCCCAGTCGTCGTCGGCACGAAATTCGCCGCCCCCGCACGGCCCCGCCGCCACTTGCCGGCCGGTCCATCCACGAGCTCCTGAGACGCCGTGTAGGCGTGAACCGTCGTCATCAGCGCCTTGTCGATCCCTATGCGTCGTCCGATCACCTCGATCACCGGAGCGATGCAGTTGGTCGTGCAGCTCGCCGTCGATATGATGGGTTCCCCATCGGCCTCGTTGACGCCGTGAACGACGAACGGCACCTCCTCGTCGCCCTTCGCGGGCGCGGACAGGATCACCGTCTTCGCACCGGCTTCGATGTGCTTCTGCAGGTCCGGCCTTTTCGTGAAGACACCCGTGCACTCGAACACAAGGTCCACCTCCATTTCGCGCCAGGGAAGCGAGGCCGGATCCTTCTCGTTCAAGACACGGCAGATTCTGTCGCCGACCTTCAGGCCACCCGCCTCGGCGCGAACCTCCTCGGGGTGGCGTCCGTAGACGGTATCGTACCTGAGCAGGTAGGCGAGGTTGTCGGCCGGCACGACGTCGTTCACCGCGACCAGTTCGAACTCGGGCGACTCTTGGAGGATTTTCAACGTGGCCCGGCCAATCCGGCCGAGACCATTGATGGCGACGCGTGCGGTCATCTCTGGTATCTCCGTCTGTTAGGGCGTCGGGTCGTTCAACGGCCCGTGCAATGGATGGTCCGGCACACCGCCCGCCTATCCGGACGGGCCGAAATCGCGCGGTTCGAACAAGGTGAGTTTCTCGACTTTGTCGGGGAGGCCAGCGTTTCGATCGTGACCCGCTCCGTTCCGAACCGAAGGACGCCGAAGGGAACGACGACGCCCGATCCTCCGAGGCCGGCAGGTCGCCACAACCAGGTGACGGCTGCGCGAGGCAGATGCCAAAGGCTGGAAATTCGCATTGCGGCCTCCCGTGGCGAGGCGGGTTTTTATTGCCCAAGTCTGAATGCTCAACGAAATGAACTTCCAATGGTTCCGAGCGGGTCTCAGGAATGAAGCTGCAACGGCTCCCACCCGGGAAGCGGCTCTCCCGACAACCATTGGAGGAGCGCCCGGCCGGCCATGGCGGCCGGCGTAGGTGAGCAAATGCAGAAATCGGTGCTTCTTCTCCGCCCCCGCGACGCTCACGAGGCCGTCGGTCTGCGTCTGTTCGCCAATCGCCGCCGCCCGAAAATGCGTGCCCTGCTGGAAGGGATCGAACTCGGCCGCTCCCATCGGGCCGTTCCGAACCACCGCACCCCGGTTCGGGATCAGGTGGTGTCAGACGACCTCGAACCAGTCTCAGCTGGGAAAGTGACACTGCACCCTATGCCGCGCAGAGGCCGCCCATTCGTCGAGAGCGGTGGCGCGACGCAAGGGAGCGGTCCTACCCGGGACGAACGCGGGCCATCATGGCGTGGTGAGTTGACGCTGGAGACGACCTCGGCCCGGGTGCGCTGCCAGCCAGTGAGGCGCAACGCCGGGAGCGTGCTGAAAGGTCCCCTCGAACCAAAGTGGCGCGCTTGCGGCACATAGGTTGGAACCTTCGACCCGCGATGGCGTTTTCCCCGCACTGGGTAAGGGTGAGGCGATGCCACAAATGAATTACTACGAACTGATCGGGTTCCAGTCGGACCATCCCAAGCCACACCACGGTCCGCCCGAAACCCCCCGTCTCGATGATGTCATCCTGTTTCTCAACTTCGACGGTACCCTCGTGGATATCGTGGACTTCCCCGATCCGGTCTCGGTTCCGTCGGCAACGAGAAAGCTCCTGAACGACCTGCATGCGATGCCCGGCTGCGAAACTGTGCTGCTCTCCGGCCGAAGCATGCGAGATCTCGTAGGGTTCTTTCCCGATTTCCAAGGGACCATCGTCGGCTCGCACGGCGCCGAGCAGCGCATCGACGGAAAGCTCTGGCAGCATCCCGCCAAGGACAGCCTCGAGCTCGCGAGGATTGTCCAGATGATCCACGGTTGGGCCGACAGCGAGCCGGAAGTTCTGGTCGAGGAAAAGCCGTGTTCGGTCGTGCAGCATTTCAACCGGGCGCCCGACCGAATGGCCGAGGCCTTGAACTTCATGGAATGCATCGCGGCGCATTTCGACGGGTTCATGCTGCACCGCGTGAAGCTGAAGATGGCTGCGGAGATATTGCCCGAGAACGTGTCGAAGCGCAGCGCTGTCGAGGCGCTGATGCAGCGGTGGCCCTCGCACATGCCGATCGCATTCGGCGACGATCTGGGAGACGAAGAGGTGTTCGAGGCGGTCAACCGTTCCGGCGGACAGTCGATCAGGGTCGGAAATGGCGAGACTTACGCGATGTTTCGGCTCGCCGATCCGGGCGCGGTGCGGGACACCCTGCGTGGCTGGCTCGAAAGCGCGGACTGATGGCGGGCCAGCTCTTTGCCATTTCGGGCCGTATTCCGACCGGCGCGCTTGCCTCCGGTGGTCTTGTCGCGGCCATTCTTGACCCTCTGAACGAACGCGACTGTCCGAGAAGGACTTCGGCAGACCAATTGAAACCAGTCTCAACTGGGACAGAGAAGCTGCGCCGTTCCGTCCCGCTTGTTTGTGACGAAGCTCTTCAGGATCTCGCCCTCTTGATCCACGGCCCGCCGGAGATGAAGGCGCCCTCTGTCGATCTTCACGACGATCTCGTCGAGGCCTCCGCGAACGGCCGGATTTCACCCGTTCGACGCGCCGCTTCCGGATCTCCGCGGCAAACATCGGACCGAACCTGTACCGCCAACTGCAAACCGCTTCATGGCTGAGTTCGACGCCCCGCGCGTACCGCAGGCCTTCGACATTCCGCAACGAGAGCGGGAACCAGACATAAAGAACCAGCGCCAGGTGGATGATCTCGGGGCTGCTGTGACATCCCTTGAACCGGTCAGGTTCGGTCAAGGTCCGACGATACGAGACCGCCCTGTCCCGCCTGAACCGGGATACTTCTGAGAACACCCGAACAAAGGCTCGTTGTCGAGATCGTCTCAGAGCTGGGGCGCGACCAACTCCCGTTCATTGCCAGAAATAAATGGAACCCGGAGCGTCGCAAGTCCGTTTGGTACGCAAGGACGTTTCCCGTGACGTGCCGGGCCGCGTGGGGGACGAAAACGAGACGACGGGGGCCGGCGGCCATGAAATCCGGAGAGAAGAACAGTGATCTTGAGAAAATGGCGGAAAGGCGCCTCGTGATCGAGGCGCCTGCGCCCGTGGTCGACTGCGGCCGCTTCGCTGCGAAAGCTGTCGCCGGCTCTCCGATCAAGGTCTCTGCCGACATATTTGTCGACGGACACGAGGTTATCTCGGCCTCCGTCGCCGTGGCGGACCGCGCCAGCGTTCCGATGCGCCGCGTCGACAACGACCGCTGGGTCGCCGACGTCACCTTCGAAACCATCGGCCCCTCGCATTTCACCATTTCGGCCTGGCGCGATCTTTGGGGGACGTGGCGCCGCGACGTGAAGAAGAAACTCGACGCGGGCCAGACCGTGAGCGTCGAGTTGCAGGAACTCGTTCAGATGCTGTCTTCCATGAAGGCACTGCGCGGGGATGGAGCGGGGCTGAAAGCCGTCAAAAAGGCCGCGAAGGAAGCAGACCTCGCGACCCTGCTCGATCCCGGCACGGACGAATTGATGGCGCGCATCGGACCGCGCGTGAACGAGACGACGACCGATCCGCTACCGATGTGGGTCGACCGTGACCGGGCCGCTTTCTCCGCATGGTATGAGCTATTCCCCCGCTCGCTCGGCGACCCAGGCCGGCACGGCACCTTCAGGGACGTAATCGACCACCTCGATTACGTGGCAGATCTGGGTTTCGACGTGCTCTACTTTCCGCCCATTCATCCGATCGGCACGACCAACCGGAAAGGCAAGAACAACGCGTTGCGTGCTGCGCCGGATGACGTCGGGTCCCCGTACGCAATCGGTTCGCCCGACGGCGGGATGGACGCGGTGCACCCCGAACTGGGCACCCTCGATGATTTTGACAGGCTTCGCGAGGCGGCCAGGAAGAAGGGCCTGGAGATCGCGCTCGACATCGCGCTCAACGCGTCGCCCGATCATCCATGGCTGAAAGAGCATCCCGAATGGTTCGAGCACCGGCCGGACGGCACCATCAAGTACGCCGAGAACCCGCCGAAGAAATACGAAGATATCGTAAATTTCCGCTACTACGACGGCGAGGCGCCGAACATTCCGTTCTGGATGGCGATCCGCGATCTCTTCCTGTTCTGGATCGATCACGGCGTGACGATATTCCGTGTCGACAACCCGCACACCAAGCCGTTTCCGTTTTGGGAGTGGATCATCGCGGAGGTGCGCCGGACCTGCCCGGGGGCGATCTTCCTCAGCGAAGCATTCACGCGGCCCAAGTTGATGAAGCGGCTCGCGAAGATCGGCTTCAACCAGAGCTACACCTACTACACTTGGCGCAACACCAAGGAAGAACTAGCCGACTACGTCACCGAACTGTCGACCGAAGAATGCCGGCACTACATGCGGCCGAATTTCTTCACCAACACCCCGGACATCAACCCGTCCTTCAACCACAATTCCGGGCGCCCCGGCTTCCGCACGCGCGCGATCATGGCAGCGTCTCTGGTGGGCAACTGGGGCATGTATTCGGGGTTCGAGTTCTGCGAGGCGGAGTGGCGGCCGCCGAAAGACGAGTACCTCCATAGCGAGAAGTACGAACTCAAGCACCGGGATTTCGACGCGCCGGGCAACATCAAGGACGACGTCAGGCTGATCAACCGTATCAGAGCGGAGAACCCCGCGATGCGGGATTTCACCAATATCCGCTTCCTGCCAGTCCGTGACGACCAGGTCCTGTATTTCGGCCGCTTCGACGACAGGGCCCGCAACTACCTTCTGTTTCACGTTCTGCTCGACCCCTTCTCCGACTCGCGGTTCGGTTTCGAATTGCCCTTGTGGGAATTCGGCCTCCCCGATGACGCCTCCATCGAGGTCGAGGATGCCATCCACGGCAACCGTTTCACCTGGCACGGCAAGCACCACCTTCTGACTTTGGACCCGCACCATCGGCCCTACGCGATCTGGAAGCTTTTTCCACCGGGGGGCGCGCAATGACAGCCGCACACAAGATGTCCACAGCAGAGGAGACGCTCCTGACGACCGAGCCGGTCGGCTCGGCGCCGGACTGGTACAAGGACGCTGTAATCTACCAGCTTCACGTCAAGGCCTTCCAGGACTCCAACGATGACGGGGTAGGCGATTTCACCGGGCTCATGCGCCGGCTCGACCACGTGCAGGAACTGGGCGCCACCGCCATCTGGATACTTCCGTTCTATCCTTCGCCACTGCGCGACGACGGCTACGACATCGCCGAATTCAAGGCGGTCAACCCCTCCTACGGAACGATGGATGACTTTGAGGCCTTCGTCGCGGAAGCGCATCGGCGCGGCCTGAAGGTAATCACCGAGCTTGTCATCAATCACACCTCCGACCAGCATCCCTGGTTTCAGCGCGCACGCAGGGCGCCGAAGGGCAGCCCCGAACGCGATTTCTATGTCTGGTCCGAAGATCCGTCGAAGTGGATGGACAAAACACGGGTGATTTTCAACGACACCCACGACAGCAACTGGTCATGGGACCCGGTGGCCGAGCAATTCTATTGGCACCGCTTCTTCGATCACCAGCCTGACCTGAATTTCGACAACCCGCAGGTTCTCGAGGCCATCCTCGACGTTATGCATTTCTGGCTCGACAAGGGGGTGGACGGGCTGAGGCTCGACGCCATCCCCTATCTCGTGGAGCGCGACGGGACCAACAACGAGAACCTGCCCGAGACCCACGACGTCCTAAAGGCAATCCGCGCCGACCTCGACCAGCACTATGAAGGGCGAATGCTGCTAGCCGAGGCGAACCAGTGGCCAGAGGACACGCGACCCTATTTCGGCAACGGCGACGAATGCCACATGGGATTTCATTTCCCGCTGATGCCGCGGATGTACATGGCCGTGGCGCAGGAAGACCGCTACCCGATAACCGATATCCTGCGACAGACGCCGCCGATCCCGGAAGGATGCCAGTGGGGCATCTTTCTCCGCAACCATGACGAACTGACGCTCGAAATGGTTACTGACCGCGAGCGGGATTACCTTTGGGACGTCTATGCCAGCGATACGCGGGCGCGGATCAACATGGGGATCCGGCGCCGGCTTGCGCCACTCCTGCAGGACGATCGGCGAAAGATCGAACTGCTCAACTCGCTGCTTTTGTCGCTGCCGGGCACGCCAATCCTCTACTACGGCGACGAGATCGCGATGGGCGATAACTATTACCTGGGAGATCGCGACGGGGTCAGGACGCCCATGCAGTGGTCGGCCGACCGGAACGCAGGCTTTTCACGCGCCAATCCGCAGGCGCTCTACTTGCCCACGATCCAGGACCCCGTCTATGGCTATCAGTCGATCAACGTCGAGGCCCAACAGCGCTCGCAATCATCGCTTTTGAACTGGATCAAGCGGATGATCGCGGTGCGCCAGCGGAAGCCGCTCTTTGGGCGCGGAGAGATCGAGCTTCTGTATCCAAGGAACCGCAAGGTCTTCTCTTATCTGCGGCGCATGGACGACGAGGCCGTCCTGTGCATCGCCAATCTTTCAAGGCAGGCGCAGGCAGCAGAAATCGATCTGTCGGAATTTGCAGGCCGCGTGCCCGTCGAGATGACCGGACAGTCGGCTTTCCCGCCGGTGGGCGAGCTACCCTACCTGCTGACCCTTCCAGCCTACGGCTTCTACTGGTTCGAACTCACGCAGGGCAAGGAGGCACCTGCGTGGCATGTGCCGCACAGCCAGATGCTGCCCGACTTCCTGACCCTCACGACGCGCGACGGGCGACTTTCGACAGCGCTGAAGGACGCAAACGTACCGCAGTTCGAGCGTCAGACGCTGGCGGAATACCTACCGCTGCAACGCTGGTTCGCGACCAAGGACCACCGGATCAAAGACGTCACGCTTAGCAAGCTCTCGGAGCTTTCCGACGGTCAGCACCTTCTGTCGGTCGTGAACGTGAAGTCGTCAGGCGCCGATCTGCAGCAGTATTTCCTGCCGCTGTCCATCGAGTGGGGGGAGGACGCCCTTACCATGGGCCCGCGACTGCCGGCGACGCTTGCCAAGGTCCGACGCGCGAACCGTGTGGGCGCAATCGTGGACGCGGCGGTGGATGAAGATTTTGCCGTCACGATGCTCGACGAACTCAAATCCGGCGATACCCTCGCGGACGGAGATGGGCGGATCGAGTTCCGGCCCGCGGAGGCGCTCGGCACCATCGAAGAACCCGGCGAACCGCGGCTGCTTTCGGCAGAGCAATCCAACACCTCGATCGCGTTCAGCGACACACTGATCCTGAAGCTCTTCCGGCGGCTGCAGAAGGGGATTCAGCCCGATATCGAGGTGGCGCGCTTCCTGAGCGAGGAAACGGACTTCGAGGCGAGCCCCACCCTTCTGGGCACGATCGACTGGATCGACGGCGACGGGACCACAACGACGCTGGCCGCCGCATCGGAGTTCATCCCCAACCAGGGTGACGGTTGGCACTACGTCACAGAGGCGCTCGAACTCGACATGGAGCGTCAGGACATGACCGGCGACCTCGCATTAGCGCCGGAGGACGGGACCATGCTCGGTGGCCCGCTCGATCTCGGGAGGGTGCTCGGCAAGCGCACTGCGGAACTCCATCGCGCGTTGGCAAGCGGAAAGGACGGCACGGCCTTCGCGCCGGAAAGCCTGACCCAAGGCGACGTTACGCAACTTGCCGAAGGTGTCGCCGGCGAACTCGACACGGTGCTTGACCACCTGGACGCCAGCCTCGGCGAGCTAAAGGTAAATCATCGCGCGCTTGCCGAGGAATTGCTGCGACGGCGCAACCGGCTCCAGGAGCGACTGCGGACCGTTTGCGCGCTGAGGCCGTCTGGCAGCAAGTCGCGGG
The DNA here is from genome assembly GCA_964578115.1 of uncultured Roseicyclus sp. GTDB lineage: Bacteria > Pseudomonadota > Alphaproteobacteria > Rhodobacterales > Rhodobacteraceae > Roseibacterium. The sequence continues at coordinate 9,280 of CAZOBK010000044.1, forward strand.
TTCATGGCGACTTTCACCTCGGGCAGGTCCTTGTCGCCCAGTCCGACGTCGTGATCATCGATTTCGAGGGCGAACCGACCCGGAGCCTCGTGGAACGGACCGCGAAGACATCACCGCTCCGCGACGTGGCCGGAATGCTGCGGAGTTTCGACTATGCGCTTTGGTCGACGGTACGTCGGCGCGTCGAGCTTGGCGCCGACCCCGCGCAGACGCTTGTCGGCATCGAGGGCTGGCGGCAGACGACGCAGGGCGCATTCCTGTCGGCCTATCGCGAGACCATCGGCGGATCCCGAGGACATCCGGCGTCGACGGATTTCGAGAACGCCCTGCTCGATCTCTTCCTGATCCAGAAGGCCGGCTACGAGGTCGCCTATGAGCTCGCGATGCGCCCGGACTGGATCGATATCCCCGTCCGCGGGCTACTAGAACTCACCGAGAAAAACGGGAGATCAGCTTGAACGACACCGCCACCCTCCCCAAGACCGCGCCTTCGCCGCATGAGATCGAAGCGATCCTGCGCGGTCAGCACGGCGACCCGTTCGCCATCCTCGGCATGCATCGCGAGGCAGAGACCGGCTTGGTGACGCTGAACGTCTTCCGGCCCGACGCGACCGAGGTCACGGCGCTCGACGCCAAAGGCAAGGGTATTGCGACGCTGGACAGGATCGGACGGGAGGGGTTTTTCCACGCATGTTTCAATCGTCGGAAAAAACCGTTCGCCTATCGCCTGCGCTGCCGCAACGCCACCGGGCACGAATGGGAGCTCGACGACCCCTTCAGCTTCGGTTCCGTGCTCGGGGAGATGGACGAATACCTGATCGGTGAAGGGCGCCATGAGGAGCTGTACCGCCGGCTTGGCGCCCATCCGAAGACCCATGAGGGCGTCGAGGGTACTGCTTTCGCTGTGTGGGCTCCCAATGCGCGGCGCGTCTCGGTGGTCGGACATTTCAATGCCTGGGACGGGAGGCGTCACCCGATGCGCCGGCGCGGAGCGACGGGTGTGTGGGAGATCTTCCTTCCGGGGATCGCTCCGGGGGAGATCTACAAGTACGAAATCCTCGGCGCCTACGGGCACGTTCAACCGCTGAAAGCCGACCCGGTGGGTTTCGCCGCCGAGGTGCCGCCCGAGACGGCTTCGGTCGTCAACGGCATGGTGCGCTACGAATGGACCGACGAGGGTTGGATGGCGGCCCGACCTGCCGATCAGCGTAGCGCCCCGATCTCGATCTACGAGGTCCACCTCGGAAGCTGGCGGCGCGGCCTTGGCGGCGAGACGCTGGACTATGCGACGCTGGCCGACCAGCTTGTCGATTACGTGACCGAGATGGGCTTCACCCATGTAGAGTTCCTGCCGGTGACGGAACACCCGTTCTCAGGCTCTTGGGGCTATCAGCCTATTGGGATGTTCGCGCCCACGTCACGGTTCGGCAAACCCGACGAGTTTGCCCGGCTTGTGGACCGACTTCACAACGCGGATATCGGCGTCATCGTGGACTGGGTGCCAGCGCATTTTCCCTCCGACGCGCATGGCCTAAGCCAGTTCGACGGCACCGCGCTTTACGAGCACGCCGACCCGCGACAAGGCTTTCACAAGGACTGGAAAACACTGATCTACAACTTCGGGCGCCGGGAGGTCGCGAACTTTCTACGCGCCTCGGCGATCTACTGGCTGAAGGAATACCATATCGACGCGCTCAGGGTCGATGCGGTGGCCTCGCTTCTCTATCTCGACTACTCGCGCGACGAGGGCGAATGGATTCCGAACCGGTATGGCGGGCGCGAGAACCTCGAAGCGATCGAGTTCCTCAGGGGCGTCAACGAAACCAGCAGCGACTATGCGCCTGGAAGCCTGACGATCGCCGAGGAATCGACCGCCTGGCCTGGTGTCAGCCGCCCCGTATCGGAGGACGGCCTCGGTTTCGACTTCAAGTGGAACATGGGCTGGATGCACGACACGCTGAGCTACATGAGCAACGAGCCGGTACACCGGAAATATCATCATGGTGAGATGACCTTCGGCCTGATTTACGCGTTCTCCGAGAATTTCGTTCTCCCGCTCAGTCACGATGAGGTGGTGCACGGCAAGGGCTCTCTCCTTAACAAGATGCCGGGCGACCGCTGGCAGAAATTCGGGAACCTGCGCGCCTATTTCGGGTTCATGTGGGGGCATCCCGGCAAGAAGCTTCTCTTCATGGGCGGAGAGTTCGGGCAGGAGCGCGAGTGGAACCACGACCAGTCGCTCGACTGGCATCTGCTCGACGATGCGATGCACGACGGGGTCCGCAAGCTTGTGCGGGACCTGAATGCGCTTTACCGCGAGCATCCCGCGCTTCACCGGCTGGACTGCTCGGGCGACGGCTTCCGCTGGATCGAGGGCGGGGACACGACCAACAACGTCTTCTCGTTCCTGCGACTGTCCGATGACGGCGCGCCGCCGGTCGCTGTCGTCTGCAACATGGCGCCGGTGCGCCGGGAGGCCTATCGCATCGGCGTCCCGCAGGGCGGGACCTGGCGGGAGGTTCTCAACACCGACGCCGCGGATTACGGCGGCACGGGCGTGGCCAACGAAACGCTGCGCGCCTCGGACGAGGGGATGCACGGCCTGCCGAATTCGATCTCGCTCGTGTTGCCGCCGCTCGGGTCAATATTCCTCATTCCGGAGACACGCTGAGTGGAGGCACCTCGCATCATCACCGACCGGCGTGTGCTGGGTGGCTCGGACGTGCCCCTCGGCGCCAACTGGGATGGGTCCGGCACCAACTTCGCCCTGTTCTCGGCGCATGCGACGAAGGTCGAGCTCTGCCTCTTCGATGGCCGTGGAAGGCGCGAGATAGAGCGTGTGGAACTGCCGGAATTCACCCACCAGGTCTGGCACGGCTATCTGCCGGACGTGCGCCCCGGCCAGCTTTACGGATATCGCGTGCATGGGCCTTATGCGCCCGAGGCCGGCCACCGGTTCAACCCCAACAAGCTTCTGCTCGATCCGTATGCCCTTCAGCATCACGGCACCTTGCGCTGGCATGACGCGCTCTTCGGCTACAAGATCGGGCACCAGAAGGAGGACCTGTCCTTCGACCGGCGCGACAGCGCCTTCGTGATGCCCAAGAGCATGGTCGTCGATCCCGCGCACACATGGGGCGGCGACGTCTTTCCCGACGTGCCGTTTGGGCAAACAATCATCTATGAAGCCCATGTCGGAGGCATGACCAAGGGTCACGGCGGCATAGATGAGCCGCTGCGCGGAACGTTCGAGGGGCTCGCGGACCCGCGCGTGATCGAACATTTCGTCGACCTCGGCGTCAATGCGGTAGAGCTGCTGCCCGTTCAGGCGTTCTACGACGAAGGCTATCTGACCGACCGAGGGCTCGTGAACTGGTGGGGCTACTCGACGCTTGGCTTCTTCGCGCCCGCGCCGCGTTACCTCACACCCGAGGGCAATCTCCACGAGTTCAAGCTGATGGTCCGGCGCCTCCACGAGGCGGGCATCGAGGTTCTATTGGATGTGGTCTACAACCACACCGCCGAGGGCAACCAGATGGGCCCGACCCTGTCCTTCCGCGGCATCGACAACGCAAGCTACTACACGCTCGCCGACGATCCTCGTTACTATTTCGACACCACCGGCACGGGGAACTCGCTCAACCTCAGGAACAGCCGGGTTCTCCAGATGGTGATGGATTCCCTGCGCTACTGGGTCGAGGAGTGCCACGTCGACGGCTTCCGCTTCGATCTCGCCACGACGCTGGGGCGCGACCGCGACCACTACTCGGACAGCGCCATCTTTCTCGAAGCGGTGCGTCAGGATCCGGTTCTGGCCTCGGTGAAGCTGATTGCCGAGCCCTGGGACACGGGTCCGGGCGGCTATCAGCTGGGCAATTTTCCACCGGGCTGGGCGGAATGGAACGACCACTACCGGGACACGGTTCGCAGCTACTGGCGGGGCGACTCGGGCGTGCTGCGCGAGGTGTCGGGCGGCCTGCTTGGATCGGCGAATGTCTTCGCACATTCTGGACGCCGTCCGTGGTCGACGATCAATTTCGTCACGGCCCATGACGGGTTCACCTTGATGGACCTCGTCTCCTACAACGACAAGCATAACGAGGCCAACTGCGAGCACAACCGCGACGGGCACTCGCATAACCTGTCCTCGAACCATGGTGCGGAGGGACCGACCGACGACCCGGACATCATCGCGCTTCGCGACCGGCAGCGGCGGAACCTGATCGCGACGCTTCTCCTCAGCCAGGGGACCCCGATGATCCTGATGGGCGACGAGCGGGGGCGGACCCAGGACGGCAACAACAACGCGTACTGCCAGCCGGGTGAAATCAACTGGTTCAACTGGGAGTCCGACGACCGGCAACTCGCCTTCGAAGCCTTCATACGCGGGCTCATCGAGCTTCGGCTGTCACGCCCTCTGTTCGTCGCCGACCGGTTTCTTCACGCAGGGCCGGATGCGCGGCACAACCGCTTCGCGCGTTGGCTCCGCCCCGACGGTAACGCCATGCAACCCGGCGACTGGGAAAACGATCAAAGCCGCACCACGGGACTGCTCCTGCACGAGAGGCGGACATTCCTCCTGATGGCGTTGAATGCCAGCGATGTCGATCTCGACTTCACGCTTCCGGGCAGCGCGGAAAGGGAGTGGCTTCGGCTCGTCGATACCGCCGAAGGCTTCGCTGACCCTGAAGGTCGGGGCAGGGTCGCGGGCGGCAGCGCCCCTTTGCCTGCCCGGTCCCTGTTCCTCATAGAGTCGTGGCTCGGCCATGGCTGAGCGGCGCTACGACTGGGGCGCCGAACCGATCGGCGAAAACCACTGGCACGCCCGCATCTGGGCGCCCGAGGTGTCGTCGCTCGCCCTTCGTATCCAAGGTCAGGACATCGAGATGGTCCGGGAGAAGAACGGCTGGTACGGTCTCGAGTTCGAGGCGGCGTCCGGCATGGACTACGCGTTCGTCCTGCCGAACGGCGGCACCGTTCCCGACCCCGCCTCAAGGCGCCAGTCCGGCAGCGTCCACGACGCTTCGGTCCTGACCGGTCCGCGCCGGCCCTCCCGCTACTGCGAGCGGGCCTGGGAGGAGGCCGTGATCTGCGAGCTTCATGTCGGCACGTTCACCACAGATGGCACCTTCCGCGCGGCGGTACAGGAGTTCGGGCGGCTCGCCGATCTCGGCATCACCGCTGTCGAAATCCTTCCGGTCGCACAATTCGCGGGCCCGCGCGGCTGGGGGTATGACGGTGTCCTGCCCTATGCGCCGCATCCATCATACGGGACGCCCGACGACCTCGCTGCGCTCGTCGAGGCGGCGCACGAGGCGGGCCTCATCGCTCTCATCGATGTCGTCTACAACCACTTCGGGCCCGAGGGAAACCACCTCCACGCCTATGCCGAAAGTTTCTTCGACACCGGCAGACAGACGCCATGGGGCCCCGGGATCGACTACACGCGGGCCCCGGTGCGACGGTTCTTCATCGACAACGCCCTCTACTGGCTTGGAGAGTTCGGCTTCGACGGTCTCAGGCTCGACGCGATCGATCAGATCACCGATCCGTCCGATCCTGAGCTTCTTGTCGAAATGGCGCGGGAGTTGCGGACGCGCCTGCCGGATTGCCCGGTGCACCTCACGACGGAAGACAACCGCAACGTGACCCATCTGCACGAACGTGAGGACGGCGAGGTCGTACTGCACACAGCGGAATGGAACGACGATTTTCACAATGCTGCGCACGTCCTCGCCACCGGTGAAAGCGATGGATACTACAAAGCTTTCACCGGGGATGCCCTCGGCCTCCTTGCCCGCGCGCTCGCCGAAGGGTTCTCCTTTCAGGGCGAAGGTGAGCGCGGCGAGCCGTCGGCGCACCTTCCGCCGGCGGCCTTCATCGACTTCCTGCAGAACCACGATCAGACCGGCAATCGCGCCCATGGAGAGCGGTTGATTTCCCTGACCGACCCCGAGACGTTGAACACGCTTATCGCGATACATTTGCTGTCGCCGCACATTCCCCTCCTGTTCATGGGCGAGGAATACGACGAAACGCGGCCATTCCTTTTCTTTGCCGGCTTCGACGGCGACCTCGCGCGTGCGGTGCGCGACGGACGACAGGCAGAGTTCGCGGATTTTGAAGGTTTCGGCGGGCGTGGCAGGACCGTGCCGAACCCGATCTCGCTGGAGACCTTCGAGGCATCGCGCCTCGATCAGGCGCGCCGCGAAAGCGCCGAGGGCCGCGCGGCGATGGCGCGCACGAAGCGCCTACTGGACCTGCGTCGCGCCTATATCGTTCCCCATCTCGCGGCCACCGGCGGCCATTCCGGAACGATCCTCTCCGCGCACGACGGTGTTCTGGCCGTCGACTGGCAACTCGACACGGCGCGCCTTCAGTTGCGCGCGAACTTCGCCGATGCGCCGCGCCGGATGCCTCCGGTCTGCGGCGGCGAGATCAACCGCACGGGTGAGCTGGGGACGCCGCGCAGCGCCCAGCACTGGATCGAGATCGGATGATGGTGGCCCGCCTTGCGAAATGCGGCATGAGGCTGCCGACCGCCTGCTACCGTCTCCAGTTTCGCGCCGGCATGGATTTCGAGCGGGCTGCGGGACTGGTGCCCTACCTTTCGCGTCTCGGCATCAGCCATCTCTATGCCTCACCGCTTTTCACGGCGCAGCCCGGCTCGACCCATGGCTATGATGTCACGAACCCCAACGAGGTCGATCCGTCGATTGGGGGGCGAGCAGGGCTCGAACGGTTATCGGCGGCCCTGAAGGCGCATCACATGGGGCTCGTGCTCGACATCGTTCCGAACCATATGGCGTTTTCCGTCGCCACGCCCTGGCTGCGCGACGTTCTCCGTCATGGACGGCGGAGCGTCTATGCCAGCCATTTCGACTTGGATCCCGCCGCCGAGCGTATCCGGCTTCCGTGGCTCCCCGCTTCGTTCGAAGAGGTTCTGGCGAGTGAGGGCTTTGCGGTCGAGGATGACTCCGACGGGCCCGTCCTGTCGGCCGGGGACGTGCGGGTTCCGCTGGCGATGACACGCTCCCTCGAAGCGGCGCGGGGCGGAGCAGCGGACGCGATCCGCGCGCTACACGCCGAACAACCGTGGCGCTTGGTCCATTGGCGTACCGAGGGCGACGCGCTGAGCCACCGGCGTTTTTTCAACATAACGGGCCTCATCGGCCTGCGGCTCGACGACCCGGCGGTCTTCGAGGACACGCACCGGCTGCTGTTCGAATTGGTCGACGCGGACATCGTGAACGGCATCAGGATCGATCATATCGACGGTCTGGCGGAACCGGCCGGATATCTCGACGCCTTACGCGCCCGGGTTCCGACGACGCCGATCTGGGTCGAGAAAATCCTCTCCGGTGCGGAAACGCTACCCCAAAGCTGGCCGGTGGAGGGCACCACCGGCTATGTCGCCTCGCGCGCCTTCGCGCGACTTCTGACAGACTCCTCGGGATTACAGCATGTCGACCGGGCCTACCGGGACGCGACCGGTCGGACCGACTCCGTCGAGGATGTGATCCGCAGGGCGCGGCGGCAAGTCATGACACAAGACTTGGCTGCGGAACTCTGGACGCTGCAGACCCTGTTCTCCGAGATTGCCGCAGCCGATCCTGTCGGGGTCGAATTCGGACCCGAGACGCTGCGCGAGGCACTTCTGGCCTACATCTCGGAGTTCCCGCGCTACCGCAGCTACATGACTGCGGACACGATCACTGAAACGGATTTTACCCTGGTGCTGCGAACGTCCGAAAGGGCAGCCGCGCTGCTCCGGCATCCCGGCGCGTTGCCGTTCCTGGCCGAGGTGCTGACCCGCGCAACGCCCCAGACCGCGCGCCTGCGTGAACGCATGCAGCAGGTGACGGGCGCCGCCGTCGCCAAGAGCCACGAGGACACCGCTTTCTACCGCGAGGTCGTCCTTCTGTCGGCCAACGAGGTCGGTAGCGAGCCCGATGATGACCCGCTTGGCGTCGCGGGGTTTCACCGCGCGATGCAGCGCCGCGCCGAGCGGATGCCGCATGGCCTGACGCTTACCTCATCGCATGACACCAAACGGTCGGAGGACGCCCGGGTACGCATCGCAGCGATCACGCGGGAGCCCGACGCCTTCGAGGCATGGTTTCGCATCTGTCGGGGGTTCGCACCGGAACGGCTGGACCCGAACCTTGTGTGGTACACGGCCCAGACCTTCCTTGCGCTGGACCAAAGCGACGGCGATTTCGCCGACCGGCTCGCCGATCACGTGGTCAAGGCGCTGCGCGAGGCGAAATCCGAAACCTTCTGGACCGCGCCTGATCTCGAACTCGAGGAGACGGCGAAAAACTACGTCCGCCGCCTTGCGGCTCATTTTCCGCACCACGCGATGGAGGTCGAGACGATTTTGGAGGCCGCCGACCGGCTGACACTCATCCAGACCGCGTTGAAGCTGACCGTTCCGGGGATACCGGACGTTTACCAGGGCTGCGAGATCGCCTTCTATGCCCTGACTGACCCGGACAATCGCCGACCTGTCGATTTCTCACGCCTCCAGTCGGCCCTTGACGATGCCACGATGCTGCAGCGTCCCGTAGACCGGGAGAAGTTGCAATTGACGCGAACGCTTCTCGGCCTGCGGCAGGAGCATGCAGATCTCTTCCACTATGGCAGCTATGAACCGCTCGAGGCTCCCGCAGATCTTTGTGCATTCGAGCGTCGGCTCGACGGAGCATGTCTCACCGTTTCGCTCGCGGTCGGCTCAGACCCGGACGCTTCGGGTTTCGCGCGACGACCCGGGCGCCGCCTCTGGCCTCGGGACGCCGGCGATGGAGATGGAGATGTTGTGAGGATCTGGATGTCTGCATGAGTCTGCATCTGGTGCTGCCAGACGGATTCGAACCAGTCTCACCAAGGGCAGTATGGCTGTCCCTTATGCTGCGCAGAGACCATGCCACTCGGCGAGAGCGGCGGCGCGGTTGGCCTTGAAGAGGGGTCTGCTGGAGAGGCTGCGTTCTTCGTTGAAGTGATTTGAGACTGAGGCGAATTTCTGCAAACTTCGCATGCGCCGGAACCGGAGCATCGCCCGCTCTCGTCGTCGGAATGGCAAGGTGAATTCTCAGCTCGATTGTTGAGCCAGCGACCAGTCTCCTGTCGGTCGTCGGCGCCTAGTTCATTCAGAGTAGCGCGGTAGGACCGTAGTCTGTCCGTCACGATGACCTCGGGCTGACCATGCTTCCGCATGGCTTTCTTCAAGAATTCAAGCGTTGCCTTCTTGTCGCGGGAATTAGTCACAAAGCTTTCCAGAACCTCGCTCTCCTGATCGACGGCCCGCCACAGATAGTATCGCTCGCAGTTGATCTTCACGAACATCTCGTCGAGGTACCAACACCAGCGACTCGATTTCATTCCCTCGATGCGCCGCTTTCCGTGGTTCTTTACGACGATGCCATCAATACGAATGGATGAGAAAGGCCACACATTGCAATCGAAATTCCCATTGGGAAAGAACGTGGATGCTGCACGAATGCCCAGGTTGAGCTGGCGACAACGGGAACCGACCTGAAGATAGAAACGGTGAGTATGCCCATGAATATTGCCAAGGAGAAACCAAGAGCAAATTCAGTGTAGCTGTCGGATGGCACAAACAAAACCAGTGCAGCCATCATTTTCACATCTCCCCCGCCAAAGAGCTTCAGCGCAAAAAGCACGAAACCCAGCGCCAAGACTACAAGTGACACCAAAAGACGAAAACCCGCCTCCTGCCACCCAAACACTGGAAGCGAGAAAACGAAAAAGAAAACCGCTGTCAGCACAAGCCAGTTGGGAATACGCAAGTACCGAAGGTCATAGTATGCCACCGCAAAAAGCAGCGGCGACAAGACGAAAAGAGGAAGTATTTGTATCACGGGTCAGGCCGCTCTTCGTTTTCAGGAAATGGAGCCGGTCGGCTCCAAAAAATGGGGTGTGGACGATCACGCGTGATGTTTTCATCCATCTCGGCGCAGGTTTTGGGTAAATGCGTTCGCAGATTGGACTCACTCATGCCGAATACGTCGTATGCGAGTTGGTTGTACGGGTCGCGGCTGATCGGAAGGCGACGCTGTAACACTGCCCGACGGCATAACGCGGCATTGTCCACGCTGAGGCTTGGGTCGAGAAACCGTGCAGCAGTTGCGCAGCGCCCCTGTTTTCGGCGCGAAGAACATCCCTGTCGGGCGTATTTCGCTTACTGTCGATACGGGGTGTCGCGGCCATCGGCTGGGTTCATTCTTCGCTGCAGAATTGGCTCAGGTCGCGGGTCGCGGTCACGGCAATGACTCGATCGCCATAGATCGGCACCAAGAGTTCGAAACTGTAGCCGAGCTGCAGGACATAGCCGTTGACAGCGCTTGAGGGCGTAATGTCGAAGGCGCCCCCGGTGACGCCGAACGTATTGTTACGAAGACGTGCTATTTCGTTCTGCGACAACACGCAATCGGTCGCGAGGATGGAAGACCGCGCAGCCTTGTCAGTCAGGAACTCGAGCGCGTTGCCGAAATAGATCGCGCGCCCGAATTCGAACGCACCGAAGACAAAAAGAACGAGGATACCGAAGACGAGCGCGAACTCGACCGTGACAGCGCCGTCTGTCTCACGCAGGAAGTGGCGAAGCGCGCACCGAACACGGAGCAGGGGTTTCGCGGGCATCTGGCGCATTCTACCGGGCCCAGATCGGGAATTCGACACGGACCCGAGAGTTGAGCATGCCCAGGTCGGACGGAGCGCCAGGGGGCAGGAGTATGCCGTCATGCGCAAGGGAGAGCGTGATCGTATAGGCGCCGACCACTCCGCCAGCCGCGCAGGACGTGTTGCAACTGACATCGTTCTCCGGTTCCTCCGGGCAAAAGCAGTACTCCGCCACCGAAAGAGCCGCGATAGAGACGCGTTCCCTTCCCTGACCGTCGAAGGCGGCGCGCATGGCGTCCTCGACGCTTGTCGTGGTCGATCCTTCCCGAGTTGCGGCGAATACGCCTGCCCGGACGGTGTGATCCATCGCGATGCGTTCACGCAGCAGGAATCCAAGGTCCACGGCAAGCACCAGGACCGGCGCGAGCACGGCCGAAAACAGGCCGAACTCGACCGCGACGCTACCACGGCTATCTGGACCGAACGTGCGCAGGGTCCGTGACGCAAACCGGCGCGCTTTCCATGAACGGGTCATGTCACCACCATTGTGCGATTTTCTTGGCGACGCGCCGATGCAGCGCCAGGTTCTTGCCATATGCCAGACCGTTGTGAACCCGTTCCGCGAGCGAGATAAGCGCCTGACTCGCGGCGCAGCCTTCCTCAAACTGGACGATGCTGCTGCCGGAAAGCTGCGCGTTGGTGAACCTGGCCAGGTCGGCGGGCACTTTGAAGACCTGCTCGGGTGCAAGGTTCAGAACTTCCATGAAGTCCCGGTCGGGCACCGTGTTGCCGCGGTGCAGTCCTGATTTGTTCAACACCAGCGTGACATCCCGGCTGGTCCCGACGATGCTGCGTAGGCCTTCGAAGACCCTCTTTGCGCTCAGAAGCGACCCGAGCGTTGCTTCGGCGGTGACAACCAGGTGGTCCGCGTGCGTCAGCGTTTTGCGCGTGCGGGAGTTCCAGACCGAGGGCATGTCGAAGAAAAGGTGTCGGCCGCGTTTGTCGGCGAGGTCGATGATCGATTTGAGCGCTGGCGCCGTGAGGTGTGGCGAGTTCTCGAAGCTCGGTTCGACCAGCAAGAGTTTCAGCCGCTCGTTGACGCTCACCAGGAGACGCTCCATCAGCACATCGTCGATCGGGCTGCGGCGCCGGATCACATCCGTGAGGGTGTAGGAGTCGATCTTGTCGAAGTTTAGCGCTACCGTGCCGTTCTGCTGGTCGAGATCGGCAAGGATGACCTCGGAGTGTGAGAATTGCGATACCGCGACGGCCGTGTTCTGAGCGGTGATGGACGAACCGACGCCGCCGCGCACGCCAAGAAAGGCCGTCAGGCGGCCCTGCCGCGCGTCGCCGATATCCGCGTGGACCGATCCGAGCGCATCGACCACCTCCTGCGCGTCGAAGGGCGGAAACAGGAACTCGCTCACGCCGAGCTTGAAGACGTCACGCATTACCCTTGGATCGATCCGTTCCTGCGCGGTGATCAGGATGACGCGGGTGCGTTCGTCGAGAATGAGAGACAGATCCGTCAGCTGATGGATCAGCGCTTCGGGCGAGACGTCAGCCTCTACAATCAGGATGTCGGGCGCGTTCTTTTCTTGCACCTGCCGGTCGATTTGATCGAGGCCTTGCTGCCGGTAGCGCCACGTCATCCGCCCACAGGCCGGATGTTTTTGCGCATCGCGCAGCAAGTCGATCAGGTGGTCGGTTTTAGCCATGGCGAGCACCTCGAACGGGGGCAGGCGCACCCCGTTCCATTGCGGCACCGCTGACGCCATTTCGCTCGCGATGCCGTTCAGGCTCGTGATATCCTTCATTGCAGTGTTCCCGATGAGATCGCTTGCAGTTCACCAGCCCGGCGGACGCGCACCTGTTCGGCGGGCCCCGGCAGCATATGCACCTGATACCGGGCGTCCGCTTCGCTGCCTGGACGCAGACTGATCGAGACTTGGCCGCGCTGCAGCGCCGTGGTCACGGCCTCGACGCCGGCCGGGTCCAGTTCAAGCGTGACGCGGTCGGACGCGGGCGCATGCTCCGCCTCGGCGGCACTAGGGCCGACCGCGAGACTGATCACGCGAACATTGCTTACCAACGCCCGGCTGGACGGCCACAGATCGTCCTCCGGGCCGGGGTTGAAGATGATGTCGACGCGGTCACCGGACTGCACCTGGGCAGTCGCGGCAAGATCGACCCCGGACAGCACGAAAGCGCGCCGGCCGGAAGCAATATCTTGCGCCAGCTGGTACACGGGTGCCTGAAGGTCAGGATGCTCGGTGTCGTCCGGCGCGCGCAGCAGAAGCGACATCGATCCGACCTGCGTGGCGCCGAGGACCTCGGTCGCATCACGCACCGACAAGGACAGCACCACGTTGTGCAACGCGTCGCTGCGCAGGTCGGCCGCATCGTCATCCGTGACCGGGTCGCTGGCCAGGAGCCGGACGTCCGGCACGAGAATCCGGCTGACCGGCACGTCGGAGTCGTCGGGGAAATACACATGCACCAGGTCGACCCGGTCGCCGGGACGCAGGATGGCGTCTAGCGGCCGGGCGAGTTCGACAGGGAGGGACACGGGCCGCATTCCCGGGCCGATCTGCCGGATGGCGGCGACAAATGCACCCGTGTCGTCGCTCACGAAAGATGACTCGAAGGCATTTCCCAGCACGGGTTCTCCCTCCGCGAGATCGAAGCCGGCGACGGTGCCTGCCAAATCGATAACGGCGTCGGGCTCGTCCTCGCGTTCGATAAAGCCGGAGATCAAGAACTCGCTTGGCCAGTCGATCCAGGTGAAGTCGCTTGGCCGAAGCTCATCGCCTTCCGCGATGTCGCGCACCACCGAAAGCACTTCCGCGGTTTCGACCACCGGCGGTTCGACGATCTCGGTTTGTTGTTGGCCCTCGGCACCGTCCAGCGCCTCGGGGGCGACGGAGGTTTCGGGGGCCGAGGTTGCCGGGCTGTGCATCGTAAGCACGAACGCCCCGCCACCTGACAGAAGTGCGATCACAAGGAGTATCGATCGGATCATGTTCACTCTTCCCTTACAATCCGTCGGTTGGTCGGCGTCGGGGCGGTCACTCGACGATCACCACGCGAGTGCCGCTGTCGCTGTCGTCGGCACTATCGCCGCATGTTTCGAAGCCCAGTTGCCTGCAAAGTCTCAGGCGTTCTTCCTCGCCACACGAGATCTCGACCTCGGTTTCCTGACGAAGATCGAACCGGTTCGCCAGGATGGCGAAGCAGCCCTCACCCAGAGACCCGTCATCCCATCTTGCCGTTCTCAGGCTGTGATCGGGAAGAAACACGACCCCGTCGAGCCTGTTGGCATGAAAGTCCTGCCAGCCGCTGTCTCCGCTGTCCCCCATTGAGAACAGGACCAGCCCCTCCCAGGGACACGGCGCGGGATCACACTGATCAGGGCCAATGCCGGTGCCGAAATCGACCCGTGCCTCCTGGTGAATGTCAATCGAGGCACCGTTGAGCAGAACGAATGCGGCGCCATCCTCCAGCGTGACCCGGACGCCGGCCCGTATCGTGAGGTTGCCCTCGACAACGTACAGCCCGGGCGAGAATGTCCATCTCTGCCCCCAGCTATCCCAGCGCTTACCCAAGGTCAGATTCTGAAAGCGCCTCACGGCAAGGTTGCTGCCCGCGTGCTGCCGGGTGGGTGAGACAAAGCTGTTGCGTCCTTTGGCTTCGGACCCGCGAAGCCTGTCGTTGGGCAGATCGTCGATGCCTTCCAGCGTTTGGAGGTTCGCCAGACGCGGGGGGAGCGGTTCAGGCTCTGTACGCTCACGGATGTTCTCGCATCCGGAACCGGCCGGGCCAAGGTCATCGAGATCCACCTCCTCCCCCAGCCTGACCCTGCCACGCGTGGTGACGCAGGCAGCCTCGACCACTGACTCATCCCGCAGATCGAACGAGTTGTTGGCTCCCGAGTCGACCTGGATTCGGCAACCTGGCACTCTGATCTCGGTCTCTTCTCGAACCATCAGGCCTCTGCCCTGGCGGGTCAGCGCATGAATGCAAACCAGTTCCGGCCCACCGTCGCCATTACCGGCGCCGCCGGCTTGATCGCCAGGGGCCAATTCGACGACAGCGCGGGCCTGCGGGCGGATCGACAAGCCGGTCGACGAGTCGTCGTCGATAAATGCGAGCGCGCTCAGCAGGAAAAGCGGGATCGAGCGGTCCATCTCGACGCTAACCTGGTTTTCTTGCCGACAGCTGACCGTCACGGAGGTACGGTTCTGTGGCAGCCCGCTTTCATTGGCGATGCGGCGCGCGGTTTCTTCGAGGTCCTGCCAAGCGTCACCGTCATTGCGCAATTCGAAACAGTCGAAGCCACGCTGAGCCGCGTTGATCCCCACCGAATAGGCCGCGGCATCGACCACGTTCTGCACGCGGCGCTGCTCGGACAGCCAGTAGCCCGTCTCGGTGGCGAAAGCCAAACCGGCGATCACAAGCGGGAAGGAGAGGATGTAGAAGACCGATACGGCACCGGCTTCGTCACGCGCACACTCGGCCAGTCGCGCGGCAATAACGGGTCCTGATATGCGGGATAGCAACGTCATGGTCTCTAACTCGCGAAGTTGATGAAGGCAGGCGCGATGATCACCGCAAAAAGCGCCGGAAGGAAAAAGACCACCATAGGGACGGTGAGCCGCGGCGGCAGCGCCGCCGCCTGCTTTTCCGCGGCGCTGAACCTTTGCGCTCGGTTTTCCTTTGCGAGCACCTGAAGTGTGGCAGCGATCGACGAACCGTATTTCTGCGTCTGAATCAGCGCTGTCACCACCTCGCGCACCGCCGAGAGGTTGGTGCGGTCGGCGAGGTTCTCGAGCGCTGCCCGGCGGCTCTGAAGGTAGTTCAATTCTGACACGGTAAGGAGGAACTCGTCGCAAATGTCGGGCGCCGCGAAGCGCAATTCCCGCGCCACCTTGGTCAGTGCAGGTTCGAGCCCCATGCCCGACCGCACGCATATCTGCAGAAGGTCGAGCGCGTCTGGCCAATGGCGGCGAATGCGCATCTTCCGCCGCTCGATCGTGTTGGTGAGCCACAGCTCCGGCATCCAATAGCCCAACACGGCCGCAGAGAAGGCGAAGGCGAAGGTCTGCCAAAGGCTCAATCCATAGAGCGTGTCGATGAAGAACCAGCTTACGGCCCCGAACGCGATCGGCGACAAGACCTGGGCAAGGACAAAGATGTTGGCCCGTCCCTGAGCTATGCCTGCTCGGCGCAGCCTGCGGATGATGTAAACTCGGCGCTCGAAGGTCTGAGCCGATATATCGAAATTCCGGAGCAGTGCTGACAACAGGGCGTCGATCGGTCGCCAGGTCGACATGCTGCGCACCCCGGACCGCTGTCGGCCTTCGGTGTGAACCCGGATCACGCGGCGCCCCCTGACCCGCACCAGCAGGCGCGGCGCGAGCAAGAACAGGACGGACGCGCTCAACGAGACAACCGTCAATGCAGGGACAAGCAGGGATTTGTCAGTCATGCTCCGCTCCCCGCCTTCAAATCTCGAAATTGATCATGGCGCGCATCACGAGAATGCCGGCGCCCGCCCAGATCAGCGCCGCGAGCGCCACGATGTTGCCCATGGACGTCGTCAGCAGCAGGCCGATATAGTCGGGGCTGGTGAACGCCATGACCGCGCTGACGATGATCGGCAACGATCCGATGATCGCCGCAGAGCTTCGCGCCTCCCGGCTCATGATCGAGACCTTGTTGCGAAGCTCTCGACGGTTGCGCATAGTTTCGGCAGCCGATTGCAGCGTGTCGGCCACGGAGCCGCCGGACTCGGCCTGAAGTCCGAGAACAACCGCGAAGAACTCGATGTCGGAGATCGGAATGCGGGGCACCATGCGCTGCACAGCA
Source organism: uncultured Roseicyclus sp. (assembly GCA_964578115.1). Taxonomy (GTDB): domain Bacteria; phylum Pseudomonadota; class Alphaproteobacteria; order Rhodobacterales; family Rhodobacteraceae; genus Roseibacterium. The sequence goes on from CAZOBK010000044.1 coordinate 25,789, forward strand.
TCGCCAAACGCCACGCCGAGGGCCAGTTCGTCGATCAGTTTCTGGAATTCCTTGGCGATGATTGGATGCCCCTCAGCCGCAACGACGCGCATGCTTTCGATCAGCGGCATCCCGGTCCGGATGCCGCGCACCATGATGTCGATGGCACCCGGGAACTCGACGTCCAAAATACGCATGCGCTTTTGGATGGCACGCGCTCCGGCAAGGTATGATGCGCCCGCGACCAGCAACCCTGCCACAGCGAAGGACACCCAGCCCAGCGGGCTGACAAGCGCCAGGGCGTAGCCGATGGCGATGGCGACCACCGCACGGATTCGGACGAACTGCGCAGAGGTACCGCGATAGCCCGCAGCGATCAGGAAATCGCTCAGCCGCTTGGCGAGCGCCGAGCGTGACCGCAATCTCGTCCGCAAGACCCTTGCGGTATCGTCATCCGCCCCCGTCTCAGAGCGGACCCGCGCGGCCTCGACCACCGTGCCGATACGGCGGGTTGCCTTCCGCCGCTCCGCACGCCACGTCAGCGCCAATGCCGCAACCGCGGCGATGAACAAGAAGAGAAGGAGGGTGGCGGGTTCGGTCAATCGGGTCATATCGAGACCCGATCGTCGCGAGATCCGGCGGTACGATCCTCCACGAGCTGCTTCAACAGATGCGCCAGGCGATCGCTTTCGCCGGAATACCGGGCACGGGCCGTGAACTTTTCCGTGGGGGCTGAGATCAGACGGTGCACGCCACCCTGCCACTCAGCCGAGTTCGGGTCGTCGGTCCCCACCTCGAAGCGCAGAAGTGGTCGCAGGCGGATCTCGCCGTCATCGGACACCTCGACCTCGCTGATGCGAGTGATCTTGCGCGTACCGTCGCGCAGTCTTTCGACCTGCACGAGGATGTCCACGGCGGAGGCGAACATGGCGCGGATCACGTCCGGCTGGAGCGACGGGTAGCCCATCGTGACGAGCGAGGTCATGCGAATGACGGCCTCTTCGGGAGAGTTGGCATGCAAGGTGCCCATCGAGCCGTTGTGGCCGGTGCTCATCGCCTGCATCAGATCGAAGGCCTCGGCGCCACGCACTTCGCCCACGATGATGCGGTCGGGACGCATTCGCAGCGCGTTGCGTACGAGGTCGCGCATGGTGACCTCGCCCTGCCCCTCTATGTTTGCCGGTCGAGTTTCCATGCGCACGACATGCGGCTGTTCGAGTTGCAGCTCGGCGGTGTCTTCGCAGGTCACGATACGCTCCGCGCCGTCGGCCTGAGCGCTCAGGACGTTCAGCAGCGTGGTCTTGCCAGAGCCGGTGCCGCCAACGATCATCACGTTGCAGCGCGAGGCCGCGATGACTCTCAATAGCTCCGCACCCACGGGGGCAATTGCGCCACTTGCCTGCATCTCGTCGAGGGTGATGCGCTCGCGGCGGAAGCGCCGGATCGTCAGAACAGGTCCGTCCAGCGCGATGGGCGGCAGCACGACGTTAACGCGAGACCCGTCCTGCAAACGCGCGTCGCAGATCGGGCTTGCCTCGTCCACGCGACGACCAACAAGGTTCACGATACGCTGACACACGTTAAGAAGCTGTTCGTCGTCTTCGAACTGCACCGCGCTGCGGGACAGCAGCCCATTACGCTCGACATGGATCGGACGCATGCCGTTGACCATGATCTCCGAAATCTCGGGATCGGTCAGCAGACGTTCGAGCGGGCCATAGCCCAGCATGTCGTCGGCGATCTCGTCGAGAAGAGCACGCTCTTCCGCTGCCGAGACCTGCATCCGGTCGCCGGTTATGACCTCGCTGATCAGTCGTGCCAGCAGTGCCCGGCCCTGGTCCACATCGAGGCGTAGCAGTTCACTGGGGTCCAGCAGCTCGATGAGCCGACCGAAAGCCGCGGCCTTCATGTCCCGGAACCGCGCGTCGATTGCCGGCGCAGCGGCATCGCCGGCGCTGCCGCTGATAATGAACGGCGTTACCTCTTCCGCGACGCGGTCGCGCGCGAAAGGCCCAACAAGCCGCTCGTCCAGGGGTGGTGCATATCTTTTTTTTCCAAACACGCGACTATCCCGCGACATATCCTACGCCGTCAGCTTCGCGCTGCTTGCGAAGGTTTGTTTGCAATCTGATTATTTGGGACTTGATAAAAAGATCAGACTGGAGGTGAAAAACAGAAAATAAAATGCAGAGATGGGCGGGGATGCCTCGCCCCGCCCATCAACCGTATTTAGGAGTCGTTGGCCTGCAATGCAGTCGATACCGCATTGAATTCGGCCAGCACGTCAGCACCAATCGTGGTTGCAACGCCTGCGATAGCCACCGCGATCGCACCAGCGATCAGCCCGTATTCAATTGCCGTGGCGCCACTGTCGTTCTTCAGAAAGCGCTTAAAGAAATTATACATTGGGTCTTTCCCTTGTTTCGATGTGTCACTCCAAAGCGGCGTCGAGATCTCGCCACAATGTGTAATTTTTGTACCGGGAGGATCGCGCCGCCGAAATTGGACAAATGTTACTTTTTTATATCCAAAGTATTTTTAGTATTAACTTTTGTATACTAGACCTTATAGCCATGCCTATAACCTATCGGCGTCTTAGCATTGCGCTACACTGTTTTTTTTTGCCCTCCCTCTGTTTTTGATAAGGAAACAATGATGCAAGCTGACGCCTCTCATTGCGAATCTGACGAATCGCCAAACAAGGCACGGAGAGATTTTCAGACGCTGTGTCCCTTTCTTCGAGCCAAGGCGGACGACAGACTCGGGCGCAAAAGCCTCGCGCCCCCCCGACCGTCTGGTCGGGGAGGCGCCGGAAGACTTTGGTCGTGGTCATTCCCCACCGAGGCTCTTGGTGGCCACTGAACCAGCTGATCGCCAGCTCTGAGTTATAGGCAGAGCGTCATGGCTCACAATTTTGATCGCCGGGTCGCAGAGCTTCAGATCCGCGATGCAGTCCCGACCGCCGACATCGCGCTGCCCGTGCCTGTCGCAGAGTCCGTGAGATACGCCTGGCCGGGGGGAGGAAGATCCGGCCTTCACGCGCCGTGCGCAGCAAGGCCAGCCGCTCCGAATGCGTTACGTATTGCGCGACGCCAGAACCGCGTGTCGCAGACCAGCCGCATAAGACCGCTCCGCCATGCCGTGGGTCATCGTCCGCCTAGGCCCCGTTACGGTCCGCACCCACGACGCCAGCCATCGCCCGCAGATCGAGCTCCACGTCAAGAAATGATGTCAGTCGATCTGCATGTCTGCTTGGGTGCAATTTTACATCCTCTTCACTGAGAAACAGGACCGGCACCTCGTGCGCATCCAGCGCATCCCCCGCAGATCGCAACTGTCGCAGGTTCTCCGACGCCAGATCATCATGATCCGGCGCATCCTCCTGTCCGAGATGGCCCACATCATGCACATGCCACCCTATGGCCTGCCCGGTATCCTGCAATGCCATCACCACCCGGTAGTGGTAGGCTTGCGGCAGGGCCGGAATCAACGACGGCGTCACCAGCACAACCTTGCCCCGAGCTTCGTCCAGCCAGTCGTTCGCCTCGAAGAGGGCGTGAACCTTGGCGTAGTCCAAACAAAGTTCCGCAGGATCAGCCTTGGATGTATCATGCTCGTCGACCAGCGCCTCCATCCCTCCCGCCATCAGCATCCGCATCACCAGCATGGCGCCGGATTGCGATACGCCGGAGACGATCGTTACGAAAGCCTCGTCGCCATTATGGACATCCTTTAAGGGCGGCAAGGAAAGCGGGGCAATCATACAGTCAGGCAGTTCGGGGTCAGCGGCCTGATCCGTGCCCTTCGACAGACGTGAAAAACTTTCGGTTGAATAAAGCCTGCGGATTACTTCGGCTTCTAAAGGGGTAATCCTTGGCACATTCGCCCTATGGCGAAGCCACGACTTACCATAATCACACGACATCAGCATGACTCCAAAATCGAGTGTCCGAAAACGAACAAGATTTGGCTGGGGAGGATACCCTAGCTAGCGCCGTCATGGCGGAAATAAATTATCCCGAAACCAATTCAAGATCCGCAGGACCGCCTACGCCATAATTTCACGTGGCATATCGCTTTCGGAAGTATTTTATCAAAAGATAGGGGAGAGGGAGACCAGATTCGAACCTTCTCTGCTCCTTAAGTATTTGTAATTAAATTATTTCCTATAGACTTCCCGAATGTCGCAGTCGGCTCAGCGTCACAGGGGTCATTCCCAAGAAAGACGATATCTGACTGTGTTTGAATAGGGCTTCGTAGTCTGGATAGGAGCCACGAAACCACTCCAGCCGCTCTTTCGCCTTGAGTGCGGCGAGGCTCCATTCCCGGGCCGTCTTTCGTGCAAGTTCATCGCGCAGGACGGCATTGGCCCATGCCTCAATCGCTGACGAAACTCGCATCAGTTCCAGAAGTGCCACAGCCGATACCGAAGCGGCCTGCCCATCCGACTCCAGCCTGAGACTGACCAGAGATTTGCCGTCGGCGGCGCGCGCCAGGTTGGGCGTGATCACACACGGTCCGACATAAAAGCCAACACACACTTCGCGCCCATCGGCGTCACCGATCAGACTGACCACCTTTCCCGACAAAAGGATGTACTCCATCGCATCTGGCTCACCCTGCCGCGCGAGGAAGTCAGTCTTCGGACGTACATTCGCCTTGAACGCCTCGGCTAGGGCACGTGCATCGGCGGCGGCCAGATCGCCGAAAATTCGTCGGTCCCGTTGGAAGCGGCTTGCGATCTCCATTTCTCACCTTCCGTTAACAAATGAAAATGCCTGGAACGCAAAGCGCTCCTACCAAGCACACATATCCCAAACGCGAGAGGAGTTCTTCACATGAAAACCGAAAACAACGGCAAGGCTGCAATCCTGTTCGGGCTGGGCGCCATGATCATTTATCTCGTCATGGTGCTGGGACCGCTCAGATATCTGAGCGATCTAGCTTTGGTGCTGCCGTTCGATCTGCGACCCGCAGGGTATTCACAGGCCGACGCCGCGCTTCTGCTGGAAGCGCTCGGTGAGGCTGGACGCCAGTACTATCTCACGCGGCAAATTCCTCTCGATACGCTCTACCCGGCACTGCTGGCGCTAACTCTGATATCGGCGCTGCGATGGCGAGCCGCAAAGTTCGGGCCGACACTGATGACCCGGATCGGCGGACATTTCGCAATCTTGGCCGCGGCCTTCGACTATCTGGAAAACCTCGGGATAAGCCTGATGCTGCTGGCTGGACCGGCATCAGACCCTTCACTGATCAACGCCACAAGCACAGCGACGATTCTGAAATCAGCTTTGACGTCAGTTGCCATACTTACCGTCATAACCACACTGATACCGATCTGGTTGCGGCGATTGTTAAATCAGACCCCGATGAAATCCGCGCGCCGCTCCAGCAAGCTTTCGTAGAGGAAATCGACGAATAGCCGGACCCGCTGCACCCGGCGCAGGTCGCCGTGCATCAGCACCCAGGTCGACCGGCTCTGGTCAAGGTCGGTGCCCGGCACCCGCTGCAGTTCAGGAAAGACGCTTTGAACCCAGGCCGCGATGAAGGTCATACCAGCGCCGGCCCGGGCAAGATGCATGTGCATCGCCGGATCTGGGATGGCATGGCGCGGTGCTGCCAGACGGATTCGAACCAGTCTCACCAAGGGCAGTATGGCTGTCCC